>JBDTSJ010000058.1:0-231123 GCA_039931205.1 Acidobacteriota bacterium
TCAATAGGACTTTTCTAAATGGCACTAATAGGACATTCTCATGTGGCAGCGACAGCGGCGTTGCGGTCATTGACAACGCGGATGGGCGAAGGTACCATCCCGGAATCTCATGAAATTCATCGCTCTATTCGCCGCTATTTCGTTTGCCGCCATGGGCCAGGCACCGCCTCCCGCGAACACGCTGGGCGCTGGGCCCTGGACGTACACCACCTACGAACGCAACACCCGCATTCAGGTTTCCGTAGTGACGCGCGGATTGGCACATCCTTGGGGGCTGGTGTTCCTCCCCGATGGTGCAATGTTGGTAACGGAACGTCCCGGAAAGGTCCGTTTGATTAGCAGCGGCAAGGTCTCGGCCGGCTCCATCGCGGACCTCACCAGTCTCTCCGTTGACGTTTTGTTCGACATTGCGCTGCATCCCAAATTCGCTGAGAACCACCTGGTGTACTTCACCTACATGAAGAAGGCTGCGAGACCTGATGGAGCGCCAGGTTACTGGGCGACGACGGCCGTAGCGCGCGGACGATTGGATGGCGAGAAGTTAGGCGAGATCAAAGATGTCTTCGTGGCGGATGCGTGGCAACCGCTCAGTGGCGGCGATGGTGCGCGCGTGGTGTTTGCAGCGGACGGCAGCATGTATGTCGCCTCGTCGCACCGTAGAAATCCCGACGCGCCACAAACCTTGGACAACCACGTCGGCAAGATCCTTCGCCTGAATGATGACGGAAGCATACCTAAGGACAATCCCTTTATCGGTCAAGCGGGGAAGAAGCCGGAAATATTCTCGTATGGGCATCGCACGGTATTAGGCTTAACATTTCATCCAACTACCGGACTATTGTGGGAGACCGAGAATGGCCCCCAGGGCGGCGACGAAGTGAACATCATCCGCGCAGGGAAGAACTATGGTTGGCCGGCAGTCACGTATGGACGCGATTACGACGGGAAGAAAGCATCGCCCACGCCTTGGGCTGCTCAATTTGAAGCTCCGGAGCTGTTCTGGGTCCCTTCGGTAACTGCCTCCGGGATTATGTTTTATACGGGTGACAAGATTCCGGCATGGACCAATAATTTGTTCGTCGGCTCCATGACCGTGGGACGCCTCCCTGGCACCGGCAATTTGCAGAGAATCGTGTTTAACGCCGACGGCGAACAGCGGCGGGAGACGTTACTTGGCGATCTGCACCAGCGCATCCGCGATGTACGGCAAGGGCCGGACGGGTTGATATATCTACTGACCGATGAGAACGACGGCGCTGTTCTCAAAATCGAGCCGGTGAAGTGAGACTCCGCACCATCACGTAAGAGCCAGACTGTACCGCTGCCGGCAAGGTTGTGGCCGGCAGATTTGCCGGGCACTCCGGCGTGCGCGGAGCAGACGGAGCCGAATCGCAGTTTGGGACACGCCTTCGTGATCGGCGAGCTCCTTGGCGGTAGCACCGCACATCTGCGCCTGCAGGAGGCTTCGATCGCAGGGCCGGCAAGCTTCCAGAATCCTGCTGACGTCAATCGCGGCTAAGTCGAGCCGGGTAGTGGCCAGGTCGCTATATGCGGGCTTCCATTCTTGTTCACGTTTACGGGTCCGCAAAACGCGACGATATTGGTTAAGCGCGATCGCGTTGATCCACGGACCAAGCACGGTTTCTTCCCGCAGTTGGTCCAGATGTTCCCAGCCACGCATCCAGGCTGTCTGCGCAATATCCGCCGCAGCGCCAGTGGGAACGCCACGAGAGAGCAGGAAGGCCGTTGTCCTGGTTATGCCCGTCTGGTAGGCTTCGCCGAACTCTATGGATGTCATGCTCATCTCCGTTACGCAGCCGTCCGCAGCGGCGATTCTTGGAATATGGTCGACTTGCTGTCCTCCGCTTCCTGGCAGCGAATGCACAATTTGGCCCACGGGAGCGCGTTCAAGCGTCGTTCGCTAATGGGTTCCTCGCACTCGGTGCAATTCCCGAAGGTGCCATTGTCGATCCGCGCCAAGGCTTCCTTCAGCAGCGACGTTGTTTGCCAATTCCTGGTCATCGCCGCGAGCGCCAATTCGCGTTCCGCGGTCCGCTGGATCTCGTCAAACACCTCCGCGATTGGCTCGATTGCGATCTCCGCTTTGGAGGGTTGCCCTTTTCTTAGCTCAGCCTCTTTCGCCAAAAGAATACGTTTGTAATCGCCTACCTTCATTTTTGCCTCCGTACCCAAACCGACTTGGGAGACATCTGCACCTTAGCAGCCAAGGCAGGACAAAATAAGTCTATTCTTTTCAGTGCAGGGAGAATCAGTATCGATACTTTTGGTAACTATAGGGAAAAATTTTCCAGGTGGGCCTGTGAGAAATGTTTTAGGCGGCCGGGGGCTGGGTGTTTGTAATGCCCAGCAGTTGTCGCACGTTGGTGCCGATGCTGTCTACGAATTCCTGAAGAGTCGCTGGTTTTTCCAGAAAGCGAATGGCCCCCATGGATATCGCCTCCTCCATTTCGCTAGAGCTGAGGAATGACGACAAAATCACTTTAGGCACTCGGTCCAGGACGGAATTCCCAGCCGCGGCGGCGAGTATGTCGACGCCCCGGCCTCCGGGCAGGTTGTAATCCAGCAGCAAGAGGTCCGGCACCGGCGAGTCCCCGACGCCGCACAGCCGGATCGCCCGGATCGCGTCCTCGGCGGTGACGTAGCGGTCCAATTCGTAGGGAATTGCCTGGCGGCGAAGCGCCTCCTCAATCAGTCAGACATCGGCGGTGTTGTCTTCGGCGACGAAGATACGGGTGCATTCCTTGCTCATGCAAGTTCCTTTGAGGGCAGAAAGAAATGGAACGTCGATCCTGAGCCTTCGGTCGGTTCTACCCATATGCGTCCCGATAGGCGTTCCACCGCCGCCTTACACAAAGCTAATCCGATGCCTGTGCCCGGCTGTTCCTTGCCATGCAGGCGCCGGAACACGCCGAAAATATAGTCGGCGTACTGCGGGTCAATTCCGATGCCATTATCTCGAACAGAAAACCGCCATCCACCTGCAATTGCTTCCGCCGAAATAACAATCCGCGGCGGGTCACTGGACCGGTACTTGATGGCATTGCTGATCAGATTCTGAAACAACTGAACCAGCAGGATTTCGATGGAAGGCAGTGTGGGCAGGGAGCCGAATTCGATGATCGCCGAGGATTCCTCGATGGACTTCTCTAAGCCGGCGGCTACCAGGGCCACCACCGCGTTGCAATCCACCAGCGTCCATTTCTGCTGTCCACGTTCACTGAGGTGAGTGTATTCTCGCAGGGCGGTAACCAGCCGATGCAAATGCGAAGCATGTTGTTCAATGACGGCCAGGATCTGGCGTTCCTTATCATCGAGACGGGGCTCTGCGGATTCATGAAGCCAGTTGGCGTACGTCAGAACGGTCCGAATGGGTTCCTGCAGGTCGTGGCTCGCGGCCCAGGCAAATTGCTGCAACGCCTCATTCGATTGGGTCAGCGCCAGCGTGCGCTCGGCCACGCGCTGCTCCAACTCCAGATTTACTTTCTGGACTCGCTGCTCCGCCAACACCTGGTCCGTGGCGTCGCGGATGGCGGTGGTGATTAGCAGACTCTCCGAGGTGCGCACGGGGCTAACGGTAATTCCTGCTGGAAACTGGCGGCCCAAGTGGCGGACACCGGTGATGCGTCTTTCCGATAATGGGGGACTGGCGCCGTTCCGCATGTCGGGAACTTCGCTAAACTTCCAATCCGGGATCAGCACCCGGATGTCCTGCCCGATCAGCGCCGGCCTGGGGTAGTTGAAAAGCGCGTCTGTCCGGGTATTGGCCATCGCGATGATTCCATCCTGGTCGGTAATCACCAAAGCGTCCGGAGCCGCTTCCAGCAGGGCGCGGAATTGCTGTTCGGTGCGCGCTAGTTCCTCGGTCTGGCGCCTGAGCAACTGCTCACTGCGCCACATCTCTACAAACACGGCCACTTTGCTCTGCAGGATTTCCGGGACAATGGGCTTGAACAAGAAATCGACGGCCCCCAGATCGTAGCCACGGAAGAGTTGTTCATCGCTGCGGTAGGCAGTGAGAAACAGAATGGGGGTTTGCCGGGAAACTTTTCTGGAGCGAATCAGCTCCGCTGTCTCAAACCCGTCCATGTCAGGCATGCGGACGTCCATCAGTATGGCCGCGAACTCATGTTCCAGGCAAAGCCGAAGTGCGCTGGAGCCGCTCTCCGCCAGCATGATCTGCTGACCCAAAGGGTCGAGGACTGCCTGCAACGCCAGAAGATTGTCCCGATCGTCGTCCACAGCCAGCAGTTTGACGACATCGGCCATCGGCTTGGCGGTGGTGTCACCAATTAATGGAGAAGCCATTGAATAATGTTTCATTGCCGCTTGGCATCGGAATGCGGATGCCGCGCCTTCCCGGTTCCTATCAGGGCCGCCGTCGACTTTCCGCTTTTACTCAACCAAACGCGCATCACGGAGAAAAGTAAAGCCAGATCCACAGGCTTGGTGACGTAGTCGGATGCGCCCGCCTGCAGACACTTCTCGCGGTCTCCCTTCATGGCTTTGGCGGTCAGCGCGATGATCGGAAGCCCCGCCCATTGAGGGATTCTGCGAATGGCGCGCATCGTTTCATAGCCGTCCATTTCCGGCATCATGATATCCATCAGGATCACATCAATGGCCGGATTCTGGCGGAGCACTTCCAAACCGCCTTTCCCCGTTTCCGCATGCAGGACGTTGAGGTGTTGGCGTTCCAGAACACTGGTGAGCGCAAAAATATTGCGCAAGTCGTCGTCGACTACCAGCACGGTTTTCCCTTCAAAGGCCGGGTCCTTTTGCAGTAAGCCTGCGAGGATCGTCCTTTGGTCCGAAGTCATGTTCTCTTCCGCCAGATGAAGGTGCAAGGCCACCTCGTGTAAAAGATGCTGCAGGGAACTGGAGTAACGAATGGCGCCTCGCCGGGATAACTGGCGCAGTGCGGCCGCGCGCCCAGCGTCGATTGGAACAGGGCCAAGGATGGCCACGGGCGGGATGAGAGGTTCCGGGCGGGCATGCAGGCGCTCTAGGAACTCGATGCTGCAGGTATCCGAAACCACCCAGTCGGCCACGATTGTATCGACGGGTTCGCGCTCCAGGATCTCCTCGGCATCGGCATCCGTGATCGCCTCCACGAACTCCACGCCGGGCGAAGCCAGGCTTTCCCGGATTTCCTTTCGCATGGGCTCAGAATTGGCGAGGACCAAGATTCTCCGGCGGCGAGACTGCATGGACGTCTGGACGACAGGCAGTAATCGGTCCAGCCCGTCCGGTTCGGAAGCCTTCTGAAGATACGTCATCGCGCCCAGGGCGTATCCTTCCACCGCATTATCCGCGCCGGAAATCACGTGAACCGGGATGTGGCGGGTAATCGGATCGTGTTTCAAATAATCCAAGACCGTCCATCCGCTCATGTCCGGCAGCAGCAAGTCCAGGGTGACGGCTTGCGGACGGAAGGCCTTCGCCAGCGTAAGCGCGGAACTGCCGCGCATGGCAACCACCGCTTTCAGGCCCTTCTGATGAGCGCCTTCGATCAGGATTTGCGCAAATGCCGGATCATCTTCCACGATCAGGAGTACGCTGTCGCCCGCTAAGATCGAGTTGCGATCATCCGCCAAACTTGGCTCGCGATGGTCCAGCCAGGTCGGCAGCGTGGCGAATCCATGCTCGAAACGATTATCGGCGTCGCGCGCCATCCACACACGCATGACGGAGAATAGCAAATCGAGATCCACCGGCTTGGTTACGTAGTCCGATGCGCCCGCGCGCAGGCACTTTTCGCGATCGCCCTTCATGGCTTTCGCGGTCAGCGCGATGATAGGCAGCGTTTGGAATTCGGGTAACTTACGAATCGCCCGGGTGGTTTCGTAGCCGTCCATTTCCGGCATCATGATATCCATCAACACGATATCCACATCGCTGTTGTTCTTCAGTAGTTCGATGCCGGCACGTCCATTTTCAGCATGCAATGTTTTCATATCGCGATGTTCCAGCACGCTGGTCAGCGCAAAGATGTTGCGGAGATCGTCGTCAATCACTAGAACCTTGCGGCCCGCCAGCAGATGATCCGATTCACGCATCTCACGCAGCACGCGCTGTTGTTCGTCCGACAGGCGAGCTTCATCGCGGTGGAGCAAGAGAGCGATCTCATGCATCAGGCGCTCGATGGAAGGCGCGTAACGCACGGGGCCGGTTCGAGAACACCGATGAATCTCGGAAATCTCGGATTCCGTCAACTGCTGGCTCCCGGAGACAACCATGGGTGGGACGTAAGCATCAAACCTGCCTTGTACGCTTTCAATGAATTGGATTGCCTTGGCCTCCGGCAATACCCAGTCCAGCACGATCCCATGGATGGGCTGAGTGTTCAACACTTCGGACGCGGAAGCGAGATCCGGCACGTGGATGATCTGGAGATCGTCACCTGCCAGCGACCGTCCGATATCCGCCGCGCGAACCTCATTGTCCGCGATTAACAAAAGAGTCTTCCTCCCAACCTCGATCGACGATTCGATCAAATTGAAAATTGCCTCCAGCGACTCCTTGGTGACATCCTTGGGCTGGCACGCCACGGCTCCCAGGGCGAATCCGCGTTTGTTGTTCTCATGCCCTGAGAGGACGTGTACGGGAATGTGGGCGGTGGTGGAATTATGCTTCAACAGATCCAGCAGGGTCCATCCGCTCAGGTCGGGCAAACGAACGTCCAGGGTGATGGCGTTGGGCTGGAACTCGTGTGCCAGCGAAATCGCGGTGCTGCCGCGCATCGCTACGACGGTCTTAATATTCCGGCGGTGCGCTTCGTCGACCATGATTCGAGCAAAGTCGGCATCGTCTTCCACAATGAGCAGAACACGATCCCCGGCCGAAATTAGATTCCGATCGTCGTCGACTGCCATTTCTTCCACCAGATCAGACGAAACCTGACTTCCGGCGGACAAAATCAAATCCACATCGTCGGAGGGGGATTGGTCCGACATTCTGGCGGAAAGGGCCAGTTGATTGAGGTCGGACTTGGGTGCCGATGAGATGTAAACCTGCGGCAGATAGAGCGTGAAGATACTGCCTCGGCCGATGCCGCTTTGCAGGCGAATTTCGCCGCCCAGCAGGCGGGCTAATTCGCGGCTGATCGAAAGGCCGAGTCCAGTGCCTCCGTAACGGCGGCTGGTGGTTCCGTCCGCTTGTTGAAACGCCTCAAAGATGATGCGCTGCTTCTCCGGCGCGATTCCGATGCCCGTATCTACCACCGTGAACGCAATCACTTGAGGAGCGCGGTTCAAAATCGGATGAGTCAGACTCCATCCTGTTGTGGCGGATTCCATTTGCAGTCTCACGGAACCTTGCTCCGTGAATTTGAGGGCATTCGAGAGCAGATTCTTCAGTACTTGCTGTAAGCGCTTTACATCGGTCCGCATGACCTCTTGCGACAACCTGCCGTCTGCCTCAATGGCCAGATCCAGGCCCTTGCCGTCCGCAACATGGCGGAACGTCCGGATGCAGTAATCTTCCAGCTCCGCGAATCGGACATTGCCGACTTCAACATCCATCTTTCCGGATTCGATCTTGGAGAGATCCAGAATGTCGTTGATCAGCGCCAGCAAGTCTGTGCCGGAAGAATGGATGGTCTCCGCGAATTTGATTTGCTTGGGGCTCAGGTTTCCTTCGGTATTGTCCGCCAGCACGCGGGCGAGAATCAGAAGGTTATTGAGTGGGGTTCGCAGCTCGTGCGACATGTTCGCCAGGAACTCGCTCTTGTATTTCGAGGTGAGGGCGAGCTGCTCGGCTTTCTCTTCCAAAGCGTGCTTCGCTTGCTCGATTTCGCGATTCTTGGCTTCGACTTCGGTGTTCTGGTCGGCCAGCAATTGCGCCTTCTCCTGAAGTTCTGCGTTGGTTTTTTGCAATTGCTCCGCCAGTGCCTGAGACTGCTGCAACAATTGCTCCGTCCGCATCGTCGCGGCGATGGTATTCAATACGATGCCGATACTTTCCGTGAGTTGGTCGAGAAACGCCACGTGGACGTCGGAAAGCTGCCGGAAGGACGCGAGTTCCACCACCGCCTTCACCTCGCCCTCGAACAATACAGGAAGAACCACAATGGTCATCGGGGTTCCGCTGCCAAGACTGGACTGAATCCGGATGTAATTGTCCGGAACGTCGCGCACCAGGATGCGCTGCTTGGCGCTGGCGCATTGTCCCACCAGCCCCTCACCGAATCGGAGTTGAACGGGCCGGTCGCCCGAGTTGTCATCCGCGTACCCGGCCATAAACCGAAGCACCGACTTTTCCTCGTATTGGTCCGCGATATAGAAGGTCCCTTGTTGCGCGCTCACCAGTGGCGCCAGTTCCGACAGCAGCAGTTGCGCAACCGTGAGCAGGTCGCGCTGCCCTTGGATCATGCGGGTGAATTTAGCAATGTTGGTCTTGAGCCAATCCTGGTCCGTATTTTTGCGCGTAGTCGCCGCCAAATTCTCGATCATTTCGTTCAGATTGTCCTTCAGCGCCGCGACCTCGCCTTGCGCTTCCACGGCAATCGAACGCGTGAGATCGCCTTTCGTTACGGCGGTCGCAACTTCCGCGATGGCGCGAACCTGCGTGGTCAAGTTGGCGGCCAACTGATTCACGTTGTCCGTGAGATCCCTCCACAAGCCCGCGGCTCCGGGGACGCGCGCTTGGCCTCCCAGCGCACCCTCGATGCCAACCTCGCGAGCCACCGTTGTCACCTGATCGGCGAAGGTGGCCAGCGTGTCGATCATCGCGTTGATCGTATCCGCCAATTCCGCGATTTCGCCCTTGGTTTCGAGCACCAACTTCCGTTTTAGATCTCCATTGGCAACCGCGGTGACTACCTTTGCAATACCGCGCACCTGAGTGGTGAGGTTGGCCGCCATCAGATTCACGTTGTCCGTAAGATCCTTCCAGGTGCCGGCGACGCCGCGGACTTCGGCCTGGCCTCCCAGTTTTCCTTCGGTTCCCACTTCGCGGGCGACACGCGTCACTTCGCTAGCGAAGGAATTCAACTGATCCACCATGGTGTTGATGGTGTTTTTCAACTCCAGGATTTCGCCGCGGACGTCGACAGTGATTTTGCGCGACAGATCTCCCATGGCGACGGCTGTTGTTACTTGTGCGATGTTGCGAACCTGATTGGTGAGATTCGACGCCATGGAATTCACCGACTCGGTCAAATCTTTCCAGGTGCCCGCCACGCCGTAGACGTCCGCCTGCCCACCCAACCGGCCTTCCGTTCCTACTTCGCGCGCCACACGCGTAACTTCACTGGCAAAGGAGCTGAGCTGGTCCACCATGGTGTTGATGGTGTCCTTCAGCGCCAGGATTTCCCCGCGGGCGTCCACCGTGATTTTGCGCGACAGATCCCCTTTCGCCACCGCCGTTGTGACGTCGGCGATGTTGCGAACCTGCGCGGTCAGATTCGAGCCCATGGAATTGACGGATTCCGTAAGATCCTTCCATGTCCCGGCGACGCCGCGTACGTCCGCCTGACCGCCCAGCTTGCCTTCCGTACCCACTTCGCGCGCCACCCGCGTTACCTCGCTGGCAAAGGCGTTGAGCTGATCCACCATCGTGTTGATGGTATTTTTCAGTTCCAGAATTTCGCCCCGAGCGTCGACGGTGATTTTCGTGGTGAGATCACCTTTGGCTACCGCTGTGGTGACGCCCGCAATATTGCGAACCTGATTGGTGAGGTTGGACGCCATGGAATTCACTGAGTCAGTGAGATCTTTCCACGTGCCCGCCACGCCGCGTACGTCCGCCTGGCCGCCCAACTTTCCTTCCGTACCTACTTCGCGAGCCACTCGCGTCACTTCGCTGGCGAACGAACTCAGCTGATCCACCATCGTGTTGATGGTGTTCTTCAGTTCCAGGATCTCGCCGCGCGCGTCCACCGTAATTTTGCTCGATAAGTGTCCGCGAGCCACGGCCGTGGTGACTTCGGCGATATTGCGGACCTGGTTCGTCAGGTTCGATGCCATGCCGTTGACCGATTCGGTCAAATCCCGCCACGTGCCGGCTACACCGCGCGCATCGGCCTGGCCGCCCAAACGCCCCTCGGTTCCCACTTCTCGAGCCACGCGCGTCACTTCGCTGGCAAAGCCGTTGAGCTGATCCACCATGGTGTTGATGGTATTTTTGAGCTCCAGAATCTCACCACGCACGTCCACGGTGATCTTGCGGGACAAGTCGCCGCGCGCCACAGCCGTCGTAACTTCGGCGATGTTGCGGACTTGCGCGGTGAGGTTGCCGCCCATCGAGTTGACGGATTCCGTCAAATCCCGCCATGTGCCGGCCACGCCCTTCACATCGGCCTGCCCGCCCAGTTTTCCTTCGGTTCCCACTTCGCGCGCTACGCGTGTCACTTCGCTGGCGAAGGAACTGAGCTGGTCCACCATCGTATTGATAGTGTTCTTCAACTCCAGAATCTCGCCGCGGACTTCCACGGTGATCGTACGGGATAGATCGCCTCGGGCGACGGCCGTCGTCACCTCCGCGATATTACGCACCTGATTGGTCAGATTCGAAGCCATCGAGTTGACGGAATCCGTGAGATCCTTCCACACGCCGCCGACGTCCTTCACCATGGCTTGGCCGCCGAGCTTGCCCTCGGTTCCCACTTCGCGGGCCACGCGGGTGACTTCGCTGGCGAAGGAACTCAACTGATCCACCATCGTATTAATGGTGTTTTTAAGCTCCAGAATCTCGCCTCGCACATCCACGGTGATCTTGCGCGAGAGGTCGCCATTGGCCACGGCAGTGGTCACCTCCGCAATGTTGCGCACTTGCGCCGTGAGGTTGCCGGCCATGGAATTGACCGAATCCGTAAGATCCTTCCACACGCCGCCGACGCCTTTCACTTCCGCCTGCCCGCCCAGTTCGCCTTCGGTACCCACTTCGCGCGCCACACGGGTTACTTCGCTGGCGAACGAACTCAACTGATCCACCATCGTATTAATGGTGTTTTTGAGCTCCAGGATTTCCCCGCGAACGTCCACTGTGATTTTGCGCGAGAGATCCCCGTTCGCCACGGCCGTGGTTACCTCAGCGATATTGCGGACCTGGGCCGTCAAGTTGCCGGCCATCGAGTTGACCGAATCGGTGAGATCCTTCCACACGCCGCCGACTTCCTTCACTTCGGCTTGCCCGCCCAACTCGCCTTCCGTGCCCACTTCGCGAGCCACGCGTGTTACCTCGCTGGCGAAGGCGTTGAGCTGGTCCACCATCGTATTGACGGTATTCTTCAGTTCCAGGATTTCCCCGCGAACGTTGACCGTGATTTTGCGCGAGAGATCCCCGTTCGCCACGGCGGTGGTAACTTCGGCGATGTTGCGCACTTGTGAGGTTAGATTGCCGGCCATGAAATTGACGGATTCCGTCAGATCCTTCCACACGCCACCGACGCCCTTCACCTCAGCTTGCCCGCCTAACTCGCCTTCGGTTCCCACCTCACGCGCGACACGCGTTACTTCGCTGGCGAAGGAACTAAGCTGATCCACCATGGTGTTCATGGTGTTCTTCAATTCGAGAATTTCGCCGCGAACGTCGACGGTGATCTTGCGGGATAGGTCACCCGTGGCCACTGCCGTCGTAACCTCGGCAATGTTGCGAACTTGCGACGTCAGGTTCGACGCCATGGAATTGACCGAATCGGTGAGATCCTTCCAGGTTCCGGCTACACCCGTGACGACCGCCTGGCCGCCCAGCTTGCCCTCGGTTCCCACTTCGCGCGCCACGCGGGTAACTTCGCTGGCGAACGAACTCAGCTGGTCCACCATGGTGTTGATCGTATTTTTCAGCTCCAGAATCTCGCCCTGTACGCTGACCGTGATCTTGCGCGACAGGTCTCCGCCGGCTACGGCGGTAGTCACTTCGGCGATGTTGCGGACTTGATTTGTAAGGTTGGAGGCCATGGAGTTGACGGAGTCCGTCAGATCCTTCCACGTCCCGGCGACACCCGTGACTATGGCTTGGCCACCAAGTTTGCCTTCGGTTCCCACCTCGCGGGCCACGCGCGTCACTTCACTGGAGAACGAGTTCAACTGATCCACCATTGTGTTCACCACGCGGGCCGTGCGGATGAACTCGCCTTGCAGAGGGCGACCCTCGACTTCCAGCGACATCTTCTGGGAAAGGTCCCCTTGCGCCACGGCGCCGATGACGCGGGCGATTTCCGTGGACGGCTGCACCAGATCGGAGATCAGGCTATTGACCGACTCCACGCAAGACGCCCATCCGCCGCGGCCGGCGACCAGGGCGCGCTGGCCAATGCGGCCCTCTTTGCCCACCGCCGTGCTGACGCGCCCCAGCTCCGTCGCCATGTTCTCGTTTAGTTCGAAGATGTCATTGAGTGCATCTGCGATCTTGCCCGGTAAACCGACTTGATTCACAGGCAGTCGGACGGAGAAGTCCCCTTTTTTGAATGCAGTAAGCACGGCCAAAACATGGTTCGCGTCAAGGATTTCTGCAACCGGCACTTCTCGCATTGATTTGCTCCTCAGTGGCCAAAGTAGGTCGATGGGGGATGACCCACTTGCTCGTTATTCTGTTTCGCGGAAAATGAAGCCAGCGTGACCGGCCCTCTCATTCGCCTGATATTCCCCTCAAAATGCCTCTGCCGTGGTGTTTAGGCGGTAGATGAATCCAAGCAGGCAACCGATATTCTGGCTGAAGGCGCGACGCTTCCAAATGAAATCCTTGCGGTGTGATGAGAAAGTGCGGTTGCTACGGGCGCACCAGGCTGCGTCCGTGAGCTTCGCCGCCGCCGCGTCGGAACTTCAATCCAAGGCTTCCACCGCTCGCAAGGATGATTACGAAACATTGCGCCTGAAGACGGAGGACTTACGCGTGCGAATGGAGCAGGCCAGGGCGGCCTTTGACCAACACATTTCAGAGCACGATTGCTTCGATGAATGTTAGTGACGATTGCTGAAACGGCCAGTACAAGCGTCCGTCTACCCTGTGGAGGCTTGCATGACACAAGCAATATTACACGACCTTTTCGTTGACCAAATACGCGACATCTACGATGCCGAGAAGCAACTCACCAAAGCGTTACCGAAGCTAGCGAAAGCGGCGGATTCAGACGAGCTAACCACCGCCCTTCGGGACCATCTGGGGGAAACCGAACAACAAGTAGCACGGCTGGAAGAAGTGTTCGGGATCCTCGGCATGACTCCCAAGGGGAAGCCGTGCAAGGGCATGAAGGGGCTAATTGAGGAAGGTGGCGAAAGCGCGGAAGAAGAGGATAAAACACTCCGTGATCTAGGCATCATCGCCGGCGCCCAGCGGGTGGAGCACTACGAGATCTCGGCCTACGGAACCGCCCGCACGCTAGCGGAGCAACTCGGCTTAAGCGATGCGGCGAAACTGCTGCAGGAAACCGAGGATGAAGAAAAGAATGCGGATTCAACCCTCACAACCATCGCGATGAAACTTTATGGCTCGTCGTCACTCGAAGGCGCGAGCGATGAAGATGCAGGAAACGGGCGTATGCCCAACGCCCGCGCCAAAAATGGCACCAAGAACGGGACGAAAACGATGGCTTCCAAATCGGGAGCCCGGACCCGTTAGCACCTGCGCGCGTTAGTAGATGACGTGGGATCGGCCGTTGGAGCCGATCCCTGAATCGGCATACCCATTTTCGATCTAGGGAGTTTTGTCCCGGAGCAAAGAAAAAACGTGCGCCATTGAAACTTTTCTTCCCGAGCCAACTCTCTTACTGAGAGAACTGTGGTTTTCGACCGGGCGGATCCGGTTGTATACTCGCAATTAGCTGGCTCGGACGCGGCTAAAACGCGGATGTAAGGAGATTAGTTGTACCAATGCGCGTATTGATCGCAGATGACGATTCCGATCAGCGAAAACTACTCGGGAACTTGATTTCATCGTGGGGGCACGTTGTGCAGGCAGCGAGCGACGGCGAAGAAGCTCTCGCTGTGATACCCACGTTTGCTCCAAATGTGATCGTCACCGATCTGATGATGCCGCAAGTGGATGGGCTTGAATTGATGCGCCGGCTACGCGCCGAGGGAAGCCTACCCCCCACGATCCTGCTTACCGCGTTCGGCAGCCTCGATCTTGCCGTGGAAACCGTGCACAAACACGGCGGCTTCTGGTTCTTGGAGAAGCCCGTGGATCCCGGGTCATTGCGAGCGCTACTGCAAAGAGCGTCGGAGCAGGGGCGTTTGGCGTCCGAAAATGAACGCCTGCGCCTGGAACTGTCGCAAAAAGGCGTCTTAGATGATCTGGTGGGGCAATCCCCCGCCATGCAAAGCGTATTTGCCCTAATCCGCCACGTAGCGCCCACTCGAGCCGGGGTCATGATTACAGGCGAGAGTGGAGTTGGCAAGGAACTGGCAGCCCGTGCCATTCATAAATTTAGCCCTCGCAATGCGGAACCGTTCCTGGCGGTCAACTGTGCAGCCATTCCCGAAAACTTGATTGAGAGCGAGCTTTTCGGGCATGAAAAGGGATCCTTCACCGGTGCGTTTGAGCGCCACCAAGGGGCGCTGGAATTGGCCCAGGGTGGAACCTTGTTCTTGGACGAAATAGGCGAGATGCCGCTTCCCATGCAAGCCAAGTTGTTGCGCGTTCTGGAAGACTTCCGCTTCCGCAGACTGGGTGGAAAACAAGAAATGACTGCGGACGTCAGGTTGGTCTCCGCAACCAACCGCCCTCCAGAGCAGGCCATACGGGAAGGCAAGCTTCGCGAGGACTTATATTACCGTCTAAATGTTTTCAGCATTAACCTTCCGCCGCTGCGCGAGCGATTGGAAGACATACCCTTGATCGCCATGGCCATGATCGAGAAACTGAACCAGAAACACGGTACCCGCGTGACAAATTTAGATCCTGCCGCGGCTGCCGCGCTTGCTTCACGCCGTTGGAATGGAAATGTCCGGGAGTTGAGAAACACCATCGAACGAGCCATTATTCTTGCCAATGAAGGGCCTTTATTGCCCAAACATGTGGCGTTGCACGCCCAGGCGGGGCCCGGAAGTGCCAGTCTGAATCAAGAAGGCTTGGACATTCGTGTCGGAATGACAATCGAAGAAGCGGAAAGAGTTCTATTGGAAGCCACGCTCAAGGAAACTGGCAACAATAAAACCCGCGCGGCGGAGACGTTGGGCATCAGTGCGAAAACCCTGCATGCCAAGTTAAAACAATACCGCATGGAAGATGGCGGTGAGGAACTCCAAGCACTGGGTGAGCGCGCCCGTGCATGACCATTGACTGGGCGAAGTTCATTCCGCACTTGATCCACGATGTTCGGGCATTGATGCGCAAGGGGCAAGTTAACGCTCAAATGCTGGAACGGAAGATTGGGCCGGGGTTAGATACAGACGCTGCCGAGCATCTCCGTTTATCCATTGAGGCGCAACGGGATGTGGGTCAATTGCTCGCGCGCGTGGGAACGCTACTCGAAGCCGGGCAGCCGCGCGCCGGACTGGAATCCCTGGATTTGGAAGCAGTGATCCTAGGCGCAAAACTAGCTTCCAAAGACGCGCTGGCACAGTCCGGCGGCCAGATTGTGATCGGCGAAATACCGCCCTGCAAGGTCCCGCTGCAGCTTCAGCGCGTGTTGGGCGAGCTGATCGAAAATTCGATACGATTTCGCGATCCGGTGCGTCCGCTCCGTATTTCGCTCGAGAGTCACACGGGGGATCGCTTGGAAATCTCCATTTCCGACAATGGGTCAGGCTGGAATCCTGACTATGCCGCCAAGCTTTTCGAACCGTTCCAGAGGTTGGACGCACATCGAAGCGGCATCGGGCTGGGGTTGGCGATTGCACGTGCTCTCACAGAATCGGCGGGAGGCACGATCCTGTGTAGCGCCGATACCTCTGGCGCTCGTTTCGTGATCGCACTGCCACTAGTTACCTAAGCGGCGCGGGCGCGTTTCGCTTTCGAGGCGGCGCCACGGACTTGCCCCCGCAACGCGGAACTTGCCGCCAGGCTTTTCTTCAGCGCGTCCATCTCCGACAGGTCTTTGCGATGCAGCAGGTGGAAGCTAACGTGTTCCGCTCTCGCGGCCGTGAAAAGGCGAATCGGAAATGTGACGAGGCCGAAACTCAGGAATCCCTTCCATACGATGGCAGCCATTGCGTCGTCCCCCTAACACCTAGAACGATTCGCTCGGGCGAGCGGTGTTTCCATGGAAAAGCAAGGAAGCAAAGCCTTAGACGAAATAAGTCATGAGATACTACCCACTTCCTTCACCTCCAGGAGGGAGGCGTCGGGGAACGCCCAGGTCCTGGAACCGATTTTTTCCGCTCCGGCAAGAATAAGCAATTCAAGGCTTTGGATCTTCGCGCTATGTTGTCCTACGAACTGCTCCGCCTATTCATGGGAGGCAGTGTACCAGAGCTATGGAACTATGGCGTCAGTCCCCGCGTCTTTTTCTGAAACGAAATCGATAGTTGTGGTTCTAGGAAGAAAGCAATATTGCGCCGATCCTGTTAATTTTGTAAGTTATTTAAGAGAAGCGACTTATCGGCCAACATCTTAAGTCGGAGGGGCAATTGGTTCAACATAAGATTGCGCGCGGTACAAAGCGTTGTCCGCGCCACACAGGCGTCTTGGCGCTTCTCGTATTCTTCGCAACCGCACCCGCCAGAGCGCAAAACGCCGACACTCCCATCCAACTTAAACAGCTGAGTTTAGAGGAGCTATCGCAGATCCAGATCACTTCCACGCGAAAGGGCGAGACCCCCGCGTTTCAGGCGCCCGCGGCCATTACCGTCATGACGGCGGCCGATATTCGGCGTTCGGGCGCAAACTCCATCCCCGGCCTGTTGCGGCTGATTCCGGGATTGGAGGTAGCACAGATCGATTCGTCAAAATGGGCTATTGGAAGCCGCGGCTTCCAAGGAAAGCTTTCCCGAGGGATGTTGGTTCTGATCGATGGCCGATCGGTCTACACCCCGCTGTTTCGGGGCGTGTACTGGGATATGCAGGATACCCTATTGGAAGACATCGACCGGATTGAAGTCATTCGTGGACCCGGCGGCACCATTTGGGGTTCCAACGCAGTGAACGGCGTGATCAATATCATTACTAAGAGCTCCCGGCAGACGCGGGGCATGCTCGTCTCCGTGGGAGGAGGTAACGTAGACCAGGGATTTCTCAACTGGCGTTACGGCGGCGGTTCCGATGAATTCAGTTACCGGATTTATGGAAAAGCGAAAACGCGCGGGCCGGAGCAGCATTCAAACAACGATAACTTCGACGATTGGCGAGCGGGGCAAACTGGTTTCCGCGCCGATTGGAAGCCAAACTTTCGAGACTCCCTGACAATTCAAGGGGACGCCTACGGCGTGGAGGCGGGGCAGAAATTCCGCATCAGCTCTTACACGCCCCCGGGAGCCCAGTTGGTGGAAGGGAACGGTTTCTTTTCAGGTCAGAATGTGATGCTAGCCTGGCAACGCGCTACCAACGATGGCTCCAAGTTGCAGTTGCGAACCTACTACGATCGAACCGATCGCCAGGATCTGAACTACCGCGAGGTGCGGCATACGTTTGACGCCGATTTCCTAGTGAATCCGGCCCCCGCGGGGCGTCATGAATTCGCCTTCGGGCTGGGAGCTCGCGTAAGTCCGAGTCGCTATTTTCAAACCGTCGCTACCGTGGACTTCCTGCCACACAATCAGACCTACGGCGTCTTCAGCGGCTTCCTGCAAGACCAGATCGCGCTGGTTCCGGACAAGCTGCATCTGACATTCGGCACGAAACTCGAATACAACAGCTTCAGTGGCTTCAATTATCAGCCGGACGCGAGGCTTAGTTGGACCCCGAGCACACGGCAAACCATTTGGATGGCGGTCACCCGAGCGGTTCGAACACCGTCACGCATCGAAGATAATTTCGCATTTACCTCTTTCGCTGGGCAGGCAGCCTACCAGTATGTGCGACTGGTGGGCGATGGCGGGTTTAAGCCGGAACAACTGCTGGGATACGAACTGGGTTATCGAAAATACGTGAGCAAAGGAGGCTTTGTTACTGTCTCTTTGTTTCACAACCGTTATGACGGATTATTGAGCGTCGAAGCCAGGCCTCCGGTTGTGGAAACCAGTCCAGCGCCGGCGCACACGGTCCTCCCGCTACTGCTGCGCAACGGAGTTGACGCTATCAGCAGTGGAGGAGAATTAAGGGGGCTGTGGGATCTCCGTGAGGGTTGGCGGGTAGGCGCTTCGTATTCCCTCCTGGTGCTGGACGCGAAGAACCGGCCGGATAGCATTGACGCGTCCACCGTCGGCCAACTGGAGGGCGACACACCCCGGCACAAGGTCGTTATCCAGTCATTTCTGGATCTCCCGCATAAATTTGAACTCGACACCACTTATCGCCAGATGAGCGCGGTAGTCGGGCAACGCGTTCCCGGATACGTAACCGGCGACATCCGGTTGGGCCGGACGATTGCGAACGGGTTGGAATTTTCGCTGGTGGGCCGAAACCTGTTGCAGCCGTCGCACTTCGAATATGGTGGAAACCCAGGCCCGTTGGTGGGCATCAAACGCAGCTTCTTCCTGAAGTTGACATGGAGCCGTTAGATTGGAATGCACAACCCGCCATCGCTTAGCCCTTGACGCCGAGATCTCCCCCTTAAGAGCCCTCGGACGGCACTGCGCTGGTCTTTTCTTGAGCTTGCTGCTGTGGTGCGCACCGGCGTGGACCCAGAACGTCGGCGCCACCCGGCAGGTCTCAGAAGAAGAAGTGAAGGCAGCCTTCCTCCTCAATTTCGTCAAATTCGTGGAATGGCCGGACTCCGTGCGCGAGGCGAAGGCCACGCCATTTTCAATCTGTATTGTCGGCAGCGACCCATTTCGTGAAGCGCTGGACGGGTTGCTACAAGGCGAGACGGTCGCGGGCCGGCCGGTCATCGTGGAACGAGTCCGCCGCTGGCAAAGCTCCTGCCAAGTGGTGTTCGTGGGCGCCTCGGAATTGGATGTCCCCCAAGCCCTCGGCGGGGTCCAGCCCGGAGTGCTGACGGTGGGAGAAGAGACTCGCTTCCTGCGCGAAGGCGGCATGATCGCGCTGGTGGTGGATAACCACCGGGTTCGCTTCGACGTAAATCTGCGCGCAGCCAACAAAGCTTCGGTACGCATCAGTTCCCGCTTACTCGCAGTCGCTCGGGCGGTGGAACGATGAAGCGCACTGCTCCGCTCTCTGCCTGGTCGTACTGGCTAAGCGCCCAACCGATCAAGCGCAAGCTGACGGCGGTGGTATTAATCACCTCGACGGCGGCCCTCCTGATAGCAGGCGTGGGGATCATTCTGGCCGACCTGATTCTTTACTATGGATCTCTGCAGCGCGACCTGCTTACATTCGCCCAGATCATCGCGGATAACAGCACAGGCACGCTAGCTTTTGAGGTTCCCGAATCGGCCCAGGAAACGCTGAACGCTCTGCGCGCGCGGGAGCACGTCGAATCCGCGTGTCTCTACCGGCTGGACGGTAGCCTGCTGGCGGCCTACTTCCGCCTGGGAACTGCAAAGAAGTGTCCGCCCATGCAGCGCGAGCGCAACCTGCAGGGTTCGCTGAACGGTATCATTATTTCTCAGCCGGTAGAGAAGGAACGTCGTTTAGGAACGTTGGTCTTGTTCTACGACCTGGGTGAGCTGTATCAACGCGCCTGGCTTTATGGAGCCTTGGTGCTCGGAATGCTCGTGATTTCATCTATGCTCGCGGCCCTGCTCTCCTCGCGACTGCGCGCAGTCATTACCACGCCGATTTTGGAATTGGCGGAATCCGCCACCACGGTTAGCCGCACCAAGGATTTTTCCATCCGCGCGCTGCCGAGATCTCCCGATGAAGTCGGGACACTCGTAGAGGCGTTCAACGAAATGTTAGCGAGTATTCAAACCCGCGACGGGGACCTGAAGAAAGCACTGGATGCGCAGCACGCCGCATTAAACCAGTTGGGAGAGGCAAATTCCGAACTCCAGCAAACCAACGCGGACTTAGCTCGCTCCAACCAGGATCTGGAGCGCTTCGCCTTCATCGCCAGTCACGATCTACAGGAGCCTCTGCGGATGATCACAACCTACTCGCAGCTCCTCGTCCGAGAATACCCCGCGGGCGCCGAGGGCCAACAACTGACCTACATCCAACGGATTCTTGGCGGCACCATTCGGATGAGGGAGCTGCTGTCGGACTTACTGGCATATGCTGAGATCTCCGCTCCGTCGCCTCGGCCGCTCACGGCGATTGTGCTAAAGGCAACGCTTGCAAAAGTAGTGGAAAACCTCCGTGTCTCCCTCGAAGAGAGCGGCGCTGAAATTACAATCGAAGAGTTGCCGATGGTGCACGCCGATGAGGGGCACTTGATCCCCTTATTTCAGAATCTGATCGAGAACGCAATTAAGTACCGAAGTGAGCAGCGCCTGCGTATAACCATAAGGGCGAGCTACAACAATGATGGGGAATTGGTCTTCGGGGTGAAAGACAACGGCATCGGAATCGAGCCGGAGTCTCATCAAAAAGTGTTTGCGGCATTTAAGCGGTTGCACGGGAAAAACATACCTGGCACCGGTATTGGCCTGGCGATTTGCCAGCGGATTGTCGATCGATATGAAGGCCGGATCTGGGTAGAATCGCAAGCCGGCAGCGGCGCAACATTCTGCTTCACATTACCGGCGGCCATCAAAGCGGAGCAAAGGTTAGGTGCATCATGACTTCGGGAACAGAGCCACGAAGAACAAAGATTCTCCTGGTAGAAGATAATCCAGGAGATGTGGAACTGCTCCAGAGGGCACTGGAAGGCGCGCATCTTGACTTCGACATGGCCGTCATCGATGACGGGGAAGAGGCTCTGGCGCGTGTCTACCGCCAAGGCAAACATGCGAACAGTAACCGGCCGGATCTCGCGATTCTGGATCTGAATCTCCCCAAAGTGGAAGGGCGCCAAATTTTAGCGGCAATGCGCGCCTCAGAGGAGTTTGCGTCGGTACCAATCGTGGTTCTCACTTCATCCTCTTCCAGCCGGGAGCGCGCGCAGATTGAGGACTTCGGCATCACCCGCCACATCACCAAGCCTCACGACCTGGACGAGTTCATGAAAATTGGATTTGAACTGAAGGAGCTTCTGAAATAGATACGGTTCAGACTGGTTAGCCATAGCCCGAACGAACAGAGGAACGCACGGGCGACTCCAGCCAACGAAACACGACCCGTGAAGTCGCTCAGGTACGCAAGAAATGGCTTAACCCTTGGCCACCGAAAACGCTTCCTGCGCGGCCCGTCCACCGGCGCCGGCCGCCCTCACAGTGCTGGGCAGAATCACAGGAACCCGCTGGAGGTATTCCTCCAGTTCATCCACCCAGGCGGTGAAACGCGGAGAGACATCCTGGAGAGTGAATCTTAGCAGTTCCATTTCGCACCCATATTGCGCGTCTTCATAGACCGGTAGGCGCTCTCCGTTCAGGCTTAATGGTTTTCCACCTAACCTCTTCACAATGGACGCCGACTGATGCCGAAGCGTCACGGTACCAATTCCTACGGCCCCGCCCAACATTCGCCACACGGCGTAGGTGGCAAGCGCGATGCGCAACACCTCGGAAGTGCCACGAATCTCCGGCGCAATCGCCCATCCACCCAATTCCACGTAGGGGATATTCAGAGCCCGGGCTAGTTGCAGATCCTGCTCTACGGCCGCTCTAGTCTTGAAACCCCACTCGGGTGAGCGCGCTATCGCCGACGTGCTGAGCGCGAGATCGCGGAAGCTAACGGTGTTGTCGTGTTGCCAGTAGCGTAAGCAGCTGTGCGGCGTGCCGTCCGCATCCATGCCGATCATGTGCCAGGACGCGGCATCCATGCGTTGCCGGTGTCGCCCGTCGTGCGATAAATCGTAAGTCTGCACGGCTCCATCGGCCAAATATGCGTTGCCTCTCAGCCGCTGAACGTCTCTTAGTAATTGCTGGTGGCGCTCAGTGTTCGATACGACGTTTTTGAAGTGGCCAGGGATGTCCGCGTTGGGTGGGCACAGCAAAATTAATTTGGAGCTCTTCTCTGGTACTACATGCATGGCAGTCCTATCGACTGTTTGTTTAGCTTGCATTGCAGAGGGAATTCCTTATTTTGTAAGCGAAAAAGTACGAGCGTACTAGAACAAAACTGGTGTTTCACAGTACCAGAATTAAGCAATAGATCTCTAAGTGCCCGCCTCTATCTAGCGAGGTCCTTACCCTCAGAAAGTCGAGTACTCGGAGACTATGACCAATAATCCCCTCTCTAAGAAGTTGTTTTCCACGCTGCCCCTGGCTGCTGTTGTGGCGATCTTTTCGCTATCGGCTGTCGCAGCACCGGTCGGTACGTTAGTAGTGAGTCCATGCGCCGGAAACGGTGCAACCATCACTGCGACGACGATTGATTTCGGCCCAACGCAATGTATCGAAACGTCGGCCGGCACGTCGGTGACGTCCTCGTTCGGAACATTGCTTCCGGGCGTTAGCGGTTTGGTGACAGATTTGAATTTAGGCGTGCTTCCGGTTAATCTCTTCATGTCTTTTAATCCTGGTGGCGGTGTGCTGAATTTCATCTTGACCCAGGTTGGACCTGGCCAAGGGGCGACGAACTGCGCGCTCGTGAATCCTTGCAGTGCGACGCCCACTTCTCCCATCACCCTGGTGCAAGTAGGCTCGAACGTAACCGGTATCCTACCTGTTAAGGGAACGGTGACCGACGCGAACGGGACTTCAAATTGGAGCGGTCAGTTCAGCGCTGACTTTACCAACACCACCACCGCTGCGATCCAAGCCGTTTTCACAGCCGGCGGCGGCGCCAGCATCACCACGGGTTATTCCGGACGCTTGGATGTGGTGATCGCACCGACGGTCCCGGAGCCGGGTTCGTTGGCCACGTTCGGAATTGGCGCTGTGCTAATCGGTCTGGGAGCAATCCGCCGGCGCAAAGCCTAGTTGCATGAGTAGCCCCGAAAGGAGCTGCTTAGATGGGTGGCTGACGCTCACCTCCTGAGGGGTCAGCCACCCAAAATTGTACTCTTACATTTTTCCCCGCAACAATTCTTCCTGCTTCCTTCCGCGTCTACTCTGCACCAAATAGGCCGACCGGTAAATCCTACGTCTATTCGGTAACTTATACGCGGTAAACATCACCGGATTCACGCACTAAATTCACCGCAAAAATCCTAACTTACTGACGCTAATTCGCTATTTGTTTGGTACGCTAGTTGCGAAGTTCGTCCCTTCAAAACTTAAGTCAAAACCTGCTTCAGCTGCTCCCCAACTGACTGAAGCAACTAGTTGGGGAGTTCGCTTTTGGTACAAGTATGCTCACGCGCTGAAAAAAAATCCGCACCACGCACCGCAGGGCGCCTGCTGCTGCTTGCGCCGTCGCAATCGAAAAATCCGGCGGACGAAAACCATCACAGGCATGCGGACCTAATCGCACGGATGCAAAGACTCCGAGGGCGAATTTATCTTGAAGACAATGCCATCCGCGAGTCAGCCCTAACGGATGGACGTCATTGTTCCCCCGCGGATGCGGAGAGCTGGCACATTCTTATGGAAGACGCCAGTGGCGAAGTCAAGGCGTGCGTGCGCGCCCAAGTTCATCATCCAACTACAGACGCGTCCAAGTTAGGCGTCTACAAATCGGCAATTGCAAAGCATCCGGAGTGGCAGGGAACATTTTCCCAGGCACTGAAGACGGAAATGGACTTGGCGCGGCTATTGCAAATTCCCATGCTGGAGGTAGGCGGATTGGCGCTGCATGAAAGCGTTCGAGGAACCTCCGCGGTACTCAAGCTGGTAATTGCCATTTACGGCTTGGCGAAGAATGTGGGCGGCGCGGTTGGGCTCAGCACGGTAACCACGCGTCATGGCGCTTCTTCCATTCTCAGGCGGCTTGGCGGAGAGTCCATGAGCCACTCAGGCATCGCCGTGCCACCCTACTACGATCCCCAGTATCGCTGCGATATGGAAGTGCTCAAGTTCTATTCCTGGAAGCCGAGTCTTCGCCACGAGGCGCGCTTTGCCGAAGTGCAACAGTTCACAACCCAGGAAGTTTCGAAACAGTGGCAGACGTCACGGCCCGCTGAAAGATCGCCGCAGATCCACGAAAACGCGCTTGCGGACCGCGTCATGACCCTCAACGCGTACGCTTGACCATCATCTCGCGCACACCAACCCGCTAAAGCCCGCGAAACATCCGCTGACATCCTGACTCAACTTATCGCAGCGTGTCTATCCATGCTAACTAGCGAAGCACCACTCCCGATGCCCGTCGTTGCGAGCCATCCGTTACGAATATGGGTGGTGGACGACAACCCAGCCGATGTGGCGCTAGCGCAACTAGCGCTGCAAAAAATGGACATCGCCTTCGAGATGACGGTGATACATGACGGGGAGGAGGCACTCAGCCGCCTGCGGAATCCGGATGGTCCGCCCCCCGAAGTTCTACTGCTGGATATCAACCTGCCGAAACTCGGCGGCCTTGAAATCCTGAACAGTCTGCAGAAGTCGCATTTCCTTGTGACCAGGGTGGCGGTAGTCAGTTCGTCCACGAATACGGCGGATCGCGACGCGGCGCTCGCGGCCGGGGCGCGACAATATGTTTTCAAGTCCACGGATTTGTGGCGCTACTTGGATACGATCGCAAACGTGGTCCGCGAACTCGCCCCCCGCGCCTCTTAACTAGTTTTGAAACACGGGAGCGCCAAACCGCTTCAGCGGCGTTACAATAATGACCGTGATGGACCCACAACGCCGCCAATTCCTGCAGACCTTGGCCGCTGCTTCCGCGGCGCTGAGCCTCCCTCCGGTGGCCTTCGGCCAGGCGAACCTCGCCACTACCAAGCTGACCGATAAACTGACCTTGATTGTGGGGGCTGGGAATAACATAGTGGCGATGGCAGGCGAGGATGGCAGCCTGCTTGTGGATTGTGGCGACGCGGCGCACGCGCAGGACGTCCTAAAGCTTACAGGCCGGGTTGCCGCGGTCATCAACACGCACTGGCACCTTGAGTCCACCGGCGCAAACGATGCGATGGCCAAGGCGGACGCAAAGCTCGTTTCGCATGTGCACACCAAACTATGGATGACGCAAGAAATCATCCACGATTGGGAAAACAAGGTTTTTCCGCCGCGCGCCAAGCAGGCTGTCCCCACGGAGACCTTCTACACTACCGCTAAGATGAACTTCGGCGGCGAGTCCGTCGAATACGGCCTGATGCCGATGGCCCATACCGATGGCGATATCTACGTGCATTTTCCCCAGGCGAACGTTTTGGTCGCGGGGGATGTGGTCCAGGCGGGCCACCTTCCGATGCTCGATTTCCCCACGGGCGGCTGGCTCGGCGGCATGCAGGAAGCTCACCGCACGCTGCTTCGTCTCGCTAACGACACCACCAAAATTGTGCCTGCAACGGGGCCGGTCATGACCAAGGCTGAGGTGCAGGCCAGTCTGGATATCCTAACGAAAGTTCGCGAGCAACTCGTGAAGCTGGTTAAACAGGGCAAAGGGCCGAAAGACATGATCGACGCCAAGGTGATGAAGGACTTCGAAGGCCAACTGGCCGGCGATCCCGATCCATTCATCTTTACCGCCTACCGAGGGCTGTGGGCCCACGCCCGCGAGCTCGGCGGCATTGTGTAACTACTCTCCTTCGGCCAGCGCTATATAATATGGACCGGAATCGTTATCATAATGCGTAACTTACTCCTCGTAGCGTTTGTGGCATGCGCTCTTTATTCCGTAACCCAGCGGGCTGGCGGACAAGCGCCTCCGGTCGCCAATCCAAACCGGGCGCTGGTCGATCGCTACTGCGTCGGTTGCCACAATCAACGCCTCAAAACCGCAAAATTGGAACTGGATGTTCTCGACCTGACCCATCCGGAGAAAGACGCTCTGACATGGGAACGCGCCATTCGTAAGCTGCGAGGCGGCATGATGCCTCCCCCTGGAGCGGCCAAGCCCTCCGCGACGGAAGTGAACGCCCTGGCGACTTATTTGGAGGACTCCCTCGATAAGGCCGGTGCGGCTAACCTCAATCCCGGCAGTGTGCGTATCCACCGGCTGAATCGCGGCGAGTATTCGAACGCTGCGCGCGACTTGTTCGGAATTGAGATTGACGCGAAGTCGCTGCTCCCCACTGACGATATCAGCGATGGTTTCGACAACATCGCCAGAGCATTGAAAGTTTCCCCGTCGTTTCTGGACCAATACATCCTGGCGGCGCGCGCCGTCGTGAAGAAGGCGATTGGTACGCCCTTTACCGGTGCAGAAGTGAAGGCAACACTGCGCGAAATCGATGCAAACGTACCCCTGCCTCCCGGAGGCCGCAGTGGGATTACGGCCCGCTACCTGTTTCCGTATGAGGGCGATTACGAGCTACGCGCGGCCGGCAATCCCGCAGTCTTCACTGTGGATGGAAAGATTGTCGACACTAAGAGACGCACTCATCTGACAGCGGGCCTCCACACCATCGTGGCCGCCAATCCGAGCCGCAGTTTTGCGGAGAATGAGGGCGCCTTGCAAGGGTTCGCTCCCGGATTGGCTGGGACCGGCTATGCCAGCACCGGCACGGCGAATACCGGATCAGGCGGTGGCCGAGGAAACCAAGGCTCCAATATCACCGTCAGCGGTCCCTTCAACCCGGCAGGCAGTCCAGTCGAAACGCCCAGCCGGGCGCGCATCTTCGTTTGCCGCCCTCCTGACGCGCGGGAAGAAACGGCATGCGCCTCGCGCATCCTGTCGAATATTGCCAGGCAAGCCTTCCGGCGTCCGGTTACCGCCAAAGACATGGCGCCAATTATGCAGTTCTATACCGAGACCCGCAAAATCGGCACCTTCGATGCGGGCATCGAGAGCGCGATGGTGGCGCTGCTGTCGAGCACCAAATTCATGTATCGCATGGAGTTGCCTCCGGCCAACGCGAAGCCCGGCAGCATTTACCGCCTAGGCGGTTTGGAACTCGCATCGCGACTCTCGTTCTTCCTGTGGAGCAGCCTCCCCGATGAGGAACTGCTCACCGCCGCCGAGCAAGGCAAGTTGAGCGATCCCAAAGTGCTGGAACAGCAAGTCCGGCGCATGTTGGCCGACCCGCGCGCGAAGACCCTCACCAGCAACTTCGCGTTTGAGTGGTTGAAGATTCGTGACCTCGACGGCTTGGATCCCGATCCGTACACATATCCCGGCTTCGACGAAGCCCTCAGAACGGCGTTCCGGCGCGAGATGGAGCTATTCGTCGACAGCGTGTTCCGCGAGGACCGCGGCGTGGTGGACCTTCTCAGCGCCAACTATACGTTCGTCAATGAGCGGCTGGCCGCCCACTATGGCATCGAAAACATCCGCGGCGACCAGTTCCGCCGCGTGACACTGGCGGACGAGAATCGCTTTGGGCTGCTGGGCAAGGGCGCGGTGTTGATGGTGACCGCGTATCCCAACCGCACTTCACCGGTGTTGCGCGGCGCGTACATCCTGGAGAATCTCTTAGGCACGCCGCCGTCCCCGCCTCCCCCCAACGTCGAAGCGTTCAAAGAGAACAAAGAAGGCGAAAAGCCGAAGACCATTCGCGAGATCATGGAAACCCATCGCGCGAACCCGACCTGCAACGCGTGCCACGGAGTGATGGATCCCCTGGGATTCTCGTTGGAGACTTTCGACACCATCGCCACCTACCGCTCGATGGACCGTTTCACCCGCACCAAGATCGATACCAGCGGCAAATTGGTGGACGGAACACCTGTGAACGGCCCCGCTGATTTACGCAAAGCCCTGCTGACTCGTCCCGAGCAGTTTGCACAGACATTTACCGAAAAGCTGTTGACCTATGCTTTGGGCCGAGGGGTGGAAGCGTACGACATGCCCAGCGTCCGCAAGATTGTGAAAGACGCCAAGCGTTACAACTATAAGTTTTCCTCTCTCGTGATGGGCATCGTGGCGGCACCCGCGTTCCAGTCGAGCATGGTGGAATCAGCGGCTCCCGCGCAAGTGGCCGCTAAGTAGAATATCCAAGGAGCATTGCAATGTTTGTTACCAAGAAGCATTTGACCCGGCGCACCGTCCTGCGGGGAGTGGGAACCGCACTCGCGCTGCCGCTGCTGGATGCCATGATTCCGGCGCAAACGGCTTTGGCGCAGACGGCCGCGAAAGCCACTCCGCACCTGGGATTTATCTACTTTCCGCACGGCGCGGTCATGAATCAGTGGACCCCGAAGGGTCAAGGCGCCATCGGCGAGTTCGGCGATATCCTGAAGCCGCTCGAAAAATACAAGGCCATGACCACGGTGTTCAGCAACATCGACAATCCGGCGGCGGTGGGCCCGGTGCATGCCCTCTCGCCTGGAACATGGCTCTCCTGCACTCGCCCCGCGTTCAGTCAGGAGGCTCACGGCGGTACCACTGCGGACCAAATCGCCGCACAACACATTGGCCAGGACACGCCCATGCCTTCTCTCGAAGTCGCGACCGACAATCGCGGCGGCGGCGGCTTCTGCGATCGCGACTACGGCTGCTCTTACTCGGGAACCATTTCGTTCCGTACGCCCACCACACCGTTGCCGATGGAGATCGACCCGCGCAAATTGTTCACCCGCCTGTTTGGCCAGGGCGACGATGCAGCGGAGCGCTCGCGCTTGTCCAAGCACTACGCCTCTGTACTCGACATGGTTGGCGACGAAGTCAATGATTTGCAGCGCGTGCTGGGGCCGTCCGATAAGGCCATGCTGTCTGACTATCTGGAAACGGTTCGGGAGATCGAACGCCGCATCCAAAAAATGGAGGCGCGCGATCTATCGAAAATCGAAATCCCCAACGCTCCTGGGGAAACTACGCTACCGATTGACCAGCACATCAATCTGTTGTTCGATCTGGTGGCACTGGCATACCAGGCCGACATGACGCGCGTATTCTCATTCATGATGGCCGCCGAAGTCAGCGGTCAGACTTACAATCACATCGGCGTGCCGGACGCCTTCCATCCGCTCTCGCACCACAACAATGAGCAGGCCAAAATGGACCGCCTGACGAAAGTGCAGGCCTACCATACGCGGGTCTTCGCGAAGTTCCTCGACAAACTCGCCAAGATGCCGGATGGGGACGGGACAATGTTGGACCACTCGTTGTTCCTCTACGGCAGCAATATGAGCAACAGCAACGCGCACAATCACTACCCGTTGCCTACGTCGATCGTAGGCGGTTGGAAAACGATAAAGGGTGGACAGCATTTGGTGCTTGCGGAACACTCTCCGCTCTCAAACGTGTTGTTGACGATGCTTGATCGCGCCGGCGTCCCGCTGGATAAGATCGGCGACAGCACCGGTAAACTGGTCGAGGTCTAAGCCGCCATGAGATTCCTGATCATTGCCGGTCTGGCGTCGGCGTCGATGTTACTGGCGGACGCTCCTCTGGCGGAGGCAATCAAGACAGGTCAGCGTCCGGTCGCGCTGGAAATGATCGCCAGGAAATCCGCCGACGTGAACGCGGCTGAGGCGGACGGATCGACGGCGCTTCTCTGGGCCGTGAATCTCAATGACGCGGATCTCGCCGCTCGCCTTTTGAAGGCGGGTGCCAGTCCCAAGGTCCGCAATCAGCTGGGATCGACGCCTCTCGCGGAAGCTGCCTTCAACGCAAATACCGAACTGATCAAAGCCTTTCTCGATGCGGGCGCGGACCCCAACGTTGCGGGACCGGACGGCCAGACCCCACTTATGATCGTCGCGCGCACGGCGAATGTCGCTGCCGCCAAGCTGCTGCTGGACAAAGGTGCGAATCCCAACGCCAAGGAAGCTCAGCGGGAACAGACCGCTTTGATGTGGGCAGCCGCCTCCAGCCAAGGGCCCATGGTGCGTCAACTGCTCGCCGGCGGTGCGGAGCCCGATGCGAAAACCGCCACCGATCTGATGACCCCGCTGGTGAGCGCCGAGCCACGCGCCCAGCCTCGTTCCCCCGGCGGCATGACCGCGATGCTGTTTGCGGCCCGCGAAGGCTGCCTGGATTGCATCAAAGCTCTAGTAGAAAAGGGCTCGAAAATCGATTTACCGGACCCCGAAGGCGTCACGCCGCTGATCTCGGCTATCTTCAACGCGCACTTCGACGCCGCGAAATATCTACTCGACAAGGGCGCCAACGTCGACCGCTGGGATTGGTGGGGCCGCTCCCCTCTGTATCTAGCGGTGGACTACAACACCCTCCCGCACGGCGGACGCCCGGACCAGCCTTCGTTGGATGAAACGCTGCCCATCGACCTCGCTCGAATCCTTCTCGAGAAGGGTGCGAACCCGAATCCTCAATTGAAGCTCGCTCCACCCTATCGCGCCACCGGTGCGGATCGTGGAGCCGACGGCATGCTGGGCGTCGGAACCACGCCCTTGCTACGCGCCGCAAAAGCGCAAGATGCAGCAGCCATCCAATTGTTGTTGGAACACGGCGCGATGATGGACTTGCCCAACAACCAAGGCATGGTCCCCATCCTGGCAGCGGCGGGCATTGGTTCTTCCGATCGGGACACGCGCGGGAATTATCGCGCTCTCGACATTCAGGAGCGCGCGATCGCCTCTCTTGAATCGCTGCTGCAGCACGGCGCGCTGGTGAACGGCCGCGCAGGACGCCAGCAACAAGTGCCCCTCCACGGAGCGGCGCAATGGGGCTGGACCCAAGTGGTCACTTATCTCATAGGCAGGGGCGCCAACGTCAACGTCGCGGATTCAAGAGGATTTACAGCGTTGGATTACGCGATGGGCCGGAGTGCCGCCAATGGTCGCGGCGAAGTGCGCAAAGAAACCGCCGATTTGTTGGCATCCAAGGGTGGAATTGCCGGCACCCCCATCCCGCAGCCAGCGGGTGGCCGTGGCGGCCCTCCCGCACGCTAACGCAGTAGTATTCGTCAGCAATAACTTCCACGGCGTTTCGGAGTAGTCTCATTAAAGAATGACTCCCGCACGCCCCGTACCCTCATTTGATCCCGGCCTGACGCAACATTACTCCGGCGCCCTTCTGCGAGCCATCAACAAGGACGGCAGTTTTAATGTCCATCGCCAACGTGGATTTCGCTCCTTTGCGGGCAGCGTATACCTGCAACTGGTAACGATGTCATGGCCACGTTTCCTGGGCATGGTCGCCCTCACGTACTTGATCGTTAACATCCTTTTCGCCGGTCTGTATACGGCATTGGGCTCTGAATCGATCGGCGCCAGCACTGCCAACCTCGGGCTGGGCGATTTCACTCGCGCGTTCTTCTTCAGCGTTCACACCGTGACAACCGTCGGCTACGGCGATCTCTATCCGCTCGGCTTGGCCGCGAACATAGTGGCTGCACTCGAAGCAGCCCTCGGATTGATGGGCTTCGCGCTGGCCACCGGACTCCTCTTCGCCCGCTTCTCACGCCCTTCCGCCCGTCTCGCGTTCAGTGAACGCTGCCTGCTCGCCCCCTACGGCACGGGCCACAGCCTGCAATTCCGCTTAGCGAATGAGCGTAGCAACGTCCTTATGGATATGCAGGCGGACGTCATGCTGATGACCGTCGAACAAGACTCCAGCGGCAACCTCAAGAGAAATTTCGCCGAGCTTCGCCTGGAACGCAAAGGTATTTTCTTTCTTGCTCTCACCTGGACCGTCGTCCATCCCATCGACGAAGCCAGTCCTCTGTGGGGAAAAACTGCGGCCGACTTGGAACGCCTGCAAGCCGAAATCTTGATCCTGCTCCGCAGCTTCGACGATTCCTTCAGCCAAGTGGTTCACTCGCGACATTCCTACCGCTGGGATGAAGTGGAGTGGTCGGCCAACTTCATGCCCGCCTTCGAAGTCGCTCCAGAGGGCCACCTCCTGCTGGATGTCGGGCGCGTCGGCCATTTCCGCAAAAGTTGATTCATCAACGTGGATTCATTAACGTGGATCTACTAACGTGGATACGGATGTCCACGCAACGTTGTTAACGCGCGGTAAATCTGCTCCGCCATCACCACGCGAGCCAATTCATGCGGCATCGTCAACGGCGTCAGCGATGCCAGTAAATCGGCGCGCGGCTTCCATTCCTTCGGCAACCCGTCGGAGCCGCCGATCACAAACACCAGATCGCGATCAAACAGCTTGGTGAATTCCGCCGAGTCCATCGCGCGCCCCGCGGGATCCAGCAGTACCTTCATCGCGCCCGGATGTTTCCCCCACGGATCAAACCGCGCCGGATGAATCTCCCGCATCTCGCAAGTGGCGAAGCGCCCCGATCGTTTGATGTATTCCGCCGCCATCGCATTGGCATGCGTATCCCGCGCCTTGCCAACATAGTAAAGGAAAATCTTCAACGGAGATCTCGTTCAAACCGTCGCGCGCGGTTCATAAACGCTCCACGTGCGGGGTTCTTCATCGGCTTGTCATCCCGCCTTCCGAAAAAACGCCACCCCTCCGCGCTCCTCGGCCCATACCACGCGATCCCCGATCGCCACCCGCTCGCCCGCAATCCGCACCGTGGTCCGCACCCCATCATCCAGAACAATAATCGCCAACTGATAAGGAGCGTCTGCCACAAACTGCTCCGGAGCCGCGTGCACCACCGTCTCCGTATACACTGTGCCTGTCTTCACGCAGCCCCCAAAATTGTTACTACCGCCGTCGCACCGGACCCGCCCAGATTCTCCGCCAATCCAACCGAATGTTTCGCCAGCTGCCGCTCCCCTGCGTCGCCGCGAATCTGCATCGCCAGATCGCATAATTGCGCCACGCCGGTGGCGCCCACCGGATGACCTTTGGCCTTCAACCCCCCGCTCGTATTAATCGGTCGCGATCCCGTCAAAGCAGTTTGGCCCGAAAGCACGTAAGGCCCGCCTTCGCCCCTCTTCGCAAACCCCAGGTCTTCCATGGCGATGATCTCGGCAATGGTAAAACAATCGTGTAATTCGGCAAACTCGATATCCGCCGGACCCAGCCCCGCCATCTTGTAGGCCTGGGCTCCCGCCGCCCGCACCGCTCGAAACGTGGTGATGTCGTCTTTGGAATCCAGCGCAACGTAATCCGAAGTCTGCGCCACCCCCAGAATCCGCACGGCTTTCGAAGTAAACTCCGCGGCCCTTTCCAGCGGAGCCAGCATCACAGCGGCCGCCCCGTCGCTGATCAGCGAGCAATCGTACACCGTCAACGGGTCGGAAATCTGCTTGCCCGCCAGCGCCTGCTCAATCGTGATCACCTTGCGCATGTGCGCTTGCGGATTCTTAGCGCCGTTGGCGTGATTCTTCACCGCCACCGCCGCCAGCTGCTCGCGCGTAGTGCCGAACTCGAACATATGCCGCCGCGCGATCATCGCAAACAACGCGGGAAACGTCGCCCCCACGCGCCCCTCGCCCGACATATCTCCTGCTCCCGCCAGGATCTCGGCCACCTTCGCGGTGGTCTGCGAGGTCATCTTTTCCACTCCGCCCACCAATACCAGATCGTGGATCCCTGCCGCCACTGCCGCCACCGCGTGCGCGAAAGCCGCCCCGCTGGAAGCGCAGGCGGCCTCAAATCGGGTACACGGAGCCCCCGAAATCCCCATCGCCCCGGCTATGTAGGGCGCCAGGTGGTTCTGCCCCACAAACGAAGGCCCCGCGAAGTTTCCCAGGTGAAAAGCCTCCACTTGTGAAGCACTTACATGCGCATCCGCCAGGCACTTTTCGCCCGCCTCCACGGCCAGCGACCGCAAATCCCGGTCGGGAAATGCCCCGAACGCTGTCTTTCCGATCCCCACAATCGCTACGGCTCTCATACTATGATCAGGATAGCTCTCCACGTTTCGAAAGACACGGTCGTCATCTAGTTGTGGGTGAAGTGTCCGTCATGGAGAACACGGTAATAGCCGATCTTATAGTTATGCAGGAAGCTCCCGGCGCACATGGATCGACCCGGTTCGACGCCGCTCCGCTCTCTTCGGAGTTGCAGAACCGGTTTGTGGCCGAAAACATGCGACGCGTGTTTCTGCTGATCTACCGCATCGTGCATAACGTAGATGACGCCCAGGATCTAACGCAGGAAGCTTTCATCAAAGCTCTGCAGCGCCAGGACCAGCTTAAGGATCTGGAAAAAGCCACCCATTGGCTCTCCCGCATCGCTACCAACACAGCCATCGATTTTCTGCGCCGGTCAGGCCGTGTGAATTTCACCGATCTGGAAGACGCCCCGGTCCACGCCCTGCGCCAGCGCGGCGAGAATGCCGAGCAGCGCGTACTGCGCTCCGAACAACGAGACCACCTGGAAGCGGGCCTCAGCGTCCTAACCGCGCGCGAACGCATGGCGTTAATGTTGCGCGACGTGGAGGATTTGCCGGCGGAAGAAGTCGCTCTTCGATTGAATTGCTCCAAGGCCACAGTGCGTTCGCATATCGCCAACGCTCGGGTCAAATTGCGCAAGTTTCTGGAAAAAAGTCCGCGTAGGGGGATCGCATGAAACATCCTCTGGTGACCGACCTCGCTTTGCATGCTTCCGGCGACCTGTCCGGATGGCAGCGCTTTGTGACCACTCTGCACTGCAATCGTTGTGAGCAGTGCCGCGGAAAGATTCAAGGCTTCCTGCTGGATCGCGAACGCATGCTTGCCGGCCGTGAAGAACTTCCTGAAGGACTCGACTGGGACCGGCTTTCCGCCGAAATGACGGCCAATATCCGTGTCGGTCTGGCGGCGGGCGAGTGCGTGTCTCCCCTCTCGTCGCACGAATCGCAAAAAGCATCTTTGTTTACAGGTTGGAATTGGCGCCCTGCGGCCGCTATCGCCGGATTGATGGTCGTCTTCGCCGGGGCCTGGTCACTGAATCTTCCGTCCAGTGATTCCGCAGCCATCGGCCGTGTATTTCAAAACATTACTCGCGGCAGCCGTCCAACCGCCATCGGAGAAGACCGCGGACCCGTTGTCCAAGCGTCTTCGGAAGGTATCGAATTCCGTGAAAACGGCAGCACGCTAGGCGTCAGTTCCAGCGGCTCACAACCGGTAGCTGTATCCGTCAGCTTCTCCGGTTCGGCCAGCGCGCGCTATGTGGATAATGACACCGGTCAAATGACCATCACGACGGTATATGTGCAATGAGGATCGTCAACACTATCGTTCTTCTCGCCGCGGTTCTGGGAATCGTCAGCGGCCAGACTCTGACGCCGAAAATTGTTCTGCCTAAGGATTCACCGGTCGGTCTGCTTACGTACGATTTCAGCAATTCCACCACCTCCGCGCGCGGCGGAACCTACATCGTCGATGTACGCGGGTCGCTGTCCCTGCGAAACGAAACGCAGCGCCGCATTCGCAGCATTACCCTTGCCGTCTATGCCCAGGAAGTCGCCCCCGGAGGCGTGGGATCGGTGACTGTGCCCAGCCTCAATGTCGGACCCAGTGAAACATTCTCGGTGCGCATTGAGAATCACCTCCTGCGTCCACTCGTTCCCGGCGCCGGCGGACCCAGCGTGGAAGTGAAGCTCGATGGCATCCTGTTCGACGACCTGTCTTTCTACGGTCCGGATTCCTTGAACTCCCAGCGCTCCATGACTCATTGGGAGCTGGAAGCGCGCCGCGACCGCGATCATTTCAAGAGCCTGCTGAAAACGGCGGGCAGCGAAGGCCTGCGCAAGGAAATGCTGGCCAGCCTGGCGCGTCAGAATGACCGGGGTCCGGGTGTGCAGATGGTGCGCAGCCGCTCCACCAACGTGGATTCGGATCGTGAAATACAGTTGGCCTTCGCCAGCATGGCGGAAGCCCCCGTGGAGGTCTTCGCAGGCACCGCTCGCGTCTCCACCAATGAGGCCAGCGCTCCCCACTTCACCGTAAAGAACCGCTCCACGCGCCCCATTGAACATCTGGATATGGGCTGGATCGTCAAAGATGCGCAAGGCCGTGAATTCTTTGCCGCGTCCACTCCCGCGGATTTGAAATTGGCTCCGAATCAGTCCGGGGACGTGCGTCAGGATTCCGCCTTGCACTTCCAACAGCCCGTCGACATCCGTAGCATTACCGGTTTTTTGGCCGGCATCGAGTATGCGGACGGAACCCAGTGGATTCCCACCCGCGCCGCCCTCTCTCTCCCCGCCCTTCGGGATCACGTTCCCGCCTCGCCCGAAGAGCAGCGGTTGCTCCAGATCTATAACAAAAAGGGTCTGGACTCGCTCATCGAAGAGCTCAAGAAGTTCTAATCGCCACGCTATTATTGAGGGATGCCTGGACCCCTCGAAGTCACTGCCCAATCCGTCAAGCAACGTATCGACGCTGGCGAAACGCTCCATCTGATCGACGTCCGCGAGCCCAACGAATTCGCCATCTGCAAAATCGAGGGCGCCAGGCTGGTGCCCATGCGTACCGTTCCCGGCGAGTTGCAGGACCTGGAAAAACTCGCGGATCAGGGTCCGCTCATCGTCTTCTGCCATCACGGCGTCCGTAGTCTGAACGTCGTCAACTGGCTGCGCGAACAAGGCCTGGACGCGTGTGCTAGCATGACGGGCGGCATCGATGCGTGGAGCGCCACCGTCGATCCTACTGTTCCGCGCTATTGAAACTATGCGAACCTCGTGGCGTGATCGAGCTCCGGCGTATTGCGCGGGTGCCGCCGCGGCCACTGCGACGGTCTCTATCGCCGCCAGCCAAATCCTGCTCGGCTTAACCATCGCAACCCTGATTGCGAATCCTCGCAAGCTGCGCTGGCCTCCCGTCACCGCCCCTCTGGCGCTATTCATGCTGTGGACCCTTGCCTCGCTGGCCGCATCGCCGGACCCGCGCTCCGGCTTGCCCCAAATCAAGAAATTCTATGTGTATCTAATGCTGTTCGCCGTTTTCAGCGCCCTTCGCACCATGAAAGAAGTCCGCTGGTTGGCGTGGGGCGTAATCACCGGAGGCACGCTCTCCGCCGGTTTCGCTCTGTTCCAGTACGCGCGCATGTCCCTCGCCACGCCGGATTTCTTCTATTACGTCTATAGCAACCAGGGCCGCATCACGGGTTTCATGGACCACTGGATGACCTTCAGCAGCATCACCATGATGGTCTTGATGATCGCGGGCGCTATGTTCCTGTTCGAAAAACCCGGCGGAACCCCAACCGCGCCCCTGGCGTTCGCGATCCTGATCCTGGGTGTCGCGCTGCTAGCCGGATTTCAACGCACCATGTGGGCCGGCGCCGCCGTCGGCGCCATGTGGCTGTTGTGGAGCAGGAAGCCCTGGTTGATTGCCTTGGTACCTGTGCTCGCCGCCGCCGCGCTCATCGCCAATCCATTCAACATTCGCGACCGGGCGTTTTCCATCTTCCGTCCCGAGCCTGGAGTCCTCGATTCCACCGCCCACCGCGCCGCCCTTCGCGCCACTGGCTGGGAGATGATCAAAGCCCACCCCTTCTTCGGCGTCGGTCCCGAGCAGGTTCATCCGCGCTTTCTCGACTATGCCCCGCCCAGCGTTCCGCGCCCCATTCCTAAAGAGTGGTCGATCATGCACCTGCACAACGTCTACTATCAGTACGCGGCGGAGCGCGGCCTTCCAGCACTCGCGGCGCTCCTGTGGTTTTTGGGCCGGGCGCTTTACGATTTCCTGCGGGCTGTGCGCCTTGAACCAGCCGGCGCGCCCGCTCGCTGGCTGTTGCAGGCGGCCATCGCCTCCATCTTCGCCATCATGGTCTCCGGCTTCGCCGAAGTGAACTTGGGAGACAGCGAACCTCTGGCCGTCTTCCTCGCCATCGTCGCGTGCGGCTATGTGGCCGTGCGCGAGCTAAAGACAACTTCCCTCAAGACCGCCTAATCCGCGCCGATAAGCGCAGAGTGGACTTTCGCTCAGGCCGTTATCTCACGTTTCGCGTCGCCCGCTCCGAATTCGCCATGGATGCCGAACAAGTTCGCGGCGTGTTGCCCATCCGTGATCTACACGCCACGGAACTGCCCGACACCCCCTGGCTGGCAGGAACCGCCACTTTCAGCGGTCAACACTTCCCGGTTATCGACCTGCGGATCAAACTGAACCTGCGCCAAGGAATGACGGGCCGCAATCCCAGCATCGTTGTCATAGGCACCGGCGCAGGAGATTTGACAGGCTTTATCGCGGACTGCATTTCAGAAATCGTGCACGCCCGCGCCCATGATTTCCGCGGCGGCAAACTCCGCATCGGCCGCCCCAAACAGATCCTGGATGTTGCGTCGTTGCTCGCGCCTGCCGTCGAACTGCTAGCCCTTTAGTCCCTCGAACGCGGCAGCGATTTCCGCCTGCGCCGCCGGACCCACCGGCACGAACGGTAGCCGCGGCATGCCTCCGAAATAACCCATCAAATCCATGGCGTGCTTCAAGCCCGGAATCCCATACGTGCTGGCAATCAACGTCGCCGCGCGGCTGATCCGATTCTGCCAATCCTGAGCCGCTTCCGTCTCGCGTGTGCGATGCGCTTCCCATACGCTGATGGATGCATACGGCACTGCGTTAGCCAGCGCCAGAATCGCTCCCGTGCATCCCGCCGCCAACGACCCCGCCAGCGTATTCGCCGATCCCGTCATCACCTGGAATCCCGGCTTCACCGCAGCCAGAAACTTCTTGGTCCCTTCCAAATTCCCGGAGCTATCTTTCATGCCCACAATATTCGGATGCTCCGACAACATCGCGACCATCTCCGGAGTCAAGTCGATCCCCGTCACCTGCGGAAAGTGATACAGCAGCACGGGAATCTTCACCTGATCCGCGACTGTCCGGAAGAACACCAGTTGCGCCTCCGGCTTGCTGAACGCCGCCCGATAGTAATGCGGAGGCAGCACCAGCGCCGCTTTGTATCCCAGTTCCGCCGCCCGATTCGTAACCCGCACCGTCTCGCGGACACTCTCCGCACTGCTTCCCGCGATCAGCAGCTTTTCGGGACCGGCATACTCCGCCACCCACTCGAACAGCTGTAGCCGCTCTTCCGAACTCAGCAGCGCGCTTTCACCAGTGGAGCCGCACACCAAGTAGCCGGACAGCGCCGTCAGGTTCCAGCGCTCCAAATTGTGCTGGACCTTGATCTTGTACAGGTCGCCCTTATTATCAAAAGGCGTCGCGAGCGCGGTGAAAATTCCTTGCAGTTTCATAGATCCTAATCTAAATAAAAAAGGGCGGACCCTTTAGGCCCGCCCTCAATTCTAACAACCTCGCGGCGAAAACTACGCCTTCAAGAAGATGATCACCAGCGTGAACAGCGCCAGAGATTCGATAAACGCCAGACCGAGAATCATCAGCGTCTGAATCGTCGCCGCCGCTCCCGGATTGCGAGCCACAGCCTCGGCAGCCGAAGCCACCGCTTTACCTTGACCCAGTCCGCAGAGTCCGCTGGCAATCGCCATGCCGAGCGCGGCGCCTACCGCCGTCACGCTGCCGGTTACGCCGCTAGAAGTCCCCTGCGCGAACGCCGGAGTAGCCATCAGCAACATCGAAACAGCCATCAGAAATAATACATTTTTGGAACGCATTGTTGTTACTTCCTTTCAAATGAATGCCGCCAGTTGGTGGTTCCGGTCCGTGCCCTGGGGGGCCGGTGGCTCACACTGAAACGGGTACTGCAAACCTGAATTCTAATGTCCGTGGGCGTGGACGTTCTCTTCGTTATTGCCTTCGCCATGCCCATGCGTGGCAGTCGCGCCGGCGATGTAAATCATCGTCAGCATCGTGAACACATACGCCTGCACCAACCCTACGAACACGTGTAGCCCCATGAAGATCACCGGCACGATCAACTTGGTCATGCTCATGAACACCAGCGTCACCTGCTCGCCCGCGAACATGTTGCCATACAGACGAACGGTGAGCGATAGCGGCCGGATAAACAAACTGATGATTTCGATAGGGAACATCAGCGGAGCCATCCACCAAATGGGACCTGCGAAGTGTTTCAAATACCCCCATCCGTTGGTGCGAAAACCCGCCACGTTAAAGTACAGAAACGTCCAGATCGCCAGTCCCGCGGGTACCCACGCGAACATTGTCGGCGATTCGAAAGCCGGAATGATTCCAATCAGATTCATCGACGCGATGAAAATGAAGATCGTCGCGAAGTACGACATGTACTTCTGCGGTTGTTCCACCCCTGCGTCAGAAGCCGACTTCTTGATGAACTCGTAAATCGATTCGAAGAAATGTTGAAAGCCGCCCGGTTTGTCCGCCGAAAGCGTACCCCGGATGATCACAGCCGACAACATGACCAACAGCGCGACCAGCACCTCTACCGCCAGCCAGTTACCCCATGGGCGAGGCTCGGTCGGCATTCCCACCAAGCTCAAAGCAGCATTGGCCGGACCAGCCAGGTAGTCGTTAAACAAGCGAGTGAGCAGTAGCTCTTCTTCCATATGGTTATTTACTTCTTGGAAATCGGCCGCTTATTCACCTGCTGGAGGATTTCGACCAAAACCGCCGCAAAACTCACCAGCAAGCCCAGCAGCATCGCCACGGGCGTGACTCCCAAAACCTTGATGGTAACATAGATGGCCCCCGCGATCAGCAGGTAGCGCAGCGCCAGAAACACCGCCGATCCCTTCACTGAAGGCTTGGCCGCCGCGTCGGGATTCAAGCTGGCCGCCACCCTCGTCCAGGATTCGATCGTCATCATGGCCAGCGCCGCCCCGATCACGAAGCCCGCTGCTTCCTTCACCCCGTACATCAGTGCCGCCACAACCGTGCCCACCACCCCCAGCACCAGGGCGTAGCGTTTGATCCGCTCGATTGAGATCTCGAACATTATTTGTTTTTGGAGTCCCGCAGCACCTGAATAACAATATTTCCGAGCCCGCCCACGATCCCCACCATCAGCAATGCGATTCGGAGCCAGGTGGTGCCAAAAAGATAGTCCAACCCATAACCCAGCCCGTACCCTGCCATGATCGTGAACGGAAGCTGCGTGGCGAGCGCCGTGTAGCGCATTCCCCGCATCACTGTTTTCTCGGATTCCTTGGTCTTCTCGGATTCCTTGCTCACGCCTTCAATTCTAGAAGTTCCCGAGCCTTCTGCGCGGCCTCCGTCACCAAAATCCCCATTTTGGGATGCGACGGTTCCAGATCCGGCACGATTCCCTGCTCCCGCAGCGCTTCCGATGTGGTCGGACCAATCGACGCCACCACCAGTTTTTTCAACCCCGCAAGCACCTCGGCCTCCAGCCCCTCTTCGGCCGCGATCTTCAGCAAATGCGTCAGTTGCACCGACGTGGTGAACATCGCCACGTCGAACTCCCCGGCTGCCAGTTTATGCACCGCTTGCCGCAACAGTGACGTATCCGCCGGCAGCTCCCACTGGTACACCGGGACCGTGGTCAGTTCCGCCCCCCTGGCGCGCAACCCCTCAAGCAACTCTTCGCTGGTCCGTCCAAACTCCTGGACGGCGATTTTCCGCTCGGGGCGGTCTTTGGTCGCTTCCAGCAGCTCTCTCCAGGTATTCGGCTCGGGCACCAGCACCGCGATTGGAACCTTCCATTCACGCATCACTCCCGACGGCTTGGGCCCGCGCACCACAACGGCCACCGCCCGCAATGCTTCCTGGAAGCTCCCCGGCGGATGCCGAGTCTCAATGATCTGCCCCAGCAGCTTGGCTCCCACGCCAGTGAGAAAAATGACCATGTCGAATTGGCCCGCAAACAGGCGGTCGGCGAAATTTAGGGCTGCAAAATTGTGTTCCAGGGGGATTTCGCGCATGGAGGGCGCGACGAAGGGAACTCCGCCGCGAACGCGAATCAGGGTCTCGATCTCGGCTGCACGCCGGCTTTCCAGCGCAAGCACACGGAGCCCGTCAAAATTCATCCCGGGCTCCTCTGGAGAAAATCAGACAATCCAGCTTACTGTGCAGGTGCCAGCTTACTGTACAGGTGGAGGAGCGCTTACCGGATGCTCCTGGCCGCGATGGCACGTGAAGCATGCGACTTTGGCTTCGCCGGCAAAGGTGTTCTTGTTAATGTCCATCACCATTTGGACCATCTTGAACGCCATCAGCTTCTTGGGCGTGTCCACGGAACGGTCCGCATCGTGACAGTAGTTGCAGCCACCCTTGTCCGCTACGCCCAACGCCGCGACAAAGGACTGCATGTTCTGCTTATAGTTGTCGACTGTGAAAATCTTGAGGTTCTTTGGCGGAGCCTTCGGCGCGCCACCCGGAGGGCCACCTTTCGCGCCCTTATCCTGGGCGACGATCACGAGAGCTGCCATTGCCAATACCGCAAGTGTGGAGAAGATTGTCCGCATGTAAGGATATTATACAAGCCTAGACCAGTAGAACGGGAACTTCGTAGCGCGCCAGCATTTCGTCCGCGGTGCAAAGGACCAGATTTTCCGCTGCTGCCTGGGCCAGCAGTATCCGGTCAAACGGGTCATGGTGGTGGCCCGGCAAACGGGCTGAGGCAACGGCATGGGAAATAGTGATGTTCAAGGCTTGAATCCCACTTTCTCTTAAAGCAGCCGGTAGATCCTCCGGAGCCTCCAGTCCGCGCAACCGCTTCACTTCAATTTCCCACGCGGACGCCGCGCTAACGTGCAGGGTGATGGCTTCCTCGATCGACTTCCGGCCCTTCCCGGAGAGGCGCGGGCTGTTCATCAACCACCATAAAAGCACGTGCGTATCAAGCAGGAGGTTCAATGGGTCCCCCGTAAAAGAGCGCCTCAAACTCCTTGTCCGGCTTGTCGAAATCCGGCGGGATCCGGACCTTCCCCTCCCATATTCCGGGCTTCCGCTTGGGCACAGCCTTGGCCTCGCGATAGGGAACCAAACGCGCCACAGGCTTGCCGGCCTTCCCGATCACGATCTCTTCTCCCGCCGCGGCGCGTTCCACTAGCTTGGAAAAGTGCGTCTTGGCTTCGTGGATATTCGTGATTTCCATGACTAGACTAAGTCTAGTCCACTTGCAGGGGCGACGCAACGATAGTGACACCAGCCGCATTCGCCCTGGCCAGCAGGTCTTCGCGGTCTAACAGCAGCGTCCGGCCGGCATCCACAGCCAGCGCCGTCGTGCCCGTTTCCCGCATCACATCGATTGTCAGCGGACCCACCACCGGTACATCGAACAACAAGTGTCCGCGCCGCCGGGAGCCCTTCACCAGCCGCAGAGGCTTGCCTTCCACCAGCGCCGCCGCCCGCCGCAACATGGCATCGGTGCCCTCCATCGCTTCCACGGCGACGCAGGCGCGTTCCGCAATGGCCACACTCTGACCAACGTCATGCATGGAAAGCGCGTTCGCCAAGCGCCGGCCATACGAAATGTCGCGCTCCTCGTCGGACGACGGCTTGCGCTTCGTCAACACCCCCTCCGGGGCAAGCAGATCCTTCAACAGCAGTGTTGAATCCGTCAGCGTGATGCCTTCGTCCGCCAGCACCTTGGCAACGCCGCCAATCAGGGCGTCGGTATTTTTCCCGTCCAGCGACGCTAGCAATTTCACCAACCGCCAGTCGGGCACAATCGAAGAAAATATCTTGACGTGCTTCACCTGCCCGCACATCATGATCTGCGTAATGCGCTCTTTCTTGCAGATGTCGATCAGCTTACTCAGCGCGCCCAGTGAGATCCAATAACACGCGCTGGCCAGCGCTTCAATCTCCGGCGAAGCCTCTTCCTTGATCCCGATGGCCACCACATCCATTCCAGCCTTGCGCGCAGCATCCAGTGCCAGCACTGGGAACCGCCCGTTCCCCGCAATCATGCCAAGTCTGGACATTACTTTACGAACCCGCGCTCCGACGTGCGAATAAATTCCATCAACTCCGCCAGTTCCGGCGAAACCGGCACCTCTGCCTGAATGCGCTCGATGGCCTGACTGGTGTTGAGCTTCGCGCGCGTCATCAAGCGGAATGCCTTGTGCAAACCCTCAATGGTCTCAGTGGAGAACCCGCGTCGCTCCAGCCCCGTCGCATTGGCGCCGAACACTTTCACGTCCCTGGCGCTCACCGTAGTTGAAAACGGCAGGACATCCTGCGTGATCACGCTGTAGCCGCCGATAATGCAATGCCGGCCGATCCTGCAATACTGATGCACTGCGCTTCCCGCGCTGATCACCGCCCAATCGCCCACCGTGACGTGCCCGCCCAGCGTGGCTCCATGCCCGATCACGGTATGATTACCGACCTGCGTGTCATGCGCCACATGCGTGTAAGCCATCAGCAAATTATCATCGCCGATGGAAGTCAGCATGCCACCGCCCTCGGTTCCGCGATGGATCGTCACGAACTCGCGAATCTGATTCCGATTCCCGATGCGGGTGTGTGAGCGTTCGCCCTTGTATTTGAGGTCCTGCGGCGCCACGCCTAGTGTCGTATACGGGAAGAAAACATTGTCCGCGCCGATGTCTACGTGCCCGTCGAGAAATATATGTCCCATTAAACGGGTTCGTGGTCCAATCGAAACTTCCCCGCCAATCACGCAGAATGGCCCGATTTCAGCGGAGGAATCGACCACTGCCGCGGGGTCGACAATCGCCGTTGGATGCGTCGCCATGAATTAGTTGGCCGGGCGGTCCTGCAGCACGCACATCATGATGGCTTCGGCCACCACAACGCCATCCACCTTGGCCGTACCCGACATTTTGGCCAATGCGGACTTGCGCTTTAAGAGCGTCATCTCGATCACCAACTGATCGCCAGGACGCACGGGCTTGCGGAATTTGGCTTCTTCGACCGAGGCCAGCAGTACTAGCTTGCTGGCGCGGTCCGGAATCGTGCTCAGCACCTGCACGCCGGCCACTTGCGCCATAGCTTCGATAATCAGCACACCAGGCATGACCGGGAAATCCGGGAAGTGCCCGACGAAAAAAGGCTCGTTGGCGGTGACATTCTTGATGCCGACGATGTGTGTCTCGTCCAATTCCAGAATCCGATCCACCAGCAAAAACGGGTAGCGATGGGGCAGAATCTTGCGGATAGCGTCATGATCCAATGCTTGGGATGGGGAAGGCATGGGGGTTCGGCCATTATAACAAGCAGGCGCGCGGTAACATTGATATATCTATGCGGCGCGTGCGATGGCTACTGCCGGTGGCCATTTTATTCATCCTCGGAACCGTCACCACCGTATATCTCAAACAACGCGATCTGCTGTCGCTCAATCAGCCGGACCGCCCAAAATTGCTCGATGCCGGAACGCAGGGTACCGCTCTGCAGTGGTGTTACGAAAAAGCCCAGGGGTCCAATTCGCAGGTCTCCATATGCGCGGCGAAAATGAGCCTCGTCGGAAAGGTCACGCAACTGGAAGGCGTGGAACTCAAGCTGTTTCACGGCAATGCCAAAGAGTACGATCTGGTTACCAGTGACTTGGCCCAGTTCGAAGAAGAGACCCGGCGGCTGTTCTCCGAAGGCAACGTGGTCATCACGTTGGCCGTTCCAGTGGAAGGCGCCGCGCCGGGACGCCTGCTAAAAATCCACAGCAGCGGCGTGGATTTCTCCAGCGAAACCGGGGAAGCCTCCACCACCCAGCCGGTTAGCTTCGAATTCGACCGCGGCGGTGGATCTTCGGTGGGCGCGCATTACAACCCCGCCACGCGCGAGCTACGCATGGAAAGCCAGGTAATTCTGGATTGGAAAGGCAAGACGCCTGAGGCTAAGCCGATGCATATTGAAGCCGGCCAAGCCTACTATTTCGAGAAGGAATCCAAGGTTTTGCTATACCCCTGGGCCAAGCTGCAACGTGCGGCGCTCACTATGGAGGCGGGACCAACGGAAGTCATCTTAATGGATGGCGCCATCCAGCAAGCCAACGCGAAAACCGCACACGGAACGCAGGATTCGCCGGGGCGCAAGGTGGAATTCGCCGCGCTCGACATGCATATGCAGTTCGATGAACACATGACCATGCGAGCGATACAGGCGGACAAGGAAGCGAAATTGGTTTCCACTACGGGCACGGCTCGAACCACAGTCAACTCCAACCATCTCGACTTAAACTTCCAGCCAGTGGATCACGACAGCCTGCTCACCGGCGCGGTGGCTACCGGAGCCAGTTCCGTAAACGCGGAACCCGTTGCCCGGCCCGGCGCAACACTTCCGGAAACCCGTGTTCTGCGGAGCGACGTCATTCGCCTGGCCATGCGTCCGGGCGGCGAGGAAATCGATCGCGTCGAAACCGACGGTCCCGGCACCTTGGATTTCCTGCCCAACCGGCCGGAGCAGGCCAAACGCAATCTGACCGGCGACCGTATCTGGATTAATTACGGTGCGGCCAATAGTATCGAGCGTTTCCGCAGCGTCAACGTAGTCACGAAAACGGAGCGCCCCGGCCGCCCCCTGATGCGTACGGAAAGCCAGGAAATCCTCGCCTTCTTCGACGCGAGCAATACGCTCACGCGGATGGAGCAGAACACGCGCTTCCGTTATGAAGAAGGCGACCGGCGGGCCAATTCCAATAAAGCCATCTTCGACCAGTCGAAAGAGCTGCTTACGCTGGATGGCGCGGCCAGCACCTCAGATCCAACCACCAAGGTAACCGCCGATGTCATCACTTTGAATCAGAAATCCGGAGACTTCGCGGCCGACGGCAATGTCAGCAGCACTCGTCAGCCGACCAAGAAGGGCAAGTCATCGGCGATGCTTTCGAATGAAGACGTGCGCCAGGCAACCGCCAAGCGCATGACCTCCAGCAACAACAATCAGCGGATCCACTATGAAGGCGCGGTGAAAGCGTGGCAAGGCGCGAACCGGGTTACCTCGGATGTTCTCGACATCGACCAGGAACGCCACGTCATGGAAGCTCACGGCAACGTGGAAACCCAATTTGCGGACAAGACACCCAAGGACAGCAAGAGCAAAGCTGGTCCGGCGATCTTCACAGTGGTGCGCGCGCCGGATCTGGTCTACACCGAAGAAACGCGCTTGGCGCATTATCAGGGCGGGGTGCACCTGGAGCGGCAAGGGCAAGCCCTCACCGTGGATTCGCGCGAGCTGCGCGCGTTCCTCCTGGATTCCAATGCTGAGTCTTCGCTCGAGAAAGCGGTAGCGGATGGCGCCGTGAAGATCGTCAGTAATACAACGCAGACCAGTAACAACAAGAGCGGCAATAGCAAAACCAAGCGCGTCCGCACGGGCACATCCGAACACGGGGAATACTACACCGCGGATCAGAAAGTGGTCCTCAACGGTGGCTGTCCCGTACTGGTGGATAACATTAAGGGCAAGACCACCGGTCGCGAATTGATTTGGTGGGCTAACGATGATAGGCTGCTAGAGGCTGGCGAAGCCAGTTGTCCGGCTGAAACAACGCTAAAGAAATAACGGCTTGTGAGCACTCTCCAAACGGCGGAAATCGCCAAAGCTTATCGCGGGCGAAGAGTCGTGGACAACGTCTCTATTCGCGTGGAGCAGGGCGAAGTCGTCGGGCTTCTAGGCCCCAATGGCGCCGGCAAGACCACCTCCTTCTACATCATCGTCGGCCTGATTCTTCCGGACTCCGGGAAGGTGATGCTGGACGACGAAGAGATCACCTCGCTGGCGATGTATCAGCGCGCGCGGCGCGGCATTAGCTACCTTCCGCAGGAAGCATCTGTCTTCCGCAAGCTCACCGTGGAAGACAACCTGATGGCGATTCTGGAAACGCTGCCCATTTCGCGCCGCGACCGCAGGGACCGCATGAATCGCCTGATCACGCAGCTGGGCTTGGAGCAGGTGCGCCACAGCAAGGGTTATGTACTCTCCGGCGGCGAACGCCGGCGTGTGGAGATCGCGCGCAGCCTGGTGATCGAGCCTAGTTTTCTGCTGTTGGACGAGCCCTTCTCCGGCATCGATCCTATTCAAGTGATGGAGCTGCAGCGCATTATCCTGGACTTGAAGAATTCCGGGATCGGCATTTTAGTCACCGATCACAGCGTCGAGAAAACGCTGGCTGTGACCGATCGCGCCTACATCATCAACGACGGCAAGATCTTCCGATCCGGCACGCCGGACGAACTGGGTCATGATCCGGAAGTCCGGCGCGTGTATTTGGGAGAGAACTTCAGCCTTCGCTAATTGACGTGCGGAAAGCTTACGCGCCCGCGCCGACCGTGGCCCGTTCACCCATCGCATTCGCGAAGTGTGAGATGACCATGGACATTTCGTTCAGAGAATGGCGCGCCACATCGGGCGAGAATTTTCCAACGGTCTTGAACAAGACCCGCGTGAATTTGTAATTCATCTGCAGCATCCGGTCTTCCACGCGAAACTCCGCGTTTCCTCCGGCGGCGTGCTGAATTAGATAGGTGACTAGCGCATAGTCCTGATCGAGGGAAGCATTCAGACGCGATAAATCGGCAGAACCTTCCGCTCGCAGTTGCGCCTGCACTTCCAGGAAGCTCAGTTGGTTCGCCCTGGCAACCTCGCCCGCGTAGTCCCGAGTCGTCTTCGCGCTCAGGATCAACAGGCAGGTATAGCGGAACCAATACCCGAATAGCAGTACCGAGCCTGCGATGATGAGTATTGTTGTGGCGGTCTCTAGCATTCGATCTTATGTCCCGGCCCCTGGGGGAGCTGAGAGCCTTTTAATCTAATGGAAGAATACCATCGCATTTCCCGCGAAACAATAGAACTAGCGGCTCTTAAGGTTGTTTTGTCTAAGGGATATATGTCTACCTAGAACGTCATGTCGAAGGGTACTACTTGTGGATCGCTCTCGCGAAACGCGCGATAGAGGCTCGCATAGGACTCAGTTACATAATCTCGCGGCCCGAAACCCAGTCCCAAGGCTGTCTTATCGATCCAACCGGCCGGACCTTCTAACTCCAGGAAGGTGCCCATGGGCGTTTCGTCCAGCAAGATAATCCCGGGCTCATCTGGCTTTGCGAAGGTGGTACGGTATTTCTCATAGCGGAAGGTGGGCTGGTACCCGAGCGCCGCCAGGACCAGAGTGAACGCAACGCCATCGCTCACGTCGAGTTCAATTTCCTCGCGGCTCTTGTGTGGCTGGCGCGCGGCCGGTCCTTTATATGTGAGTGTGGAGCGCTCTCCTCGTGTACGAATCCGGAGTACCTTGCCGTCGGCGCGAAGTTCACCGTTGGCGAGGTCGTACAACTGGTCAGACTCCAGCTGGCGCGGCCCGCTTGGCTGATAACCCAAGCTTGCGATCCGCTCCAGTACCGGCTGGATGTCCGGACCCAAACGAAGCTTGATTTCGGTCTCGATAGGCATAAGAAAGAAGAAAGGCGGAGCCGAAGCCCCGCCCTTAATATTACGGAACGAACCCAGCGCTAGTGGTAGGCAGCTACTGCTTACCCGCCATATAGCGTAGTTCCTGCGGAGAAACCTTACGGTTGTCGCCCGGTAGATGGACCGGGATGTGGCGGCCCACGTTGAGCTTGAGACGCTCAATCTGGTTCAGGAAGTTGACCTGGTAGCCGTTCGGAGCCGCCAACGGCTCCGTGGGGGGCTGTGCGCCGACGTTAAACTCGTCGCCATTCAGAAGGATTTTGTGGGCTGGCAGGTAGACCATCAGCATGCCGTCGTTGTGGGTGCTGCCTTCCACATGATAAGTCTCGATGGTGTGAGTACCGTCGGTGAATACGGCTTTGTCACCGACGTACTCCACTTTGGCTCTGGGCCGCGGCGTCGTCTTTTCGAGTTTGTCGGGGACCAGGGCATGTGAATTCGCCATCACCTTCTCATACAAGCCTTTATTGGCCTGATGCGTGACGATGGTGATTCCCGAGGCCACAGCAGCGCGCAGGCCGCCGGTGTGATCGAAGTGGAAGTGCGTATTGATCACCGCGCGGATGGGCTTATTGGGCACAAGCCGCTTGGCTTCGCTAATAATCTGCTCCATACGCTCGTCGCTCGAGGGACCCTCGATCAACATGATGTAGTCCTTGAAGTCCGCGACGATGGCGCCATAACCACCGGTGACCAGCCAGAAACCTCCGCCCAAGTCCTCGCTTTCAATCGCAGGCGGAGCGCCCTTCGCGGCACCAGGTCCGCCGGGTCCTCCAGGTGCGCCGCCGGGTGCACCTTTTCCGCCACCGGGCCCGCCCGGAGCACCACCGGGAGCACCTTTACCGCCACCAGGTCCACCTTTGCCGGCCGCCGCGGCCGGGGGAGTAAGATCCACTGGATCGTTCACGCGCACGTTGGAAACAGCCAGTTCGAAGAACTTCGGCTGCCATTGCCGCTGGACAATCTTACCGGGGAACTTTACGCCGCCAAAATCCCTCCAATCGGTAAATGCCGCTTCCCACTTAATGTCACCCAGGAAGTCCTGGTTGATCATCACGTCCACTTTTTGGACCAGGTTCTGCGCGTCAATGTAGCCGTTGACGGTGGTTACGTAAGTGGCTTGGCCTGCGCCTCCCGTCAAAGAATAGCTGAGCACGGTCCATTTCTTGGCCTTGTCAACTTTCGTAGTCATTTTGGCGTTGTTCGCTTGCGCCATTTTCAAGAATCCGATGGGTGTCATCGCCATTTCTACTTGGGCGTTGAAGGCCGTGGCCTGCGTGATCTGATCTTGAGCCGCGAATGGAGCGGGTGTCGTGGTTCCATTCCCGCCGCCCGGAGGATTGCTGCCCTCACCCCGCATGCGTTTGGTGCGGAAGGCTTTTGCGTCGAAGTCGTAGCCGCGGGAGAAGTAGATGTTGGCATACCACCGCCAATAATCACCCGCGGAAATTCTGGCCTGGCCTATTGCGCCGTCTCCGCCTTCACCCCAGATCGTCAAAGTCTTGACGTCGGAGACCCCCATCGCTTTCATGGAGTCATCGATGACTTTTTGGACCGGACTTTGCGCCGAAACCACCCACACCAGAGCTAGTGTCGCCAGCGCCGCAACACCCATTAATTTCTTAAACATACGCACCTCCCCTTGCGAACTTCACCCCGGATCCGGCCGGAGCACCGATCAAGTATATCACTGGCTCCATAGGGGAAGGGACGAAGTTACAGGAGGGCATAGTCCAACAAAAATGGAGCCGTCTGAGGGGTTGTTCAGGCGGCTCCGAGGACCGGTTTCTTGGAGAAGCCGGCGTGCTGCGGGAAGATCGTTTAGCGCGGGCCGAAGCCGCCGCGTCCGCCGCCGGCAGGGGCTGCCAACAAGCCGATGCCTGCGGCGCCTTGAATTTCGTCTCGTAGCGCTGCGGCCGCTTCTAAGGACGCCAGCTTTAACTTTTGGGCGGCGCTCAACAGAGCAATCATCTGGGTGCGGGCATTGGTCTGAACGTTTTCGAGTTGTGTGCGCAGAGCAGCGATCTCGGTTTGCAATGAAGTGACCGAGGCCGTGTCGACGGGGGTTTGGCCCAAGGCGGTGCGGAGCGCCTGCAGCTTGGTCTGCAACTGCGTCTGGATCGGCGTGGCGGAGGTTGCGGCAGTCTGGCGAACAGCCTGGAAGCCGGTGATTTGCGTGTCCGTCAATTCCAGGTACGTCTTCACAGCGTCCAGGCCGGGATTGGTGGCGGTACCGGTTGCAGGCATTCCGGCCACCGCGTCAAATGCAGCCGGTGGCGGTCCGAACCCACCGCGTCTTCCAGGTCCACCATTGGCGGGTCCGCCAATGGGCGGCTGCGCGAAAGCAATCATGGCTCCCGCGGTTAACATTAGTGCTGCTAGTTTCATCTGAATTTGTCTCCTTCGGTCGTCTCTTTCGGGAACACCTGCATGGGTGTCCCTCACGCACACAGTATGCGCACGCGAGCCCGCACATGTTGATTAAGAGTTTGAAAAAAGAGGGTTTACATTCTTAACACAAGGGTTCCCGTAGCACGGGGTTCCCGGTATACTGCGGGTGGCGGGACACCAGAATGACCAAGTGGAGCAGACGCGATGTAGGGATCGGCACGGTGTTATTCGCGACCATGATCACGCTGGCGGTCTTGCAATACCGATGGATCGCTCAGGTAGGCGAGGCGGATGCAGGACGGTTGCAAGCGGCCCTGCGAAATTCCGTAGCGCGCTTTACGGAAGACTTCAACGGAGAGTTGGAGCGGCTGATTCAGATCGTGGTGGGCGGGACTGCCTCCACGGCGCAGGTGGACGCCGCCGTCGTTGAAGGCCGGGTGGAATTGTGGAGGGGCGCATCCAAACATCCGCAAATTCTGAAGCAGGTGTGGATGGCGGATGCGGCGGATTTGCCGCCGAATTTGCAACGCCTCGCCGCCCGCGTTAACAATGTTGGACGGCGGCCGCCGATTGTTGTCGATAGCAGCGTTCCTGCTTTTGCCATTCCGCGCACCCGGCCACAACCCGGACTGGACCAGGCCGGGGGATATCTGATTTTGGAGCTGAACCTCGACTACATCCGGAAAACGTGGTTACCGGAGCTGGTGGCTCGAAACTTCGGCACGATTTTTCAAATCGAGATCCGCAGTCAATCCGGTGACGACGGAGTGGTGTTTCGCACCGAAGGCGAATCGCCGATCGTGTCCGCGGAACGAGGGGGAAGCGGGACTCTATTGGCCCTGCGCATCACGCCTTTTGGACGGGGCGGCGGCGGCAGACCCGATGGGAAGGGGCCCGGAGCGGATCGATTCAAGGGTCCGGATGGGGACAAAGGTCCGCAGGGTGGCGGCCGGGGACCTGACTTCGGAATACGCGGTGGGTTCGGTCAGGGGGACGACAGCAATTGGCGCGTGTTGGCCGCTTACAAATCCGGATCGATGGCGGAAATGGTGGAGGGCTACCGTCTGCGCAACATGGCGGTCAGTTTCGGCATTTTGTTGCTGATGGGCGTCAGCGTGGCGATACTGATGTGGTCCTCGCAACGGGCCAGCGGACTGGCGCGCCAACAAATGGAATTCGTGGCCGGCGTCACGCATGAGTTACGTACCCCTCTGGCTGTCATCCTGTCAGCCAGCCAGAACCTGGCGGATGGCGTGACCAGCGGGGAGCAGCAGACGCGCCGTTACGGCGGCGTGATTCGCGATCAAAGCCGAAGATTGTCCAGCATGGTGGAACAGGTCCTGCGGTTCGCGGGTCTGTCGTCGGAACACGGGGACGTGCAACGTGCGCCGGTGGACGTAGAGGATCTGCTGGAGGGCGCGATTCTGGATTGCGAGCCGGAATTCGCGGCCTCTGGTTCCGACGTGCAGAGTGAGATCCCCGAAAATCTGCCGGCCATCGACGGGGATCAGGCGGCGCTCGCGCACTGCTTGCGCAATCTTCTGCAGAACGCCGCTAAGCACGGAGCGGGAGCGGCTGTGCGAGTGCGCGCGCGTGCTTCGGCGAACGATCGAGTGGAGATTTCCGTAGAAGATAGCGGGCCGGGGATCGATCCCGCCGATGAGGCGCATATTTTCGAGCCATTTTACCGCGGCAAAAAGGCTCGTGAAGAGCAAGTGCAAGGTTCGGGCCTGGGGTTGAGCCTGGTGAAGAAAATTGTCGAGGCGCATGGGGGCACAGTGGATGTCACCAGCAGGGCGGGGCACGGCACCACGTTTCGGATATTGCTGCCGGCAGTGAAGGCGTAAGCATGGGACATCGAATCTTATTGGTAGAGGACGAGCCGGGGCTGGTGATGACGCTCTCCGATCGCTTGCGTGCCGAGGGGCACGACGTGGATGAGGCTACCGATGGGGTTATGGGTCTCGAAAAGGCTCTGCATGGGCCCTACGATTTAGTCATCCTGGACGTGATGCTGCCGCGTAAAAATGGCCTGGATGTATGCCGGGGGATTCGCGAGAGCGGCAAACATATGCCGATCCTGATGCTGACCGCGCGCGGGCAGGTTGTGGATAAAGTGGTGGGCTTGCAGTTGGGCGCGGACGATTATCTTACAAAACCGTTCGACATGATGGAACTGGTGGCTCGCGTGAGCGCGCTGCTGCGGAGGGCGGAGCCGCGGGTGGCCTCGGATCATCCGGTGTATGAATTCGGCTCCGTGAAAGTGGATTTCCGGCGAGGCGAAGCCCTGCGAGCGGGCAAACGCGTGACTCTGTCGGCGCGGGAATTTCAATTGGTGAAATACTTGATTGATCGCAAGGGCGAAATTATTTCTCGCGAGACGTTATTGCAGGAAGTGTGGGGCTACAACGCGTTGCCGGAGACCCGCACTGTGGACGTGCACATGGCGTGGCTGCGGCGGAAGCTGGAAGAGAATCCGCGCTTTCCGGAATATTTTTTGACCGTGCGTGGCATGGGCTATAAGTTCGCCGGTTAGTTTACTTGTAAGGCAGCAGCGCGATCTGGTCTAAGCCGGCGCCGCGCGCCAGATCCATCACTTGCATCACGGGTTCGAAGTCGAGGTCGCCCGCGGCGCCGACGAATACGACGTGATTGCCGCGAGTGCGGAATATGTCTTTGAAGCGGGCCTCCAGATCGGCAAAGGCGATGGGCTGCTGGTTCAATTCGACGGTTTGATCGCCGCGAACGATCACGATGATGTCTTGCAGATTCACTGGGGCGACTGCGTTGTCTTTGGGTGGTTGAGGGACCTTCGCGTCGAGACCGACGGAATCCGTATTGACCACAACCATGAAAATGATGAGCAGAACCAGCAGGACATCGATCAGGGGCGTTACGTTGATGGTGGGTTGGTTCGAAGTTGAAAAAGCCATGCCCGGCAGCATCCTTTCACGGGATTGGACACTGCCGGGCGGAGGGAAGTTCCGGGAACTATTGAATGACGGTCGGTGTCACGACCAGGAAGATGGCGTCGTCGGTTCCGGTTACGTTGGCTTTGCCAACCACTACCGTCTGCCCTTCGCGGGCGTCAATATCGGTTTCAATGCTGGCCTGACCTGTCTCTTGACCGGTGTTCTTGTCGGCCAATCGCACAGATAGGCCCAGGCGCTCCACTCGAACTGTGCGGGGCGCAGGACCGGCACTGACTCGGGGGAGAAACCGGAAGCTAAACGAGGACCTTCCCCCTGGCAGGTTGCCCGACGCTGCCGTTTGTTGTCCATCGCGCGAACGCATGATCTGGGTATCTAATACGCGGTAGCTCTTGTAAGGAAACAACGCTCGCATCTTGCGAACGGTGGCGTCCAGTTCGGCAGGAACCTTGGCCGCGTTGTCCTCCTGCGACGACCCGTAGAGGAGATAGACCGTAAGCTCCACGTTGGCGGCCGCACGCGCTTCGGGCTTCGGCGCCGGGGGAACATCCAGCTTCTTGATGGCTTCTTCGATGGTGCCCACTACGGATTCGGGGCCGCGCACGATCAGCATGCGGCCGTTGACGCTCACTCCGGGGAAGACGCGTTGCAGGGTGTAGTAGATGTCATTGGCTTCGCCTTGCTTTACCTCGACAACGCGGACGACTTCGTTGGCATTGAGGGGAGCGGGCGCCGGCGTCTGCGCTAACGCCGTGGCGGCGAAGGCAGCCAGCAGAACGATCACGTTTTTCATATTGCTTGTTCTCCTTTGGGTTCAATCAGCCAGTAAATGACAATGTCCGGATCGTCGACCAGAAACTTCACCATTAAAGGTTCGGAAGGCTCAGGCAGTGTGGGCTTGGCGAGCACTGGCTGCGGCCTGGGCCGGGAGCGGACTGGCCGGGGCGAATCAGGAATCGGGGGCAGCGGAGCGGCGGGCGCGGGTTTAATCGACGTGGCCTCCAGCGGCGCGGTGGGAGCGGGAACTGCGCTTTGATGGCGCAGACCGAACGACAAGATCACAGCGGCAGCAGCAGCGGCGGCAACCCATGGCAGCCATCTACGGCCACGCTGCACGGTTTGGACGGGCATTACGTCATCTCTCATGGCGGACAACGCGGCGGCATTCAGGCGGACCTCGCGGTCGATGGCTCGGCAGTCTTCGCACGCGGTCAGATGTACAACCGCGTCGCGGTTCAGTTCGCCGTCAAAAATCTGAAGCTGGCATGCTGAACAAGTCATTTTAAACATTCGCCGCAAAACGGAGCGCGGCGCCGTCCTTTCTCATGATTCACACGGTTCTCGCCGCGCCCTTTGCGACGAGGGATTCCTCACATATTTCGCTAACTTCATGCGAGCCGTCGAAATCTGACTGCGCACGGTTACTTCTTCTACACCGAGGATCTCGGCAACCTCGCGAGTCGTCAACCCTTCTACATCTCGCAAGACCACACAGGCTCGTTCCCGCTCGGGCAACGTGGCCAAGCCGGCCATCAGTAGACTCTTTCGTTCGCTGATTTCCAAGGCCCGTTCCGGGCTGGGGGCGGGATCGGTGTGTTCCAGAGTCGGCGCGTCGACTATGAACACGCGTCTTCGGTACTGGTCGTTGCAGACGTTCACGGTTACGCGGTAGAGCCAGGATTGGGCGTCGCCCTGAATCTTCGTTTGGTGCTTCAGGAGGCGGATGAATACTTCCTGCGCGGCATCCTGGGCGTCTTCCATGCGGCCCAACAGGCGATAGGCGGTCCGGATCACCCGTTGTTGATGGGCCGCGACCAAGGTGTCGAAATCGGGCCGGTCTTCAAGGGAATCGGAAGGGACGGACGTCAGAACCAGGTCTCCCGCGTGCATAACTTTCATATGTACTACGCGCGGGAGAGCGGATTCGTTGAGGAGAAATTTGTTGTGGGGTCGCCTACGCCACTGCGGCTACGGTCAGAATGCTTTTGATGCCGCCCACTTTGCCGGAGAGGGGTTCTTTTACGTCGTCGATGGGGAAACGGGCGGTGATGAGCGAGCCCACCGCGTTGGGCCAGCGCTGGTGGAACTGGCCGAGATCCGAGATCGCGTCGGCGAAGGCTTGTTTGTTGGCGTTCACGGTGCCGATGATGACCTGATTTTTAAGCGTGATGTTGCGCATGATCAGATCGGCGTCGATGGACTTCGGACCTTTCAGCGCGGGGACGCCGGTGAAAATGAAGGCGCCGTTGGTGCCTAGATATTTCATCACTTCGTAGGACAAGCTGGAGACGCCGGTGGCCTCATAGACCACGTCGACGTTGCCCACCAATTCGGCCAGTTGCGCCACAGACGTCGTTTCCGCCGGAACGAACTTGGCTCCGAAACCGGCGGCCATGCCGGGCAGGTCGCTGCCGGGGGGCGAAAGCGAATAGATGTAGGTGTCGAAACCTTCGAGTATCAGCTTCATCGCGCCCAACAGTCCGACCGGTCCGCCGCCCAGCACCACGGCTCTTAGGCCGTGCCCACGGGGTTGGCCGGGTTCGTTTTGGGTCCACGGAAGGCGCTGCTGGACGGTCCACAACTGGGCCATGCCTTTCTCGGCGATGGTCAGGGGCTCCACCAGAACGGCCACATCGCGGATGCCGCGCGGGACGGGATTGATGTTCATTGCGTCTTCGACCACGTACTCCGCCATGAAGCCGTGTTTACCGTTGATGCCGCGCTCCGTGAAGCCGCCGGTGAAGCAGAAATCCTGGCGGCCGTTGCGGCAAGCGATGCAGCTGGCGACGCTGCAAGGACGGCGAACGGTGGGCACCGCGAGATCGCCGGGCTTCAGATTGGTGACGCCCGAGCCTACTTCGACTACTTCCCCGAGCGACTCGTGACCCAGGATCAAGTAGTGGGAGCCTTCCGGAGGATTGCCGTATTCGAACGCGACGATTTCTTTGTCGGTGCCGCAGATGCCTACTTCCAGAATGCGAAGCTTAACCTGCTGAGCTCCCGCGGCTCCGTTGCCGATGGCGGGTTCGGGGTGATCGATTACTTCGTATCGTCGCTCGACGGGGAAAACTCCAACGGCTTTCATGGGAACTCCTATTTTTTGTTGGCCTTTGCAGGTGGCGAACCGACGCCCAGCGTAGGACTGAGATGATCGTAGCCCAGGCGGCCCCAGGCCCAGTAGGTTCGCTCGTAGTTTTCGATATTGGGTCCGGGCAAATCGATCTCAAAACCGGCGGCGCCGGTGTTGGCAATGGAGGTCAAGCGCGTGCGGACCGGATCGGCTTCGGGGACCGCGGCATCGGCTGCGATAAGCGCGTGGAAATCGAGGGATTTAAAATCGGCCGGGGCACTGGACGCTCGGCCGGTCACGTCCAGCACCAGTCCCATAGCCTTGGCGGCGCGAATGACATCGGGCCTGGTTTCGGCTCCGTGCAGGTCCAGCGCGACGCGTCGGCCGCTTTCCTGGAGTGCGGGGAAAACTACCGTGCGAAAGAATTCGACGGGCTCGCGGCCGATCTGCACTTCGATGCCTCGCACCAGCACGCATTCATCCAGAACTTTCCGAAGTTGTGCATAGAGGGAGCGGTTGCCCAAGGGAGGGCGGACACCCAAAACGAAATCCACACCGAATTCGTTGGCCGTGCGGGAGAGAAAGCGGATACGGTCCAGCTCCATGCGTTCCGAAGGCAGCACCAGCGTGAAACGATTCACGCGATTGCGCGCCAGCATCTGGTAAAAGGCCAGCCAACGGTCCGTGGAATAGAAGGCGGGCTGCGCCAGATCGGCGTCGGATGCGGCCAGACGGACGCCGCGATGCGACAACCCTGGCTGCGCGGATTTGGCGGTGAACTTGCCTTCGTTACGGATCTGTTCGGACGCTTCAATCAAGCCGTACATCAAGCCGCGTAGATCGCCTCCGCTAACACGCACGCTAGCGCCTTTGACGACGGCGATGCGATACGTCTCCGGTTGGTCGAGATTGATTTCGGTCTCGATACTCATGACCATGCCGCGCGCGCCAAGGGCGGTTTGGAGTTCGGATTTGCCGAAGTCGACTGGGCCTGCGTAAAGGCACATGCAGGACATCAGGAAAAGAAATGTTTTACTCAACTACTGCTCCCCAACCTCTTTTTGACAGATCCCGATAGATGATGGCAAGTCCCACGGCTCCGATGGCGAGCAGGCCTAAGCCTTGGGTGGTTTCCTGAAGAATCAATTTGCCAGTCCCAAATAGAGTTCCATAGACCAGCATACAGCCGCCGATCCAGCACGCGAGGTTGGAGAGGCCGTCGGCGGCAGGTTTTACATCCGGCGCGAGGGCGGCAATCGGCGCCCAGCCGAAGCGCGAAGGGCGGGTCCGGCGATAGAAGGCGACCAGGACGTCCTGGCGCTCAGGTTGGGTCAGGAACGTCACGCTGAGCCATGCCACGGTGGTGGTGGCAACCGTGATGATCATCAACCAGGCGAAGTCCGCGGGCCTGTCGCTGTTGTAGCCGAAGCCAATTTGCAAGGTGAGCGAGACCACCAGCGCCACGGCCATGGACGAGACCTCGCTCCACGCATTGATGCGCCACCAGTACCAGCGCAACAGCAGCACGCCGCCAGTGCCCGCGCCGGTGACGAGAAGATACTTCCAGGCGCCCGCGATGGAATCCAGATAGAAGGTCACCACTGCGGAAATGATCGTCAGCAGGATGGTGGAAACCTTAGAGGCATTCACATAATGCCGGGGACTTTCGCTGGGGCGGAGGAAGCGGCGATAGAAATCATTGACCAGATAGCTGGCTCCCCAGTTGAGCTGCGTGGCGATGGTGGACATATAGGCGGCAGCGAAGCCGGCTACCATCAGTCCGCGCAGGGAGGGCGGCAAGGTGGCGATCATGACGCGAATGTAGCCGGTTTCGGGGCGTTCCAAGCCAGGGAACATGATCAGCGATACCAGCGCCACCAGGATCCACGGCCAGGGACGAACGGCGTAGTGCGCCACATTGAACCACAGAGTCGCCAGCAAGGAATGTTTCTCGTCGCGCGCGCTAAGCATGCGTTGGGCGATGTAGCCTCCGCCGCCGGGTTCCGCGCCGGGATACCAGGTGGCCCACCAGTTTAGGGAAATGTAAACCATGAACGCGATCAGCGGCATCCACTGCGAATCCAGGTCGGGGACGAAGTTGAGCACCGATCCGGTGCCGCCACGCGCGGCATCCACGGCGGCCAGCTTGATCTTCATCTGGCTGATTCCACCGACAGCTTGGACTGCATAGACGGCCAACACGATCACCATTCCCATCTTGAGTACGAATTGGATGAGGTCCGTTACAAGGACTCCCCATAATCCGGACAGTGTGGATATGAAGCTTGTGACCGCGATCATTCCGATGACGATAAATAGGGCGTTGAGCTCGCTGACTCCCAGGATCAGCGACAGGATGTCAACCATCGCTTTGTTGACCCAGCCGAGGATGATGCAGTTGATCGGAATGCCCAGATACAAGGCGCGGAAACCGCGCAGGAACGCAGCGGGGCGGCCGGAGTAGCGGATTTCAGCGAACTCGATGTCAGTGGAGACACCCGATCGACGCCACAGGCGCGCGTAGAAGAATACGGTAAGCATGCCGCTGGCGACGAAGCACCACCACAGCCAATTGCCGGCGATGCCATTGGCAGCCACCATGCCGGTCACCGCCAGGGGTGTGTCGGCGGCGAAGGTGGTTGCAACCATGGAGGTGCCCGCCAGCCACCACGGCACATTGCGGCCGGAAAGGAAGTATTCTTCGAAGCTGGCGGCGGCGCGGGATTTGTAATAGAGTCCGATGCCCAGCATGAACGCGAAATAGAGAGCGACGACGGCCCAATCGGCAAAGGTGAGTTGCACTGAGCAAGGATTATAGCGCGCGGGCGGATGTTCGTGTGTCACGTAAACACGTGATACACTCATTTATGTGAAAACTGCCTCACCTAAACCTGCGCGTCAAAACGTGACTCTCAGCTTGCCGGGGGCTCTGCTGCGCCGGTTCAGGGTGTATGCGGCAGAACGCAACCAATCCATGACCAGCCTTGCGGCGCAGGCCATCACGCAGCTGATCGGCGTCAACGACGAAGACGCGCACGAGAAGGCAAAGCAACGGTTTCTGGAACGAATTCGCAACCCCATCGACCGCGGTACGGGGGAGAAACTTCCCACCCGTGAGGAAAGTTGGGCCCACATGCGGGACAAGCCATGACCTTCGAGTTCGTGGACACGAACATCCTGTTATATGCCCACGAAAAGGAAGCGAGCGAAAAGCAGCGGGTATCCAGCAAGCTGCTGGAGCGGCTGATCGAGAAAGGCGGCGGGGCCGTCAGTACCCAGGTGCTGATGGAGTTTTATTCGACGGGAACCCGCAAGTTGAAGTTATCGAGCCAGGAAGGCGAAGACGTCATCGAAAGTCTGCGCCATTGGAAAACGCATAGCCCGAACCACGCGAGCCTCTTGGAAGCGATCCGTCTACAGCGGCGCCACAAGCTCTCATGGTTTGATGCACTGATCGTAACCAGCGCCCTGGCGTTGGAATGTTCGATCTTATGGACGGAAGACCTGCAGCATAATCAGCACTTCGGATCCCTCACCATCAAGAATCCGTTTCGCTAATTCGACTTGGATTCCAGTTCCGCCCAGCGCTCGTAGAGTTTATCGACGGCCGCTTGCGAGGCTTCCATCTCGCGGAAGGCTTGTTCCAGCAGCCGTCCATCCTTGTTAATTTCGGGTGCCTGCACGGCGACGCGTTTGGAATCCAGTACCTCTTCGGCGGCAGCGACCTTCGTTTCCATGGCGTCGTACTCGCGGGCCTCGGCATAGGAGAGCTTCTTCTTGCCGGAAGTATTTTGAGTTTTGGGCGCCGCTGCTGCCGCCGGAGCCTTGGAATCGGCCTTTTCTTTTTCAGCCTGCCAGGCTTCCCATTGCGAATAATCCGCGAACCGCTCCACGCCACCGCGCCCGTCGAGGCCCAGCACGACTGTCGACACGCGATCGAGAAGATAACGATCATGGGTTACCAGAATCAGAGCACCCGGAAAATCCAGCAGGCTCTCTTCCAGAATCTCCAGCGTGGGGATGTCCAAATCGTTGGTGGGCTCGTCTAAAAGAAGTACGTCGGCCGGGTCCAGCATGAGGTTCGCGATTAACACGCGCGCGCGTTCCCCGCCGGATAAACGGGAAACGGGCTGGTTCAGCTGTTCGCTGGTAAAAAGAAAGCGTGCGGCCCAGGAGGCCACATGGATGACACGATCGCGGAAAATCACGGAGTCGCTGTCGGGCGCCAGAGCGCGACGCAGAGTCAGGTTAGGATCAATTTGCCGGATCTGGTTAAAGTGGACGACGCGCAGGCCTTCGGCTCGCTCGACGGTGCCCGCCCTGGGCAGCAGTTCGCCCAGCAAGATCTTCAGCAGCGTCGTTTTGCCGCTGCCGTTGGCTCCCACCAAGCCCACGCGCGTGCCGGCCGCCAATGTGAAATCGAGATCCTGGAACAGGTTGGCTTCGTTGAATCCGTGCGCGACGCCTTCCAGATGGACCAGGCGCTTGGTTTTGCGCCCCGTAGCTACGAAATCGAAATCGTTCGATTCGGTGCGGCTGCGGGACTTCGAATCGGCCAGTTCCGAAATCATCTGGTTGGCGGTGTCGATGCGAGCCTTGGCTTTAGTGGACCGCGCTTTCGGGCCGCGGCGCAGCCATGCAATCTCCGTTCGCACACGGTTTTCGAGTGCGTCCTGGTGTTTGGCTTGCGCGTGCAAATACTCGGCTTTCTTTTCGAGGAACACGCTGTAATTGCCGGCCACCTGGAACAGTTGTTCCGGGTAGGCTCGATTCAATTCCGCCACCGTAGTGGGGACATTTTCGAGAAAATATCGATCGTGGCTCACGGTGACGCACGCGAAAGCGGCGTTGATGAGCAGGTTCTCCAGCCAGGCGATGCCATTCAGATCCAGGTGATTGGTGGGCTCGTCGAGCAGCAGAATCGCGGGATTCTGCACCAGTGCTTCGGCGATGGCCAGGCGTTTGCGCCAGCCTCCGGATAACGTTCCGGCATCCGCGTCGAAATTGGGGAAACCGGTGCGGCCTAGAGCTTCGGCTTCACGGGCGAGGCGTTCATCTGCGGGAACCTTGCTGCGTTCCATCGCACGCTGCAGCACGCCGCGAACCGTGTCGCCCTTGGCGAAGTGCGAGTCCTGCGCGACGTACGCCAAGCGTGTTCCTTTGCGCAGGACGACCTCACCGGTATCGGGATCGCGCCGTCCTGCCAGGATTTCGAGGAGCGTTGATTTTCCCGAACCGTTGGGCCCGATCAGACCCAGGCGATCGCCTTCATAGAGATTCAGCGCGATGTTCTGAAACAGCGGCGCCGCGCCATAGGTCTTGGAAATGGATTGCGTACTTAAAAGGAGTGCCACAGAGGGGTGAATTCCTATTGTCCCATGGCTTGCGGCTGGAATCATGCCGTAGCGGCTACAATAACGGTTTGCGCCACTTTTTCAGCCGGAAGATTCCTCCTACGCGCCGCATTCTGTTGGTCGAAAGCGGGTCGCGCAGTGTGATCGAGCGGCTGCTTCCGCCGCTCAAGGGAGTCTTTGGAGCGGAACTGGAAATCGACCTGGTGACTTGCTATGTGGGCGAACCCGAGGGGTTCGCGGGACGCGTCTTCAACGTGAATGAGTATGGCGGTCCCGCGGGACGCGACCAACTGCTTGCGGATTTAAATGCTCGCGAGTATGAACTGGCCGGGGTTCTGTGCACGGCGGAACCGATCATGACCAAGTGGAAGTGGTGGCTGTCGTGGAAAATGCCGGTGAAGGTTTTCGTGGTCAATGAGAATGCGGATTTCTTCTGGCTGGATTGGAGCCACTTCGGCGTGGTCTGGAATTTCGCCCTGGAACGGGCGGGCTTAACGGGCGCGGCCGCGGCTCCTGCGCTGGCGCGCTTGGCATTCCTTCCAGTGACCTTCGCGTTCTTGCTGGCCTATGCTGGAGCGGTACATTTTAGAAGGAGATTGCGGATATGAAAGCTGTCTATATCGATCAGCCGGGTGGTCCCGCGGCGCTCACCTATGGTGAAAGACCGACGCCGACGCCGGCTGCAGGAGAAGTGCTGGTCAAGATCGCTTATTCCGGTGTGAATTTTATCGACACGTATCATCGCAGCGGTTTGTACAAGCTTCCGTTGCCGGCGATTCTAGGCTCCGAGGCGGCCGGGATCGTGGAGCAAACCGGCGAAGGCGTGACCGCTTTCAAGCCGGGCGACCGCGTGGCGTACACCTTGGCGCGCGGCTCCTACGCGGAGTATCACTCGGTACCGGCAGCGCAATTGGTGGCGGTTCCAGCAGCCATTGACCTGATCACCGCGGCGGCATCCATGCTGCAGGGCATGACGGCCCACTATCTAACCCATTCGACGTACGTCTTGAAACCCGGACACACCGCTCTGGTGCATGCGGCGGCGGGCGGCGCGGGACGGCTGATCGTGCAACTGGCCGCCATGGCGGGGGCACGTGTGATTGCGACTGTAGGATCGGAAGAGAAGGCTAAGATCACGCTCAGCGACGGCGCCAGCGACGCAATTCTCTACAACACTCAGGATTTCGCCGCTGAAGTGAAACGGCTGACGGATGGCAAAGGCGTGGATGTGGTGTACGACTCGGTGGGCGAGTCCACTTTTCTCAAGGGCCTGGACTGCCTGAAGCCGTGCGGACTGATGGTGTCCTTTGGGCAAGCCAGTGGTCCGGCGCCGCCGGTGGACCCTCTGTTATTGAGCAGCAAGGGATCCCTCTATCTGACGCGTCCCACCTTGTTCACTTACATCGCCAAGCGCGAGGACCTGGAATGGCGTGCGCGGGAAATGTTCGCGTGGATTGAATCCGGCAAGCTGAAGATCCGCATCGACAAAATCTATCCGATGGCGGAAGCGGCGCAGTCGCACCGCGATATCGAAGGTCGCAAGACCACCGGGAAACTTATTTTACAAGTGTGACGATGGCTTGGGCTTCCGAAGAACGAAGCTCGCCCACCGGGCCCACGCCCTCAGCGGTTTTGAATTTGACGGATACACGCGCGAGTTCGATATCCAAGGTGCGCGCCAGGGATTCCCGAATTGTCTGCCGGTAATCCTTCAACTTGGGTTTTTCAAGAATCACTGTCGAATCGACATTCGAAATTGTGTAGCCTTCCGCCCGCACCCGCCGCACGGCCTCCGCGAGAAAAACCGCGCTATCCGCGCCTTTCCATTGCGGGTCCGTATCCGGGAACAACATCCCGATATCACCTAGCGCGGCCGCACCCAAAAGCGCATCGGTGATGGCATGCGATAGGACGTCGGCATCGGAATGACCTAGCTGGCCGCGGTCGCTGGGGATGCGAACGCCGCCGAGGATCAGGTCCGCGCCCCACCCGAGCCGGTGCGTGTCCCAGCCTAGACCTGTGCGGATCTCCATCTTCAGGCAGACTCTCCGTCGCGTTCTTCCGCCAGAAAGAGATGCGCCAGTTCCATGTCGGTAGGCTTGGTGATTTTGATGTTACGGTCACTGCCTTGCACCACGCTCACGTCGATCTTTTCCAGGCGCTCCACCAGACTGGCCTCGTCCGTGCCCGTGAAATTGTCGGCGCGGGCCGTATCGAACGCTTCCTGCAGAAGGTCCCGCCGGAAGACCTGGGGCGTTTGCGCCAGCACCAGATGTTCGCGCGGCAACGTGGACTTGATCTTGTCTTTCCGGTGAATCTGCTTCACGGTGTCCACGGGCACGATGCCTACAATCGCGGCTCCCGACCGGGCCGCTTCGGCAATCACCTTCTCGACAATCTCGGGACTGATGAACGGCCGCACGGCGTCGTGCACCGCTACAAGCTCCACCTCAGGCGACAGGCTCGCCAGGCCGTTGCGAACGGATTCCTGACGGCTGTCTCCGCCTTCCACGAACCGAATGGGTTTCGAAGCATGTTCCTGATGAACCAGGGCGCGCGCCCATTCCAGATCCTCCGCGCGCAGGCAAATCACAATTTCCCGAACCGAGGGGCAGAGCAGGAATTTGCGGATGGTGTGGATCAGAATCGGTGCGCCGTCCAGCAGCATGAATTGCTTGCGGCTGACGCCCGATTTTTCGCGGCCCATACGGGTGCCCAGGCCAGCGGCGGGAATAATAACAGAAACGTTCATGGGGAATAACGATTGTAACGATTTCGAGGATCGAAGGCTTAAGCCTGGCTGTGGTGGAGCGCCGGTACCCCCCGGATCGCGCGCCACCGCGTTCGATTATGCCACGCCGCCCGCGGCCGGCGCTGCTTCCCGAGAGGAGCGTTCCAAGCGCTCCCGTTCGTGAATCACGTGCATGCGTTCATCGAAGCGGCCGAAAATCATCTTGCCGGCCGTGGTCTGCAGCACGCTGGTCACCGTGACGTCGATCGTTTTCGAAATCAATTTGCGGGCGTTATCGACTACCACCATGGTTCCGTCATCCAAATAGGCGACACCCTGCGTGGATTCCTTGCCTTCTTTCAGGATGAAGACGCGCATCACTTCGCCCGGCAGAACCAGGGGCTTCAAGGCGTTCGCCAGTTCGTTGATGTTGAGGACCTCCACGCCGCGCACCTGCGCTACCTTATTCAGGTTGAAGTCATTGGTCATGATCTTGCAGTTGTAGAGTTTCGCCAACTCAATTAACTTCATGTCCACTTCGCGGACATTGGGGAAATCGTCTTCTACGATTTGCACGGTGAGCTGCGGCATTTTCTGAATGCGCTGCAGAATATCCAGGCCGCGGCGTCCGCGATTGCGCTTCAAACCGTCGGCGGAGTCGGCCACTTGTTGCAACTCGCGCAGAACAAACTGTGGAATCACGACGGCTCCGTCGATAAAACCAGTTTCCGCAATGTCCGCGATGCGGCCATCGATGATCACGCTGGTGTCCAGAATCTTGAAGCTGTTCTTGATGCCGTTCTCACCGCCGAACAGGCCGCCCAGTGCGGTCAAATTCAACATCTCCCCTTTTGCGGCGCCTACCACTAAGCCGCAGTAGGTCATCCAGGCCAGCAGCAGGATTTGCAGGAACGGAATCGTGGTTTCATTGTTAGGCAGCGCCCGTTCCAGCACCAGGGAGATCAGGTAGGCGCCCAGGATTCCTAAAATGCTACCGAAGGCCGCCCCGATCAAGCGCTTCAGGCTGACCTCGCGCACGCGAAGCTCAAAAATTACCACCCCAATGGCGCACAGGACTCCGACGGCCACCGCCGCTGGACCCTGCAGCGAGAACGGTTTTAGAAAATAAGCCGCGCAGCCGAGAACCGTTATGAATAAAAGGCGGATTACGACAAGATCGCCCATGTTTTATACCTCTGCATCCCCACAGCTGGCTACGCTGGACCATCCCCTGGTACCCACGCGCGGCCCGGCCGTTCACGCATCATTCAGCGTCAGAGTATAACACTGTTTTCCGCGCGATTCTCGGGAATTAGAGAGTGGGCGAGTCGTCCCCTAACATTGCTTTGCGCACAATCCTGATGGGCGGGAAGCCTTCCTGCATAAAGTGATTGTGAAATTCTTCCAGTGAAAACGACGCGCCCTTCAGCTTCTTATAGTCTTCGCGCAACTTCAGGATCTGCAGTTTCCCGAGCGTATAGTAAAGATAAGTTGGATCGGAGGTGCCGCGTTTGGTCTCGCGGACCGCTGTTTCGTGCGTCTGATAGCCTTCCGTTTCGAAGAACTTGATACTGTCGTCGAAGGACCGCCGGAAGGTGTGCATTTCGATACCCACGATGTAGCGGGCGTTCCTCAGCAGCGCGTCCTGCAATTGCCCCAGCCGCGTCTTCGGATCGTCGCCGCCGTAACCTTCGTCCAGCATCATCTGTTCCGAGTAGTGCGCCCAGCCTTCCGCATTCGAACTGGCCCCCAGCAACTTGCGGACCCTGGATGGCACTTGCTGCATCCACTGAAACTGCACGTAATGTCCCGGATACGCCTCATGGATCGCGGTGCTGAGGATGGTACCGCGATGGAAACCCCGCAAAAAGTCTTCCACGCGGTCCGCCGGCCAATCCTTTTCGGCCAGCGTCACGTTGAAGAACGCTTCCTTGGCCTTCCTCTCGTACGGACCCGGCGTGTCCATGGACGCAAATGTCAGGGCGCGCATGAAAGGCGGCGTTTCCTGCAGGATGGGCGGAACTTCGGACGGAATCGTGACGATCTTCTTTTCCCGAATGAAATTCTTAAGGCCGTCGAGGGTGGCCCGGAACGCATCCAGCACACCGTTGGCGGGCGGATGGTCCGTTTCGAGCTCCGTAAGTATCTGGCGCGGCGTCTTGTTGGGATCGATCTTCGCCGCTGTCTCCGCGAACTTCTTCTGATTCGCGCGCAGATCCTCGTAGCCGATGGCCAGCAGACGTTCGAGAGGAATGTCGACCATCTCCTCCAGCTTCAACTTTTGGGCATAGTTGGGTGGACCCAGCCGGAAATCGCCGTTAGACCGCGGCAGTAACTCCGTCTTCAGCCACTGCTCATAGTCTCGTAAAGCCGTCATCACGCCGGCGTTAGAGGCGCGAAACTCTTCCAGCAGCTTGTTGTCCTTCACTTTTCCGAAAGCCAGTGGGACGTCGTGCTCAAAAAAAGAAACATTGCCGGGCAGTTGTTCAATCGCGATTTCCGTGTAAATTCGAGGCGGGTTCTTCAAATTGATCCTCGCATCGGCCAGCACCTTGGGCATCGCGAGCTCGCGTTGAATCAATGACCGCAGGCGCTTTTCCTCTGAGGCAAAAGTCCGGCTCATGATGGTGAAGGCGCTGGTCGTAATGCCGCTGGAATAGCGGTCTGGATCCTTCTCCCACATCCGGATCGTGTCAATTTCCAACTGCGCGGCGCGGATGTAGTTCAGTACCAGTTCCAGGTCCGCTTTTCCAGCCGCGTCCGTGGGCGGTGCCATTGCACTGAAGGCTACTTTCCACTGATCCAAGGCGGCGGATTTTCGCTCCAGGCCCGCGCGCGAGTAGTCTTCCAGTTTCCCGTCATAGTCGTGGTTGCCGGCATAGGTGGCCGCCGTCGGGTTGAACGGGAAATAGTATTCGTTGAAGAATTGGTCGTACAAGGTTTGCCCTTTGAGCGAGCCGATGAGAGTGGCCATTAGAATTAGGGTCCGCACAATTCCCAATGTACGCCTACTTTTGGCTTGCGGCGATACCCTATTCTGGGCATTCCTGCGCTAAGATAGCTGGCTGTACCCTATGTGGACCCAAAACTACACCCCGCTTGGCGGCAGCCTGTGGCTCTCGGCCTTGGTGGCCTCGTTGCCCGTCTTCGTTCTGTTGTTCCTGATTGGAATAAAACGTAAGCCGGCGTGGGTTTCGGCGCTCTCGGGCTTGGGCGCCGCCGCCGTCGTGGCGTTGCTGGTCTATCAGATGCCTGTCGGCTTGATGTTGAATTCGACGCTTTATGGGGCTGCTTTCGGTCTGTTTCCCATCGGCTGGATCGTGTACTGGGCCATCGTTCTCTACAAAGTCACGGAATCCACCGGAAAGTTCGAAATCATCAAAGACTCGATTGGCGGCCTGACCAGTGATCGCCGGTTGCAGGCTCTGCTGATCGCGTTCGCATTTGGAGCCTTCGTCGAAGGCGCGGCCGGTTTCGGTACGCCAGTCGCGGTAGCCGCGGCCATGTTGGCGGGCCTGGGCTTCTCGCCTTTCTACGCCGCTGGCATTTGCTTGTTGGCCAATACAGCGCCGGTCGCATTTGGATCCATCGGCATCCCAGTGGTAACGCTGGCGCGCATCACGGGACTCTCGGAATTTGCGCTCAGCGCTTGGGTGGGCCGCATCTGCGCTCCCATCTCGGTTTTCATTCCGGCGTATTTGATCATGGTGATGGGCGGATGGAAGGGATTGAGTGGAGTATTGCCCGCAGCCGCCATCTGCGGGATTGCGTTCGCCTCGGCGCAATTCTTCGTATCGAACTACATCGGACCGCAACTGACTGACATTTTGGCCGCGCTTTCGGCTCTTCTCGCACTGGTCCTACTGCTAAAAGTGTGGAAACCGAAGGACACATTTGTGCTTCCAGACAGCCGCCCGATGGATCTTCCCAAGAAACATACCTTGGGTGAAGTGATCCTGGCGTGGTCCCCTTACTTGTTCCTGGTGTTCTTTGTGCTGCTTTCCGGCCTCAGCGGCAACGCCATTATTAAAAACGCCATCCGTACCACCTCGCTTGCCTTCATTGCGGGAATCCTCGACAGCGTGAATACATTCCTGGCATCGGCCACCCGAGCCTTCGATTGGCCTGGGCTGGCGGGCAACATTATTCAAGTTTCGCCCGTGACTGCAACTCCCGGACCGTACCCAGCCGACCAAACCCGCTTCACGTTGAACATCCTGTCCGCATCGGGTACCGCGTGTCTTGCCGCATCCCTCGCGTCGATGCTCGTGTTGCGTCTTTCGCCCGGAAAATACTTTGGCATCTTGATGGCGACCGGGCGCAGCCTCTTCAAGTCCATGGTCACCATCGCGAGCGTTCTGGGCTTGGCTTACCTTTTGAATTTCTGTGGAGCCACCGCGACGATGGGCCTCGCGTTCTCGGCCACGGGAGCCGTATTCCCCTTCTTTAGCGCCATGCTGGGATGGCTGGCGGTGTTCCTGACCGGCAGCGATACGTCCGCGAACGCCTTGTTCGGCAACCTGCAAGTGGTGACCGCCAAGACGCTGCACCTCAGCCCCGAACTGATGGCCTCGGCGAACTCCGCCGGTGGCGTCATGGGCAAGATGATCTCGCTGCAAAGCATCGCAGTGGCTGCCGCGGCGACGGGAATGGCATCCACCGACGAAGCCAAGCTCTTCCGCTTTACGCTTAAACACAGCGTGTTTCTGGCATCTATGCTGGGCTTGATCGTGATGCTTTACGCTTACGTGATCGACTGGCCGCTGCCACGGTAGCTCACGGTTCCGGCGAAAGCGCTTGCATCGAGCCATGCCGGATGTGAAGCACAAAGAGCGTTTTCCATCACGGTAAACAGAATTCGGTATGTGCCCCGGTTCGCGGAGCCGAGCAGCAACTCACGAATGGGCTCCTGTAATGAAGCGCGTTCCGGGGCAAACGGCGCTCGCTCCGGGTTCCGCGTCAGCGATTTAATACTTTTGCGCATACGCGCGAGCCAGACCCGTGCCGCGGACGGCGCTCCCCGCTTGCGGATGTAGTGATAGACCGCCCGCAGGTCGTCTTCCGCCGAGGGTGTCATCACGACGCGGTATTTCAAGCTTCTCGTTCCAAATCGTCGAACACATCATCCACTGGCCGCACTAGTCCGCGCTTGGCTTGCGTCAAACCACGCCGGATTGCGGCCACCGCGTCCAGATGTTCCGCGACCTCTCTATAGGCTGCGGGGTCCAGAATAATCGCTTCCGCTTTGCCGTTGACCGTCAGAACCAACGGTCTGCCACTCTTCTTGACACGCTTCATCAAGCCCGCCGAATTTCGCTTGAAGGCGGTCATAGAGTGTATGTCCTGTGTGAGATCGATCATTGCTGCCTCCTAAACATCATTTTCGCATCTCAGCTGATGCTGCGCGAAGTTGCTAATTGACGGAAGACCCATCCGCCCGCGCTAGGGCTCACATTGTCTAATACTAAAAAAAGACCCGGCGGGCCGAAGCCGTACCGGATCAATTGCAATTAGAACTTGATGGGGTGGGTCTAATCTTCAAACGGCGTAATGATGGTGAATGCTCCATTACCCGCAAACTGAAGACTAAAGGCACTGAGGTACGTTGAGTAAGTATCGACCACTTCAACTTCAAAGGTACCCGTTCGGTTGATAGTCTCGGGAAAGTCAACGCCAAGGTTGAACCAATACAGGGTCTTGTGTTTTTGCTGAATCACCTTGGTAGCAATCACCGAACCGTTTATGTCTCGCACGGTGACCCGCAGAGCTACGTTAGCCGTCGATGTAGAGTTGGGATCGGAGGTTAGTATCTCCATACCAGTAAAGTTGCCGTTGGTGTTGTCGAAGTACGTTGTGGTCTTTCTGAATCCGAGACCGCCAAGCACCAGAGAGCACATGAAGTCAGGCAGACCCGGTGATTGCTTACGGAATACAATCTGGCCGAACATGTCACCTATGCCGCTATAGTCACCTGAAGCCGTGGGGCCTGTTGTGTATTGCTCGATCTTTGCGCATCCTAGCTGTTGCGTGAAGAACTTGGTTGCCAACTCCATAACCAGCGTCTTGCCTACCGGTACGTTGATAGTGAAGCTAGAGTTCGTGCCTACGTTCAGGACCTCGACAGGGAACAATGCCCCAGTGTTTGTGTAGAAGGTGATTTTGGCGGTTGAATTCCACGTGTCAACGTTGTGGAATATCAACTTCTGAGACCAACCTTCACCCACAATGACCATAGGCACAACCTGTGTCGAGTACGTAGTGAGCGACCCGGCTTCACGGAGGTTGCCTGAATCAGCGGCAACGCACACCGTCGAAATCAGTAGGAACGTAAGAGCTAGATTGAGTTTCACTAAGTGAGCCTTTCGGGGGTGAACCATTCTACAGCAGCGAGTAAAAGCCGGGACACAGGAGACAATATGCCCCCGGAACGGCACGCAGCACGTCGCCATGCTGGCGCCCCCCAACCCCGGCCATCCCCCGCTCCGCCGGCGCTCGCGGGCCAAAGTAAGGGTGGTCCGCCCTCAGCACGTCCAGGGGCCGCCAAGGGCAAGCAGTGGCTAGCGAACGTCGGTCAGACGAAGTGTGAGCACCTGACTTCCGCCAGGCGGGACCGTGATCTTTTGGGCGGACCGCAGGTAGGTATTGAGAGCAACCGTATCGTTGAGCTTGTTGCGCTGCTCCGGGCTGGCAGCCAGGATGCGGTAGTCTCCGGGGACGATGTCCGGCAAGTCAAAAGTGCCCGCTGTATCGGCGGATTTGATGCGGCCCTGCCCGATGCTCAACGGATACTCTCCGTGATAGGTTTCCGGGGCAAGGTAAATCACGGCGTCGGAAATTGCGCGGCTGCCGTTGGTCACAGTCCCTGTAATGAAGCCGGGGTTGGCGTCCAGGAAGACTTCCAGGCGATGTGTGGCTGCGCCGGGATTAACGGTCAGGATCGCGTCTCGAACCGGTGCGCCGTTGTAGCGAATTTCCTTGGCGTACGGAAGACCCGGCTGGCTGCGCATCGCGATAATCTGCGTCTCCGCGGGAATAGCCATGCGGAAGCGATTGTCCTTGCCGCGCTCCATGGTTGCGGCGGACACCCAGGTTCCTGGGACGATTTCCATACTTGTGCCCAGAGTGAGGGAATCCGGCAGCTTTGCAGTCATTCCCTCCGGGAGAATCCACTGGCCTTCCATGACCAGATGGCGGCGGAGCGCGATTTCGAGGTCCAGATTCTTATCTCTGATCTCGAAGGAGACAATCGCAGATGCCTGTGATTCCAGCGGACGAGCTTTGGTCGCCGGACCCGCCGGCTCGGGATAGACGTGCAAAGTGTACGAGCCTGGGTCCAGCCCCAGCAATAACAGATCCGTTCCGCAAGGCACGGGATAGGTGCCTCCGACACCCGCGCCGCCGCGGCGATAGATGCGGATTTCCACGGGGGCATCGTTAACGCAGTCGCCGCGCAAATGCAGCAGCGCACGATACAGCGTGGCCTTGCGCGCGATCATCGTGCCGATTTCGGCGAAGCCACCGGAGGTCAATCGAACCGGCGAGGCGAATTCGGCGCCCAGGCCGCCGGGCCAGTAGGTTTGTTCAAAACCGGATTCGGTTTCCTTGGCCTCCTCTGGCTTGAACACTTCCAGGGCCCACTGGCGCTGGGATTCGATGGGGCGCGTTGTGGTGATGTAATCGCCGGGGGGAACATTGTGAAAAATGAATCGACCCGCGGCATCGGTCTTGGCTTCTTGCACGTTGAGATTCAAAAAAGCTTTGGGGCCCTCACGGCCAATCAGGTAGACCTCGAAGTCTGCCAGAGGCTCGCGAGACTCGTCCCCAATCACGCGGCCGCTCACTTGCCCGACGCGCGTGGCCTGAAAGGTGATGTTTGCGGTGGTGCGGGAGGAATCCAACAGCACAGGCTCAAATTGCAACAGACTGGAGACCTGGTATCCAGGTTTCTGGATCATCACATTGAAACGGCCGGGTTTGCCCACCTTAACGAGAAAAGCTCCCTGGGAATCGGTCGTGGTGGTGAACTGACGGACTTCCCCAGGCGATGAACCGTAATCCACGATGCCGACAAACACATCCGGCACGCCCCCGAAGCCGGGCTCGACCACTTTGCCGGAGATCTCATAGACCGGCTGCGTCTGCGCCAACGCCAATGCGGCGACGCCCATCAGCAGCGCGGCGGGATTCCTCATTCAGGCATTCTATCGCTTGTCATCGTGCGTCGCTGACTCGCAAGGTCACCACTTGGCTGGCCAAGGTGACGGCAATCTTCTGCGCTGTGGCTAGAATGCGGTCGAGTACTCCAGGCTCATGAATTTTGTCGCGCTGGTCGGCGGTAACCGCGAAAAGGCGGTAGTCGCCGGGGGTCATACCGGAGATGCTGAAACTCCCGTTGCGGGCTTGGGTGTTCTGGTTCCAGGCTTCGGGCAAATCCTGCGCGCGGGTGCCGTCGGGGACCATCATCACGTAAGCATCAGGGATTGAACGGCTCCCATCGGTCACATTGCCGGAGACTACGGCGCGCTTGTCATCCATGACGATTTCTAATTTGTTAGTCGCAACGCCGGTGCTGGGAATCACAAACTCCCGCAGAGGGACGCCGTTGTAGCGGATCTGCCGGGCGTAGAGGCCGCTATTCAGGAAGGGCTCACGGACAAGCAGGCTCTGAGCGTGGTTAGGCGAGACGGCAAGCGTGAACTTGTGATCCTCGCCCCAGCGGATGAATGTCTCGGCATCCGGGCGCGCACCTTCCATCACATCGATAGGTCTGGTGGAAATCCCTGGGTCGCCTGCCAACGCGGCCATTCCTTCGCCCACCACCAATTGCCCCTCAATCACGCGCCCGTGCTGCAGAGGAACCGTGACCTCGGCATTCTTGTCCCCGATAACCAACCGCGCATTGCCCCAAACGGCCGTTTCCATGTCCGGGCGGCCGCCCTGGCGGTTGGAGACGGCATAGATCATATACGAGCCGGAATCGAAGCCCCGCAGCAACACTTCACTGCCGCAAGGAAAGACGCCGATGCTGGCCGTGGAGCCGGCTTGTAAGACGGAGAGTTTGACGGATTCGCCTGCCACGCAGTCGCCCTGCGGGATCACGACATGCACGCGGTACTGCGGGACTTTGCGGATGGAAATGCTGCCCACATCGGCGTACCCTCCACCTGTCAGGTTCACGGGAAGTGCGGATTCGACCCCTCCTCCACCCGGCCAATAGGTGTCCGCGTAGGCTTGATCGACAATATCCAAATCCGCCGTCGAAAAACTCGAGATGACCCGTTCCGCGGGCTGCAGAGTGACGTGCGCACTCGCCAGGTAAGCGCCGGACGGACGGCCAGTGAAGAGGAAGCGGCCCTCCCTATCGGTGAGCACCTGATCGCCAGGCCCGGCGCGGCTTACCCCAACCCGGCCGTAAGTCGCCCGGCGCGCGTAAAGGAAAACCTCGGTTCCCGGCACCGGCTGCCGTGTTTCCTGGTCCAAAACCCGCCCACCGACTTGACCGCTGCGTACCAATGTCAAACTGACAAGGGTTGGAGTCATACCGGGTCCGACGTTCACGGCCTGAGCGAATTGTGTGTTTGGCGCGGCGAAGTAACCGTCTTTATTGGCGAACACGAAGAACGTTCCCGCCTTTTGCGCTATTAGACGGAATTCTCCGCGAGCATCCGTAAGTGCGGTTCGCGGAGTGGCGTCTCCGACACCGGAGACGCCGACTTGGACACCCTCAATGCCGCCTCCGCCGGCTTCCGTCACAATGCCGCGGATTTCGAGTGGAGTAGACGTTTGCGCCGCCGCGAACATCGCCAAAAAGAAAATTGCCGGTGCCAGCCGCATCATCATGCCTAGTTTGACGCGCTGCTCACCCGAACGTTGATATGAACCGTCTCCCCGGGCCGCAGAGTCACTTTCTGGCCTTCCTTCAAGACCCGCGCCACGCTGTCAGATTCGGAAAAAGAGCGAACCGCGAGCACATGATATTCGCCCGGCGGCAGGGTTGCCTGAAACACTGCGCGCAGCGAATTCATTGGAGTGACTCTATCCGCACCTTCTTTGGCCAACAGCACCAGGAAATCCCGGTTCCCATCGTTGCTAGACACCTCCAGGCGACCAAACTTGTTGTCCAGCACAATGTCCAAGCGATGGACTTGCGCGCCGGGGTTCACAGGAATGGTGAAGTTCGGCAGGATCGAGCCGTTGTAGCGAAGTTCCTTTACGAAATAGGAAAGGTTGTTCCGATCATTGACCACTACCAATGTGTTGGGGCGCGCGGAAACTACCATGCGGAAGCGCCCGTTCGCATCCCACGCAATCACTTGTTCGCCAGCAGGGCGCTGACCGTCGAAAACGTCGCCGGGCTGAACCCCCATCGGGATGCTGTCGGGGAGCATCATGCCCTCGACGGCGATCAGTTGACCGTCCACAATCACGCCGCGCCGCAAATCTACTGTCACTTCCAGATTCTTGTCGACGACCTCGACGGGCATCAGGCCCCACACCGCATTCTCCGGGTTGTCGCGCTCGCCTTGCCAATCCGAAACAGCGTAGAGCATGTAGGAGCCCGGGTCCAATGCCGGCAGCAGCACGTCACCACCGCAGCGCACTAATTGAGGTCCCTTGACGCTTTGAGATCCCCTACGGAATGCCGACAGTCGAATCGATTCCCCTTCCGGACATTCCCCTTGCGGCAGCGAAACGTGTATGCGGTACTGCTGGGTCTTGCGGAGCAGGATGTCTCCCACATTCAAATAGCCGCCGGAGCCTAAATGCATTGGGATGGCGTTTTCCAGGCTTCCACCCCCGGGCCAGTAAGTTGCCTCATAGGATTCGTCGAAGCTCTTCAGGTCCTCTGGCGAATAGTTTTCAGAACGCGCGGCAGCCGCCACTCCCAGGCGCGTGAAAACCAGATAATCGCCGGGTGGCATCCAAGTAAATGTGAAAATTCCATCCTCGTCAGTTCCCCCGCGGGAAGCGTCTATCTCGCGGCTCATTTGCTCCAACATTTCTTTCGATGCCAGTGGAATCGCCACTCCTGACAAGATCTTGCCATCCGCGAGCCGCTGTACTGGCTGCACGCGGAAGCCTTTCACGGGCTGGCGTGTTTCCGCATCCAGCACGCGGCCCGTGATCTTGCCCGGGCGAATCAGGCGAATGGCAATCCCCCCTTGCGGGTGTTCGGCATCCACCGTGACGGATCTGCGAAAGGATTCCAGCACAATATCGTAGCCGTTCAACTGCGCCTCGATCAGGTAGGTCCCGGGCGTCTCTGTTCGAAGTACGAACCCTCCGCGAGAATCAGTGTTGCCGCGAAGCACTACGGGTTTTTCTTTCGACAGGAAGGAAATGGCCAGGCTGGCCGTTATCTCCGCCCCCGCAATGCCGCCCAAGCCCGGCTCCGCCACCGTGCCGCGGATTTCGAAAGGCGCTTGCTGGGCTTGCGCTACTGCCACCAACGCAAGAAGGAGCGACCAGCGGATCATGCCCGCGATTCTATCGCAGTTCGATAGTCGGAGTATCCTGGTTTCCATGCAGCCTGTTTCCATGCAGCCCATGACGCTTCCCGCGCGTTTCTACACGGATCCAGACGTCTTCCGCGCGGAAATGGACCGCTTTTACTTCAATCAATGGGTATGCGTCGGCCGCGAGCAGCAGCTTTCCAAACCGGGCGACTACTTTCTTGCCGAAATTGGGGGAGAAAGCGCCATCGTGACGCGCGACGCCTCCGGCCAGATTCGCGCATTCTATAACGTCTGCCGGCATCGGGGAACGCGGATGTGCACGGAACACGCCGGGGCGTTTCCGAATGGACGCATCCGCTGCCCCTACCATGCCTGGACTTATTCCACCGATGGCTCTTTGGTCGGCGCTCCCCACATGGATAGCTCAGAATTCCGGCGCGAGGAATATCCGCTGCACGGCATTGCGGTAGCGGTCTGGGAAGGGCACGTATTCCTGCACTTCGGCAATCCTACGTCACTCGCGACCCAATTGAATGAGCTGACCACTCGTTTCGCTGCTTGGCGCATGAGTGAATTGCGGCTGCACCGCCGGATCACCTACGATGTCGCCGCCAATTGGAAATTAATCGTCCTGAACTACAACGAGTGTCTGCACTGCCCCAGCGTCCATCCGGCGCTGCACAAGTTGACAGATTATCTGGGCGCGGATAACGTTCCGCCGTCGCCCGCGTATATCGGCGGCAGCATGGGATTCAAGCCTGGCATCGAAACCATGACTCTCGACGGAGTGCGCCGCCGCGACTACCTGCCTGGCTTGAACGAAGCCCAGCGCCAGCAAGTTGCCTACTATGCCCTGCTGCCCAACTTAATGCTCGCCCTGCATCCCGACTACATGTTGACGCACACACTGTGGCCGCGAGCGCTGAACCGCACGGAAATTGTCTGCGAGTTTCACTTCCATCCCGCGGAAATCGCCAAACCCGGTTTTGTCGCCGATGATGCGATCGAGTTCTGGGATCAGGTGAATCGTGAGGACTGGCATGTTTCCGAGTTATCCCAGCTAGGCATCAGCTCCCGGGCATACACACCTGGGCCGTACTCCCGCCGCGAAGAATTGCTGCATGCCTTCGATCAGTTAGTATCCGGCCCGGCACAATCCCCGCTACAATCACGATGATGAGAGCACTTGGCGCGGGCATCTTTTGCATATTTCTAGCGGGCTGCGGCGGAAGTTCGGCCCCGCCGGAGACTGCCCAGGCGCCCCCCACGACCACCTCACCCGACGCGCCCGCCATCGCACCGTCTGATCGCTCCAATATCGTCGGCGTGTGGAAGCTGGTCAGCTTTGAGCAAAATGAGCCCGACGGCAACATCAGCATGCCCTATGGAGGGGAACCCATAGGCCGCCTTACCTTCGATAATGCTGGGCGCACCTCGGTATTCGTGATGAAGGAAGGCCGAGTAGCGTCAGTGAACAGTACCGCGGCGATCGCCACCGCCCCCGTGGAGGATTTGCGCCAGATCGCGGATGGGTTCATGTCCTACTACGGCACGTTCGAACTGGATCCGTCCACCACAACGCTAACCACCCGGGTGGAGGCGGCGACCATTCCGGCGTGGACCAACACCGAACAAAAGCGCACCTATGCGCTGTCCGTCGATACCCTCACTTTGATCACGCCTGCGACCAGATTGGTGTGGACACGGCTGCCGAATTAAGCGTTTTGCTAGAATAATTCTTACCCCCGAAGGAACTCCAAGGAGAATCTTTGCCCGCATCGCGCCCCAGCCTTGTCGCCATCTACCCAGGTTCGTTTGATCCGATCACCAACGGGCATCTGGATCTGATCTCGCGCGGCAGCCGTTTTGTGGATCGGCTGGTGGTAGCGGTGCTGCGCAATCAGAGCAAGAATCCTCTTTTCTCTGTGGAGGAGCGCCAGGAGATGGTGCGGAACGTGGTCGGGGAATACGAAAACGTGGAAGTGGCGTCCTTCGACGGATTGCTGGCGGATTTTGCGGCATCCCAAGGGGCCAGCATGATTTTGCGCGGAATTCGTGCCGTGTCCGATTACGAATTGGAATGGCAAATGGCCCTGATGAATCGGCGCTTGCGCCCCGGGCTCGAAACCGTTTTTTTAACCGCTGGCGAGGAATACTCCTTCATCAGTTCAAAACTGGTGAAGGAAGTGGCCTCGTTGGGCGGCAGCATCACGGGCATCGTGCCTGCGGCGGTCGAAACGCGCTTACAAGAGAGATTTGCGGCGAAAAGGAAGTAAGATGACACACACAATAAAAGCACTCGCGGAAAGAAATTCCTGGATCAGTGAATCGTCCACCATGAAGGTGGCGGCGGAAGCAGGCCGCCTGAAGCGCGAAGGGGTCGATGTGGTCGACTTCAGCGCGGGCGAGCCGGACTTTCCGACTCCGAAAAATATTAAGGACGCGGCCATCGACGCGCTCAACAAAAACTTCACCAAGTACACGCCCATTAGCGGTACGCCGGAATTGAAGCAGGCCATCTGCGACTTCCACAAGGATGCCTACCAGACCACCTACAAGCCGGGCGAATGCATCGTCACAGTTGGCGGCAAACACGCGATTTTCAATCTGACGCAGACGCTGTTGAATCCCGGCGACGAATGCATCATCCCGGTGCCGTACTGGGTCACCTATAAAGACGTTGTGAACTACGCTGCCGCCAAGTGCGTGTTCGTCGAAACCAGTGAAGACGAAGGTTTCGCTCTGACCGCCCAGCAGGTCGAGCGCGCTTTGACGCCGAAAACCAAGATGATCATCTTGAATTCGCCGTCCAACCCCAGTGGCGCCGTGTTCGAACGTAAGGAGATGGAAAAAGTTTTCGCTCTGGCCAAGGAGCGTAATTTCTGGATCCTGACCGACGAGTGCTACGACCGATTCCTGTATGACTCGGAGCGCTACTCCATCGCATCCTTCCCGGACGCGAAAGACACCGTTGTCGTGGCTGGCTCGCTCTCCAAGACGTATGCCATGACCGGTTGGCGCATCGGCTTTGTGTTGGCGCCGCCGGATGTTTCGGCCGGCATCAATAAATTGCAGAGCCACATGACGTCGAACCCGACCTCGATTGCGCAGAAAGCTGCCTTCGAAGCATTGCGCGGACCCCAGGATTCCGTGGCTGGCATGTTGGCGGAATATCGCAAACGCCGCGACTACGTGATGGGCCGCCTGCGAGCGATTCCCGGCGTGAAAGCACAGGAACCGCGCGGAGCCTTCTACGCCTACCCCAATGTCTCGGCTGCCTTCAAGGGCGGAATTACGGACTCCATGTCCTTCGCCGAAAAGCTTCTGGCGGAAGAATTTGTGGCGGTGGTTCCCGGCGAGGCGTTCGGAACCAACGATCATATTCGCCTGTCCTACGCGACTTCGATCGAGGAACTGACCAAGGGCCTCGATCGCATCGAGCGCTTCATCCGCGCCCGAGTCTAAGAGATGATCCAGCGGCTGCAAGGTCGGGCCGTGGAGAAACCGGAGTGGGGTTCCACAAAGTTGTCGCCGTGGTTCCCCGACTCCGATAAGAAAATCGGCGAAGTTTGGTTTGAGGGGCCTCCCGGATCGCCCTTACTCATTAAGTTTTTGTTTACGACGGCAGCCCTTTCCGTGCAGGTTCATCCGGCGGATGAATATGCGCAGCAGCACCATCAGTCTCGCGGCAAGACTGAGATGTGGCATATCTTGCGGGCCGAACCTGGAGCCCGGATTGCCGCTGGCTTCAAAGAATCCATTACAGGAGTGCGGCTGCGCTCGTCCGCGGAATCCGGTGAGATCGAGGAACTTCTCGCCTGGTACGAGGCCCGGCCCGGCGACACGTTCTTCATTCCCGCGGGAACGGTCCACGCCATCGGTGGCGGGCTGGTGTTGTGCGAAATTCAGCAAACATCTGACATCACCTACCGTTTGTATGACTACGGCCGTCCACGCGAGCTGCACTTGGATCGCAGCACTGCGGTGAGTGACCTGGGTCCGCACGCGGCTCGACAAACTGCACGCGAGGGCATCCTGGTGGAGTGTCCTTACTTCACAACGGAGAAATACATCGTACGTGGCGCGGCAACGCTTCCTTCGCTGGATCGCGACCAGAGCGTGATCATCCTGGAAGGCGTCGGACACTTAGCTGGACTGCCGGTTCAGGCTGGCGAAGTCTATCTGATCTCCGCTGGTTCGCCCCCCACCGAAGTTTCCGGCGAACTCAGCGTCTTGCGGACCTTCGTCTAAGGATTCCCTAAACGCAGGATCGCTCGACGCAATCGCGGGGATCGTTGTAACAGCCGCAGATAAAGGGTTTCCTCGGCAGCATTTTTCGCGCGCGTGATTTCCACTGCGGAAACCTCGCTGCGCGGTCCGATTTTCGCGAGAATGGCCGGCCAGGCTTCGCCTCGTCCCACGCGCTGCCCCAGCCTGCGTAAAGAGAATGAATCCCAATCGCACGTTGGCCCATACAGCAGGGGAACCGTCGCCAAGCGGCGCAGTGTAGCCGGCGGCGTGCGGTACCCTGGACGTCGCGCGAGCTTGCTTTCTTCGGCCTCCGTCAAGCGGAGGATCGCCTCGGATGCTGGGCGGAAACCCAGCTTCCGGTAGAACCAAAACGCCCCCGCATCGATGGCTTCCGCGTTTTCATGGCCCAGTTGATAGGGATCAATCGAGAAACAAGTGACGCCGCAATGCTGCTGGCAGAACTTCAGCAGTCGCCCGTAGAGCCACGCGGATTCGCCGTCCCGGAACGTGTAATAGACGTTGAACCCGACTTCCATGCGATCGAAGAACGAGAGTCCTTCCACATACCCCAGCGGAACTCCGTTTTTGAAAAAGATTCCCCCGTGATACGCGCGTAGCGGCAGACGCGCTGGCGCAGGAATGCCCAGCCAATACAGCTCCACGCCACGCCCTAAATCCGCGCAATAGACGTGCTGCAAGTCGGGATAAAGGAATCCCCACAGTTCGCGATACCGCACGGCTGAAGTATCGATAGTTAAGTCGAGAACCCGCTTGGCGCGCGCAGGGCTCAGGCGCGTCACTGGAATGCGCGCCGCCGCTAATTCTTCGGCCAGCGAAATATCGCGCCGATGGATGAGCGGACCCTGATGGTAATAAATATCGCGGCCGGGCAATCTGCCGTGCGACCGGCTGGCCGCGTCGCCGATATTCCATAGCAGCAGCAGTTCGAGCGAGTCATAAGTAGCCGGGTCCACCCTTTCCAACAGCCATCGAAGATCGCCGCGCAGCGCTTGAAACCACTTCTGCCAATCGATGTGCGGCTCCACCATCCAATCCTCGGCGGCCAGTGGCGCGAGTTTCGCCAGCACCGGACCCAGTCGATCGGCGTGCGCGTAATTCTCCCAGTCGATCTGCAGCTCCTTGCCGTGACGTTTGACCAGCTGCGAGGCGAAGGCGTGGCTGTAATTTGTAGAGATAGCCGAACCCGCGATGCCGGACACCTCCGCGGCTTCAAAAGGCGCCGGGTCCACTCCTTGCAAGCGAGCGGCGAAGCCAAACAGGATCTGGTCCGCCAACCGCAGGACGCGTGGATTTTGCGGATAGGCGCGCAAGAAGAGGACAATCTCGTGCAATTGAATCAGCTGTGCGGGATCCCTGAAGCGAGTCTCCGCGGCGGATCGCAACAACCGCGCTGCTCTGCGCGCAGCATCCTGGCCGAATACGCCCTTCAAACTGGCGAGCTGATCTAGAAGGGTGCCGGCCGATGACGCCATTCGATAAAGTGTACCGTGCGAAATGCCGTGTACGCGCGATCCCGGCTTCTATACCCGGCGTTTAACCCCAATGTTAGAGTGGAAGAGTTATGCAAAAAACCAGTGATGCGGCGGAGCTGGCGGCCATCGCCAAGCGTATGCGCCGGACGGCGATCGAGATGATCACCGAGGCGAAATCGGGACATCCGGGCGGCTCGCTTTCCGCTGCGGACATCGTCGTAACGCTGTTCTTCGACGTCTTGCGGCACGATCCTGCAAATCCCAAGTGGAAAGATCGTGATCGCTTCATCCTCTCCAAAGGCCACTGCTGCCCCATCCTCTATGCGGTGATGGCGGAGTGCGGCTATTGCCCCAAGGAAACGCTAAACACGCTTCGCAAGCTGGGATCGATCTACCAGGGGCATCCGGATGTGCGTTTCTTTCCAGCGCTGGAAGCGTCCACGGGATCGTTGGGTCAAGGCGTCTCATTGGCTCTAGGCATGGCCTTAGCGGCAAGGTTGGACGGCAGCCCGTCGCGTACTTACGTGGTGCTGGGCGACGGCGAAATTCAGGAGGGGCAGGTTTGGGAAGCGGCCATGTTCGCGTCCTTCCATCGTGTCGATAACCTTGTCGCAATCGTCGATGCCAACAAAATACAGTTGGATGGCTTCGTCAAAGATATCCTGGACCTGGCTCCATTGGCCGACAAATGGCGCAGCTTCGGATGGCACGTGATCGACATGGATGGCCATAATATTCCGGCTTTGCAAAAAGCCTTCGCGGAGGCCGCGACGGTGAAAGGCAAGCCGACGTGCATTCTGGCAAACACGATTAAAGGCAAGGGCGTCAGCTTCATGGAAAATAATCCCAAGTTCCATGGCGCGGCGCCCTCGATAGAAGAATTCGCGAAGGCAATGCAGGAGCTGGCATCATGACGGCGTCGAAGTTCGAACTGAAACTGGGAATGGCCACGCGCGAAGCGTTCGGCAAAGCACTTGTCGAACTAGGCAAGCTGAATCCCAACGTGGTGGCTCTGGACGCGGACCTCTCAAAGTCCACCTACACGGCCGGCTTCGCGAAGGAATTCCCGGACCGGTTTATCGAATGCGGCATCGCCGAGTCCAACATGCTTGCCATTGGCGCAGGCCTGGCCTCTTCCGGCAAGATTCCATTCGCGTCCACCTTTTCGGCCTTCGCGATGAACAAGGGCTTTGAACAGTTGCGCGTCACCGCGGCGTTCCCCAACGTGAATTTGAAAGTAGTAGGCACGCACAGCGGCATCTCGATTGGCGAAGACGGACCCTCGCAAATGAGTATTGAGGATCTCAGCCTGGCCTGTTCGCTGCCGGGATTCACTGTGCTGTCGCCTGCGGACGAAGTTTCGATGATCGCCCTGATCCACGCAGCGGCGGAGCATGTAGGCCCCATGTTCATTCGCGCCGGCCGCTCCAAAACGGCGATCATTTACGCGCCCGATCAGACATTCACCATCGGCAAGGCCATCACTTTGATGGAGGGCTCGGACGTCACCCTGCTGGCCACGGGCCTTTTAGTGGCCGAATCCATTCGCGCCGCGGAAACACTGGCAACCGAGGGAATTTCGGCGCGTGTGATCGATTTCCACACCATCCGGCCCCTGGATCGGGACGCCATCGAAAAAGCCGCCAGAGAAACCGGAGCTCTGGTGGTTTCCGAGGAGCATCTTGTCGACGCGGGCCTGGGCGTCCGCGTGGCCCAAATCGTAGCCCAGACCTACCCGGCGGCCATGGAATTCGTCGGTGTGCAGAACACCTACGCCGAATCCGCCACCCCGGATGAACTACTCGACAAGTACGGATTACGGGCGCGCCATGTGGCCGAGGCGGCACGGCGCGCCATCGCACGGAAACGCTAGCTTCGTATGCCACGCCCCAGCAACGCTCAACTACTGGCGGCGCAGGCCAATTCCCTGCTTGTATCAGCGGGTGTCGCGTCAGGTAAACTGCACGATCATGTCGGACCACTGTTGGCGTCCGCGGGATTGAGGCTTCAGCTGCTCAAGCTGGACGTTCCCGCCGCTTCCGAAGACGCCGCCGAAGTGACGCGGATTCTGGAGGAGGCCATCGACCGGGTTCGTGAAGTGATCCAGGAGTTGAAGCCCCAACCCGCCGCGCAAGTGGGTCTGAAACACGCGCTGCTGCGCTTCTCCGAACGGACTCCGTCGTTGTTGCTTTCCTATACCGCCGATGCAAAGGTCGATGCGGAGACCGCCGCCGCCCTATATCGAGCGGGCGTGGGGGCGGCGTTGGAGGCGCAAGAAGCCGGCGCCTCCCAGGTTCGGATGACTGTGACCGGGAAGCGCGATATCAGTATCCGGGTTACAGACAACGGCCGCCCGGCTGGCCGCATTCGCGCGCTCTCCGTACTCCGGTTGCTAACCGAAGCCGCCAATATAAAATTCGAGGTTGTGACAGGAAAGAGTACAATTGTTTCCATCCGCTATGCCGTACGACGTTCTACTAGTAGATGACCACAAGATCATGCGCGACGGGATCAAGGCGATCCTGAAGCGCGCGGAAGATTTCCGCGTGGTCGGGGAAGCGGAGAACGGCGCGGACGCGATCCAGTTCGTCAAGCAAAACCGTCCCCACATGGTATTGATGGATATCGGTTTACCCAACGGGCTCAATGGCGTCGAGACCACCGCCGAAATCCTGCGCTATCACTCTGAATGCAAAATCGTCATGCTGTCGATGTACGACGACGAAAATTCCGTCGTCAGCGCCATCCGCAGCGGAGCGCGAGCCTTCATCCTGAAACGCGCGTCGGATATGGATCTTCTCGAAGCCCTGCGCATGGTGGCCACCGGAGGCATGTACTTAAGCCCGCAGGTTTCCGATAAACTGCTGTTGCGGATTCAGAAAGGCGATCTGGAATCCAAGCCAGTCGCCACCATTCTGCAGACACTATCGCCGCGCGAAGTGCAGGTGCTCCGCTTGGTGGCCGGCGGCAAGACCAGCAAGGAAGTCGCTGTGCTGCTCACCTTGACCGAACAAACCGTACGAAGCTATCGCAAGACAATGATGAAGAAGCTCGGTATCAATAACGTGGCGGGGTTGACGCAATTGGCTCTGTCGACCGGAATTACCCAAGTGGCGCACGGACACGCCGCCAATGAGTAAGCCAAGGTCCAAATGAGCACCACTGCGGGACGCCGGTCACAGTGGGGTCCACTTCGTATCGCCGATGCCCACGTGCATTTCTTTTCGCACCAGTTCTTCTTAAAATTGGTCGCCCAGAAGCCCGGACTGACCCTGGAATCGGCGCAGGCCCTGCTGTCGTGGGAGCTACCGGAGCCTGATCCGGAACGTCTCGCGGCACGCTGGATCGCGGAACTCGATCAGCACGGCGTCAACGGCTCCGCCATGATCGCCAGCATTCCGGGCGACGAAGGCTCCGTCACCGTCGCAGCCCGCGCGCACCCGGATCGGCTGTTCGCTTATGCGATGGTGAATCCGAAGCAAGCCTTCACCGGTGAAACATTTTCGGATATACGCGTCGCCTGCCTCTTTCCTGCGATGCATGGTTACTCCATTCACGATGAGTGTACGCGGCCGGTCTTCGAATGGGCGCAACGGGAACGCCGCTGCGTCTTCGTGCATTGCGGCGTGCTCAGCGTCGGCGTACGTAAGAAACTGGGGCTGCCGTCGCCGTTCGACATGCGCTTCTCCAATCCCATTGACCTGCACGCCATGGCAATGCATTACCCCGGCGTCCCCATCATCGTGCCGCATTTCGGAGCCGGCTACTTTCGCGAGGCGCTTATGCTGGCCGATCTCTGCCCAAACGTCTATTTCGATACGTCCAGCTCGAATGATTGGACCAAATATCAGACACCGGTAGTGGAGCTGCGCGACATATTCAAACAAGCGCTGGACGTGCTGGGCCCATCGCGATTGCTGTTCGGCACTGACTCTTCGTTCTTCCCGCGCGGCTGGAATCAGGCGATTTTTGAAGCCCAAGCGACCGCTCTATACGAGTTAGGCGTCGGGAATCACGACGCGCGCGCTATTTTTGGCGAAAATCTTCTGAGAATTCTCGCCCGCTAAACGAACGATTTTAGCGCGTGGCATTCCGACTTAACTTTGGCGCCCGCAAGGCTGCCTTCCACTACCCGCTGGGCGACGCCCCCCGCACCGCCGTCCTTGTCCCGTGGTTCCGCGAGCCCCGGCAACTGGCCCTGCGCCGCCAGCAGCCCGTCCGCGTGTTTGCCAAGGGATGGACACCTGATACCGCCTTATTCTCCCCCGCCGCAATCGTCGGAACTCGCGAGCAACTCTTGAATCTGATCGCTATTCCTTCGCCTGCCGATATGCACGCGTTGATCGCCGTATCTAGATGGGGCCAGCCGTTGTTAACCGCCTCAGAGCGGGAGCGCCTGTGGCGAGCTTTCCATGTGCCCGTGTTTGAACAGATCATAGGAGCCACCGGCCGGGTCCTTGCCGCTGAATGCGAGGCCCATGACGGGTTGCATGTGGCCCAATCCACCGTCGAACAAGGAACCTATTCAGTCGACGAGTCCCCCTGCCCCTGCGGCAAAAAGACCGCCCGCTTGTCGTCCGCTACCCCCGCCGAACGCGTCCGCAGCGCCGCAGCCTACGCGCGATAATTGGCCGCTTCTGCCAGGTTCGCTATAATTGCCTTGTGCGCGAATGTGGCGGAACTGGCAGACGCACTGGATTTAGGTTCCAGCGCCCGCAAGGGCATGGGAGTTCGACCCTCCCCGTTCGCACCAAAGAAAACACTTGCACGTCTTATCTAACGGCGGCGCACAATTCGTAGCCTTGCCTTAACGGCACAATAACCGCATGCGCGAAGCCAGCGACTATGAAATCGCGAGTCTCAGTTTGCTCCGCTGCGTGAATACGAGTGCGAAGCAACATCCGGACAAGAACATCCACACCGTCAGGGCCATTCCCAAAGGTGATTCCCAGATTTCCGTCTGTTGGACCATGACGATGACGCCAGCCAAAAAGTGACCGCCCATCATGGCAGCACTGATTCGCCGTTGAAGTTCCAGCTCGGCATTCCTCACGGCGACCAATACGGCGCCCGTCAAAAAGAACCCTACTCCAACAAGTCTGATGAGTGAGGCGGCGCCATTGTCGTAGTGGACAAACTCGCCCAGAGACCCCAGGAACATTGGCCCCCACAGCATTAGCAGGACGCCTAAAGCAAGTGCGGATGCTCCAAATAGGGAAGCTATATACCTGAAAATCATACACAGAGTCTATCGCACATTCCAAAGCTTCGGCCAGACCGCGTGTTAGCGGCGATTCTAGCGCGATAGCTCCGCCATACCAAACCGAAACTCCGCTCGCATTAGAGGCTATTAAAGGCTGTCTGTCCTCCCCTACCGCGAACGTGCTAGGATTTCACAGGTAATCGAGCGAGGAATTCTTCCCAGGAGGCAGGTATGACGCGTTCTTCAGCAGTTGTCGCGGTGGCCGCGCTAGGTGCGGCGATTGTCATCTTCGCGGCGCCTTCGGTGTTTCCGACGGGCACCACCATCTACGATCCAGCAAAAACATGGAACGGCTACACCGTCCTGTCACCTCTGGGTGGAGACACCGCCATTGTCATTGATATGAATGGCAAGGTCGTGAAACGCTGGGAAGGCTACAACAGCTCCGCCGGCGGCCCCGTGCGGGTTCTGCCGGGCGGTTTTGTGATCGGAGCGGCCGGGGCGAATGCCGGCAAGCAGGAATCGCTGGCCTTGATCGCACGCGATTTTGCAGGCAAGGAATTGTGGCGCTTCGACCACAACGAACAGATTACGGCGCCCGCGGGGCCCACTTGGGCGCTGCGTCAGCATCACGATTGGCAGCGGGATGATTTTCCGGCTGGATATTATGCACCCGGCGCAACGCCCGTGGCTTCCCCCAACGCCGCCACCAAAACGCTGGTGCTTACGCACACCAACCATACCCGGCCAGCGATTGCAGGCGAAACGCTACTCGAGGACGACCGGCTCATCGAGCTGGGCGCTGACGGAAAAGTCACCTGGGAGTGGGTCGTGGGCGACCACATCGAGGATTTCCGTTTCGACAACGATGCTCGTGTGGCCATCCGCGGTGGCGCCGCCGCCGGACGGGGAGCCTTCGACTGGTTCCACATGAATTCGGCAACCTATGTGGGGCCGAACCACTGGTTTGACCAAGGGGACAAGCGCTTCGCTCCCGAAAACGTGGTAATCAGCAGCCGCGAGGCGTCGCTGATCGCGATCGTGGCGCGGGATGGCAAGATCGTGTGGCAAATAGGGCCGGACTACGGCGCAACACCGGAACTGCGCGCCATTCGCCAGGTCATCGGCCAACATAACGCGCATTTTATCCCTAAAGGGTTGCCCGGCGCCGGCAACTTGATGGTGTTCGATAACGGCGGCGCCAGCGTGTACGGACGCCCCAGCGCAACTTCATTGACGGGCCGGGGCATTTACGCCAGGGCGACGTCGCGCATCTTGGAGATCGATCCTGTCTCCCTGCAACTGGTGTGGTCCTACACAGCACCGGCGTTTTTCGCCACCAACATCAGCGGGGCGCAGCGGCTCCTGAATGGGAACACGCTCATCACCGAAGGCCCGGACGGGCGCTTGTTCGAGGTGACTAAAGAAGGCGCGATTGTGTGGGAGTACGTGTATCCGGTCTTCGGCGCCGGTAAGGCCCGCGTGACGAATTCGGTGTATCGGGCCTACCGCGTGCCCTATACGTGGATCCCGCAGCTCGCGGGACCGGCCGAGCTGGCCGTCACTCCTCCCAACGCGGGGGACTTTCGAGTGAAGTAGCTGGCGCCGCGGAGCAGTTGTCCCGTTTCCCGCGCCCTGATGCCTAAGTGTTAAGATACCGGCGAGACTCAGTTGGAGGCATATCTATGACCACGCGTTTGCTCCTGTTCGTTACCATGACCGCGCCACTCTGGGCCCAAGGTGGACGCGGCGCTCCGCCCAGCCGCGAGGCGCCCGTGACCCCCGTGCCTTTCGAGCGCATCCTGCGCGCGAATCAGGAGCCGCAAAACTGGCTCACCTATTCGGGTAATCTCAACGGTCAGCGTCATAGCCCGCTCACCCAAATCAGCCCCGCCAATGCCGGGGATCTGGTTCTTAAATGGGTCTTCCAATCCCGCTCGCTCGACAAACATGAGGTCACGCCGCTGGTAGTGGACGGCGTCATGTATACCGTTCAGAGTCCCAACGACGTGTTCGCGCTGGATGCCGCCACCGGCAAGACGCTCTGGCAATACTCGCACAAGCCGGCCGAAGGCACCCGAAATCCCTGTTGCGGGAACTTGACGCGCGGCCTGGCAATTCTCGGCGACAAACTGTTTCTGGCCGCTCTCGATGCCAAGATGATTGCACTCGACGCCAAGACCGGCAAGGAATTATGGAATACCCAAATCGCGGACTATAAACAGCAATACGCGATGACCGTCGCGCCCCTGGTGATCAAAGACAAAGTGATCACAGGCGTAGCCGGTGGAGAGCACGGCGTCCGTGGTTTTCTAGCCGCCTACGACGTGAATACCGGCAAAGAAGTCTGGCGCTTCAACACCGTGCCCGGCCCCGGTGAACCCGGCTACGAGACTTGGCTGGGCAAAGACGGCAAGCCCAACGATTCCTACCTGCACGGCGGAGCTCCTATTTGGATCACCGGGTCCTATGATCCGCAGACCAACCTCACCATGTGGACTACCGGGAATGCCGGTCCGGACTATGACGGCGATAACCGGATTGGCGACAACCTGTATAGCTCCTCGGTAATTGCGTTGGACGCCGACTCGGGGAAATTGAAGTGGCACTACCAGTTCTCTCCGCACGACGAATTCGATTGGGACGCCACCCAGGTTCCGGTCCAGGCCGATATCAATTTCAAAGGCGCTCCCCGCAAAGTGATGATGTTGGCGAATCGCAACGGAGTATTTTACGTGCTGGACCGCACCACCGGCCAATTCCTGCTGGGTAAATCTTTTACCAAGACAAACTGGTATTCCGGTTTCGATGAAAAAGGCCGCCCCATGCGTGTCCCCGGAATCCTGCCCACCCTGGCAGGAACCTTGGTCTACCCCGGCAACCAGGGTGGAACCAACTGGTACAACCCATCGTTTAGTCCGGTGACCGGCTTGTTCTATATCCCCGCATGGGAGAACAGTTCTAGCACCTACCGGAAGGGCGAGGAGCCGCCTGAATTCCACGATGCCCAGAGCTTCGTCGGACTCTCCCCCGGCCGAGGAGGCACCGGCGATGACGTATTCAGTTCCATCATCGCCATGGATCCAAACACCGGCGATCGCAAGTGGACCTTCAAGCTGTCCGCTCCATCGACAGAGGGTGGAGTGCTGACCACAGGCTCGAACGTATTGTTCGCCGGCGGACGCGACGGACAGTTCGTCGCCGTGGATGCTCGCGATGGCAAGTTACTGTGGGAAACAAACCTCGGACCCTCCGTTTCCGCCGGCCCGATGAGTTACTCGGTCAACGGAAAGCAGTACATCAGCGTTCAGTGCGGGACTTCTCTGTTCACGTTCGCCCTGAAATAGGCCATACACTCAAGATCTACGATAGACTGTAGCGATCATGTCGCTCGCACCCGGCACGCAATTGGGTCCTTACACCATTGAAGGTCCGCTCGGGCAGGGTGGCATGGGCGAAGTGTACCGCGCCACCGACACGCGCCTTGGCCGTCCCGTCGCCATCAAAGTTTCGAGCAAGGAATTTAACGATCGCTTTGAGCGCGAAGCGCGTGCGATCTCGGCGCTGAACCATCCGCACGTTTGTACACTCTACGACGTCGGACCCAATTACCTGGTGATGGAATTTGTCGAGGGCGAGACCTTCGCCAAACTGCTCAAGCAGTCCGCCATTCCTCTCGACAAAGTGTTGGTCTACGCGATGCAGATCGCCGACGCTTTGGCGGCGGCTCATGCCAAGGGCATCACTCATCGCGATCTTAAGCCCGGAAACGTCATGCTGACGCGCAATGGCGTCAAGGTCCTCGATTTTGGTTTGGCCAAGCTCACTGCCGTCACCCTCTCCAGCACCTCCAATGCCGACGAAGTCGCCACCCTCACCGCACCCCTGACCGGCAAGGGAGCCATCATGGGCACCCTGCAATACATGTCGCCCGAACAGGTGGAAGGCCGCGAGGCCGACGCCCGGTCCGATATTTTTGCCTTCGGGGCCCTCATTTATGAAATGGTGTCGGCGCAACGCGCGTTTCAAGGGGAATCGCCCGCCAGCACCATGGCCGCCATCCTGAAGGATCAGCCTGTACCTCTAAACCAGTTGCTGCCTGCCACTCCGCGAGCCCTGGACCGCGCGATTCGCAAGTGCCTCGAGAAAAAGCCGGCGGATCGCTGGCAATCCGCGCAGGATCTCAAGTCGGCGCTCGAATTGATCGACCTGGATGCCACCCAAGTTTCCGTAGCGACGTCCAGCGCTGCCGCCGCAGCCACGCCAATCAGCAGCGGCACGATTCCGGCAACCCAGCCTCGAAGCTGGCTATTGCCCGCGGTCGCGGGAATTGCCGTGGCAGCAATCGCGGGACTGACTTACACAGTCTGGCCCCACCAGCGTGCGGCGGAACGGGTGACGCGCTTTGAAGTACCCATGCCGGAAGCAGCCATCCTGGAAGCCGGCGACGTATATCTCAGAGTTTCCCCGGACGGCACCAAGCTGGCGTTTACTTCCGGAGGCCCACTGGGTGGGATTTGGATCCGCGATCTCGATTCAGTGGAAGCCCACTTGCTGCCCGGAACCGCTGGTGCCGTGGCCCCCATGTGGTCCCCTGACAGCCGTTCCCTCGCCTATGGCGTCAGCAATCGGCTGATGCGCGTGGAGCTGGCCGGTGTGCCGCCGCGGCAAATCGCGGAGTCCACGGGCCAGGTCCGCTCCGGTTTCTGGACGGCCGGTGGTGAAATTGTATTTGGTCCCGGTTCGATTCGCCGCGTCTCACAATCCGGCGGCGTTCCGGTGCCGGTGACGGTCCCGGGACCGGGAGAACCGGCGCACACCCTCCCGTTTCTACTGCCCGACGAACGGCATTTCCTGTACCGCCGCGGAGGAGATCTTTACTCAGGCTCGCTCGACACTCGCCCCGAGGATCAGTCCCGAGAAAAGATTGTGGCCGCACCCTTTGGCGTGGAGTTCGTAAGAGATGGCGATTCCGCCGACGGCAATCTGTTCTTCTTAAACAACGGCACCCTCATGGCGCAGCACTTCGATACAAAGGCAATGAAGCTAACCGGGGACCCCATTCCGGTCGCACAGGATGTCGCCAACGGACCACAGCATGGCCACTTCTCCGTAACCAAGGGCGGAGTACTCGCTTACCGCACCCGTCGTCAGGGCTCCCAGCGCCAACTGAGCTGGGTGGACCGCAAGGGAAACCCTCTGAAGACGATAGGCGACCCCCGCAGTTTGCAGGGCTTCTCGCTCTCATCGGATGGAGCTCGCATCATCCTGTTCCGCAGTGAGACCGGTTCTGGTCTTCAGGGAGATTTGTGGACGCTGGACCTCGATCGGGATATTGAAACCCGCGTCACCTTCGGGCAGAGCGTCAATGTGTATGGGCCAGCTGCCCGGCCGGTCTGGTCGATGGACGGAACTCAGATCGCCTACCAGTCGGGGCTTCAAGGCAAGATGTTCGTCAAACCGGCAAGCGGCGCGGGCGAACCAGTGGCGCTGCCCGTCCTTGGCGAACCCATCTTCTGGGCCAAGGACTTACTGCTTTATTTTCAAACGGCGCGAGGCATTTTCGCACTTCCCACCACGCCCTCCTTTGGCGAAGGAGCAGAGGTTCTACCACCCAACTCCAGTAACGCTGTGGTTTCCACGGACGGCCGTTGGGTCGCCTACGACTCGTCCGTTTCTGGGAGAAATGAGATTTACATCGAGCCTTTCCGGCGCCCTGGACAAACGGGTCCCTCCGCCGGCGCCGCCAAGTGGCAAGTCTCGAGGGACGGCGGCGCTCGACCTCGCTGGCGCGCCGACGGCAAGGAACTCTTTTTCTTTGCCCCGCGCCCGGGTGGCGGCGCGATCATGTCGGCACAGCTTGAGATTGCGGGCGACGTTGTTCGGCCCGCAGCGCCGCTGCAAATGTTCGAAACAAGAGTGTCCAGCAGCTCGCAATGGGATGTCAGCGGCGATGGCAAGAAGATCCTGACCGCCGTTCCGCTGGATCGAGAAGCGGCGGCGCCCATCACGGTAGTGATGAACTGGCAGTCCGCGCTCAAGCGTTAGACGCCAGCGCGATCCCAGCGCATCGCGGCCACCAGCTCTTACTTCTTAGCCTTGCCGCTCTTTTTCGGATTCAGACTCTGATCTACCCAGTTCATGATCACGTCGGCGATTTCCAGATTGTTGGTCCCGATCATCATCATATGGGTTGTGCCCTGGAAAACCGGACCCATTTCATCAAGTTTGATGTAGTCCACTTTCGCCGTACCCTGGCCGGCCGCGCGCCGCGCCTGGATCGCGTCGACTGTCGTTTGGCACACCGCGCTGGTGGCAGTGTAGTCGCCCTTCATCGCCATGTAAGGAATGTTGTCAAAGTCTTCCGCCTTCAGCCCGCTGTTGGGAAGGGAGCACGATCCTTCTATCGTGATCAGGCCTTTCAATAGATTCAAGTGACCCCGTTCCTTTAGGATGCGGGCCATGTGATGTCCCATGATTCCGGATTGCGAGTGCGTCGCCACGATCGCGCCCCCCAGTTTCTCCACCAGCGTCGCCAGTGCGTCCGGCGTCCACGTATTGGAAGGCGGCAGTTCCTTGGGCTCGCAGGTCGCGCAGATGGACCCCGGCAAAGTTACTTCCGCGTTGGGGACCAACTGCTTATAGTATTCCAGCGCATAGAAATTATTGGGACCTTTCGGCGCCCCCGCGATGGCTCCCTTACGGGCGGTCACGTTGGCGTCCACGCTCGTGAGCGGAAATGCGGGCGTGTAGTTGTCGGTATGGGTGGCATCGTCCGTCGTAGGGTCGCCCGGATCGCCGTGCCGGATAAGCGTGCCGGTCACGACGTTCGAGCCCGGAGGCACAAGGTGGCCGAACCAGGAAGTCCAGGCGCCGTTGTCCGTGATTCTTCCAAAGGAAGGCAGCAAGTCTGTCCCACCTTTAACGTTGCCAGCCGTGATCATCGTCTCCGCCTCATGCAGGACCGATTCGTCGAACCCTGAGCGGCCCCGCCCTGCCTGGTCCACGATGTACGTGGGAATTCCGTTGCGCACAAAATACGGTGCCCAGCCTTCCCGTCCATCCGGTGTAGACTCCAGACAGGCTGCGGTGTGCGAAGACCCGTGCACCATGATCACCGGCGGCATGTTGCGTTTCTTGTTCTGTGGGATCTGAAACTGCACATACATTTGGCCGATCATGATCTGGTTCGGAATGGCCGCCTGATTAGGTTGGCTGGGTCCCGTGGCGTAATTAGTGATCTTAGGTACCCCGCCGACAAAGAAGCTGCCCTGGTCTTCGATCACCAGCGGTTTCGACAGGAACTTCTTCATCGCGGGCGTATTCTGGGCAGCGGCGCTTCCAGCCATCGCCAGCAGCAGGACTGCGGAAAAACAATTTGTGTGTCTCATGGACCTTCCCTTTCAGAATGCGAGTGCGTGAACTCTATCAGCGCTGTTTGCTCAAGTCAATGGTTCAGCACAACATGGTGCAGCACAACATGGTGCAGCACAACATGGTGCAGCACAACAGTTCAGCACAACAGGTCCAGCGCTTCACGCGCGAATCGTGTAGTATGAATCGGACTACGTTCGCGATGGCCCCTGTAGGCAAACTCATGAGACTCAGCGCCCGCATTGCTCCGGCGTTGCTTTGGCTTGCTGTATTTTCCATGCCGGCCAGCGGATTAAATGTCTGCGCCGATCCCGATTACCTGCCTTTTTCCAATCGCGCCAGTCAAGGCTTCGAGAACAAGATCGCTGCCGCCGTTGCCAAGGCTCTCGGCGAACCGTTGCAATACACCTGGGCGAGCCAGCGCGGCAAAGGCGGGTTTCCCCAGTTTCTGTCATCCACGCTCGATGCGAAAAAGTGCGACGTCGTCATGAGCCTCCCCTACGGCAGCCGTGAGGAGCTGACCACGCGCCCCTACTACACCTCGTCCTACGTTTTCGTTTTCCCGAAAAGCAAAGGCTACGACATCACTTCCATGGATTCGCCCCTACTCAAGCGGCTCCAAGTCGGATTTGAGCGTGAGACTCCGGCCGAGGACGCCCTGAAGATTCGCGGCATGATCCCCGGCGGCATGGGCTTCGATATCGGCGAAGACAGCACTCTGTCACCGGCCACGATGCTGGAGGCTCTCAAAGCCGGCAAGATCGACGTCTTGATTTCCTGGCAACCGGCCCTCAGCCTATTTATGCGGGACTATCCGGACTTCGTCACACTGACCATTCCCAACCAAAGAACCCTGGGCGCGCCGGAGCAGTATTCGTTTCCCATGTCCATGGGCGTGCGCGAGGGCGACGTTGCCATGAAACAGAAACTCGACAACGTGATCGATAAGAACCAGGCCGAATTGTCGTCCATCTTGACCGCCAGCGGCGTAGTGCTGTTTGGCGCCACCCAGGGGAATCGATGAGAGCTCCGGCGCTACTACTGATCGCCGCTTCCGCCATGCTGTTCGGGCAGGGCGAAGCCGAACGTCTGATACAAGGCGCGGACTGTTCCGGGTGCCACGCGATCGACCGCCAGATTGTGGGACCCGCCTATACCGCCATCGCGCAGCGTTATGCCGCACAGAATGACGCAGCGGATAAACTGTCGGCGCGCATCCGCGAGGGCGGCAATGGCATGACCGCGCATCCGGCCTTGACCGAGCAGCAACGCAGGACCATCGCCGAGTGGATTCTATCCCAGAAAACTTCTGCCGCGCCCGCAACCGTGCAATCAGCGGCCAAACAGTACCCGCACACCCTCAAGGACACCACCACCGTCAACTTGGACTTCCCTCTTTTCGCCGAGGGCAAGCCGGGGAAGGTCACCCGGGATGTTTTCCACGGGTATCAGTTCTACAATTCCTACTGCTATCGATGCCATGGGACCGACGCCACCGGAGGCCAACTGGCTCCCGATCTGCGACGCTCGGTTGCCTCGATGGATCTAAAAGCTTTCATGGCGGTGGCGATGACCGGCAAGGCGGACAAGGGAATGCCCGCATGGGCCGGATTCCTCACCGAAGACGATGTGATCCATATTTACAAATACGTGAAGGGGCGCAGCCTGGACCTGATAAACGTCGGCAGGCCGCCGTCCGAGCAAGATCAATAAGGAGATCTCGAACATGAACCGAATCAAGTTGCTGAGCGCGGCCGCGTTGTTCGCATCCATGCTGTTTGTTCCGCGGGCGTTTGCTCAGGATCTGGACAAGACCTCGCAGGATCCCAACCAGTGGGTGCTGCCGCTCGGCAATTACGCCGGCATCCGCCACAGCAAACTCGCGCAAATCACCACCAAGAACGCCAAGGATCTGAAAGTCGCCTGGACCATGTCCACCGGAACCTTGCGCGGCCAGGAGGGGCAACCCCTGGTCATCGGCAACATGATGTATTTCGAAAGCAGCTACCCCAACTTCGTCTACGCGATCGATCTCGATAAACCCGGACGCATCGTTTGGAAATTCGCACCTGAGCAGGACAAGTTCGCTCCCTCGGTGGCCTGCTGCGATCTCGTGAACAAGGGCGTCGCCTATGCGGATGGGAAGATCGTCGTCACCACGCTCGACACCCACGTCTACGCGCTGGACGCGAAAACCGGCAAAGTGTTGTGGAACGTCAAGAACGGCGATCCGGCGCTCAGCCAGACCATGACCGTCGCGCCGTTGATTGTGCGCGACAAAGTGATTGTCGGCATCTCCGGCGGCGAGTACGGAGTGCGAGGCTACCTGACCGCGTACGATCTGAACACCGGCAAGCTGGTGTGGCGCGCCAATAGCGTAGGCCCCGACTCGGACATCCTCTTCGATCCCGCGAAAACCATCGATGCCGTCTCGCAGAAGCCCGTGGGCGCGAATTCCAGCCTAAGCACGTGGGAGAACGAGGAATGGAAGCTAGGCGGTGGCACCACCTGGGGCTGGTATACCTACGATCCCGTACTCAACCTTGTCTATTACGGCAGCGGCAATCCGGGTACCTGGAATCCCACCCAACGTCCGGGCGACAACCGCTGGTCCACCTCGCTGATCGCCCGGAATCCCGATACCGGAGTCGCCGCCTGGGCCTATCAGATGACTCCCCACGATGCCTGGGATTACGACGGCATCAATGAGAGCGTACTATTCGACGCCGTCGTCGGTGGAGCCACCATCCCCGCGATGGAACACTTTGATCGCAACGGTTTCGCCTACCTTCTCGACCGCCGCAACGGCAAACTCCTACGCGCTCACAAATTCGATCCCAGCGTGAACTGGGCTTCGGAGATCAATCTCCAAAGCGGCCGGCCGGTCTTGAATCCCGCCATGATGACCAAGGAAGGCGTGAACGTCAAGGGGATTTGCCCCGCAGCACAGGGCGCGAAAAACCATCAGCCCGCCTCCTATGATCCCCGCACCAAATTGTTTTACGTCGGCACGAATCACATTTGCATGGATTATGAGGCGTTCACCGTCCGCTACCGGGCCGGGTTCCCCTATGTGGGCGCGACCTTGAGCATGTTCCCCGCAAACAACGGCGACGTGCGCGGCAGACTCATTGCATTCGACCCCGTCAGCGGACAAACCAAGTGGTCCGTGGATGAAAAGTGGCAAGTCTACAGCGGCCCCTTAACCACGGATTCCGGAGTGCTGTTCTACGGCACCCTGGATGGCTGGTTCAAAGCTGTGGACCAGAGCACCGGCAAAGTCCTGTATGAGTTCCTGACCCCGTCCGGCATCATCGGAAACCCCATGACCTACACGCACAAAGGCAAGCAATACGTCGCCGTACTCACCGGAGTAGGTGGTTGGGCCGCCATCGGCCTGGCGGAAGGACTCACCAAAGGCACCGAAGGCCTCGGAGCAGTGGCGTTGACGACTTCGTTGGGCGACTATACCAACCTGGGCGGAACGCTGATGGTCTTCACGCTGGATTAACCAGTCGTAATTAAGGTGGCTTGCAGCCGGGCCTTGATCTCAGCCCCACCGGTACTCGGATCTAGGAAACCGGCTCTTCCACCACAGCCGGCGCCACAATGTCCGCCATAGCCCGCTTCAATTCCGTGATCCCCTCACCAGTAACGCTGGAGATCTTAAAAAATTTCAGTTTCCGCTTCCGCGCCAGCGCCTTGAGTGACTTGATCCGCTCCGGATCCTGCGCCGCATCCGTCTTTGTGGCCACCAGAATCATCGGCTTGGCCGCTAATTCTTCCGAGAAACTCTTTAACTCGCCCATCACGATCTCAAAGTCCTGCACCGGATCGCGCAATGAGGATTCCGAAACGTCCACCAGATGCGCCAACAGCCTCGTACGTTCAATGTGGCGAAGAAACTGGATGCCCAGTCCATGCCCTTCACTGGCGCCTTCAATCAGCCCCGGAATATCCGCGACCACGAAGGTGCGGTATTTCTCGCCGTATTGCTCATCGTCCAGCGATGCGACGCCTAAGTTCGGTTCCAGCGTCGTAAACGGATAATCCGCAATCTTCGGCCGCGCGGCCGAGATGCGTGAAATGAGCGTGGACTTGCCCGCATTCGGAAACCCGACCAGTCCCACGTCGGCCAACAGCTTCAGCTCTAGTCGAATCTTGCGATCTTCCCCAGGTTTTCCGTCTTCGTGTTCCAGAGGCACCTGATGAGTGGAGGATACGAAGCGCGCATTTCCTCGCCCGCCGCGCCCGCCTTTTGCGACCACAAAACGGTCGCCTGCCACCGTGAAATCGTGGAGCACGTCCCCGCTCTCCGCGTCCTGCACCACCGTTCCCACCGGAACGTGCACTTCTACAGAATGACCATCGCGGCCTTTTTTGTTACTGCCCTCGCCGTGACGCCCGCGTTCGCCCTTATGTTCCGGGTTGTAGCGCAGATGCAGCAGAGTGTTGTAATGCAGGCTGGCAATCAGTGTCACATCGCCGCCGCGTCCGCCGTCCCCACCACTGGGTCCGCCTTTAGGGACAAACTTCTCGCGCCGGAACGCAAGAATGCCATTGCCGCCGTCGCCGGCCTTCATGTGAACGATAACTTCGTCTATAAACACGGGGATGGATTACCTTGGGGGTGCAAACTGATGCCCGGCTGGGTACCCCGTGAAGCGGGATTATTCAGCGGCGACTATACTAACGAACTTGCCCATGCGCCCACGATCGCGGAATTCGATAATGCCCGTGATCTTGGCAAACAAGGTGTCGTCTTTACCGCAGCCCACGTTCAAACCGGGCTTGATCTTCGTGCCGCGCTGCCGCACCAGAATGGAACCGCCGGGGACCAACTGGCCGCCAAACGCCTTCACGCCCAACCGCTGCGCATTGGAGTCACGGCCATTTTTAGAACTGCCTAAACCTTTTTTGTGTGCCATATAGCGTTAAGCGAGAATCTCGCTAACCTCCACCCGGGTAAAATTCTGACGGTGGCCTTGTGTGCGCCGGTATTGCTTCTTGCGCTTGAACTTAAATACGATGGTCTTCTCGCCGCGCCCTTGCGCCTTGATAGTGCCGCGAACCAAAGCGCTGCTCACAGCCGCGCCCGCTTTCACGTCCGAACCGTCCGTGATGGCCAGTACTCGGCTAAATTCCACCTGCGCCCCGACGTCGCCAGGCAGCGATTCAACTTCGAACGATTGGCCGGGCGTAACACGATACTGCTTTCCGCCAGTTTCAATGACTGCGTACATAAGAATCCTTTGTGGGTGCCCTTCGCTAGAGAGGCTTGCGCCCCCAAGCGTGACATGCTCCGGGGACGGAACCCCCAGGATACTACAGAACTATCCCCCTGCGCAGCTCTTTATTGGGACGAACCGCTCGGGACGATTTGCGCAGTTAGCGGCGATCCAGGCGGAGCACCGCATTCTCTTAGCGCCCGATTGGCCGATTCTAAAATGGAAGTTTCTAATCTGCCCGTGAACACGGCAAGGGTCCCCGCAGTAGCTGGATTGCTCGCAAGCGCTTTGTCTACCCAAGAATTGGCGGCGTTCGATACCCCCTTGTCGGCATTGGTGCAGTAGCTGCCATGGGGATGCAACGCGCTGCAACGGGAGTGGGCCCCCCTGTATTGCTATAGGCGGTTCTCACCACCTTCACTCAACCGTGCCGAGCGAGTGCTCCCTGCATAAGACGTCGCGGCCTACAGCCGGGACCAAAAAAGTTGGTACTCAACAGGCATAATAGGACGTCAGGTACAAACAGGATGAGCGATGATTGAAATCGGCTTGCGCTTTAGAGTGCGGAGCGGCTACGCTCTCGTTTGCCTGCTCCTGAGCGTCGCACTTCCAACTCGAACGCCCGGTCAAGCGGTCGGAGCGCAAGTCCAAGATGGCTGGGAGGTATTTGGCGTCGTTTCTAACCATTCGGGACCGATGCAAGGCTTCACCGTGACTATAGCGGGTTCTGGCTCAACGATCACTGCCCGAACTGATAGTCAGGGCCGATATGTGCTCAAGGGAAAAACTCCTGGACGGTATGCCATTTCGGTTCAGCGCGCTCCCGGCGTGAATGTTCCTCCGTCCCGCCTCGTTGGTCTCGCAAGCCAGTCGCGAGTAGAAGTCGATTTGCGACTAGAAAAGCCCGGGATCGTCTTCGGAAGGATACTCGACGGAAGCCGCCAGGCGGTGTCGGGTGTAACGGTAATGGCGGTCTCTAAGACGGCTGCAAGTGGTCGTCTAAGATTCGCTGAGTACAATGGCGACCGCTCGAATGGCGACGGTGAGTACAGAATCCCGAATCTCCCAGAGGGCAGGTATTATCTTGCAATCACGAGGGCGCCACTACCGATACGAAAACGAAGGTCGGATTCCTTCTCTACCAGCAAAGATAGCTATCCTTCGACAGTTTTCTATCCAGGAACACGTAGGGCGGAGGAAGCTCAAAGTTTAGATGTTAAGTCGGGCGAAGCGCGAGAGGCATTGACATTAGTGCTCACCAAAGATGCAACGCACTGCATTGGTTTCAAAGTGGCAGGGGGGTTCGGGGGTGCGCCGGTATGGTTGCGGATGGAAGAAAGGCTGGATCTGGCTGAAGCTCCTACGATTGCCGAAGGGGAGGTCGAGCCTAACGAATCCTATGAAATCTGCGGGATCTCACCGGGGGACTACCGGGTGCATCTTAGCAGCATCATTGCTTCCCGCCCTGCGAAGCTTGCCAATTACGCGATGTCTATAGTCACGGTGGCTAACCGCGATCGGGACCTAGGGACCATCGAACCACTCCCGACTGCGGATATTTCGGGCAAAGTCGTCCTGAAGATCGCGGGAACGGAATCTGCCTTCCCCGCAGGTCTTCGACCGCTGGTTCAACTCGTGCCGCGGGAGGTGACTTCCATTGCCGCGAGCTTAACAATGACGGGGTTTTATATCTCACCAGATGATCTTCCAGGTCAAACGAAACAAGACGGCACGTTTACTCTGCCGCGGGTCTTTCAAGGCGACTATGGCATACGGCTGAATGGACTTCCGTCTGGCTACTATATCGTTGACGCGGTGCAACAGGGTAGAAGCGTGTTGGAGAATGGCCTTAGGCCCGGTGCAGGTGACCTGCGCGTTGCACTCGCTGACGATGGAGCCGTCATTTCCGGAAATGTGGTTGGTCCCAACCGAGCGACCGTCCCCTACGCCTGCGTTTTCATCCTCCGCAACGAAACTAGTCAACACTTGTTTATTCAAGCCGATCAGTACGGCGCATTTCAGATTGGAGTTCCGCCCGGCAACTACCGAATAGCTGCTGTTCGGGAAGTGTCATTGACTCAGCGACAAGATCCAACTTTTGCACAGCCTTTGGTAGTGATGGGGTCTCCGCTGAAGTTGGGTTCGAGGGAGCATCGTTCTGTGGATCTCGATGTGCTGAGGCTCCCGTAGCATCCCATCTCGGTTTAGGTGCTGCCGCGTATGTCCTTGCTCAAAATAGGCAGTGGTACGTACGTGCGGACTGACCCCGCGGGACAGAACCATCCCCTGCGCATGCGCAGAGGATTCTACCCTTGACAGCAATACCCACAGGTCGTATTATATCCGTAGCGGATACATCCATGCCGGACTCCCAAGATCTCCTCCCCCTAACTCCCCCCGTCTTCCATATCCTCCTGGCCTTGGCCGACGGGGACCGCCACGGCTACGCCATCATGCAGGATGTAGAGCGCCAAACCGAAGGCGCCCTCCAACTGGGTCCCGGAACCCTTTACGGCTGCCTAAAGCGAATGCTGGCCGCCGGCTTAGTAGAAGAATCCAGTGGGCCTGGCTTGCAACTTGAAGCGCCTTCGCAGGCCGCCCCCTCCGATGACGACCGCCGCCGCTACTACCGCATGACCACCCTGGGCACCCGCACCGTCAGATCCGAAGCCGCCCGCCTGGCCCAAGCCCTCTCCGCCGCTAAATCCAAACGCCTCTTCGCAGGCGAAAAAGTATGACCCTCGCGCGCCTGCTGCACCGTATCTACGCTGCCTCTCTCTATTGCTATCCCAGCGAGTTCCGTGAGCGCTTCGCACCGGAAATGCAGCAAGCCTTCCGCGACCGCTACAAAGAAGCATTCCGCGAGCCATCCCTGACTCGCGCCAGCCGTTTTTATCTCCTGATCGCCCAGGATTGGATCGCGACATTTTTCACAGAAAGGCTCACCACCATGCCCCGTACAATTTTCACCGTTCGCCGGTTTGCGCTCGCAACCGCCGTTACCCTGCTCCTCTTGGGCGTCTCCACCACCGCCATCCAGGCGTTCGTGATTCCCACTGCATCCATGGAAGGGACCCTGCACATCGGCGACCACCTGCTGGTCAACAAGCTTGCGCGCAACCCTCAGCGTGGCGACCTCGTCGTGTTCCCCTATCCCGAAGACCCCAGCCAGATCTTCATCAAGCGCGTCATCGGTCTCCCCGGCGACCGCATTCACATTGAGAACAAGCAGATCATCCGTAACGGCCACCGCCTCATCGAACCGTACGCGCTTCACAGCACAACCTATATCGATCCATACCGCGATAACTTCCCGTCTCAGCCCACCGCGGTAATCCCTCCGAGTGGCCAACAGATGCTGAAGGGCGTAAGCGGCGGCGAAGTCACCGTCCCTGCTGGAACCCTCTTCGTCCTGGGAGACAATCGCGACGTGTCACTCGACAGCCGCTACTGGGGTTTCGTTCCGCAAACCAGCGTGCTCGGCCGCCCGTGGCTGATCTATTGGTCCTACGACCCGTCCGCCGCCAAGACCCGCTGGGATCGAACTGGCATGCGTTTCCCCTCGCCCCCCGCGCAGGAGATCCAGTGATTTCTATAGCAAATTAACGGAACGAACCCAAGCTTTTTAAATTTTCGCGCGCCTTACTCCTCTCTCTTCTATCACCTATCATTTTCAGTAACGTTTTTCCCGTTTCAACTATCCTTGCCCCGTAGTAGTATGGAAAGACAGTTCCGGGAAGGAGGCGCCTCATGTCCATGTTTGGCCGCCGTAAAGAAGAAGAACAGCCACCACCAGTCATAAAACCGGTTTCATCCGCACCCCCACCCAGACCGTCTGAACCAGCCAAGGAGGGAGTACCTATGTCCACATTTCCAAGCCGTCCCGTGGAAGTCCCCGTCGAAACATCCCGGGGAAACGCGGTGCTAGGTAAGTCCGTGATCGTGAAAGGACAGATCTTCAGCCGCGAAGATCTAACCATCGATGGGGAAGTGGAAGGCAACGTGGAGTTGCAGGAACACCGCTTGACCGTGGGTCCGAACGGCAAAGTGATGGCCTCCATCAAAGCACGGGAAATCGTGATCATTGGCACCGTCCACGGCAACGTGGAGGCCTCCGACAAGATCGATATCCGCAAGGATGCCAAGCTGGTGGGCGATATTCGCACCGCCCGCATCGTTATTGAAGACGGTGCTTATTTCAAGGGCAATATCGACATCGTGAAGACCCCCGCCGCCAACGCTAACGCCAACGCCAAGCCCCAACAACCGCAAGTGGTCGCTGCCAAACCCCCTGCCACCGCACCCACCTCGAGCATGGCCGCTGGAGCCGCCGAAAGCTCCCGTTAGGCCACCCAGCACCAGGAAACTAAGGGGCCGTATTGCAGACGCGGAATAGCAGCGGCCTCCTTCAGTTTTGCTCCCACCTCGAAGACCGGCCGGGTCTTAATATCCTCGACTTCGCCGGCGCCAACCAGTCCACCATTACCTTCCTCACCAATAACTACCATCGTTTGTATTCCCAGGATCTGTTGCTGCAACTGGATGAGAGTTTCGGCGATGGAGACTTTTACCTCAATCAATCCGACCCTCACCGGATGGCCGACTTCCTCGAGAAATCGTTCTCCTTCCCCGACAAGCAATTCGACGCCGCGTTAGTGTGGGACACGCTACAGTTTCTGTCGTCCCCTCTGCTGGAGACCGTGATGCAGCGCTTGTGGCGCGTGATGCGGCCCGGCAGTTGTCTACTGGCCGTGTTCCATGCCGAAGAGCACGCCAACAACTTGCCCTGCTACTCCTACCGGATCGTTGACCAGAAGACCATCGGCCTGCTGCCCAAAGGCATGCGCAAGCCGGCCCGGACCTTCAACAATCGCGGCCTGGAAAAGCTCTTCCAGGACTTCGAATCGGTGAAGTTTTTCCTCACCCGCGACCATCTGCGCGAAGTGATCGTGCGGCGCTAATCGCTATACTTCATCTATGTCCCTGGAAGACGACTTATTTAGCCAGCGTCGGCAAAGAATCTCGGAAATTGAAGCGCTAGGGTTCCGCGGCTACGGGCAGCGCTTCGATTTCACTCACACCGTCCCGCAAGTTCTGGCCGAGTATGGTGCCAAGACCCCCGAGGAACTCACCGCTCATCCCGGGGAAGAGCCGCGCGTCCGCCTCACCGGCCGCATCATGACGATCCGCCGCATGGGCAAAGCCGGATTCATGCACGTGATGCAGTCCGGCGAACGGCTGCAGGTGTACGTCCGCAAAGACGCGGTTTCTGAAACCGACTACAAGCTTTATGAGTTGCTCGACTTAGGCGATATCGTCGGCGTGGACGGATATGTCTTCCGTACGCGCACCGGAGAGTTATCCATCCATGTGGAGAAGCTGACCTTCCTCTCCAAAATCCTCATGACCCTGCCTGAAAAGTTTCACGGATTGGAGGACGTGGAGCTGCGTTACCGGCAGCGTTATTTGGATCTGATCGCGAATTCCGATTCGCAAAAAATCTTCCTCACGCGCGCCAAGATTGTCTCCTCGCTGCGCCGGCAACTGGAAGAGCGCGGCTTCATCGAAGTGGAAACGCCGATGATGCAGTCCATCTACGGCGGGGCCACAGCCAAGCCGTTCACCACTCATCACAAGACTCTGGACATTCCTCTCTACCTGCGCATTGCTCCGGAACTGTACCTGAAACGCCTGATTGTGGGCGGCCTGGATCGTGTTTACGAGATCAACCGCAACTTCCGGAATGAAGGCATCTCCACCCATCACAATCCCGAATTCACCATGCTCGAGTTTTATCAGGCCTACACCGACTATCAAGGCCTCATGGACCTCACGGTGGAAATGTTGAAGCGCACCGCCATCGATGCCACTGGCTCCACCATGGTGGAGTATCAGGGCCAGCAACTCGATTTCGGCAACGTGCGGCGCATGTCCATGCAGGAAGCCGTGGGCGACACCACCCTGCGCGGCGATGCGCTGGTGCATGCGTTCGAAGCCAAAGTGGAGCCCACCCTGTTCCAGCCGACCATCATCTACGACTATCCGGTGGAGGTTTCCCCGCTATCCAAGCAGCGCCCCGACGATCCGGGTTTTGTGGAGCGCTTCGAGATTTACGCCGCCGGCATGGAAATCGGCAACGCCTACACGGAGTTGAACGATCCCGCCGAGCAATGCCGCCGTTTCCTCATGCAGTTGGACCGTGGCGCCGCGGGCGATGAAGAAGCCCATCAGATGGACGAAGACTACTTGCGCGCCATGAGTTACGGCATGCCTCCCACGGGCGGCGAAGGCATCGGCATCGATCGCTTGACGATGATCCTGACCAATTCCAAGTCCATTCGCGATGTAATATTATTCCCTCTACTGCGTCCTGAGGGTGAAATCGGCATGGCCGCCAAACTGAAGTAAAATGTTCGAGCTATTTATCGCCCGCCGCTATCTGCGTGCCAAGCGCAAGCAGGTGATGATTTCCGTCATCACCACCATCTCCGTTGTCGGAGTTGCGGCGGGAGTAATGGCGCTGGTGGTCGCCCTGGCCATCAACAACGGCTTTCGGAACACCCTGCAGCGCAGCTTTCTGGCCGCCACCGCGCACGTGATGGTGCTGGAGAAGGTCCGTTCCGAAGGCATCAGCAATTGGGAATCCATGACGGGAAAGCTGGCGGCGCTACCCAACGTGAAGAGTGTCACGCCCGCGCTGTATGACCTGGCTTACCTCAGTGGGCCCATCGAGAGCTTTGGTGTGCAAGTCAAGGGTGTCTCCGTCGACCGCACGTCCGACTTGCCCGATCCGCTTCGGCAATTGAAAGAGGGATCGCTAGCCAATCTGAAGAGCGCGGACGGTCCGCAGGGAATTATTCTGGGCTCAAGCCTGGCTAAGAAGATCGGCGCGGTGGTGGGCAAGAATGTCCGCATCATGATACCGAATGGAAACATCACGGCTTTTGGTCCACGGCCGAGTTTTGAGGATCTGAAGGTAGCCGGCGTCTTCGAAACAGGGGTGTTCGACGTCGACAGCACCTGGACTTTCATGGCTCTTCCGGCTATGCAGAAGGTCTTTGGGTACGCGGACATCGTGAACGGCATCGAGATGAATCTCGACGATATCTACAAGGCTCCCGAGGTAGCGAAGGCGGCGGAAAGCGTCATTGGGAAGGATTTCGAAGCCACCACCTGGCAGCAACAGAACCGCCAGATCCTGGATGCGTTCCGCATGGAGCGCGTCGTCACCGTGGTCACCATCGGGCTGATCCAACTGGTGGCCGCGCTGAATATCCTGATCGCCCTAGTCATGATGGTGATGGAAAAGCATCGCGACATTGCCGTTCTGATGTCGATGGGCGCGCGCTCTTCCCAGATCCGGCGGATTTTCATTTTTAAAGGCGCTCTCATCGGCGCAGTGGGCACCACGGTCGGGCTGGTGATCGGGTACGCGTTGAGTTTTCTGGCCGACCGTTATCAATGGCTGAAGTTGGATCAGGAAGTCTACGCCTTCAAGTACGTTCCGCTGGAGCCGCATTTGAGTGACGCGATTTGGATCTCCGCCGCGGCCATGGCGGTGAGTCTGCTGGCCACCGTTTATCCCGCACGCACCGCCACCAAGATCGCCCCCGTAGAATCCATGCGCTATGAGTAAGTAGGCCAGCCGCCCCGCTTCGAAAACTACATTCCCACATAGCGGGCGTAGATACTCCGCGCGACCGCGGGGTCGGTGGTGCCTTTGATGATGGCGCGGCCGTCTGGGAACACCGTCAGTTCAAACGAATCGATCGTCGCCCGCACTGCGAAATCGTTCGACCGGACGGGCGCCAGCAGAGCCAAGCGCCGGGCCAGATCCGCCAAATCCACGGGACGCGAGCGTTCATGAATCTGCACGGCGTTCCGGCCACACAGGCTGATAGGGGCGCGGCGCTGGCCGTTCAGGTGGACAAACTCGCGGCGGCCACAGCACGGGCAATCCGGATCGCGAGCGGGCGGTTTGGTTTGGCGGATTTCGCCGGACCAGACGTCCACCGTAGTGAGGCGCGCGACAACGGATGCCGGTCCCAGCGCGAGAATCTTCAGCGCATCGCCGCAGGCGAGAGCAGCAATCGTGGCCGTGATCGGCGCCAGCACGCCGTCGGTTTCACACGTGGGCTGTGCTCCGGAGGGCGGCTCCGGATACACACAGCGCAGACACGCGGTCCGGCCAGGAACAATGGGCAACTTTATGCCATAACTTCCGACGGCCGCGGCGTAGATCCATGGAATATCCTGACTCACGGCGTAGTCATTCAACAGGTAGCGGACTTCGAAGTTGTCGCTGCCGTCGACGATAAGCTCCACCTCTTCCAGCAGTTCCTCGGCGCTGGCAGGGGTGAGATCGGCCACCATCGGCTCCACTGTGATTTCCGAATTCACGCCCGCCAGCCGCTTGGCGGCGGCCACGGCTTTGGGCAGAGCTTCCGCCGCATCTTGTTCTGAATACAGGAATTGGCGTTGCAGATTGCTCCATTCGACGAAATCCCGGTCGATGAGGCGCAGCCGTCCCGCGCCGGCGCGAGCGAGAATTTCGGCTTGCACGGTTCCCAGAGCTCCGCAACCCACGACGGCGACGGTGGCCTGCCGGATACGCCGCTGCCCGTCTTCTCCCAAAGGGGCGAATCTGGACTGCCTTGAGTAACGGGATTCCGCGTGTTGCGTCATTTACTTAGGGAGCCAACTAGGGCCTGATCTGATAGTACCTGCATTGAGCGGCGGCGGGCGTCTGGAACGGGTGAGATATCATTGGGAAACGTGCGATTTCGGACGTTTTGGGTACTATTGCTGGCCAGCCTCGCACCCGCAAGCGGGCAAAATGCGGGAGCGCCGTCGCAAGGACCCCCTGCGTCCATGGGACAGACCATCACCCGCATCGATTTCTCGCCCGCCGATCAGCCTCTGCCGCGCGAGGAACTGGACCGCCTGCTGCCCATGCACCCAGGGGACACGGTCACGGCCGGCGGAGTGCGGGAAGCCATCGAAAAACTCTACCTGACCGGCCGTTTCGCGGACGTAGCAGTGGAGGCCGAGCCTGCTGCCGGCGGCGTGATCCTGATCTTCAACACGGAGCCAACCTATTTCATAAGCCGGGTCAGCATCCGGGGAGAGAATGAGCCTCCTAACCGCAACCAGTTGACCACCGCTTCTCAATTGGATCTGGGAATGCCGTTCCGCGAAGACGCCGTGGAAGCCGCCATGGCCCGGATGCAGGAACGGCTGAAGGCCAACGGCTTGTTTCAAACCACCATCCGGTATCACGTGGATCTGGTGGACAGCACGGAAGAAGCCAGCATCTATTTCGATCTGGACGCGGGCACCCGGGCGAAGTTTGACGACATACAAATGATGGGCGAGTTCGTGCAGTCCAAAGACAGTCTGGTAAAAAAGACCGGATGGCGCCGCGGCTTGCGCTATGTACCGCTGCCGGGGTGGAAGCAGGTCACCGATAACCGGATTCAGTCAGGGCTGGAAAACCTACGGCGGGCGCTGCAAAAGGACGATCGTCTGCAGGCCAGGGTTACGTTGGACGACCTGGGTTATGACGCGGCCACCAACCGGATCACGCCACAATTAACTATCTCCAGCGGTCCGGTGATCGAGGTGCGGGCGACCGGGGGCAAAGTGAGCCAAGGCCGTTTGCGGCAGCTGATCCCCGTTTTTCAAGAACGCACGGTGGACCGGGGCCTGTTGCTGGAAGGGGAGGCCAACCTAATCGATTACTTCCGTTCCCAGGGATACTTCGATACCACGGTGAAGCACGTGCAAACCCAGCCGGCCCCCGACCGGACGTTGATCGAATATCAGATCGAACGCGGAGAACAACACAAACTTCGCGGGATCAGCATCGCGGGGAACACCTACTTCGACAACGCGACGCTACGGGAGCGGATGTACATACAACCGGCAACTCTGCTGCGGTTTCGTTCCGGGCGCTATTCTCCGCGCCTGCTGGAACAGGATTTGGAGACCATCCGGGCGCTGTACCGGTCGAACGGCTTTCGCAAGGTGGAAGTAACCAGCAAGGTGGTCGAAAATCCGCTGCGGCACACCGATATCACGGTCAACATCCAGATCGTGGAGGGCCCCCAATGGATAGTAGGGTCGCTGGAACTGGCCGGTGGATCGCGGGAAGACTTGCGTTACTTGCGATCCATCCTGCGGTCCACGGAAGGCCAGCCGTTCAGCGAGGCAAATATCGCAGCGGATCGAGACACGATTCTGGCGTACTTCTACAACAACGGTTATCCCGACGCGGGTTTCAACTGGACGCAGAGCGACGGTGCGGACGAAGGCACAGTCGACGTGGCGTATTCGCTGCAGACCGGGGCCCAGCAGTATATCCGCGGTGTTCTGGTGCGCGGGCTGGAAACCACCGATCCCGCCCTGGTGCTGGACCGGATCCGTCTGCGGGACGGAGATGCGCTTTCGCAGAGCCAGATTGGAGAAAGCCAGCAGCGCTTATACGACCTGGGAATCTTCGCGCGGGTACAAACGGCGGTACAGAATCCGGAGGGCGAAGAAGAGAGCAAATATGTTCTGTTCTACGCGGATGAGGCGCGCAAATACTCTTTTAACTTCGGCATTGGAGCGCAATTGGCGCGCATCGGCGGGGGCGGCAACACGCTGAATTCGCCCGCCGGCTCAACCACTTTCGCGCCCCGGGTTTCCTTGGGATTGAGCCGCATCAACTTCATGGGACTGGGTCACACGATCAGTTTGCAAACGTTGGCCTCCACGCAGCAGAGGCGGGCGCTGTTGAACTATCTTGCTCCGCAGTTTAAGGGGCATGAAGGTCTGGCGCTGAGCGTTTCCGCGTTGTTTAACGACTCGCGCGATGTGCGGACGTTCGCGGCCCGGCGGTGGGAAGGCTCCGTGCAACTGTCGCGGCGTTTTTCAAAAGCCAATACCGGGCAGTTCCGATTTACGTTCCGCCGGGTGACGCTGGATGAGTCTACGCTGAATATTTCGAGAGAACTGGTTCCGCTGCTGTCGCAGCCAGTCCGCGTAGGCTTGGTGGGAGGCACGTTTTTCCGCGACCGCCGGGACGACCCTGTAGATTCTAAGCGCGGCACCTATAACAGTGTGGATTTGGCGTTGGCCTCCAAAGCCTTCGGATCCCAGACTTCGTTCAGCCGCATGGTGTTGCGGAACTCCACCTACCATCCTTTTCGCCGGGAATTGGTGCTAGCGCGCAGCGTGCAATTTGGGTACATCCAGAGACTCGGCGGCTTGGCTCAGATTCCGTTAGCAGAACGGTTCTTTGCCGGCGGCGCATCTTCACAGCGTGCTTTCCCAGACAATCAAGCCGGGCCGCGAGATTTGCGCAGCGGCTTCCCTGTGGGGGGCACGGCGCTGTTCTTTCATTCCACTGAATTGCGGTTTCCGTTAATCGGTGACAATCTGGGTGGCGTGCTTTTCCACGATATGGGGAACGTGTACTCCGATATCAGCAACCTCAGCTTCCGCGTACGGCAGCGGAATCTGCAGGACTTTGACTATATGGTGCATGGCGCCGGAATGGGGGTTCGCTATCGAACTCCGGTGGGTCCGATCCGCATCGATTTGAGTTATGGGGCGAATTCGCCCCGGTTCTTCGGCTTCAACGGAACCCTGACGGAACTTCTGGCGATCCCGCCCGGGACCCCTTTGTGTCAGGAAGCTTCCGCGCAATGTACCAACCAGCGGATCAGCCGGTTTCAGTTCCATTTTTCATTGGGCCAAACATTCTGAAACATGAACCTACGCGCATTCATCCTAACAATGCCTCTAACCGCCGTCCTTTTCACGGTTTCGACCGGTCGCGCGGAAACGGTGGACCGGATTGCGGTAAGCGTAGGAACGCAGGTAATCACGGAGAACTCGGTTGTGATGGACGTCCGTGTAAGCGCGTTTTTGGAGCGCGTCCCCGTGATCATCGATGCCACGACAAAACGAAAGGCCGCCGACCGCCTGGTGGACCAGGTTCTTATCCTGCGCGAGGCCGGCGAGAGCCATCTTGTCCTGCCAACGACGGACCACGCCGTGGCGATCCTGGAACAAGTAAAAGCTCCCTACGGGGCCGCGTATCAGGCGGAAATGACGCGCTGTGGTGTCAGCGAGGGCGATGTGATCGCTCAACTGCTGGCTGGATTGAAGGAGTCGACCTTCACCGATTTGCGTTTCCGTCCGGCCGTGCAAGTTACCGAGAGCGAGATGCGCGAGTATTATGACGGGTTGAAGGCCCGCCAACCAGGAGTGGATGCGCCCGACTTTGAATCCAGCCGCACGCAGATCGAGGCATTACTCACTGGGCAGAGAGTCCTGGAAGCGCTGGATGAATGGCTGAAGACGGCGCGGACCGCGGCGCGTCCTAATTATCGCGAGCGGGTGTTCCAATGAAACGCAGGTTGTGGCAAATCGCGGCGGGGTTGGCGGGCTTGCTGGTGCTGGCCTCCATCGGCGGCGTCCTAGTTGTGCGCAGCGGATGGTTCCTGGATTATCTGCAGCGCCGCATTGTGGAAGAGGCCCAGCGCGCTACCGGAGCGAAGGTAGAGCTAGGCAGCGTCAGCGTGGATTGGACATTGCTGCGGGCGCGGGTGAACGGGCTGGTGCTGCACGGCAAAGAGACGGCCGGCGAAGCTCCCTTATTGCGCGTGGATTCGGCCACGCTGGGCTTGCGAATTATATCGGTGTTTGAACGCAAAGTGGACCTGCAATCCTTGCGTGTGGACAAGCCACAGGTGCGGGTGGTGGTTTACCCGGACGGGACCACCAATATTCCTGGTCCTGGCGCGCGGCCCCAGAGGCTGTGGTCGGAAGACCTGCTGAATATCAAAATCGGCGAATACGAAATTACCGGCGGGACGGTGGAGTATGACAATCGCAGCACGCCGCTGGCGTTAAAGGGCGAGAATTTGCGGCTGCATATGACGTACGATGCGCGGGGTCCTGCGTATCGGGGCGAGTTGTCGTCGGACAAGGTGCTGTTCACGCCTTCTGGATTCGAGGCGTTTGAGGCCACCTTGAACACCAACTTCGTATTGGAAGGAAATCGGATACAGCTTTCCAATTTAAAGCTGAACACGGACACTTCGTCGGCGGAGCTGAACGGAACTCTGGACGATCTGCGCGCGCCGCACGGGACGCTGTCGGTGCGGGCGACGACGGCGGGCAGCGAGTTGGTGCGCCGCTTCAAGCTACCGATTCGTCCGGTAGGGTCGGCTGCATTCAATGGAGATTTGGAGCTTTCTTTTGCGAATGGCTTCGATTATCACGCGCGGGGGCGGCTGGTGGCGCGAGGGCTGGCGTTTACGCAGGATCGGCTGAAGATCGAGAATGCGGATCTTCGCGGGGATGCGGAGGCTTCGCCCAGCGGAGCCGTGCTGCGGCAATTCGTGGCTCAGGCGCTGGGGGCCACAGTGAACGGGGAAGCGCGTCTGGACCAGTGGCGAGCGCTGCACGTGGCGGGAGCCATTTCCAATCTCAACATGCGGAGGGCCGCGGGGATGCTGACCGACCGGCCGGTGGCGTGGAACGGTACGTTGGCGGGGACGTTTATCGCGGACATGCCGGTAGGCCCTGATCAGCGCAACGCGACGGCGCAGGCATTGTTGAATATTACGCCGTTACCCGAAGGTGACCCGGCGCGAGGCGATCCGCTGACAGGGCACGTCGATCTGGTGTATGACCAGGCTCGGGGAACGCTGGCATTGGGTTCCTCCGCGGTGGCTACATCGGCGACGCAACTCGAGGTGTCGGGCACGTTGGGTGCGACGTTGCGTGTTCGAGCGCGGACGACGCGGCTGGACGACGTGATGCCCGCTCTGGCACTAGCCGGTGTTGATTCGCCTGATGAATTGCCCCTGAAGCTGAACAACGGCAGTGTGGAAGTGGACGGCACGGTGACGGGGACGTTGGCGGATCCGCGCTTTCAAGGGAAAGTGGCAGTGGTGAATGGACAGGTTCGCGAATATGCGTTCGACAGGTTTGCGGCGGACCTTGCGGCTTCCGAGCGAGAAGTGGTGGCAAGGAATATCGTGGCGGTTCGCGGGATGACGGAGGCGACCGGCACGGCCACGATCACGGCGCGGGCCGGCGTAGCGGGCGGACCCTTCTCAAACGCGGAGATCGTGGCGCAATTGAGTGTTCGCAATGCTTCGGTTGCGGAACTGGCTCGCGAGGCAGGGGTCACGCAGGAAGTGTCAGGGGTGGCGGCCGCGACGCTGCGGCTTACAGGCAGCATCGAGCAACCGGAGGCGGTGATCACCGTGGATGTTGCCAACCCCGCGCTGTTAGGGGAGAAGGTGGACCGGCTGCGTGCGAACATCCGCTACTCGCCGGGGGTGCTAGAAGTTTCCGATGGTGTTGTGAATGACACAGGGTCTGAAGTGAGGTTTAACGCAAGTTACCGGCATCCCACCGAGGATTGGCGTTCCGGCGAGGTGACCTTCGATGCGGCGACGCAGAACTTACCAAGCGCCCGCGTTGAGCGCGCGGCTAACTTACCGGTCAAGGCGTCCGCGATTTTTACAGGCAACGTACGCGGCACGGGGCGGGTGAATGGCGGGGCCTTTACGCTGACATCGGCGACGGCGGATGTGGCCTCGCGTGACCTCGTGGTGGACGGCCAGGCAATCGGCAATTTCACCCTCCAAGCCGAGACGCAGGGGACGAATCTTACGGTGAATGCAAACGGCAACGTGCGCGAGTCCCGGGTGGACGCGAGCGGGGCGTGGCGTTTGGAAGGCGATTCCCCTGGGACGGGCACAGTTCGCTTCAGCAGGATTAGCGTGGCGACACTGCACCAGTTGGTGATGATGGATCGTCCGGGCACAACGCCCCCCACAGTGGAAGGCTTCGTGGAAGGCGACGCGACGGTGACCGTTGCGCTGCAAAAGATGAAGGAATTCAAGGCCGAAGTGCGGTTGGCGCGGGTGGAGCTGAACCCCAAGCAGAATCCGGCTCCGCAATTGAATCTTCAGCCGCAGGATGTAGTTCTGCGCAACAGCAGCCCGGTGATATTGGATATCACCGCGGACGCCGCGCGCGTTCGATCGGCGAAGTTCACGGGACGGAATACGAGTATGGACGTCTCCGGCACTGTACCTCTACAGGCGAACGGGGGCGCGGATCTGGCCATTAAGGGAACCATCGATCTTGGCATTCTGGTGCTGCTGCGTCCGGACCTGGTGGCGCAGGGGACGGCGAACGTGGAAGTGGCGGTCCGCGGAAGCCTACAGGATCCGAACGTAAACGGGCGTCTGGAAGTTTCAAAAACGACACTGTACCTGGAAGACTTGCCCACCCTGGTTGTGGAGAACGCGAGTGGAACGATTTTGTTCGACCGGAACAGAGCCACCATTCAAAAGCTGAGCGCCGACACGGGCAATGGGGGAAGTATCGAGTTCGCGGGATTTGTGGAATTCGGCACTGTGTTGGTTTACCGGACAGAAGCGCACGTGCGGCGCTTCCGGGTGCGTTATCCGCAGTCCGTTTATACGACCTTTGACGCGGACCTGAAGTTGAATGGGACTTCGGAGGCCAGCACGCTGGGCGGCTCCGTCACTTTGCTGAGGACTAATCTCAACGTCGGCGCGGACCTGGGACAATTGTTGGCCGACACCTCGCAGCCCGCCGCCGCGATTGACTCGTCGCAGGAATATCTGCGCGGGATGCAGTTGGAGGTACGGGTCCAGAGCGCCACGAATTTCCAACTGGAGACCCCTTTGGCCACCGAAGTAGAGGCGGATATCGATCTCCGGTTGCGCGGCACGCCTTCCCGGCCCGCGCTGCTGGGCACGGTGGAGATCAATCGGGGCATCGTGCAGGTGTTTGGAAATCAATACACATTGGAGCGCGGAATCGTTCGATTCCTGAACCCGCTGCGAATCGATCCTACTTTCGATATAAACCTGAGCACACGCGCCCGAGGCGTTACGGTGAATATCGGTTTTTCCGGCCCCTTGGCGAAAATCGTTCCGAACTACAGTTCCGATCCACCGCTGCTGCCTTCCGAGATTGTGGCGCTGCTGGCGGTAGGACGCGATCCGTCGCTGGCGTCGAATCAGACAGCTCCCGGTGTGGCCGGAAATGCGGCGTCCGCATTTGCGCAGACCGGCAGCAACCTGTTGGGCCAAGCGGCATCGGCGCAACTCACGAACCGAGCGCAACGCTTCTTCGGGGCAGCCCGGGTGAAGATCGATCCGACGCTCACCGGTGTCGACAACCTTCCGCAAGCGCGGTTGACGCTGGAACAACAGGTCTCGAAAGACATCACGATGACCTACATCACGAACCTGAACCGCACCCAGGAGCAGATCGTGCGCGTGCAGGTGGATTTGAGTAAGGAATGGTCGGCCATCGCGGTGCGGGATCAGAACGGATTATTCGGAATTGATTTTCAGTTCCGGAAACGCTTCTAGGGGTGGCTACTTGCGGGCGAGGTGCAGGGCGACGGCGCCGCCGGTCATGCGCTCAAATTCCACGTGCGAGAATCCGGCTTGGCGCATTTGCTCGGCCAAGCCTTCGGCGCCAGGGAATTTTCCGATGGATTCGGGCAGATAAGAATAGGCGTCCTGCGACCCGGAGATCATGCCGCCAATCCACGGCAATACCTTGGTAGAAAAGAAGCCGTAGAGCGATGCGAACATCGCATTCGTAGGTTTGGAGAACTCCAATACGGCCGCGACGCCGCCAGGTTTCAGTACGCGCAGCATTTCCTGCATACCGCGCTCGTAGTTGGCGAGATTGCGGAATCCGAAGGCTACGGTGATCAGGTCCAGCGTGCCGTCGGCCAGCGGAAGCGCTAGTGCGTCGGCCTCGAAGAGCGGAGTCCTGTAGTGACCGGCGGCGATCTTGTGATTCGCCTCCACCAGCATGGGATGGCAGAAGTCGCTGCCCAGCACGGGTTTCCCGGCGCGTTTTTCCAGCGCCAACAACACATCGCCGGTTCCGCAACACAGGTCCAGCACGCGCGCATCGGGGCGCGCCAGAATGTCCGCGACGCGGTCGACGGTGCGGGCACGCCAGCGTTTATCCAGATTGAAGGACAGCAGGTGGTTCAGCAGGTCATAGCGGCCGGCGATGCGGCCGAACATGCCTTGCACCCAGCGCGCGGCGTCCTGCTCCGTCGCGGCGCCCCTGGGAGTGGAACCAGAGGCTGGAGTGGAACCAGTGGTCATCGGACGGCTACGGGCGCGAGCGCGTCCTCAATGGATTGGAGCACCAGGCGGTCATCGACACCGGACACGATGGCGACATCGCCGATCTTCACCGGCAGCACGAAATGTATTTTGCCCTGAACGGTTTTCTTATCGCTGCGGAGACGGGCGGCGAGATTTGAGGCGGGGATGCCGTCCAGCGCGGGGATGGGTCCGTAGCGCGCGATCACTCGATGGATGGACGCCGCGTCGGTTGCGGTCACGTGGCCGGTCTTCTGCGCCAGATGCGTGGCCGCGTGCATGCCCCACGCCACGGCTTCGCCATGCAGGAAGCGCGAGTATTTGGTTTCCGCCTCCAGAGCATGACCGAAGGTGTGGCCGAAGTTCAGAATGCGGCGCAGATCGCCTTCGCGTTCATCCGCGGTGACCACTTCGGCTTTGATGCGAACGGCGGCGGCGATGATGTTTTCCAGAATGGTTGGTTCCAGTGCGAGCACTTGGGTGGCGTTCTGGTCCAAGACGCGAAACAATTCGGCGTCGCGAATGATGCCGCTTTTGACGATCTCATACAAGCCGGCGCGGTACTCACGCTGCGGCAGCGTCTTCACGACGTCGGGATCGATCAATACGGCCAGGGGCTGATGGAAGCTGCCGATGAGGTTCTTGCCGGAGACGAGATTGGCTCCGGTCTTGCCGCCCACCGCGGCGTCGACCTGGGCCAGCAACGTGGTGGGAACCTGGATGACGGGAATCCCGCGCATGAAGATGGCGGCGAGGAATCCGCCGAGGTCGCCGACGATGCCGCCGCCGAACGCGATGACGATACTGGAGCGGTCGCCGCCGGCCTCCACCATTTGTTCGGCGAGCGCTTCCACTTGCGTCATGCGCTTATTGGGCTCGCCACCGGGGAAGAAGAGGACCTTGTGGGGGCGCGCCTCCAGAGCGCGTTGCAGTGCGCCTCCGTGCAATTGCCAAACGTCGGCGGTGGTGACGACGAAGGCGATCCCGGCGCGGGGTGGGATGAATTCGGTAACGCGAGCGACGGCGCCGCGCTCCACTATAGCGTCATAGGCACGTTGCGGCGTGTCGACGCGAAAGCTGGGCATATAAGTTCGTTGTACCATGGAGCGTATTGAATCAACGCAGGCCTTCCTACTTTCTTCTATTTCTTTTCTTCGCCGTCCCGCTGGAACACGTGCATCCAGGAACCGTCCTGCTGGCCGCACCGGCCATCCTGATCGCGTCGGTGATGATCGCATGGGCGGCGGAATCCTCGCAATTTTTCATCGCGCAGGGCTTCGCGCTGGCGATTCTGGCGTGGCTGCAAACACTGCCGGAATTCGCGGTGGAAGCGGTGCTGGCGTGGAAGCAGCAGGTGCCTCTGCTGTTGGCGAACCTGACAGGCGCGCTGCGTTTGCTGACAGGGTTCGGATGGCCGGTGATTTACCTCACGGCGGCCTATAACAAGCGCCGGCGCGGCGACGGGAAGCTGATGTTCATCGAGCTGGAACCGGCGCAGTGCATCGAAGTGGTGGGGCTGATCGGACCGCTGCTATACATTAGCGTGATCACCATCAAGAGCTCATTGTCAGTGTATGACGGAGCCATTCTTACGGCGACGTACATTGGGTACCTGTTGATATTGAGCCGCATGCCTCCCGAGGATCCGGATGAAATCGACGAGTTGGAGCGTGTGCCAAGGGCTATTGTGACGGCTCCGCGGTGGCGCAGGATTACTTATATTTCGGGACTGTTCACGGCGGGCGGGCTGCTCATCTATGCTTCCGCGGAACCATTTTTAGCCAGCCTGCTGTCGATTTCGACGTCGGTGGGGATTCCGGCGTTTGTGTTCGTGCAATGGGTGGCGCCGCTGGTGTCGGAGTTTCCAGAAATGGCCTCGACGTTTTACTGGGCGCGAACAGTGGAGAAGGCTCCCATGGCGCTGATGAATATGGTTTCGAGCAACATCAACCAGTGGACCCTGCTGCCGGCGATGCTGGCGGTGGTGTACGCGGTGAGTGTGGGTGAGCCCAGGCCGATCGTGTTCGACGCGCATCAGCAACTGGAATTAATATTGACGCTGGGGCAGGCGTTCATCGGGCTACTTTTCCTGGTCAACATGCGCCTGGCGTGGTGGGAAGCAACGCTGATGCTGGTGTTTTTCGCGATTCCTTTTGCCAGCGCCAGCTTGGCCTTGCCGATCGCGATCCTGCAGTTCGCGTGGGTTGCGTTTCAGTTGCTTCGCATCATCGCGCGGCGTAAGTTGCCGGAGGCGTTCGTATATTTTGGCAAAGCCTGGACCGACTACATCAAGCCTAAGCGGACAGCTTGAGTTCCAGCGCCGCCTTCGCCGCGGGCCATTCCCGATCCAGAATGCTGTAGTAGACGGTGTCGCGAAGACGGCCATTCCACAGGACCATATGCTGGCGCAGCGTTCCTTCTTCTGTCGCGCCGATGCGGCGAATGGCGGCGCGGGAGCGCAAATTGCGGGTGTCGGTTTTGAGTTCCACTCGCAGGCAGCCCAGAGTCTCGAAGGCGTGACGGAGCAGCAAGTATTTGGCCTCTGTGTTCAACGCGGTTCGCTGCCACGGGCTGGCGAGCCAAGTGGAACCGATCTCCACGCGGCGGTGCGCGGGATCGATGTTCATGAAGCGCGTGCTGCCGACGACTTTCCCGGAACTGCGTTCGATCGTGGCGAAGGGAAGCGAAACTCCGGCCGCTTGTTCGGTTAATGCGGTCCGGATATAGACCGCCATTTCTTCCGCGGAGCCGGCCTTGTAGGGCCAGAACTCCCACAGATCGGGCGCGAGGCCTACGGCGCATAGGCCGCCGAGATGCGCTTCCGTCAAAGGTTCCAAGCGGACGTGGCGTCCCTCGAGTGTTATTGGCTGGAGTTCCATGGAGGATGAAACTCCATTTTGCCTTAGCGCGGGGCGGTCCAGTTCGGCACTACCCAGTTGGCGAGCGTCAGCGGGGGTACTTAGACGCCGTTCCTTTTGAACCAGACGAGGAGTTTCGCCCAGGCGTCCTGCGCAGCTTCTTTGTTGTAGCTGGGACGGTAGTCGGCGTGGAAGCCGTGTTCGGCATTCGGGTAGACGATGATTTGCGATGGACTGTCGACCACTTTCAGAGCGGCGCGCATTTTTTCGACGGACGAAAGCGGGATGCCGGTGTCCTTACCGCCGTAGAAGCCGATTACAGGGGCCACGAGGCCTCCGGCGTAGTCGATGGGGTTCTTGGGCGTCATCGCGTTGGCGTCGCCTTCCAGGCGGCCGTAGAAGGCTGCGCCGGCCTTCACGTTCGCATTGAGCGTGCAATACATCCACACGATGCGACCACCCCAACAAAAACCGGTGATGGCGACGCGGCGTTGATCGGCGCGGGAGTTGCGGGCGGCCCATGCAACGGTGGCGTCAAGATCGCTCATCACTTGCGCGTCGGGAACTTTGGACACTACGGTCGAAATGATTTCCTGAACGTCTTGGATTTTCGAAACGTCACCCTGGCGCGCGTACAGTTCGGGAGCCACCGCGCAGTAACCGGCTTTGGCCAAGCGGCGGCACACGTCCTTGATGTGTTCATGTACGCCGAAGATTTCCTGGACCACTAATACGATCGGAAAGTTGCCGCCACGCGAGGGACAAGCGCGGTAGCCGGGGATTTGGCCGCCGGAGACGGGAATCATCACTTGGCCGGCGGTAAGGTCTTTGGCGTCCGTGGTGATCGTCTGCGCGCCCGCGGGACTCACGGCCAGCGCAAAACCTACGGCCAGTTTGGTGACCAGGAACTGGCGGCGGCTCTCGGGATCGACATCGGGAACCAAGCTCTTCAGATCGGATGTTGCCATGTGGATTATTGTATCGGGCTTTATCCGCGTAAAAGCTGCGCGGCTTTCTCAGCGATGGCTAATGTCGTGGCATTGGTGTGGGCGCGGGGAATCAACGGCATGATGGAGGCGTCGGCTACGCGCAATCCGGTGACGCCGTGAACGCGCAGCAGTGGGTCGACGACAGCGCCCTCATGCGCACCCATGCGGCAGGTGCCCACCGGGTGATAAAGAGTCTGGCCCCAGGCGCGCACATGTTCCTCCGGTTCGAGGATTTGGCCTTGCACGGGCGCACCGCGATATTGCGCCAGCGGCTTCTTATCGACGATGCTGCGAGCCAGGCGGACGCCTTCGGCGAGTACGGCCAGATCGGAGGGGTCCGACAGATAGGCGGGATCAATCACGGGAGGGATGCCGGGGTCGGCGGAGGCGAGACGAATTGCTCCGCGGCTCTTGGGTGTGAGCAAGGCTGGAATCAAAGAGAAGCCGTGGCCCCCTGGGCTGGCGAAGCCGTGATCCACATAATGCGCGGGGGCGAAGACAATCTCGACGTCGCAGGCAGGAAGTCCGCGTTGGGTTTGGAACATGGCGCCGACTTCGGCTCCGTTGGACGCCAGAGGTCCGGTGCCGAAGAGGCGATGCTTCCACTGATTGGCAAACGTTCTGGCGCCGCTATAGGAGAGAGGCTCCAGGGAAAAGTAGGAGACCGGCGCTGCTAGATGATCTTGCAGGTTGCCTCCCACTCCGGTTAGCGGCGCGATGATCGGGATGCCTAGCGATTCCAAGTGGTCCGCGGGGCCGAGGCCGGATAACAGGAGCAGTTGCGGCGATCCCACGGCGCCCGCGCACAGAATGATTTCGCGGGTGACCGCGACTTGCTGCACGGAATCCGCTTGGGAATATTCGACGCCGGTCGCGCGGCTGCCTTCGAAGAGTACGCGCCGCACCTGGATGTTGGTCCACACGGTGAGGTTGCCGCGACGCAGCGCGGGACGCAGGTATGCGTCGGCCACACTCCAGCGGCGGCCGCGCCGGATATTTACACGGAAGGCTCCCGCGCCAGGGGCGGCGGCATCTTCCAGCACTGTTACGCGAGGCACACCGGCGGCGTCGCAAGAATCCAGGAACGCTGTGGACAGAGGATTTAGCTGCTCGAGTGGCTGGGTGGGTATACCGGCGGGAGCAAGGCGCTGATAGAAGGGTTGAAGCTCGGCAAAACTCCAGCCGGGATTGCCGGCATCGGACCATGCGTTCAAGTCGGCGGGGCAGGCGGGCATGTGAACCATGGCGCCGATGGATCCGCTGCCGCCCAGTGTTTTGCCGCGCGGCCAGTAAAGATGCCGATTGCCGAGAGCTGTTTGAGGCTCGGTCCACAGATTCCAGTCGAGCGCGGTCTGAAATAATTTTGGATAGGCCAGGGGAGTTCGAACGGCGGCGTCGCGATCGGGCGGGCCTGCCTCGATCAGGAGGACCTGGGCGTGAGCGTCTTCGGACAATCGGGCTGCCAGTGCACAACCGGCGGTACCGGCTCCTATGACGATGTAGTCGTACATCAGTTAACCGCCCGATTATGACATTCTTTCCTGAAACCGCGCGCAAGAAGGGCGCACACCGGAGTCCCTTGCGGGTGGGGCGTGCGTGGTTGTGTCTGCGGTGGTGGTCCGCTGCGAGGCCTAGCCACGCAACTCTTCGTACACACGCCAGGTATTTCGAACGGCGGCGTCCCAGGGGAACTGCAGGGCGCGAGCGCGGCCACGCTGGGCCAGATTCTCTCGCGAAGCTTCATCGATCGCAAGACTACGGAGGGCATGGGCGATGGCCTCCACGCTTTCGGGATCCACCAATACAGCGGCGCCACCTGCCACCTCGGGCATGGCAGAGCGATTCGCGGTTACTACGGGAACCCCGCGCGCCATCGCGTCCAGCACCGGCATGCCGAAGCCTTCATCGAGTGAGGGGAAGGCGAAGATGGCGGCGCGGGTGTAGAGGGACTCCAATTCTTGGTCACTGACGTAGCCGCGTACCTCGATATCGCTGGCACGTGAACTGGCGTCCACCGCGGCGAGCGCTTCTGCCGCGCCGAAGCCATCCGCCGCGCCCGCCAGTATCAATTTCCAACCTGCGGGCAGAGCTTCGAAGGCCTGGACCAGGCGCGCGGTGTTCTTGCGTCGCTGAATGGCGCCGACGGAGAGCACGATTTGTTCGCGCGCGGCCGTGGAGGCGGCTGCGGGGTCCACTCCGTGGGGTATGACACGAATGCGGCTGGGCTCCACATGCAACAGCGCTTCGACTTGGCCGGCTGTGAAGCGGGAGACAGCGATGATCAAGTCGCTGCGCTGGGCCGCCTCGCGAGCCTGGACAGTGAAGCGCTGGCGGAATTCGGGCGTCGAATAGTCCCCGGTCATCACGAAGAGATCGTGAAACGTCGAGACGACACGTTTGCCTGGCGCATCCACTCGTTGATTTAAAGCGTGGAACAGGTCAGCCCTGGGAGCTCCGCTGAGCAGGCGGCGATGGGCGTTCGAGGGCAGCGATTCGCCCCACGAGGGGAGCAAGCGATGCGGGCGGTAATGGAAATAGAACTGCTCGTTGGGATAGGTGAGCGCCAGACCAAAGAGGATCTTGCGCGAATAGACGCCGACGCCGGAGAGATTGCGGCCTAGGCTGTAGGTGGCGTCAAGCGCGATGGACACGTCATGTTATGGTCGCATGGCCGCCCGGCGCTAGCTGGCGCGCGACGCGACGGTGGAGGAGGGATACAGGTCTTTCGCGGCACGGTCCAGCAATTGTTCGAGATCCACTGGGCGGTCCGGATCGAAAACAGCCACGCCTAATTTGATCCGCCGGGCATCCGCTGCGAGATGAACGCGCACCCAAATCTCTTCCGCCGATTCTTCTTCCGAATCCAGAATTGAGATGGCCAGATGCACCAGTCCGACGCGGGCAACCAGATCGGAGACTCCTGCGAGATTGCGCAGGTGATCCGCCGCAGCCACTAATTCCAGATCCCGGCGTTGTTCGTCCATATTGTTAGCAGCGGCTGCGTTGGCACTGGTGTTCGCCATGAAGCTGGCCGGTTGGGGTTCGGCGAGGATCATCACTTGCCGGCGATGCATGCGGGTGGCCAAAGTACGGTCCCGTTCGGCGAGCAGCAGAAAGGCGTCGCGGCTCAGCAGACCGGTGAGAGAATCGATCATCGAAGTGGCCCGCGCAGCGGCCAGCAGGCGGTGGCGGTCGATGGCGTTTCGCATGGCGTGAGCCAGGGGCGCGCAGTCCACGTCATTCCTGGACAAGAAGTCCTGGGCGCCTTCGCGGAGCAGATGTTCGGCCAAGCTTGGACCCGACGTTTGGGGAACCAAGAGCACGATGGGAATCTGGGGAGCCAAGACCTGGAAACGCAGGAAGGTGTTGCGGCCCCTGCTATCGGAGAGATCCAGGTTCAAGAGGATCACATCTACGCGCTCGGTCGTCAGCAGCGCGGACGCTTCCGCCCATGAGGAAGTGAAAAGCGCTTCCAGATGCGTCCATTCGGACCACTCGGGACTGCCGTCCAGTTCTGTCAGGACATCTCTCAGAAAGAGGATTTCTTCGGCATCGGACTCGACGACTAGGACACGCAAGGTCATTTCAGTACAAATTAGTAGGACCGAACGGACGTCTTTCTCAAACGATCAGCTGGCGAGATCGTATTCTTTCAATTTCCGGTACAAGGTGGTCCGGCCGATGCCGAGCAAGTGCGCTGCCACGGCTCGATCACCTTTGGTGTAGTCCAGCGCATTCATAATGGCGCGGCGCTCTAACTCGGACAGGGGAATCACTCCGGTGGGGAGCAGTCCTCCCAACATGACGGAATTTGGCGGCTTGGGTACGAAGGCATTGTTGTCGGCGAGCGCTGCTTCGTCGTTCCCGTCATGACCTCTGCCTGAAGGCGCTGCCGCCGTCAGGTACATCGATTTCCGCTGATGTCCGAAGTTTTGTAACGCGGAAGGCAGATCCGCAGCGTGCAACAGCGGGCCGGAATTCACGGCGGCCATGTGCTGAATGCAGTTCTCCAACTCGCGGATGTTGCCTGGCCAGTCGTACGCCAGCATCACTTCCAGAGCCTCCGCGGTCAAAGTATGATTGCCGCCGATGCGCGTGAGGAAGTGATTGATCAACGCCGGGATGTCTTCCTTGCGTTCGCGCAAGGGAGAAAGGCGGATATTGATTACGTTCAGGCGGAAATAGAGATCGCGGCGGAAGGTTCCCTTTTCTACTTCTTTGGCCAGGTCCCGGTTGGTGGCGGCGATGATGCGGAAATCGGAACGGCGCGTTCCCAAGGAACCTACCGGCCGGAACTCCTTTTCCTGCAACACGCGCAAGAGCTTGGCTTGCAAGTCCAGCGGCAGCTCGCCGATTTCGTCGAAGAACGCGGTGCCTCCGTTGGCGGATTCGATCAGCCCGATCTTGGAAGTGGCGGCGCCGGTGAACGCGCCCTTCACATGTCCGAACAGTTCGCTTTCCATCAATGGACCGACCAGCGATGAGCAATCGATGGTTACGAACGGTTCCCGCGGGTTGGCCTTGGAATGAATCGTACGAGCCACAACCTCTTTACCCGTGCCGGTTTCCCCCAGCAGCAGAGCCGGCCACCGGCACTGGCCCATCTTCTCAATCATCCGCAGCACGTGACGGGTACGCGGGGAATTCCCCACCAGCACGTGGCGGGGTTGCCCGCTGTCGGTCGAGGTCGGGCCGATTTGAATCGGGCGGGGCGGGTTGAAGTTGACGGGCGTCATTACTTATATGTTGTGGAGGAGGGCAACTGTTAGTGCGCCAGCCCAAGCTAAACTCTACAGGTGAATTAATCCGGCCTCTAGACCCGCAGGGTGAGGGTTGGCTTAGGTATAAAAGGGGTGATGCTTACCCCCACATGCGGGTATCGCTACCGGCTGCGCACCATAAATGCCTGACCTGTAACGGCTTGCACCTCTGCGGCGAGTTTCGTGGCCGCATCCAGAGTTAGGTTATTTCCCACCCATACGCGCCAGAGCGGGGGATTGGCGTTGGAAGGGACAACGCGCGTCTCCGAAAACGCAAGGGAAGCGCTGAGAGCCGCCGCGCGATTTCGATCTGAAAACGCTCCGGCTTGGACGGCGTAGTCTCCCGACGAGGACGATGCCGGGGGCTGCTGAACGGCGGACCGCGGGTCTGACGTAGGGGTGGGAGCAGAGCCTTGCGCCGGGGGAGGAGAGTCCGCACTCGAGGTGGTTGCATTGGGAGGAGGTTCGATGACGCGCAATCGAACGCGCGCGACACCGGAACGAACCAAATCAATTTCGCGGGCGGCGGCGAGGGAAAGATCGATGATGCGGCCGTCAACGAAGGGACCACGATCGGTGATGCGTACGTCGACTTGTTTTCCGTTGCCGAGGTTGGTCACCTCCACCCAAGTTTGAAATGGAAGCGTGCGATGCGCGGCGGTAAGTTTCTCCATGTCGAAGATTTCGCCGGAGGCCGCGCGCCGTCCGTGATAGGGAACTCCGTACCAAGTCGCGTCGCCAGTTTCGGTCAAACCAATTTTCGCGGGACGCACGGGTGGAACAGGAGCGCGCGTGCTCTTACGTTTTCCGCATCCACCCAACGCGAGAGAGAACACGCACAACATCGCGCATAGCGGCATCGCGATGCGAGTGGGCGCAGCGAAAAATGCGTTCGCAATCACTAAAACAATTCTACTCGACTACGTTTTTTGATTTTTAGCGGTCGCGCGTGCTCGCTCCACGAGTGACGCTGGAGTGCGCGCATGCATTTTTTTCTTGACATTGAATTGAAAGCATCTTATAAAGGGGACACAACCGCGTACTGAAGTACTGGTGCGCGCAACTTGATGTAAAGGGAGAATCACTCGATGATGAACGCAACCAAGAAGAAAGCGGCCGCTAAGAAAAAGGCGCCCGCCAAGAAGAAAGCCGCCGCAAAGAAGAAGAAGTAGTAATTGCGGCTGACTCGTTAGTTCGAGTCAAAAAACATCCGGCCCCGAGCAATCGGGGCCTTTTTTATTTTCCGCATACGTCTTTACACTCGCGCTCTACAACGTGAGTGTCTTCAGGTAAGTGCGGAAGTCCGGGCCCAGATCGTGGCGCTTCAATGCGAACTCCACGGTCGCTTTGAGGAATCCCAACTTGTCGCCCGCGTCGTAGCGCGTACCTTCGAAGCGATATCCGTAGATGGGCCGGCTGCGCAAGGCATGCTTCAAACCGTCGGTGAGTTGGATCTCTCCGCCGGAGCCAGGCTCAATCGATTCGAGCGACTCGAAAATTTCCGGCGTAAGTATGTAGCGTCCGATGATTGCCAGATTCGAAGGTGCATCCTGTGGCTTCGGCTTCTCCACTAGATTACGAATGCGATACAAACGTCCGCCGCCGGCGGAGTCGCCGATAGGCTCGGCATCCACCACGCCGTAGGCGGAGATATTTTCGCGCGGAACTTCCATCAGCGCGACCACGGGAGCTCCGTAGAACTCGTAGACATCCAGCATCTGGCGAAGCGCGGGCGTCTCGGCGTCAATAATATCGTCGGAGAGAATTACGGCGAAGGGCTCATTGCCCACCATTTCCCGGGCGCGCAACACCGCGTGGCCTAAGCCGAGCGCTTCCTTTTGGCGGACATAGGCGACGTCGATCATGTCGGAAAGCGAGCGCAGCATCGCCAGCGTTTCCTTCTTGTTGCGGGATTCCAGCAGGTGTTCCAACTCAAAGCTGACGTCGAAGTGATCCTCGATGGCAGTCTTACCGCGCCCGGTCACGATGATGATGTGCTGGATGCCGGAGTGGATGGCCTCCTCAACTCCGTACTGGATCAACGGCTTATCCACCAAGGGAAGCATTTCCTTGGGCATGGCTTTGGTGGCGGGAAGAAATCGAGTACCCAGACCCGCGGCGGGGAAGACGGCCTTACGAACTTTTGCGATCATTGCTCTAGTCTATTCGGAGGAGATGGTCTCCGTCTGTAGAGTGTCCTCCGTAGGGGGAGGTTTCGCGATTACGGCGCGGGAGATTTTGCTTCCAGCTTGAGCGGCTCGCCCTTCATGCCTTGCTCATTCAAAATGATGATGTCCACGCGGCGGTTGCGTCCGCGCCCTTCTTCGGTGTCGTTGGGTGCCACCGGCGCGGTGTCCGCGTACCCGGCCACTGAGATCCGGTGGGTGGAAACGGAGAAGCGCTCCGTCAGGATCTTCAGCAGGGCTATGGCTCGCGCAGCGGATAGATCCCAGTTGCTGTGAAACCGCGCGGTGTTGATGGGACGGGAATCGGTGTGTCCCTCCAACCGAACTGAATTTGGCAGCAGAGCGATGGCGGTAGCCACTTTGCCGATGCCATCGAAAGCCTCGGCGGAGATCACGTCCTCGCCGGAAGGAAACAAAGCTGCCTGCGCGAAGCTGACGACCAGACCTCGGTCTTCCATGCTGATCTTGATCTGGCCCGCCTTGATCTCCTCACTCAGTTCGTTGGACAAGACCCGCAGGGACGGCAGCAGTTCGGAGAGCTGTTGTTCCCGGCGGTCTTTCTCGGTGCGCGGCTGGACGGAAGTCTCCGTTCCACCAGGCCCCTTCTTCATGGCGCTACCCTGTCCGTCTTTATCTACCGCTCCACCCAACACTGACGCCACCATGGCCGAGAAGTTCTGCCCTTCCAGGGCTTTCTTAACGGAGTCGGAAACCTGTTGCGCTTTGCCTTTGTCGGCGTGTGAGGAGGCGAACATCACGACGAAGAACGCGAACAGCAGGGTGATGAAGTCCGCATAGGAGACCAACCAGCGTTCATGATTTTCATGTTCGGGTTGTCGTTTCTTGCGTGCCATCGCGGGATCTTACGCTTCTTCGGCGACTGCGGCGGTGGCTAATTTGGCCTTGGCACCGGCTTTGGGTGCAGTGGCGGCCGGCGAGAACGCCTCGAGTTTCAAACGTAGCAGCTTGGGGTTCAGGCCTTCCACGATGCCTGCGATCCCTTCCATGATCAGTTCGCGGCGTTTCGCTTCGGCATGCGCTCGCGCCTTGATCTTCTGCGCCACTGGCAACAGGACAAGATTGGAGAGTCCCACGCCGTACACGGTGGCAACGAATGCCACGGCAATGCCATGACCCACTTCGTCGATGTTGGCGAGATTCTTCATCACCTGAATCAGTCCCAGCACTGCGCCGATGATACCGATGGTGGGCGCGTACCCGCCGGCGCCTTCGAAAACTTTCGCTTCCGCTTCGGCGCGGGCTTCCTCAAGATCCGTTTCCATCTCCAGCAAACTGCGGATCTCTTGCAGATCGCTGCCGTCCACGGCCAGCATGAGACCCTTCTTCAGGAACGGATCGGAGACGGCGGCAGTGGAATCCTCCAGCGATACCAAGCCCAGCTTGCGGGCTTGCGTGGCGTATTCAATTAATTCCTCCAACAGTTCGGCGATGGGGGGAGCCGGATCTTTCACTACTCCGGCCAACCGCTTCAACGCGCCTTTGAGGACTCGCGGAGGCGTGGCGATCATCACGGCCCCTAACGTCCCGCCCAGCACGATCAGCGCCGCGGTCAGCTGGGTGATATCCGCGATCCGGCCGCCTTCCATGAGGAGGCCGCCAAGAATAGCGCCGAAGGCCACCACCAAGCCCACGAATGTCCCGATGTCGATCCCGCCGCCGCTCTTCTTCTTAGTTGGCGCAGACATCAGCGATCCTCATTCCCGGGTATCTTGTCCGCGAGTGGTTGATACAATCTGCGCTGGAACTCCACGATCTTCTCGATGACGTCGTCCACAGGCTCCAGCACCACGTATTTCAGTCCATTGGTCAGACTGATGACAGTGTCGGGGGTTGTTTCGATGTGTTCGATCAAATCGGCATTCAAAACCAGCGGCGTGTGATTGATACGAGTTACGCGAATCATAGGACCGCCGGCGTGAGGGGAGCTTCCACACAACCTCATCGGCAGGGGAAGGACGTTCTTGAAGGAGGGGTTCTACTTCAGCAGTTGGAGGATATCCGTCAACTCTTTACGAACCGTTTCGAGAGTTTCGGAGGGAATATCGAAGAGTCCGCTTTGCGTGCGAGCCTGTACGGGGGGTTGCGCAGGCTTCTTGGCCCCGGCTTTGCCCTTGCGCGACGCGGTCTGCGCGGGCTGTTCCGTTTTGGCACGCAATTCCAGAAACTTGCGCGCGCCTTCGATGGTGAAGCGCTTCTCATACAACAAGGTCTTGATCTCGAAGACCAGCTGCACGTCTTTGCGCCGGTACAAGCGGTGCCCGGTGCCCGATTTCTTGGGACCCAGCGATGGAAACTCTGTTTCCCAGAACCGCAGGACATAGGGCTTGATTCCAGCTAGCCGCGCCACGTCGCCGATGCGAAAATACAGCTTATCGGGGATGTCTTCGGCGCTGACCAACAGGCTATCCGGAGGCAATGCGGGTGCCGCCACAGCTCCCGCCGCAACGGCCGCCGGAATTTCAAGGTCACTCATGACGGTACCCTTATTCTAATGTCCTTGCTCGCAGGAATCCATCCCGTCCGTGAAGCGCTCCGCGCGGGGCGTCCTTTGGAACGCGTCTCTATCGTGAAGGGGGCCGGTGGACCGCGGCTCCAGGAGATCATCGAACTTTGCCGGGAGCGCAAGGTGCCGGTCCGTTTTGAAACGCGCGAAGCTCTGGATCGGGCCGCCAAGAGCGCCGCGCATCAGGGGGTGATCGCGTACGGAGCCGCGGAACGCCATGCAACGCTTGAAGATACAGCCGCCACCGGGGGACTGCACGTGGTGTTGGACGGCATCGAGGACCCGCATAATCTGGGCGCCATTATCCGCACCGCGCACGCCGCTGGAGCAGCCGCCGTGGTCATCCCTGAACGCCGCGCGGCCGGACTTACGGAAACGGTCGCCCGGTCGGCTGCCGGTGCCGTCGCCTACTTGCCGGTGGTTCGCGTGGCCAACATCAATCGCGCCTTGGAGGAATTGAAGAAGACGGGCTATTGGATCTACGGTCTTGACGAACGTGGCACGGAAGCCTACGACCAAATAAGTTACACCGCTCCCACGGCGCTGGTGCTGGGTGGCGAGGGGCGCGGGCTGCACCAAACCGTGGCCAAGCATTGCGACTTCATGGTGAGCATTCCCATGTCTGGGGCCGCGGAGGGTACGGGAGTCGCCTCGCTCAACGTCAGTGTCGCGGCGGGCGTGGTGTTATTTGAATGGCGACGCCGCCTGGCAATTGGTGACCCACGTAGTTAGCGTCGTAGAGACGCTGATCCATGCGTCCCATCTGCCGCCGCTGGATCTGGCGTTCCATAGTGGGGGTCAACAATGACGTATGCGAGATCTCACACAGGTAGTTTGGGATCTCCCACATGCTGTCTTCGACAGTCATCCATTTGACGACGCGATCGAACTGGCGCAAGTTTACCGGACGCGAGTATTTTCGCAGTGTTTTTTCACCGGCGGCGTTGAAGTAATGCTCGAAGTAACTTAACGCCAACTCACGAATGCTGCGGTAGACGGGTTCGCGCGAACGCAAGCCCGCGTAATTCGATTTCGCCAGCGAACCCCAGTAGCCGCCTTGCCGATAAACGGCCAGGACATGATCGGAGTCGCGCACTGCTTCCAGATCTACCAGCAGCGGCGGATATCCGATGTTGCGTAGCGCGGCGGCGGCGAACATCGCGCCTTCCATGCAGTGGGCGACCTTTTGGCGCAACACCATGCGCGGAGAATAACAGGTGGCGCCGCCGGGTTCCAAGTTGTAGCCGATGTCCTGATCCAGGTACCTCTGGATACGGGCGGGCGTCGTCAGTTTTGGAAACGGCAGCATTCCCAATTGTTATATACTCGACGCTATTAGGATGAATTTCCGTCTTGGCGATGAACTCGACGACTACTGTATTAAGTGCCGGCGGCTAACCAATCACGCGATCGTCTCGCTGATGGATGGCATGGCGGCGAAAGTCCGCTGCCGCTCCTGTTACGGTGATCACGATTACCGGCGCGAGGAGATTCCGCCGTCGAAGAAGGATCTGAAGAAGGCTGCCTTGTTCAACGAAGTACTGGCCGGAGTTGTTCCACCGGAACCTGTGCCTGCTGAGCCGGAGGAAGCATCCGAAGCAGAGACCAAGGCTAAGAAATCGAAAAAAGCGGACGCGCAAACCTAGGGTTAGGGTTCGTCTTTCCGTAATTCGGTTTCCATCTCATTCACCACCGTTTCGCGATCTTTGCCTTCCAAGTCGCGCGCCAGACGTAGTAATGCCACGCCCACCACGTCGCGATGATGCAAGCGCGAGCCCAGCCCGTTGGTTCCACTCAACTGCAGCCAAATGCTGTGTGCCAGCGCCACGTCTTCCGGCCACAATCGAGGCGGATGCGGGCCCAGATCGACGAATGCGGACTTACGATCGGGGCTGACGACTTCCAGGGAAAACGGATGTTTCGGATCGGGCAGTCCTTCCCACGCCAAGCCGATGCGGGTGGCGAGCTCTTCGGAGGTCATGCGCGCGCTGACACCGGTGACCAGCCGCGAGGCCTTCAAACTAGCGGCCGTCTGCACTAAGGCTTCGAAAGGGTTTACGGCGGGGACAACCAGGAGTTCGACGTGTTTGCCCTCTTTTTCGGCCAATTCCACCACGTGGCTGAAGAGTTCCTTTTCGTATTCGCTGAAGATCTGGTTTTCCGCCAGCTCATATTCGCCCGCGCCGGTGGAAATCTGGCGCACCGTCATCACGACAATGTCATGCCGCCGGAGATTCGTCTTGGACAGTACGCGCCGCAGATGCTCCATGCGCCGGAAGTCGCGAACGGCTACCAGGACGCAGCCAGGGCGCGCCTCCAGGTGAGTAGACTCCACTTGGGTCTGATGCTCCAGATTAAATTGTTCCAGGCCCTGCTTCTCGTCCTTGGTGCGCCGCTTATTTAGTTTCTCGGAAACAGTGAAGGTCAGGAACAAGATCAAGGTAAATGCGACGCCCCACTGGGTGGCGATTTGCTTGGTCAGGACAATCGCGATGGACACGGCGCCCAGAACGAGTGTGGTGAGTATGAGGCCGATGGGGATTTCGCGTCCGGCAATGCGCAAGTTCAACGGCGTCTTGTATTCCTGATCATGCCGCTGGAAGCGGAGCGCCGTAACGCCCAACGCCTTGAAGAAGAAACTCAGGACGACGCCAAAGGCATAAGCCTCCGCGAGGATCGTCATGTCGCCGCGGCTGATCACGATGGTCAACAACTGCAGGATCACGATCAGATTGATGATGTGGTGAGTGGTGCCGAACTTCTTCTGCAGTTGGCGGAACCACGGTACCAGCACGCCATCCTCGGCAACGCGGTTCAGCACGCCGTTGGCTCCGATGATGGAGGTATTGATGGCGCCGGAAAGAATCAGACCACCGACGATCACTACAAAGATATGGAACGCCAGCGTCAGCGGCGCCGGACCCGACAGATTGTTCGCCAGGCCGCCGATGAGGTTGCTGTAATACATCGGCCGCTCAGCGTTCGGGATGATCATCGTGGCGAACAGCGTGATAACGCCGGTGCAGACAACCGCGTAAACGCACACGATGTTGGCGGCGATCTTCAGGTTCTTCAGTTTGGGAGATGCGATTTCACGATACACCTGGGCCAGCGTTTCGAACCCGCTCATCGAGAGCAAGGAGTGTCCGAACGCCACCACGATGGCGACAATCGGGTACTTTATCCAGGAAGTGCCACGGAGCCACCCCTGCGCGTCGTCGGAAAAATCCAAATTGGACGGTACCGGCGGCGGGGGCAGCATGCCCCAACGGTCTTTCAAGAACAGAGTGAGCGGCGCCCAAATTAGAATCATCACCACCATCACGGTGGTGATTTGCATGATCCGCAGCGCCTTGCCGCTGGATTCGTGAACGCCCTTGATGTTTTGATACCAGAAGTAGATAGTGACCAGGATCGCCATGCCCGCGGCGAACATGTTGACGTCCACGCGGTAACTTTGGCCAGCCTTCTCACTGAGGTCATTCAGCAATGAACCCAGATATTGGCCGGCGCTAACGCCGCTGATGGGACCGGTCAGGATGTAGTCGAACACCAACGCCGATACCGACAACTTCGCCAACACCGGCCCCATGCTCTCCCGCACCACCACGTATACGCCGCCACGCACGTACATGCTGCAGCTTTCCAGATAGATGCTGCGCACCGCGAAGCTGAAGAGCATTACGGCCAGCACAAACCAGGGAGCCGAGTGCCCGATGGCTTGCTCCGCCGCGCCGCCGGCGTAAAATGCGGAGGATGCCAGATCGCTTAGAACAATGGCCGCGCCGCGCCAGAAACTGATGAAGGAAAGTGCGACAGTAGTGGCGACGACGACCTTCGGCATCGCCGACGGCCGAGCGCCATCTTGAGGAGACATGCTTTGAACCATTCTACGGGATCTGGATGCAGCAGGCGAATCTTCCTGGCAAGCGGAGCGGCCGCGGCTATCTCCGCGTGCTCCCCGCAAACCGGCGACAGAGGCTCCGGACTACCTGATCGCGGCAGCGTGTTCATTCGAAACGCGTACGTCATGACGATGGACGCAGCGGGCGACCTGGCGGGCGCCGATATCCATATTAGCAATGGCCAGATTGCCGCCGTGGGGCCAAAGCTTTCGGTTGCCAACGCGGAAATTATAGATGGCGAGGGCTTTATCGTACTGCCTGGTCTGATCGACACCCACTGGCACATGTGGAATACCCTGCTGCGTAGCTTGGCGGGCGACACACCCGATCGCGGTTATTTCGCCATGTCGCCCGGCGTGGGCCGCCACTTCACGCCCGCAGACACGTATCAGGGAACCCGCCTGGCGACGGCCGAGGCGATCCACAGTGGAATTACCTTCGTGCACGATTGGTCACACAATATGCGCGGTCCGGAGTTCGCGGATCAGAATTTGCGCGCGCTGCGCGAATCCGGATTGCGTGGCCGCATGTCCTACGGCACCGCACAGGGCCAGCCTGCCACGGAAACCGTCAATCTCCCGGACATCGAACGCTTGCATCGCGACTGGAAGAGCTTGTCGAATGACGGTCTTCTATCGCTTGGTCTGGCGTGGCGTGCGGGAGTCACGGACCTGGCGCGGAAGGAGCACGGATTCGCGCGTCAATTGGGACTACCCATCTCCACGCACACCGCTATCAATGGACCGGGGCAGATCCAGCCGCTGGCCGCCGCTGGATTGCTGGGCAAGGACGTTCAATTGATTCATGCTGTCACGGCATCCGCGGAAGAAATAGCTGCCATGGCGGAGACCGGCACGGCTGTCAGCCTCTCTCCATTCACGGAACTGCGGACCGGCTTCGGATTTCCCAAGACCAGCGAGTTTCTGGAGGCCGGCGTGCGGGTCGGGCTATCTGTCGACACTACGGGTCTTTCCGGCAACGCCGATATGTTTTCGATCATGAAGCTAATCCAAAACGTGGAAAACGGGAAAGCTCTCAGCGAATACAAACTGCCCGCCCGCCGCGTGCTGGAACTCGCGACGATTCAAGGCGCGCGCTCGATGGGAGTGGACGATCGAATCGGTTCGATCACCGCCAGCAAACGCGCGGACCTGATCCTGGTTTCGACGCGCGCATTGAACATGGCGATTTTCAGCGACCCGGCTCACTTGATTGTCGAAGCCGCGCAACCGGCCAACGTGGATACCGTCATCGTGGATGGGCTAATCTTGAAACGCGCTGGAAAACTGACGTCGATCGATGAGGCTACGGTGATCCGTGAGGCGGGAGCGGCGTTCCAGGCGGTTCGTAAACGCGCGAACTGGTAGCTTACATTCCCTGATAGAGTCGCGTTCCCAGGATCTCCGGCATCCCGGCGGCCAGAATTTTGTTGGCGGCTTTATCGATGTCGTATTCCACGCGGCGGTATTCCACGGTCTGGTCTTCCATCGAGAACACCGCATACGCGGCGCGCCGATCTCCGTCGCGAGGCTGACCTACCGACCCTGGATTTAATAAATAGAAATAGTCCGGCTCCAATTCCAAGGTGCGGGCGGAAGACAGCGCGGCAACATTCCGCGGAGTAAATAGAAAGCCGCCTTGCAAGTGGGTGTGTCCGAAAAAGGTGACCTGTGTTGTCAGTAAGTCCTTGGTCAGGAGAGCGTCTTCCAGCTCCACTACGTAGTGATCCTCATGCAACGGCGAACCGTGCACCAGGTTAAATACTCCCAGGGGCTCTTCGATACGTAGCGGCCCGCGCTCCAGCGCGTCCAAATACCGCAGGTTGTCGGCGGTGAGCGCCCGCCGGGTCCACATGGCCGAAGCGCGGGCGGCGGGATTAAAGGTTTCCAGATTTTCCGAACCCACCGCGGCGCGATCGTGGTTCCCGCGTACCACTGCGGTGGCTTCCTCGCGCACCCAGTCGGTCACCGCATTCGGATCCGCTCCGTAGCCCACCACGTCACCCAGACACAGGATGCAGTCGTAGCATCCCTCGGCATCCGCCAAGACGGCTTGCAGGGCTTCCAGGTTTGCGTGAATGTCGCTGAGGATTAGGTAAGCCACAGGAAGTAAGATGCCAGCTTACATCTTATCGGCTCAGTTGCGCTGCCGGACCATCAGGTACGCAACAAAACGGTTCGCGGAACTTTGGTCCAAATCAGACCAATCCGCTACAATCAGACAATGTCTTTAATTGTCATCGGATCGGTCGCCTATGATGGCGTCGAAACCCCTCACGGCAAAGTGGACCGTATGTTGGGTGGCGCGGCCACCTATATTTCGCTCGCTGCCAGCTATTTTACGAAGGTGGGCATAGTCGGCGTGGTGGGCGAAGATTTCGCGCAGGAGGACCATGACCTGCTGTCCGGCCACGGAGTGGACCTGGAAGGCCTGGAACGCGTTCCCGGGAAAACGTTCTTCTGGAAGGGCAAATACACGCCCGACATGAATGACCGCGAGACGCTGGTCACGGATCTGAACGTGTTCGCGGATTTCGAGCCGAAGCTGCCCGCCAATTACCTCAAGTCGGATTACCTGCTGCTGGGCAACATCCAGCCTCGCCTGCAGCGCAATGTCCGCGCACAGATGAAGAACGCCAAGCTGGCCGGCGGAGACACCATGAATTTTTGGATCTCCGATTTCCGCGAGGAACTGCTGGCCACGATTCGCGAATGGGACTTTTTGTTGATCAACGACGGCGAGGCGCGCATGCTCTCCGGCGAAACCAACCTGAAGAAGGCCGCGGCGAAGATTCTTGCCATGGGTCCGCACACGTTGGTCATCAAGCGCGGGGAATACGGGGCGCTGTTGTTCCGCAAGGATTCCTTCTTCGTCGTCCCCGGGTATTTGCTGGACGTTGTGTTCGATCCCACCGGCGCGGGCGACTGCTTCGCGGGTGGCTTCATCGGATACCTGGCCCAGGAAGGCTACGACATTGAGAAGGATCACGTCGATCGTCATGTATTGAGCCGCGCCGTTATTTACGGGTCGGTGATGGGGAGCTTCTGTTGCGAGCGGTTTGGCGTCGAACGCTTCCGCACGCTGAAACGCGCCGAGATCGATGCCCGCTTCGAAGAATTCCGCCAATTTACGACCTTCTAGGCCAAGATGGGCGAAGTCGAAGCCTAAGCCAAAGCTTGCGCAGGCGAGTGTGGACAGCTCGGCGATTTCGACCGCTGCGATCTTTCTCTTGCTGGGCGCCCTAGGCTCCAGCGCCGCTTGGTGGGTTTTTTTTCACGGCTACTCGTTCTATTACGGAGACGCGGAAGCGCATCTCAACATCGCGCGCCGCATTTTCGATTCCCGCACGCCCGGGCCGGAACAAATCGGCACGGTTTGGTTGCCGTTGCCACACATCCTGCTGGCATTGTTTACGAGAGTGGATGCGCTGTGGTTTAGCGGTCTTGCGGGGGTGATTCCGTCGGTGGCCTGCTTCACGTTGGCCGGCACGTTTCTTTTCCTGGCCGCGCATCGCGTGTACGGCTCCACTGCGGCGGCCGTGACTGTCGCATTGTTATTTACGCTGAACCCGAACATGCTCTACCTGGCGGCGACGCCGATGACGGAACCCGTGATGGCGGCAGCGCTGGCGGCGCTATTGTGGGCGACGCTGTGGTTTCGCGATTCGCAATCGCTGTGGGCCCTGTTGGCCGCGGCGGCCGCCTGCAATGCAGCATCGTTGACACGCTACGAGGGCTGGTTCGTGATCCCTTTCGTCGCACTGTACATCTGGATCGTGGCGCGGAACAAGACGCACGCTTTCCTGTTCGGGATCCTCGCTATGTTAGGCCCTTGTGCGTGGCTGGCGCACAATCTGTTCTATTACAACAACGCGCTGGAGTTCTACAATGGCCCGTATTCCGCCCAAGCCATCTTCCAAAGGCAACTCAGCCAGGGTATGCCGCAGCCGGGAACGAAGAGTTGGACGCTTGCAGCTTTCTATTACTGGTCCGCGGCGAGACATGTGGTGGGGGACCCGCTGCTGATTCTGGGCAGCATCGGATTGGTGGCCGCTCTATGGCGGCGCGCCTGGTGGGCCGTCGCGTTACTCTGCCTGCCTGCCATCTTCTATATCTGGAGCATGCACTCCTCCGGCACACCCATCTTCGTGCCTGAGTTGGAACCCTTCACGCGCTACAACACCCGCTACGCGCTGTTGGTACTGCCGCTAGCCGCGTTCGCTGCGGGCGCGCTGGTCGTGCTGTTTCCGGAAAGCTTCCGCAGCAAAGCAGCCATCGGACTCACGCTTGTTGGAGCAATCCTCTTGGCAGCGCGCCCAGTTTCGATATGCTGGGAGGAAGCAGAAGCGGGATCCGCCGGACGCAGGGCCTACACTCAGGAAGCTGCGGCGTTCTTGAAGGACCAGTACAAGCACGGCGCCGGAATTGTTTTCTGGTTCGGAGATCTTGCTGGGATCCTCCGCCAAGCGGGTATTCCCATCCGGGAAGGCTTGTATCAGGACAATGGGTCCGTATGGAAGGAAGCGTTGGCGCAACCGGTGAAGTTTAAGGAAGAATGGGTGTTGACGCTGGCGGGAGATCCGGTTTCGGAAGCTCTGCAACATAACGATTCGGCATACCAGCTGGTCCATCGCGTCGAGAAGAAAGGGGCGCCGGCCGTCGAGATTTTCCGCCGGCATTAGAGCCCGCTCCGCAATGAAGATTCCATTTACCAAAGCCCACGGGGCGCGCAATGATTTTCTGCTAACTTGGCGGCATCAGATCCCAGCCGATGCCGGAGACTTCGCCGAGCTTGCGGTTGCCATTTGCGATCGCCACACCGGCGCGGGAGCTGACGGATGGATGGTTGTCTCGGAGGCTCCGGAGGCCGACGCCGCCATTCAGTTATGGAATTCCGACGGCAGCCGCAGTGAAATTTCGGGCAACGGCACGCGCTGCGCCGCGGCCTTGCTGGTGGCGGAAAAACGGGCGGCGCAAACCACCCCCTCCATTCGAATCGCGACCGGCGCGGGTCCCAAGAGTTTACGTCTTCTAAGTCACAGCGGGAACCTTTTCTCCTTTGAAATGAACATGGGACGGGCCGTGATCGAAGAATTAAACAGCTCACTGGTTGCGGGGCGCGAAACCGTGATTTTGAATGTCGGCAATCCCCAAATCGCCGTTTTTTCCAACGACTTCGACTTTGATTGGCGCGTTTTGGGGGCTCAGTTGGAACGCCACCCCCATTTTCCTAATCGAACCAATGTATCGTTTGTTCGGGTTGCCGACGATCATACCCTAGACGTGCGATTTTTTGAGCGGGGCGCCGGCGAAACCATGAGCTCGGGAACGGGTTCCACTGGAGCAGTGGCCGCCGCCGTGGCACGAGGATTTGTGAGCAGTCCCGTCCGCGTTTTGACACCGGCCGGTCCCTTGGAAATCCGCTTGGAGGCGGGGGAATTGCTGTTATCGGGGCCAGCGGAAATCGTTGTATCCGGCGAATTTTATTACCATTAGACACTGAATATGATCAACCATTCCAAGAACTTAGCACAGAAGATCAAGTCCCGCACAGCCCAGGTGGGCGTTGTGGGTTTAGGATACGTGGGCTTGCCGCTTGTCGTCGAATTCGCCGAGGCCGGCTTTACGGTCACCGGCATCGATCTGGATCAGCGCAAGGTCGATATGATCAACCGTGGCGAATCCTATATTCAGGACATCCCCACGGCCACGCTGAAGCATCTCTTCGACCTCGGACGCATTAAGGCCACCACGGATTTCAGCGTGGTAAAAGATCTCGACACGATTAACATTTGCGTGCCCACGCCGCTGGGTAAAAGCAAAGAGCCGGACATGAGCTACATCGTGAAATCCTGCGAATCCGTGTCCAAACATTTCCATCCGGGCGTGCTGGTCATCCTCGAATCCACCACGTATCCGGGTACGACGGATGAGCTGATGCTGCCGATGTTCGAGACCGGCGGCCTCAAAGTGGGCGAAGATTTCTTCCTGTGCTTTTCGCCGGAACGCGTCGATCCTGGCAACCCGAAGTATCAAACCAAGAACATCCCCAAGGTTGTCGGGGGTATCACTCCCACTTGTACCGAAATCGGAGCATTGTTCTACGCGCAGGCGCTGGAAACTGTCGTCGCGGTGGGTTCCACACGCGTTGCCGAGATGGTGAAGCTGCTGGAGAATACCTTCCGCATGATCAACATCGGCATGGTAAACGAGCTGGCGCGGATGTGTGATCGCATGGGCATCAACGTCTGGGAAGTGATCGACGCCGCGGCCACCAAGCCCTTCGGGTTCATGGCTTTCTATCCTGGCCCCGGGTTGGGCGGACACTGCATCCCGATCGATCCGTTCTATCTTTCCTGGAAATCGAAGCAAGCGGGATTCGAAGCCCGTTTCATCGAGCTGGCTGGCGCCATTAACGGTGATATGCCGCACTTTGTGATCGGTAAGATTCAAAGCGCGTTGAATCAGCAGAAGAAGGCCGTAAATGGCTCGCATGTGCACGTAATGGGCGTAGCTTATAAGCGCGACATTGATGATGTACGCGAATCCCCGGCACTGGATGTAATCCACCTGTTACAGGAGTTGGGTGCGACGGTCACGTATAGCGATCCCTGGATTCCCAAGATCGATCACGATCCCATCCACATGGAAGCAATCGCCGATGCCAAGGGCGTGAAGGATTCCGACTGCGTGGTAATCATCACGGACCACAAGAAGTTCGATTACGCCACCATGGTTCGCGACGCGAAGTTGATTGTGGATACGCGCAACGCGCTAAAAGGCGTCGAATCCCCGAAGATCGTCCGGCTCTGATGCCATACTGGAAAAATGGCTTCCGCGCCACCGGCGCTGCTGGTTAAAGATCTCAAGAAGTCCTTCAAAGACGTCGTTGCCGTCAACGGTATCGATCTGGAGGTGCGTCCCGCGGAATGCTTCGGGTTGCTGGGTCCTAACGGAGCCGGCAAGACCACAACCATCGAGATCTGCGAGGGCCTGACCGAGAAAGATTCCGGCGTAGTCGAGGTTCTGGGCCTGCGCTGGGATACCCACGGCCACGATTTGCGCCAGCGCCTCGGCATCCAATTGCAGGAAACGCAGCTGTCCGACAAGATCTCCGTTCTGGAGACGATCCAGCTTTTCCGCAGTTTCTTTCGTCAAGGTCCACAGCCAGATGACGTAATTGGACTGGTGGAGCTGCAAGAAAAACGCGATGCACGGGTTGGCACATTGTCGGGCGGGCAAAAACAGCGCCTGGCACTGGCTTGCGCGCTGGTGGGCAATCCCGATCTGCTGTTTCTGGATGAGCCGACCACCGGACTGGATCCCCAGGCTCGACGTCAACTGTGGGATTTGATTACGCAGTTCAAAAAAGACGGCCGCACAATCCTACTGACCACGCATTACATGGACGAAGCGCAACAGTTGTGCGAACGCGTCGCCATCATGGACCACGGCAAAATAATCGCGCGCGGCACTCCACGTGAATTGATCGCGTCCATTGGAGTGGAACACGTGGTGGAGTTTTCCACGGGCGATTCGGCAGTCGCAGCCAATCTGGCCGCCTTCGCGAGTCTCGACGGGGTGAGCGGAGCGCGCGCGGACAATGGCGGTGTCCAATTGCAGGTCACCGAATTGCATCTGGCTGTGCCCGCGGTGTTGGCCGAACTCAGCCGTCAGGGCTTGCCGCTGACCGAACTCCGCACGCATTCCGCGACGCTGGAAGACGTCTTCGTTGCCCTGACAGGGAGGCATTTGCGCGATGCGTGAACACCCGTTGTTCCAACTCACGCTGCTACGCTTTCGGGAATTCGTGCGCGAGCCGGAGGCGCTGTTCTGGGCGTTCGCCTTTCCCATCCTGCTTTCGGCGGGCTTAGGCGTAGCCTTCCGAAATCAGCCGGCAGACACGGTGCACGTCGCGGCAGTGACAGCTTCCATAGCCGCGTCTCTCAGGCAGGACAAACTGCTGGTGGTGGATGAACTGTCCGCCGAGGCCGCGCGTGCCGCTTTGCGAACGGGCAAAGTCACACTCGTGGCGGAACCTGGGTCCAACGGGTCTGTGTTGTACCGCTACGACGACACGAATCCCGAGGGCCGCACAGCTCGCATGTTGGCCGATCGCGCGATGCAAGTGGCAGCGGGCCGCAAGGATCCCACGCCGGTCTCTGACGACGTGGCGCGCGAGCCGGGTTCGCGCTATATCGATTTCCTGGTGCCGGGGATGGTGGGCATGGGGATCATGAGCAACGCCATCTGGGGCTTGGGATTCTCCATCGTCGACGCGCGCCGCAGAAAGCTGATGAAACGCATCGTCGCGACGCCCATGCCGCGGCATTACTACCTGCTGTCGTTCCTGCTGTGGCGAATGCTGTTGCTGCCGTTCGAAGTGGGCGTGCCGGTGGGATTCGGCGTCCTGGTCTTCGGCGTTCCCATGCGCGGATCATTTTTGGAATTGATCGGGTTGTGTATTTTCGGATCGCTGGCCTTCAGTTCGCTAGGTTTGCTGATCGCCTCGCGAGCGCGCACGATTGAAGCCGCATCCGGCATCATGAACATCGTGATGCTGCCCATGTGGATCGTCTCCGGCGTATTCTTCTCCGCCGACCGTTTCCCCGCCATGGTCCAACCATTCATCAAGGTGCTGCCGTTGACTGCTGTGAACGACGCGCTGCGTGCGAACATGCTGCAGGGCTCAGGCTTCAGCCAGTTGATTCCGCAACTTGCCGCACTGGCGGGCTGCATGGTGATCAGCTTCAGCCTGGCGCTAAAGCTTTTCCGCTGGAGGTAGAATCAAGTCATGAGCAGCACTACTCTGGTTCCGGTCGAAGAGTATCTTCGCTTTGCCGACAAGCCTAACTGTGAGTATCGGGAAGGCGTGCTCTACCCCAAACCAATGCCCACCACATTCCACGGGATGCTCGAATTCATGCTGGTGGCGATGCTTCGGAAATTGGGTCTCGCCGCAGCCCCGGAAGTAACTGTCAGGTTGTCTCCTACAAAGTTCCTCATCCCCGACGTAATCGCTGCCCCGGTCCTCGCGAACCCATACCCCACCGAACCCGTCCTGCTCTGCTGCGAAATCCTATCCCCCGAAGATCGCCTCGGCGCTATGCTGGCCAAGTGCGAGGAGTACCACGCGTGGGGCGTCCCTTTCTGCTGGGTTATCGACCCGGTGAAGCGAGCCGCCTGGGAATACCACTCCGGCGGAGAGCCTGTACGAGTGGCTGAAACGCTTCGCGCGGGCGAAATCGAAATCAACGTGGACGAGATGTTCTCGGCGTTAGATCAGTAACCTAGTTCGGCGGTACCGGAGGCGCGCTGGCCTTCCCAAAGTAGCCCTCGTCGTAGATCACGGGGGTCCTGTTTTTCAAACCTTCGATCGCCTTCTGCCCCATCTCCGGCTTAACCTGTTCCTCAATCGTTCCGCGCACTTCATCGAAGCTCTTGGCGCCGCGGGAATCGATCAAGATCAGGTGATATCCGAAGGCTGTCTTAATCGGCTCACTCACTTGCCCAAGCGGAATATCGAAAGCCACCTGGTCGAACTCTTCCACCATCTGGCCTGGACCGAACGAACCCAGCTCCCCGCCATTTTCACCGGAGCCCTGGTCGTCGGACTCCTTCTTCGCGGTTTCGGCAAACGACGCGCCGGCGACGATTTTCGCACGTAGGTCCTTGACCTTCGCCAGCGCCTCGGCGTCATTCAATTCCTTTTGTCCTTCACGAACGGGCACGCGGCTGCCTTCGAAGCGCACCAGAATGTGGCGGCCCTTGGCCTCGATCCATTCCTTTTCGTGCTCCTTATAGAAGGCCCGCAACGCGGCTTCGTCGGGGGAGGCTTTCAACAATTCCTGATAGACGGCGTTGGCCAGAACTTGCTCCGCTTGCAACACGATTTTCATCTGTACCGCGGGTTGCTGGTCCAGCTTCTGCCGGCGGCTCTCCTGCGCCATCAGCTTCAGCTCGGCGATCTGCTCTGCCAGACTGCGCCGGGCTTCGGGAGTCTGTAGCGCGGCTTTCTGCTGCTCATTGAGCGTGCCGATGATCTGCTCAAACATAGAGCGCGTGATCTTTTCGGTACCCACGGTCATGACCACGGGATCCGCCGCGGGAGCTTGCCCGAAGGCCACCAGAGCCGTTAAAAGAAGAAGCAGGGTTTTCATACTTTCCCAGCATACACTAGAGATAATGATGGCCAAATCCTCATCCCTTCATGGAGGGTCGTTTCTGCTCGGAACACCCACCCGCATCTTCACCCCTGAAGACTTTACGGAGGAGCATCGGGCCATAGCCCGCGCGACCGAGGAATTCTGGAATCAGGAAGTCGCGTCGAACCTGGAAGCCATTCTGCATCAGGACTTTAGCGTTCTGGTGCGGACGCTTCGCAAATCCGCCGAGCTGGGTTTGGTGGCTACCATGGTGCCCGAACAATATGGCGGCATGGAGATGGATCTGGCCTCCGCCATGATCGTCACCGAGAACATCGCCAAAGACGCGTCCTACGCCTCCTGCCATGGGGCACAGGCCGGCATCGGGGCATTGCCCGTTTTGCTCTTCGGAACCGAGGAACAGAGGCAGCGCTACGTGCCTCGGCTGGCGTCCGCCGAACTTGTGGCCGCGTACTGTCTAACCGAGGCGCAGGCGGGGTCCGATCCTCTGAACACGCGCACACGCGCCGACCTCTCAGCGGACGGTACCCACTACCTGCTCAGCGGCCAAAAGATGTGGATCACCAACGGGGGCTTCGCGGATTTGTTCACCGTATTCGCGAAGGTCGGCGGGGAGCACTTCACGGCGTTTCTAGTCGAGCGTTCGTGGCCGGGCGTCACGGCGGGCGCCGAAGAAAAGAAGATGGGCTTGAAGGGTAGCTCCACTACTGCCGTCTTTTTCGACAATGTACGCGTGCCGGTGGAAAACGTCCTGGGCGAAGTTGGCCGCGGACACGTTGTAGCGTTCAACATCCTAAACCTGGGCCGCTTGAAGCTGGCGATGTTCGCACATGGGGAATGCCGCGAGGCTCTTTCCCATGCGCTGCGCTACGCTCGCGAACGGAAGGCGTTCGGAAAGTCCATCGGCGAATTCGGATTGATTCAGCAAAAGCTGGCCGATATGTGCGCCCGGATGTACGCGAATGAATCGATGGCCTATCGCATCACCGGGCACATACAGAGCTTGTTGCCGGAGCGGCCGTTGCTGGCGGCGGTGGATGAGTTCGCGGTGGAGTGCTCCCTGGCGAAAATCTTTGGCTCGGAGACGTTGGGATTCGTCACCGATGAGGCCGTTCAGATTCACGGCGGCTACGGTTATCATCAGGACTACGCGGTGGAGCGCATGTACCGCGACGCGCGCATTTATCGTATCTTCGAGGGCACCAACGAGATCAACCGCCTGCTGGCTTCGACTATGCTGCTGAAGCGGGCCAAGAAACGCGGGATGGCGTTTCCCGCCGCCGTTGAGGGCGCCACCGATCCGAAGAACGTGGCCTTGCTGCTGCTCAGCTTACTTTCCGGAGAGGACCGGCAGGAGGTGGCCGCAGCGGTCACCGACGCCCTGATGTATGCCTTCGCCTTGGAATCCGCCACTGTGCGCGCGCAGCAGTCCGGCAGCGAGCATGCGCGTGACCTGGTCACCGTGTTCCGCGAATACGCGGAAGCGCAGATGGAAGCGTCGGCGCGCTTGGTGCTGGGCGCGTGCCATAAACCCATGCTCGAATTTCGCCGTGAGGCTGTCGATACCGTAACGCCGCGCCACCGCATCGCCGAACGCTTGCTGGACGCCGGCCGCTACACGGTTTAAGAGTGGCTACACTGTGTAGAAGCATGATCCGCATCGCGAACGGCCAAGGCTTCTGGGGCGACTCGCTGGAAGCGCCCGTCGAGCAAGTCCGTCGCGGACCTATCGACTATCTGACGCTCGACTATCTGGCCGAGGTCACGATGTCTATCCTGGAAAAGCAGCGCTCGCGCGATCCGAAGGCCGGTTATGCTCGCGATTTCGTCGATCTGATCGCCCGCCTGTTGCCGGACCTGCGCGACCGGCATGTCCGCGTAATCGCCAACGCGGGGGGCGTGAATCCGTTCGGCTGCCGGGATGCCTTGCTGGACGCCGCGCGCGCCCAGAAAATTCCCGTGACGGTGGCGACGGTAACGGGCGACGACATCACCGATCAGATCGACCACATCCTGCGGCGCGGCATCGAACTGCGGAACATGGATACAGGGGAGCCTTTGGAATCCATACGCGCGCAGGTGCAACGCGCCAACGCCTACCTGGGGGCGTTCCCTGTCGCTGAAGCGCTAACCAAGGGCGCGAACATCGTGGTGAGTGGGCGCGTGGCCGACGCGGCACTGGTGCTGGCTCCCATGATCCACGAATTCGGTTGGGGCGTCACCGATTGGGACAAGCTTTCTTCCGGCATCGTCGCCGGCCACGTTGCCGAATGCGGAGCGCAAGGCAGCGGTGGAAACTGCCAGGTGGATTGGGAAACCATTCCCCACTTAGCGGACATTGGCTATCCCATTATTGAGGCGGAGCACGATGCAACGTTCGCCGTTACCAAACACGCGGGCACCGGCGGCCGTATCACTGTAGCCTCCGTAAAAGAACAACTGCTCTACGAAATCGGGGACCCACGCGCGTATATCACTCCCGACGTCGTCGCGGACTTCACCACCATTCATCTGCAGCAAGACGGTCCAGACCGGGTCCGCTTCAAGGGCATTAAAGGCCATCCGGCCACCAACTTCTATAAGGTCTCGATCAGCTATACCGCCGGATTTAAGGCGCTGGGGCAGATGGCGTACGGCTGGCCCGATGCGTTGAAAAAGGCAAAGGCTGCCGATCGCATCCTGCGCGAGAGGCTGGAACGGCTGGGTCTGCGTTTTGACGCAATTCGTACGGAGTTCCTAGGCGCAGGCGCGTGCAACGGCATCGCCGCGGCCGAACCGTCTGCTGAAATCGAGCCTCACCTACCTGAGGTGGTCCTACGCTTCGGCGTACGTTCTCAGGATCGCAAGATGGTGGAGCGCTTCACTCGCGAGATCCCGCCGCTGGCTCTGAATGGGCCTCCTGTCGCATCCGGTCTTGGGCTGGGGCGTCCGCAGGTGGAAGAGATCGTTGCATTTTGGCCGGCCTTAATCCCCAAGACGGAAGTGCAGGCGAAGGTAGACCTATGGCCAAGCGAAAGCTAGTAGAAATCGCGCACGCGCGCTCCGGCGATAAGGGCGACCGGGTGAATATCGGACTGATCGCGAATCGACCCGAAGATTATCCGGTACTGGTGCGCGAGGTCACGGCCGAGCGCGTGAGGCAGCACTTCGCAGCCGTCTGCAAAGGCGCCGTGGAGCGCTTCGAGCTGCCCAATCTGGAAGCTATGAATTTTCTGCTGCACGAAGCCTTGGATGGCGGAGGCACCTTCGCCTTGAAGGCCGATCCACAAGGCAAAACCTACAGCGCCGCGCTACTGCGCATGGAGATAGACGTTGACTGAATATGCCGTGGACGCAAGAGGCTTCGCGCGCATCACTCTGGATCGTCCCGAGAAGCGCAACGCGCTGAACCCGGAATTGCTCGCCTCCCTGCGCAAGGCGCTGGATACGGCTGCGGCGGACCCATCCGTGCGCGTGATTCTGCTGCGGGGTGCGGGCAAGGATTTCTGCGCGGGCTTGGACCTCAAGAACCTCAGGCAGTCCGACGAAGTCCTGGATCATTTCGCAGCGGCCCGCGAACTGGCGGATCTATACATCGCCATGCGGCGCAATCCCAAGCCGATTGTCGCGGCAGTACACGGCCGGGCGATCGGGGGCGGCTGCGGTTTAGCGACAGCCAGCGACCTTGTGCTGGCCACCGATTCCGCCGAATTTCGCTACCCCGAAGTGAACCTCGGCTTCATCGCCGCCATCGTGCTGTCCATGCTTCGCCGCATCGTGGGAGAAAAGCGAGCTTTCGAGATTGTCGCGCTGGGGGATTCCATTCCCGCAGCCTCGGCTCTGTCGTTGGGCATCGTAAACCACGTATTCCCGGCCGCTGAGTTCGAAGCAAGTGTTGACCAGTATGTGAGTGACCTGGCCTCGAAATCTGGGTCCGCTCTATCGCTTACAAAGGACATTTTCTATCACATTGACGGCATGACGTTTGAGGCCGCCATTCACGCCGGCCTGTACGGGAATGCGCTGGCGCGCATGACGCCGGACGCGCGCAAGGGCTTCGATCAGTTCGCCGGCAAGTCGTAGAAGCTTAGGTCCGCATCATGTCTTGGATCGACAAAGCTACTAAAGCCATGGTCAACCCGATCATCACCGCTACTGCTACCCAAGAAACCATGTTGTAGAACCGCGTATTGACCCACTCATGCATCAACTTCGGTTTGTTCACCAACAGCGTCATGAAAATCAGAATGATGGGCAGCAGAATTCCGTTGATCACTTGGGAAAACAGAATCATGCGGACCAGCGGGAAGCCTGGAATCAAAACCACTCCCGCGCCAATTACGATGAGTGATGTGAAGAGCCAGTAAAAAATGGGAGCTTCGCTGAAGCGCCGGTTTACGCCGGATTCAAAACCCAAGCCTTCGCATACCGAGTACGACGTGGAGAGCGGCAGAATGCAGGCCGCGAAAATCGAGGCGTTAAAGAGTCCTGCCGCAAATAACAGGTAGGCGTATTGCCCGAATGGGCGCAATCCCAACGCGGCGTCCGCAGCGGATGTAATATCCTGCGGCTTTACGGAATAGATTGCGCCCGCACACGCCACGATGATGAAGAATGCGATGACCGACATCACGATGCAGCCGACAATCACTTCCACGCGGGACTGCTTGTATTCTTTCGCGGTGACACCCTTTTCCACGATGGCGGCCTGCAGGTAGAACTGCATCCACGGCGCCACCGAAGTTCCCACCATCCCGATGAGCATGGCGACGTACCCGCCGTTGAACATGAGCGTCGGTTTCACGCTGCTAATGGCGGCTTCTTTCCAATCCGGCTTCACCAGGATTCCGGAGGCGATATACGCCACATACACCACGCAGGCAAACAGGAAGATCTTTTCCACCGAAGCGTAGCTGCCTTTGACGATTAGCAGCCAGACCGCCAAGGCGCTGAGCGGTACCGTGATGTAGCGCGAGATCCCGAACAATTCCAGCGACGTTGCGATGCCCGCGAAATTCGCCATCACGTTGGTCAGGTTGGCCAGCACCAACAACGCCATCACCACAAACGTTGTGCGCAGACCGAACTCCTCGCGGATCAGGTCCGAAAGACCCTTTTCGGTCACCGCGCCCATGCGCGAGCACATTTCCTGCGTCACGATCAGCAGGATGGTGATCGGCAACAGGGTCCAGAGCGGCAGGTATCCATATTTCGCGCCGGCCTGCGAATAAGTGAGGATGCCGCCCGCGTCATTGTCCACCACCGCGGTGATGAATCCAGGACCGATGACGGAGAAGAATATCGCTAGTTGATAGCGAAACCGTTTCAGTAATTGTGTCACCGTTGCCTCAGCACGGTGACGATATCATCCACAGTAATTACGCCAGCCAGCTTGCCGTCGTTGCCCGTAACCGGTAACGCCAGCAGGTTGTATTTATCGAATATTTCCGTCACCCGGTCCTGCGTCTCAGTGACGGAAACTTTGATCGTGGAATCCGATGCCAATGACTTCAACGGCGTCGCGCCTTCGTGCAGGAACAGCCGGGCCACCGGAACCGCGGCCACCAGGCGTTCCTCCGCGTCTACCAGGAACATTGTGTGCAGCGTGTCCGGCATGTCCTCCAGAGCCCGCATGGCTTGGATGGCGTCGGTCACCGTCCCGCTCTCCGGCAGAGCCACGTACTCGGTGTTCATCATGCCGCCGGCGGAATCCTCGTCGAATTCCAGCAGCTCACGGACGTCTTCCTGCCCCTCGCGCTCCATTTCGTCCAGGATTTCTTCGCTGGCCTTCTCGTCCAGCTCCGCCAATGCGTCGGCGGCCTGGTCGGGCGACATTTCGTCCACGATCTCGGCCGCCATCTCGGTCTCGAGAGATTCCAGAATGCTGGCCTGAACGTCGGGATCCATTTCCGAGAGCGCGTCGGCGGCGGTCTCGCGGTCCATATTTTCGAAGATAGCCTGGCGGTCTTCCGGGCCAAGCTCTTCCACGATATCGGCCAAGTCCGCCGGGTGCATCTTCTCCAGAAGTTTGTCGGAAATATTGAGCCGCAAGCGGCGCTGGGGATCGTGCTCCAGAATATTGCAGAACTCCCAGCGGATGGAATGCGGAGGAATGGGCTCCTGCAGTTTGCGAATCCAACGCGGGGGCAAAACTCCCTGCATCAGGCGCCGGAACACACTGCGGACGCCGATATCAACGTCGTCGACCAATAGAATCTGGCCGTCGTGCACGTCCCGGATGGCAAACGTCAAGTCGTTGACCCGCACCACTTTACGGCCCTGGGCGTCAATGATCTGCTGGTCGAGAAGATCGCGCTGCAGCCGCAGCATATATTCGTCAGAGTGGTACGGCGTGAGAATTTCCTCACGCAGGTAGATGCCGTCTAAAGAGATAGCTCGAACCTGATCGTGGCGAATCGAAAGCCACGCGGAAGCGCCTCCGCCGATCAGGAAGCGGTCAATGCGGACAGGGTCGACAAGCGGGACGATCGCGGCGTCTTTGACCACACCGATGCGGCGGCCTCGCAGGTCGAAGACCCGGAGACCCAGCAGCTCGGTGAAGAAGAGAATCTCGTCCGCCATCGCGTGCCTAAGCCCATATAGGATGGGTGCGCAAGCATTCCCGCGCGCCCTTTCTCACTATGACCCATCAGGCCTGGACCCGCAACTTTTTTTGATTTCAATTGGATTCGCGCGGATTATTTGCGGCAGGTGAACACCAGGGCCGGCGGGAAATTCCGGATCTCGTGGCCCACGTGAACTTCGCTGAAGTAATTCCGCAAAAAGCGCGGCTCATTGAAGCGGTGAAAGCGCATTTTCTGCACATCCAAGTGCCCCGGGTAGGCGTGAATGTACTGAAACTGGGTCATGGTGCCGCCGGGCGTCAGGCAATCACCCAGCTCCTGCATAATGGCCGCTCGCGTTTCCGGATCCATGCTGGTGAAGCCCAAAGAACTTACGATGGCGTCCGCCGGCCCAAAGCCATGCCGCGCCAGAATCTTGCGCAAGTCCGTGGCGCTTCCACAAATCGGAATCAGCCGCGGATCAGGGCAGGACTCGTGCAAATGTTCGATAAAGGCCGCGTTGATGTCGATGGCAATCAGCCGGGCGTCCGGGTGCATGCGGGCCAGAATCGCGCTGGTCACCGGACCGGTACCCGGCCCCAGTTCGACGATCACGCGCGCGCGATCAAAATCGATCGGCTTGGTGAGCGCATCCGCCAGAAAGCGAGAACTCGGAACCACGGAGGCGGTAGGCCCCAGCGATCGCATCGATTCCTTGAAGAAAAGCCGATATCCGGCTGGAATGGAGAGTAAATGATTCCTGGATTTGGGCGGTTGCTTTATTTCCGGGCTCTTCATTATTTCTTGCTGGTCAAAACTTCCGGCTCCCCTACGTTACCACTGGCCTGCTCCGGAATCTCAACTCCCGTGCTGGTACCTTCACTGGGGCGGCTATCGATCCACATCTTGTAATTGTCGCCGTAAAGCACCTTCAAGCGCTCATTCACGTTATTCACGCCGATGCCATTCTCGAATAGCCGCGCGAGCTTGGCTTCAGGAATGCCCACGCCATCGTCCTCCACCAGAATCTGCAGACGCGTCCCGGCCCTTTGGCCGCGAACGCGAATGGTTCCGCCGGCCACTTTGCTGGCCAACCCATGGCGGATGCTGTTTTCCACCAGCGGCTGCAGCAGCATGCTGGGAACCAGCAGATCCAGGCAATCCGGCTGCACGTCTTTGAAGAAATGCAGCTTGTCTCCGAACCGCACCATCTCAATGGCCAGGTAATCGTCGATGAAGCTCAGTTCCTCGCGCAGGGTCACCATATTGTCCTGTTTGCGTAGCAGGCGGCGCAAAATCTTGGATAACTTGTAGACCACTTGGCGCGCCTTTTCCGGATCCTGCCGAATCAAAGACGCCACGGAATTCAAAGTATTAAACAGGAAATGCGGATTGATCTGGCTGCTGAGCGCCGCCAGGCGAGCTTCATTGAGCCGCAGTTGCTGCTGCTCCAACATTTTTTCGTAACGGCTGGAATGCCAAATTTTGATGGGCAGGATGGTCGCGAAGATGGTAGTCGCATACTGCGCCACCACCATCCACGGATTTGAATCGGTCCAGTCTTTTTGCAGCGCGAAAACGCCGTTGACCGGGAGGCGGACGGCAATCGTGTAACGCAGCAATTCGGCTAGCGAGATCACCGCGAGGCAGCTAATGCCAAACACCGGCAGTCGCAGGTCGGGCTTGCGCAACAGCCGGTACAGACTCAAGTCGGGAAAGGGAGTAATTTTCCAGATATATTCCTTGTCCGGAGCCAGATCCCGCAACAGCCCCCCCATCACGCCGGCCGCCCCCAACAGCGGCATGGACATCAGCTCTCCGTTGAAGAAGAACGCCGGGATGGAAATCAGAACTCCCGCGAGCATGCCCGTGACATATCCACCTAACAGGCCCATGACCAGGCTGCCTTCCAGACCCAGATCCAGCGCCTGGTACGCTCCGGACGAGGGGAAATGGGTGGCCAGGACGCGCGTGGTGACGCCCGCGCCAAAAATCAGCGCGCACACCAGCGCCATCTTCACGCGCTGGGCCAGGGTGCGTTCCTCGCGCAGCAGCATGCGTTGGAAGGCTGCTGAGCGTGTGAGAATGCTGGCAAGCGACGCCGCAACTGCCAGCTTCACCCACAAAATTACAAGGTGTTGTGCGGTCACGGGTGCCGAAGCCTCGGGTCCAATTATAATGGATGTTGACCCCAACACCTCACCTACGCAAGGTCGCAGAGGCCGATTTCCCTACCAGGTTCGGCCATTTTCGCATCCTGGGCTTTGCTTTTGACACCGACAGCGGAGTGGAAGAAGCTGCCGTTCTTACCATGGGTGACCTCCGGTCCGGCCCTGCGCCCCTGGTCAGGATTCATTCGCAGTGCCTGACCGGCGATGTGTTCCACAGCCTGCGCTGCGATTGTCGCGCGCAATTGGAACTGGCACTCGAAACCATCGCCAGGGAAGGCCGGGGCGTGATCATCTATGAACAGCAGGAAGGCCGCGGCATCGGCCTGCTAAACAAGTTGCGAGCGTATGAGCTGCAAGACCAGGGCGCGGACACGGTCGAAGCCAATGAGCAGCTAGGCTTCGCCGCGGACCTTCGTTTTTACGAATTACCCGCCGGTATCCTACAGCACCTGGGGCTTGGCGCGGTTCGTCTGATGTCGAATAATCCCGAAAAGATCGAGGCCCTGGAGAAGGCGGGAATTGAGGTGGTGGAACGCGTGGCCGCCAACGTGGCTCACGTGGAAAACTCCGCCAAATATCTCAAGACCAAGCGTAAGAAGATGGGCCATCTCTCCTAGACGGCTATTCCGCGATCAACTTAATCTCACCCACTCCGCCCTTCACGTCCACCCGAATCGTGATCGGCGAGTTTAGCTGCGACGGATTGATCCAGCGGCCGTTGCGCTGCTCCAAGCCTTCCACATTGATATCGCCGATGCCGCCCTGCGCGGTTGCGGAGATCCCCACCGACCGCGGCAGCCTCACCGTAGCCTGGCCCACGCCCCCGTTGATCCGAACATCGTAACTGCGTTTGGGGGAGCCGCGCAAATCCATTTCAACCTCGCCCACTCCCATATTCAGCTCCACATTGCGCAGATTCATGCTGCCCAGATTCATATGCGCTTCCCCTGCCCCAAGCTTGGTCACTAGATCGACCAAAGCTCCGTCGTTGAGGCGAATGTCCCAGCGATATTCGGTGTTGCCAATCGCCGAAGCGCCCTCTGGTTGCGAGATCTCGAGATCGTCGCGAACGCCGGTGGAGTGATATTCCACCCGCGGCTTCCAATTATCGACGTTGTATGTGAAGTCCGCATCCGCCAGGTGTGAGGAACCACCGGAGACATGCAGTTCGCCGGCTCCCATCCTCAGATCGACGCGCGTCAACTCGGCTTTTCCCAGTTCAACGGTGCGGGTTTCGTGCTGAGTGGGTCCTGGACGGGCTTCCGGTCCGCAACCCGCCAGGAGAAGTGCTACAGCAGCAAGGGCATAAGGCTTCATGGATCTAACATACGGCAAAAGGGTGGCAAATGTTCCAGCAGCTAGCCGGTGTCGCGGGGTGGCTATTTCACCACCCCGCAATCGGCACCGTTGTCAGGGGTCGGAGGGTTTTCACCTTCCAATGGAACTATCGGAGCTGGGAGTACCATCCCAATATAGTTCTAAGGTGAAGTTTTTCAGGACCTTACGAAGTCCCTAGGCACCCCCGGTATAATAAAATCCATGTCGAGCGCCGTGGCCTTAGATCCCTCCGTAATCGCCCGCTACGAACCCGTGATTGGCCTGGAAGTGCATGTCCAGTTGGCCACGCGTACCAAGATCTTCTGCGGCTGTGCCACCGGCTTTGGCGCCGCGCCGAACACCAACGTCTGTCCGGTATGCCTGGGATTGCCAGGGGCCTTGCCGGTGCTGAATCGCCAGGCGGTGGAGTTCGCGATCCAAGCGGCGCTGGCTCTGCACTGCCGCGTGAATCAGACCTCCATCTTCTCGCGCAAGAACTACTTCTACCCGGATTTGCCCAAGGGCTACCAGATCTCGCAGTACGACAAGCCGTTGGCGGAGTTCGGGCATGTGGATATCGAGGTAGATGGCGTGAAAAAGCGCATCGCTATCACCCGGATCCACATGGAAGACGACGCGGGCAAGAGCATTCACGACGGATTCAAGGATTCCGAACGCAATACCTACGTGGACTTGAATCGCACCGGCACTCCGTTGATCGAAATCGTGAGCGAGCCGGATATGCGCAGCGCCGATGAGGCTCACGCTTATCTGACGGAGCTGAAGCAGGTGCTGCAATACGTGCAAGTCTCCACCTGTGACATGGAGAAAGGGCACCTCCGCTGCGATGCCAACGTGAGCGTGCGGCTGAAAGGCGCGGAGAAGCTCGGCACCAAGGCGGAGGTCAAGAATCTGAACTCCTTCCGCTTCCTGAAATTGGCCGTCGATCAGGAGATCGAGCGTCAGATCGGGCTCATTGAGGGCGGCGGACGCGTGGTGCAGGAGACCCGGTTGTTCAATCCGGCGACTGGGGAAACGGTCACCATGCGCAGCAAGGAAAACGCGCACGACTATCGCTATTTCCCGGAACCAGACTTGGTACCGCTCCGTATTAGTGATGCGTGGATGAATCGGGTCCGCGATGTTATGCCTGAGTTGCCGGCCTCGCGGCGCAACCGGTTTATCGAGAACTACGGACTGCGTGAATACGATGCTCAGGTGCTGACGGCGGAGCGCGCGACCTCGGAGTACTTCGAGAAAGTGGTTACTGCCAGCGGGGATGCGCGAGCGGCCGCGAACTGGGTGATGGGCGACTTAGCGGCGTTGCTGAAGGCCGAGGAGAAAGAGATCGGCGATTCCCCGGTGAGCGCCGAGAATTTGGGCCGGCTGATTAAGCTGATCGCGGATGGCAAGATCAGTGGCAAGATTGCGAAGGATCTGTTGCCGAAAATGGCCGCCGGGGAAAGTCCCGACGTTCTGGTGGAGCGCGAAGGGCTCTCCCAGATCAGCGATGAGGGTGCCTTGGTGAAGATTATCGATGACGTGATTGCTGCGAATCCGAAACAACTGGAGCAATACCGCTCCGGCAAAGCCACCGTGATGGGCTTCTTCGTTGGCCAGGTCATGAAACTGTCGCGCGGCCAAGCCGATCCGGCAGTGGTGAACCGCCTGTTGAAGGAAAAACTGTGATCCGTCTGCGCAATGTTGAGAAATTCTTTCAACATGGCCCCACGAAGACGTTTGTTCTGCGGCGTATCAACATCGACATCAAAGAGGGCGAGTTCGTCTCCATCATGGGGCCATCGGGCGCCGGCAAATCAACTTTGCTGCACCTGATCGGCATGCACGACACCGCATGGACGGGCGAGTATCACTTTCTGGACTATCCGATCCATTCCCTCCGCAAGAAAGACCGCGACGAGATTTATAAGAAGTATTTCGGATTCGTCTTCCAGAGTTATCACTTGCTGGATTCGTTGACTGTATACGAAAACCTGGAAATCCCGCTTTCCTATCGCAACGTGCGAAAGCAGGAGCGCGACGCGATTGTTTGTGACGCTTTGGACCGCTTTCAGATGGTGGGCAAGAAAGACTTGTTCCCAAATCAGCTTTCGGGCGGCCAGCAGCAACTGGTAGGCATCGCGCGCGCCATGATCGCCAGCCCCAAAGTGATCCTGGCCGATGAACCCACCGGCAACCTCCACTCCAGCCAGGCGAAAGCGATTATGGAATCCTTTCGCACGCTGAACGAAGCCGGCACGACGATTATCCAGGTGACCCACTCGGAATCCAATGCGTCCTACGGGAACCGGGTGATCCAGATCGTGGATGGCTGGATGGAAGGCGCTCCCCCGGCCGCTACCGCTTGACTTAGGTTCCGCTCTTGAACTAATTCCCGAATTGCCGCAAGTGATGGTCGACGTGGCGATAACCCCACACGTGCCATTCAGCGATGCGGAGCGGTCCGAACAACGGATGCGCATGGCCTTCCATGGGGGAGAACGCATCGACCATGCGAAGCAATTCCGCGTGGTCCTGATCCCAACCCACTGGTTTCGTGCCGCCCTTTTCCTGGTCGGCCTCTGGCAGCGTCTTCACACCCTTCGGCCAGGGCAGGGGCGTGTGTAAGGCGAGGATTCGGACCACACTTCGGCTTACAAAGTTGTGGGCGGGTTTAGGCGATCGCACACCGGCAGCCATACGGAAGCCGTCCGTCAGGTGGCACACCATCTGGTGCACCGTCATTCTTCCCCACTGGCGCGGGGCTTGCGGGGTCAAGCGCTCCACGCGTTGGCGAAGCGCCGCTTTCATGGGAGCATGCGAAAGAGTGCTCATGGAACGGGAGTCCCGATCATTATAGCCGGGTAGTTGCTGCGCGTGCGCAAGAAGCGGATCTAGTGATACATTGAGGGGCGAAGCCCGCATGGTGATGGGCTTGGAGGCTCTGCATGAACCGTTACCTCATGATTCTGGCCGCGTGCGCCATCCCCTTGGCCGCGCATCACTCGTTTGAAGCCGAGTACGACTTCAATAAGTCGATGAAGATCACCGGCGTCATCACCAAGATGGAGTGGATGAATCCACACGCGCATTTCTATGTGGACGTGAAAGGCGCGGACGGCAAGGTGATCAACTGGAACATGGAGTTGGGCGCCATTCCGGTACTGCTAAAGCAAGGTTGGCGGAAAGACTCGCTGAAGAAGGGCGATACGGTCACCGTGGAAGGCTACCTGCCCAAGGACGGCACCCGCGCCATGGGGAACGCGCGGCGTGTGCTGCTGCCGGACGGTAGGCAAGTCTTTGGCGGAACCTCCGCGAACGTCGCCGACGGGAAATAACCGTGCAGCGATCCTATCGAAACCTGGTTCTGACTGCAGCCGCGGCAGCCACTGTTCTGCTGTTGGCCGGCGGACAAGGCTCGGCACAAGAGGCGACCAAGCAGAAGCAGATCGTTCCTCCGGGGGCAGCGCCGCCCAAGCCGCTGGGTCCGCGGGGTCCGTCCGGGCCGGTTCCGCGCACGTCCGATGGCAAGCCGGATTTCTCAGGACTGTGGAACTCACAGCGTAATCTGCCCGGGCAAGAGGAACCCGCGATGCTGCCGTGGGCGGCGGCGCTCACCAAGGAACGCACGGCGAACTATTCAGCCGATGATCCTGAGGCTCGCTGTATCCCGGGCGGCGTGCCGCGGGCGTTTCCCTATCATCACCAGATCGTGCAGACCTCTAAATTGATGTTGGTTCTATTTGAAGGCAACATCCATACTTTCCGGCAGATTTTTCTGGATCGCACGGAGCACCCTAAGAACGTGGGGCCTCTGTGGTACGGCGATTCCATCGCCAAGTGGGAGGGCGATACTCTGGTCGTCGATTCGGTTGGATTCAACGATCAATTCTGGTTCGATATGGCGGGCCATCCGCATTCCACTGAGCTGCACGTGATCGAACGCTATCATCGCCGCGACTTCGGAAATTTGGAAATTGAGGTCACCGTCATCGATCCGAAGACATACAGCAAGCCGTGGGTAATGAAGCGCGAAGCTACGCTGGAGACGGAAATCGAGATGACCGAATACGTCTGCAACGAAAACAACTCCGACGCGCTGCATTTGGTGGGTAAGTGATGCGACCGGTGCTGGTATTCCTCGCTCTGGCGCTGGCGTTTTCGTTGGTCGCAGCCGCCCAAACACCCGATTTGTCCGGAGTATGGGTAGTCAGCGGTAGCCCGGATATTGCAGGCACACCGGCCTACAAGCCGGAAGCGCTCAAGATCCTGCAGCAGAATAGAGCCAACTTAAAAGAGAAGGATCCGGCCACATATTGCCTCCCCAACGGCGTCGTACGTGTCACGAACCTGCCCTACAAAATCGTGCAGACTCCCAAGCTGGTGGTGATTCTTTCGGAAGGCAACACCCATAGCTTCCGGCGGCTGTTTGTGGATGGCCGCGCGCACAACCTGGAAGTGGAACCGGAGAGCTGGACCGGTGATTCCATCGCCAAATGGGAAGGTGATGCGTTGGTGGTGGATACCATTGGCCTCAACGACAGGACGTGGCTGGATTCCAGCGGCAAGCCGCACAGCGAAGAATTGCACATAGTGGAACGGTATCGCCGCGCCAGCGCCACTCGTTTGGAAGTTCAATACACACTGGACGATCCGAAAGCCTTCACCAAGCCCTTCACATTTACCCGTACCTTCACCTTGCAGCCCAACCGCGAGATTCAGGAACGGTTTTGTACGGACCAGAATCACCTGGCTGGTAAGCAATGAGCTCTCACCTCCACAGGGGCGCACTGGCGCTGGTTCTCTTTGTCACGCTGGGCGTCGGCCAAGCCAGCCTTGTGGACGTGGTTCGCACGGCGTTGGCGCAACGCGACTTCGCCGGCGCGGATCGAACGGTGGAAGCCTATCAGCGCCAGCGTGGCATAGACCCGCAGCTTGCGCTGGCGATTTCCTGGGAGGGGCGAGAAGCGTTGGCCGCCAAGGATCTGGATCGCGCCGAGGTCTACGCGGATCGAGCTCGCGATCTTTCTTTACAACTGCTGAAGTCGCGCAAGTTGGATGCCGAGCCCAATCTGCCGCTCGCCTTGGGTGCGTCCATCGAAGTGCACGCCCAGGTGATGGCGGCGCGCGGGCAGATATCCAGCGCAGTCGGCTTTCTGCAAACCTCAGCTCGCACCTACGCCAAGACTTCGTTGCTGGAGCGCATCAACAAGAACGTAAACCTGCTGAGCTTGAAGGGCAAGCCTGCTCCATCCCTGGACGCTGCGCAATGGATTGGCGCCAAGCCGCCCACCGTGGCGAGTTTGCGCGGTAAACCAATACTGCTGTTTTTCTGGGCGCATTGGTGCCCGGATTGTAAGGCCGAGGCTCCGGTTCTAGCCAGCGCCGCGCGCCGCTATGCGCCGCGTGGACTGATCTTGATGGCGCCTACTCGCTATTACGGCTATGTCGAAGGCGGACAGGAGGCGGCGCCAGCGGCGGAGAAGTCTTACATCGAACAGATCCGCAATCGCTATTACGCTCAGTTAGCCGCCGCGTCCGTGCCGTTGAGTAATACGATCTTCGCCACTTACGGTTGCAGTTCCACGCCCACGCTGGCGCTGATCGATAAAATGGGCATAGTGCGCTGGTATCATCCGGGCACCGCGACCGAAGCTGAATTGATCCGGGAAATTGAGGCGGTTCTTTAATGTATCGAAAACTTTGGCTCGCGATTGCGCTGCTGGCGTCGTTGACGTTTCATGCCAGCGGGTTTCAGGCTGCCGCCGCCAAGCAGGGAACGCATCCGGTCACTGGCCGCAAATTCGCCGGCGTGATGGGAATGAGTGGAGCGGAATGGCTAGTCCGCCCCGAACGCGTGGCTGAGGAAAATCCCGAAGGCGCGCTGGACGCCATGAACATCCGCCCCGGCATGAAAATTGCCGACCTGGGCGTGGGCGTCGGATACATGGCGCTACGCATGGCGAAGCGCGTTGGTCCCACCGGCCGCATCTACGGCGTCGACTTGCAGCAAGGCATGCTGGACAAATTTCGCGAGAACGCCAAGGCCGCCGGGATCGGCAACATTGAAACCATTCTGGGTGAACCTGCCGATCCCAAGCTGCCGGCTGGCCAGATCGACATGATTCTGATGGTGGACGTGTATCACGAGGTCTCCGAGCCCCAGCAGATGATCCGCAAGATTCGACAGGCGTTGAAACCCGATGGCCGCCTGGTGCTGCTGGAGTATCGCGCCGAGGACCCCAGTATTCCGATCAACCCGGAACACAAGATGACCGTGACCCAAGTACGCGCGGAAATCGAGCCGGAAGGATTTAAGCTGCAGACCCCGATCGAAACCCTGCCGCGTCAACATCTGTTGATCTTGACGAAGACAACTCAGTAGCGGCGAGTTACAAACTTCGTAAACCAACCTGGAGAAAATGTTGGTGGGCCCTGATGGATTCGAACCATCGACCAACGGATTATGAGTCCGCTGCACTAACCGCTGTGCTAAGGGCCCCAGGGGCCATCGTACCACTGCGGCGCCTTCGCGCTATCCAGTTACGCGGCGCGCCGTTTCGCGGCCTTCTCTGGCAGTTCCGCCACATGCACCGCCGTGGCAATGCCGAGCGCTTTCAGCACTTTCAGCTGCATCCAGCTGAAATCGATTTCATACCACGCCAAGCCGTGCCGAGCGGAGGTCGGGTGCGCGTGGTGATTGTTGTGCCAGCCTTCGCCGAACGTAAGCAGCGCCACCCACCAGCTGTTGCGCGAATCGTCGCGCGTATCGAACCGCCGCGAACCCCACATATGCGTGGCCGAATTGACCGCCCACGTAGCGTGCAGTCCAATCACTACCCGCAGGCAGATACCGCCCAAAAATAGCGGCAGCCCACCGATGGCGTACAAAATGGCCGCCAAAGCAACCATCGGCACCCAGTGATAATTATTCAGCCAGATGTAGAAGCGATGCCGCGCCAGATCCGGAGCATACTTCGCCATCGCCGAGGTCCGGTTGTGGTTCGCCTCGCCAAACAGAATCCAGCCGACATGCGACCACCAGGCTCCGTCACGCGGAGAATGCGGATCGCCGGGTTGATCCGACTTCTGATGATGAATGCGATGCGTGGCCACCCAGAAAATCGGGCCGCCTTCCAGCGTCAGCGCGCCGCAAACCGCGAAAAAGTATTCCATCGGCAGCGGTATCTTGAAGGACCGATGCGTGTGCAGCCGATGGTATCCCAGACTGATTCCAAAACAAATGGTTACCCAATATAAGACCAGGGAAGTAATAACGACGGGCCAGCTAAGCATGAACAGGGCGGCGACCGCACCTATATGGAAAAGGAATAAAACAACGGCTGTCAGCCAATTCGGCTTTGTATAGCGAGAGATATCAATAACTTCAGTACTCAAAGATAAGGTCTCCTCGAAATTAGGGGATCGTCTTAGGATAACAGGTACTAGATCGGCAGTTTGGGCCGACTTCTTGCGGGCTGCCCGAAGGGCTGCCGCGATATCATAGGAGCTTGCCCGCGGCCAAAACAGCCTCACTCCGGAAACAAGCGCAGGATTTCCACGAATATCTGTATGACCTCAAGCAGAAAACCCCTCTGCACCCCGCCCTCAAATGGTATCCGTGGTCGTCGCTAGGCCAGTTCGATATCCTTGACGATTTCCTAAAGAGTGACACCGGCGCCCTACTGAAGTTGATCGGCCGCCACCCCGTGCTGGACGTCGGCTGCGGCGACGGCGACATTTCCTTTTTCCTGGAATCGCTGGGCGCCCGCGTCGATGCCGTCGATCACGCCCCCACCAACTACAATGCCCTCTATGGCGTGCGCGCCCTGAAGGAAGCTCTGCATTCGCCGTTGCAGGTCCAGGCCACCGATATCGACGCCCACCCCAGCTTCCCCGGCGCCAGCTATGGACTGTCCATAATGTTGGGCGTCCTCTATCACCTCAAGAATCCATTCCTGGTGCTGGAAGAGCTCGCCCGCCGCTCACGCTACACCTTTTTAAGTACCCGCGTCGCCCAGCTTGGCCCGGATCGCAAAACCAGCTACGGCGGATTTCCGGTCGCCTATTTAGTGGATGAGGATGAGCTCAACCACGATTGCACGAATTTCTGGATCTTCAGCGAGCAAGGCTTCCAGCGCCTCGTGCGCCGCGCCGGATGGGACATTCTGCATTACGCCGCCGTCGGACCCGTTGCAAAATCCGATCCCGTCACCCCTCAAGGCGACGCCCGCGCCTACATTCTGGCGAAAAGCCGTCTGGCTCCTCCCGACGCCGGATTCCGTTTGCTGGAAGGCTGGCACCAACTGGAGCACGACACCTGGCGCTGGACCCAGCGGACATTCTCCGTTGAAGTAGACGTCGCCGACTCGTTGGCTCCCGGCAAGCTGAATTTCGTATTCCACTTGGCGGAACCGGTATTGGCGCAGCACCCACGCGTCACCCTCCGAGCCCGTGTAGCTGGCAATGAGTTGCCGCCGATCACCTATTCCGCCGCCGGCGCCCACGAGTACAGCGCCAGCGTTCCTTCGCTTGCCCCCGGCTCCGTCCGCGTCGATTTCGAGCTCGACCACGCCATCGCCCCATCCCTCAACGACCGCCGCGAGCTAGGCCTGCAAGTGGACTTCTCCGCCGCCCCGCCCGTCAGCATCGCCTGACAAGCTACCGGTCAGCCAGCGTCCCAATCGCATCCCCCGTAAGCCGAAAAATCGTCCACTCGTCCATCGGAATCGCCCCCAGCTTCTTGTAAAACCCAATCGCCGGAGCATTCCAGTCCAACACGCTCCACTCCACGCGCCCATAATCCCGATCCCTGGCAATCTCCGCCAGCCTCTGCAGCAGCGCCAGCCCAACCCCGCGCCCGCGAGCCTCCGGCTGCACAAACAAATCTTCCAAATATAGCCCCGGCCTCGCCAAAAAAGTCGAGTAATTCGCGAAAAACAGCGCGAATCCCGAGCAAACATCGCCTTCGTAGGCCAACAAAACCTCAGCCGCGCGCCGCTCCCCGAACAACGTCAGCCGTAGAGCCTCCTCCGTCGCCGTAACCACGTGCGACAGCTTTTCGTACTCCGCCAGCCCCCGAATCATTTCGAGGATGATCGGGACTTCTTTTTCCGTCGCTTCTTCAATCCGGATTCTGCCCATTTCTCGATGATAACCGTGGTCTCATAAAGGTCCACCACCTCCGCTCCGCGTGTTTTCCACAACACGGCGATGGTGACCAGCGCGGCCAGTATCCCCGCCATAAGTAATTCATGGCGCTTGAAATTCGTAGCCAAGGCGGAGAAGAGTTTGCCGCCCGAATATCCCACACCCACCATCACGCCCGTCCAGATCACCGCCCCCGCCAGGTTGGACCAAAAGAACTTCAACCGCGACATGCGCGACATCCCGCAAGCCAGCGCCGAAGCCGCGCGCAAGCCAACCAGAAAGCGTGATCCGATCACCAGCAGCGCCCCCTTGGTTCGCACCCACCCCAGCACGGACTGAATGTGCAGCGACATCTTGTCCGTCCCCTGGATCAGCGTTTCGCCCCGCCAGCGCGCAATTTCATAAAACACAACGTTTTCCACCATCGTGGTCACCGTGACCAGCACGCAAACCCACGTAAGGCTGAAATAGCCGTGATGCGCCAGGAACGCCGACGTGATCGCGGTGGCATCGCCCTGCACCAGCGTGCCGGCAATCACCATCCAGTAACCGTACTGGCGAAGCAGTTCTTCCATTAGTCTCCCGATGTTAGTATGACCCAGGAGACCCTCATGGAACCGCACACCCTCTTGGAACAGATCCAGAAATTAGGGGAACGCGAGCGCCGCGTATTCGACGCCCTGCTCCGCCACAAACCCATCGCCCGCGATACCACCACCACGTTTCTCGAAGAACGCACCTTTGGCGAGAAACTGGCCGACCAGGTCGCCTCCTTCGGCGGTAGCTGGACGTTTATTCTCCTGTTCCTGGGCGGGATGCTGGTTTGGATCGCTTGGAACTCCGAGGGCGGGAAAGCCTTCGACCCCTTCCCCTTCATCCTCCTGAATCTCGTCCTCTCCTGCCTGGCCGCCCTGCAAGCCCCCGTGATCATGATGAGCCAAAACCGCCAAGGCGAGAAAGATCGTCTGGACGCCCACCACGATTACGAAATCAACCTGAAAGCGGAAATGGAAGTGATGGCCCTCCATACCAAAATCGACCACCTGCGCGACCAGCAATGGACCGAATTGGTAGCCCTCCAGCAACAACAATTGCAACTACTAACCCGCCTCTGCGACCGCCTCCCAACGTAGAGTGGCTACCCCGCTATACTAGTGACTCTCCCCCCCGTAGTATCCTGAGCACGCATTATGGCCGCCCCGTTCGTTCACTTACACTGCCACACCGATTACTCGCTGCTCGACGGCGCCTGCGAAATCTCGCAGCTCATGAAACTCGCCGCCGAACAGAACATGCCCTCGGTCGCCATGACCGATCACGGCAACCTCTTCGGCGCCGTCGAGTTCTACAACGAGGCCAAGAAAAACGGCATCCATCCCGTCATCGGCTGCGAGGTCTACGTCGCCCAGCAAGGCCAGGGCATTAAGAACGATTCCAATCGCTACAACCACCTGGTCCTGCTGTGCGAAAACCAGACTGGCTACCGTAATCTGATTCAACTGGTCTCCTCCGGCTACCTGGACGGCTTCTACTACAAGCCGCGTATCGATAAGGACCTGCTATCCCGCCATTCCGAAGGCCTGATCGCCCTCTCCGCCTGCCTGCGCGGCGATATTAACGAAACCCTACTGGCCGACCGCTTCGATGACGCCAAACGCCTGGCCTACGAATACAAAGACCTGTTCGGGAAGAACAACTTCTTCCTGGAACTGCAGGACCACGGCATGGACCTCGACGAACAGGTCCTGCCCCTGATCCACCGGCTGTCCGCCGACACCGAAATCCCGCTGGTGGTCACCAATGATTCCCACTACCTGCGCCACGACGACGCCCGCGCCCACGAAATCCTGCTGTGCATCCAAACCGGCAAAACCATGTCCGACACCAATCGGATGCGCTTCGACAAGGACGCCTTCTATCTCAAGTCGCGCGAAGAAATGATGTCCCTGTTCGGCGAAGTGGAGCACGCCCTCGACCGCACCTGGGATATCGCGCAACGCTGCCACATCAAGCTCGACCCGGTGGAGGAGCCCTTCCCCAAATTCCCCATCCCCGAAAACCATACCGCCGATACCTTCTTTGAATACGTAGCTCGCCAAGGTTTCGAAAAACGCCGCGGCCGCCTGGAGGCGCAACACCAGCAAGGTCTCCTCAAACACGACCTCGCGGAATACGTCGAACGCCTGGATCGCGAAATCAAAACGATTCAGGAAATGAAGTTCTCCGGCTACTTCCTCATCGTGTGGGACTTCATCCGCTACGCCAAGCTCAAGGGCATTCCCGTAGGTCCCGGCCGCGGTTCCGCCACCGGTAGCCTGGTCAGCTATGCGATGGAAATCACCGATATCGATCCCCTGGCCTATAGCCTGCTGTTCGAGCGCTTCCTCAACCCGGAACGCATCAGCATGCCCGACATCGACATCGATTTCTGTACCCGTGGCCGCGGCGAAGTCATTCAATACGTCACCGAAAAATACGGCCGCGAGCAGGTCGCCCAGATCATCACGTTTGGCACCCTGGGGGCGCGCGCCGCCATTAAGGACGTGGGCCGCGTTCTGGATGTGAGTTACGCCGACGTGGAACGCGTCACCAAGCTGATCCCCACCCAGCCGCTCAACATCAAGCTCAAAGAAGCGCGCGAGATGGAGCCGCAGATCGACGATCTGGCGCGCAAAGATCCGCGCATCAAAGAAATTCTGGACGTCGCCCAGCGTCTGGAAGGCATGTCGCGCAACGCCAGCGTCCACGCGGCCGGCGTGGTGATCTCGCCCGTCGCGCTGAAGGAACTGGTCCCGCTCTATAAAACGAACCGGGATGAAATTGTCACCCAGTACGACATGGTGGGCCTCGAGAAACTGGGCCTGTTAAAGATGGACTTCCTGGGCCTCACCACGCTCACCATCATGGCGGACGCCCTCAAGCTCATCCAGAAATATCACGGCGTAACCGTGGACGTCGACAACCTGCCGCTCGACGATAAGAAAACCTTCGAAACCATCTTCAGCAAGGCGTTCACCAGCGGCGTGTTCCAGTTTGAATCGCCCGGCATGCGCGACATTTTGCGCCGCTACCAGCCCGATCGCCTGGACGATTTGATCGCCTTGAACGCGCTCTATCGCCCCGGCCCCATGGATATGATCGATGACTTCATCGAGCGTAAACACGGCCGCATGGAGGTCACCTACGATCTGCCGGAGCTGAAAGGCATCCTCGAAGACACCTACGGCGTAATCGTCTATCAGGAGCAAGTCATGCAGATTTCCAATCTGCTGGCCAGCTATTCGCTGGGCGAAGCCGATCTGCTGCGGCGCGCCATGGGTAAGAAGAAGCACGAGGAAATGGCCAAGCAGCGCGAGAAATTCGTCGCCGGCGCCAAGGCCCGCGGCCTCCCGCAACGCAAGGTCGAAAAAGTCTTCGACCAGATGGCCAAGTTCGCCGGCTACGGCTTCAACAAATCGCACTCCGCCGCCTACGCCTACCTGGCGTTCGTGATCGGCTACCTCAAAGCGCACTATCCGATCGAATTCATGTCCGCCGTGCTGACTTCAGAAACCGGCAATACCGCGAAAGTGGTCAAGTACATCAGCGAGTGCCGCGAAATGAATATCCGCGTGCTGCCGCCGGACGTAAATTCATCCGCCTTCACGTTCACACCCGTACACTCCGACAAACCCGGCGAATCCGGCATCCGTTTCGGCCTGGGCGCGATCAAAAACGTCGGCGAGAATGCCGTGGAATCCATCGCCAAGGCCCGCGAATCCGGCGGCCCCATCACCTCTCTCTACGATTTCTGCGAACGAGTCGATCTTTCCGCGGTCAACCGCCGCATGATCGAGAGTTTCGTCAAAGCTGGCGCCTTCGATTCCACGATTGGATCGCGAGCCCAGCTATTCGCGATTCTCGACGCCGCCATGGAAAACGGCCAGCGTGTCTGGCTGGAACGCGAGCGTGGCCAAGGCAATATGTTTGCCGACCTGGACGCCAATGAGCCCACCTCGCATCCGCTGCCCAACGTGCCCGAATGGACCCCGCGCGAAACGCTCACCGGTGAAAAAGAGATCGTCGGCTTCTACATCACCGGGCATCCTTTGGATGAATATGACGAGAAGGTCCGCGACCTGGCCACCCATCTCACCAGTGGCCTGGAAGGTTTGGCTAAAGGCACCGAGGTCGCCTTGTGCGGCATTCTGACCGGCGTGGCCCGCCGCCGCACCAAAGATGGTAAGCAGTGGGCTTCGCTCCAAATTGAGGATCGCGCCGGCGGCATTGAGGCCATGGTTTTCTCCACGCAGTATGACCGCCTGCTGCCCGCTTTGGTCGAGGACAAGGCTGTCCTGGTGCGCGGGTTGGTCCTGCCCGAAGAAGGCGTCCAACCGAAAATATCCGTACAGGACGTGGTGCCTCTCGAAAACGCTCGCGTCAGCATGCCATCGCTCATCTCGATCCGTATCCCCATGAACGGCGCTGCTGCGGCCAACGACCGTGCCGCCGAACTGCACAGCCTATTTGCGCGCAAGCCCGGTTCCACCGAAGTCCGATTGCGCCTGGAGAAACCCCGCGACTTCTCGGTTATCCTGGATGTAGCCGCCAAAGTTCGTCCGGACAAGGAATTTAGAAGTGAGTTGGCTCGGATCTGCGGCCCGGAAGCACTGGAAATCATGGCAAGCGAATGAGCTCTCCCCGTCAAGCTCCGCTCGATACGGAAGCACTAGTTCCCCAAAATCAAGCAATGTCTCAGCCTGCACCCCCGGAAACCAACCCCAGTTGGGAACGCGTTTTACTCGCTCGCCATCCCAAACGCCCCCATGCGCTGGATTACATCCAACGCTTGTTCACCGATTTCGTGGAGCTGCATGGCGACCGCGCCTTCGCCGACGATCACGCCATCGTGGCCGGCATGGGCTGGTTCGACGACCGCCCGGTGATGATCATCGCCCAGCAAAAAGGCCGCGATACCAAGCAGCGCATGTATCGCAATTTCGGCTATCCGCACCCCGAAGGCTACCGTAAGGCCATGCGCCTTATGGAACTCGCGCAAAAATTCAATCGCCCCATCATTACCCTGCTCGACACCCCCGGCGCGTGGCACGGAAAAGATGCCGAGGAGCGCGGCCAGGGCCGAGCCATCGCCAACAATCTTCGCGAAATGTCCCGCCTGGGTGTCCCCGTCGTGGCCGCCGTCCTGGGCGAAGGTGGCAGCGGCGGAGCCTTGGCCTTAGGCGTGGGCAATCGCGTCTATATGTTGGAAAACTCCGTCTACAGCGTGATTTCTCCAGAAAGTTGCGCCGCCATCATTTATCGCGACTCCTCGCGCGCGCCCGCCGCAGCCGCATCCTTGAAAATGACCGCGCCCGACCTTCTACGCCTCGGCCTGATAGACGGCATCGTGCCCGAGCCTCCCATCGGCGCCCATGAAGATCCCGACGGAGCGGCCGAATCCTTGCGCACCACCCTGCGTGATGCACTGCGCAGCCTGGAAGGCATGTCCGCCAAACAACTCATCGAGGACCGCTACCAGAAGTTTCGCCACATGGGTTCGGCCTTCGTCACGGAAGGCGTATGAAGAAGCCCGTCCTGGTTGGTATTCTGATCGTCGCCGTGATTCTCGGGATTATGGTTTATTCCAGCATGACCCTGACTTCGAATCGTGTCGAAGTCTGCATCCAGTTCAACGGCCAAAGCCGCTGCAAAACCGCCAGCGCCTCCACCCAACAGGACGCCATCCGCACCGCCACCACCAATGCCTGCGGCGAGATCGCCGGAGGTGTTACCGACACCATGGCTTGCCTCCGCACCGAACCCACCAAGATCAACGTCCTCAATTAGTTTTGCTATTATCAGGAATCCGCGTCCGTCCAGTCTTTGGAGCAACATGAACCTTCTGTGGATGTTCATCATCACGGTCGTAATTCTTCAGACCTCCGTCTTCATCACCACCATTTATCTGCATCGCTCCCAGTGCCATCGCGGACTGGAATTGCATCCCTTCATTGCCAATCTGATGCATTTGCACCTCAGCCTCTTCACCGGCATTGTCCCCCGCGAATGGGTTGCCGTACATCGCAAGCATCATCACTTCTCGGATAAGGAAGGCGACCCGCATAGTCCCTATCTGTTCGGCTTGTGGACTGTCTTCTTCGGCAATTACTTCATGTACCGCAAGGAAATCAAGAGCGAGGCCACCGTCCGCAAGTACACCCCGGATTACCAGCCTGATCTCATAGATCGTATCCCCGGCAACACCCACGGAGCCTATGCCGGACTAGTGGTTTTCATGCTGATGTTTGGTTGGGCCTGGGGCGCTGCGGCTTGGGTCTTCCACGTGGTGGCCTACATCCTCTTGAATTCCTCCATCAACAGCATCTGCCACATGATCGGCTACCGCAATTGGGACAACCTCGCCACCAATCACCAGTGGATCGCCCTCCTGACCGCGGGCGAAGGCTTGCATAACAATCACCACCAATACCCCTCCTCCGCCCGCTTCGCCCTGAAGAGTAGGGAAATCGACCCCGCCTGGCCAGTAATCTGGATCCTCCAGCGGCTTGGCTTGGCAACAGTTAAAGAACAATCTGTTGCCAGAGCGGCGTAAGAGCCCATCCTTACAATTTTATTGCGTCGTGTACCCCGAACCCTTCCTTCACCGCCGACATTTGCGGAAGCGAATTGACACGGCCAACCCGATCACCAGAACGCCGTTCTTGAACCGCAGTCGGCGGGCCTCCTCGGCGTTGCCGATCGCAAATTTACTTCGCCGGCCGAACCGGTTCGATATCCGTGGGCAAATCCGTCAGCTTCGCCAGCGCCTGCTCCAACGCCGGACGCAACACGCCCAGCTCATCCAGCATCTTCTTCGCACCCGCGTAGTCCCCCGTAGCCTCAATCGTCAGCAGATCGTGCACCAGGTCCCGCACCGCGCCCTTCACCTTCCCCATATCCACCGAGAACGTCCCATCGGACCCCGCCACAAACGCTCCCTTGTCCGTCAGGTAGTTGAACTGCAGCGCCATCCCGCGCCCGTGCGCTTCATGTACCCCAAACCGCATGGTCCGGAAAGACGACGCCAGAAATGTCGTATACAACTTCTGCTCTTCCGCCGGCAGCAACTTCTGGTCGTACAGATACTGCATCATGAACAGCCCCGTCACATCCGCCTTGGCCTCTTCAATCGCCGAATGCAGCTCTTTCAAGGACCCTCGCACGTTGTTCTGCGGCCCAATCCCGTGCGTCATCTCATGCGCCAGAATGTGCGTGAAGAACGCGTCAAAGCTCAAGTTGGCGCGATCGCCCGCCGCCAGCACCCGCGCCGCGATGGGTTGCAGAATCTTCGCGAACTTGGCCTCCTGCACATTCTTCAGCATCACCCTCTTGGACCCGTATTCCTTAACCACCCGCTCATCGTTGGGAAGATTGAAGGCCGCCGTTCGCACGCCATGCGCCCCATCGCCGGTGGCCAGAACTTCATTCACCACCCGAAGCGGCGCCAACGCCCCAATTTTTGGATTGCGATACTTCGCCTCCACCGGCAAGCTGTTTTCGATTTGCTGCAAGTGGTCCGAGAACATCTTGAGCTTGGCCGTCTCCGCCTCGTCGCGCAACCCAATGTAAGCCTCGAACGCCGCCTTGTACCCGAACACTTCGTCCATGTAGGTTTCGTACGGCCCAATGGTCGCCTCAATGGGAGCATCCACTTTCATCCACGCCACGTCACTGGCGTAATAGTCATTGCTAAGGAAGGCGTCCGCCCGCGCCATCAGGAACGCCTTCAGCGAATCGTTGGAAGTTAGCCCCGCCGCATCCCGGAGCAGCCCAGCCGCCCGCCCCAGAGGCCCACTGTACTCCTGGCTGTAGGGCGCCGCTCGCAACTTGCCATCGTCGGACCGCCGGATCACCGTGAAGAATCCAGTGGCCGCTTCCTGCTGCTTCTTCGGAAGCCCCTTCGCCCACGCCTCGAACTCTTCCTTCTTCATGTCCTCCGGATAGAAATTCGCCCCCAGCGGCTTCCGAGCCGGCACCCCCGGCATGAACGCCTCATGCGCGTCCAGATCCGACCACGGTCCCTTATTCAAATCGAAATACCGCAGCCGCGCTTGGCCCACCGGCGTCTTATCTTCCGCCAGCTTCGCCCGCAGCGCGACATTGCCGCTCCAAACCTGCTCCAGGAACAATCCATCGATTACCTGCGCCGCTTCCAGCAGCTTGGCTAAAGCCTGTGCGTCTCCCCCGGATAGCGTGCGGGTATCCACCTGCAACTCCACCGGAGCAAACCTGGACTGTTTCTTTTCAAGTTCCGTCACCAGGGGATCGGTCGACGGAGGAGTGGACGACGAGCAAGCCATAAGGGTCACCAAAAATAGAAAGGGGGCAAGCGATTTCCGCATGCCCCCAGAATACAAACTTCTACAGCGTTCGTGCGGACTACGCGCTCTTTTCGATCCGCATCCCGTAGAACGACCGGTATACGAAGAAGAACGCGATCAACAGGAACACCGCCGCCAAAATGTGCGTCAGGTCCGCCCCTTGCGTCTTAGTCATGGAAACCGCCAGTTCCACCGCCAACAACCCAAACAGCGTAGTGAACTTGATGATCGGATTCAGCGCTACCGAAGACGTATCCTTGAACGGATCGCCAACGGTATCGCCCACCACCGTCGCGTCATGCAGCGGAGTGCCCTTCATCTTCAGCTCCACTTCCACGATCTTCTTAGCGTTATCCCACGCGCCGCCCGCATTGGCCATGAAGATAGCCTGATACAGACCAAACAGCGCAATCGAAATCAGGTAGCCGATGAAGAAGAACGGCTCCACAAACGCAAATCCCAACGTCGCGAAGAACACCGTCAGGAAAATGTTGAACATGCCCTTCTGCGCGTACTGCGTACAAATCTCCACCACCTTCTTGGAATCGCTCACCGAAGCCTTGGTGGCGCCTTCCAGCTTAATGTTGGCCTTGATGAATTCCACCGCGCGATACGCACCGGTCGTCACTGCCTGAATCGAAGCCCCGGTAAACCAATAAACCACCGCCCCGCCGGAAATCAGCCCCAGCAGAAACGGAGGATGCAGAATAGAAAGATTGTTGACGTTCTGCGTCAGCCGGTCTGTCAAAGTCACGATGATCGAGAAGATCATTGTCGTCGCGCCCACCACCGCCGTCCCGATCAACACCGGCTTGGCCGTCGCCTTGAAAGTATTGCCCGCGCCGTCATTCTCTTCCAAATGATGCTTGGCCTTTTCGAAGTTCAAATCGAAGCCGTACTGCTTCTTGATCTCCGCCTTGATGTTGGGTACGTCTTCGATCAAGCTCAGCTCGTAGACCGACTGCGCGTTGTCCGTCACCGGACCATACGAGTCTACCGCGATCGTCACCGGACCCATGCCCAGGAATCCGAACGCCACCAGACCGAAGGCGAATACCGCCGGCGCCAGCATCATCGCTTCCATGCCCAGCAAGCTCACGCCGTAGGCCACCGCCATCAGGCCCATCATCGTCAGCCCCAGCCAGAAAGCGCTAAAGTTACCAGCTACCAGCCCGGATAAGATGTTCAGCGACGCGCCACCTTCCCTCGAACTGATAACCACTTCCTTCACATGGCTGGATTCCACCGACGTGAACACCTTGACCAGCTCCGGAATAATCGCGCCGGCCAGCGTGCCGCAAGTAATAATACTCGAAAGCTTCCACCACATCGACGGATCCCCGCCAATGTTCGGAATCATCAAGTAGGACAACCCGTAGGTCGCGGCAATGGAAATGATGGACGTCAGCCACACCAGCGACGTCAGCGGAGCTTCGTAGTTCATCTTGTCCACATTCTGATACTTGGACTTGGCCACCGCTTCATTAATGAAGTACGAGACCGCGCTGGCGATAATCATCATGACGCGCATGGCGAAGATCCACACCAGCAATTCCACCTGCGTGATGTCATTCGTCACCGCCAGCAGGATAAACGAAATCAGCGCGACGCCCGTCACACCATAGGTTTCAAATCCGTCCGCCGAAGGACCTACCGAATCGCCCGCGTTATCGCCAGTGCAATCCGCGATTACGCCCGGGTTGCGAGCATCATCCTCTTTAATCTTGAAAACAATCTTCATCAAATCCGCGCCGATGTCCGCGATCTTCGTGAAGATGCCGCCCGCCACGCGCAACGCAGCCGCGCCCAGTGACTCGCCGATCGCGAAGCCGATAAAGCAGCGCCCCGCGTAATCGCTCGGTACAAACAATAGAATGCACAACATGATCAGCAGTTCCACGCTGATTAGCATCATGCCGATACTCATGCCGGCTTGCAGCGGAATCGCGTAACAGGGAAACGGCTTCCCGCGCAGACTGGCGAACGCCGTGCGCGAGTTCGCGAACGTATTCACTCGGATGCCGAACCACGCTACCGAATAGCTACCTGCGATACCAATAATGCTGAAACCGACAATGATCGCCACTTCCAGGGCGCCCAATTGCTGCAAGACACCGAAATACAGGATGATGATCGCGCCGATAAACAGTTCCAGCCTCAGCAGGAACTTGCCCTGCGTGATCATGTAGGTTTTGCAGGTCTCGTAGATCAGCTCCGAAACTTCCAGCATCGATGAGTGAACCGGCAGGTCGCGCAAATGGCGATACATCATCAGCCCGAACACCAGTCCAAGAGCGCTGACCACCAGCCCGCCCATCAAAACCTGGGGACCGCTCATCCCCAGAACAGTTACGCTGTTGAGATCCGGCAGACGCAGGTCCGCTTCGCCCTGTGCGAAGAGCGGTGCTGCCCCACTAAGGGTCAGTAAGAGTAGACCCAGCGTCTTAGCGCGGGTCATAAAAATAGACGACGAGGTCGATTGCATCCCCGGAAATCCTCCAATGGCTTGTTCAGAGTAACGTTGAGAGTCTTCAAAAAGTGATCGCGCAAAACCAGCCGACACCCCTCAGCCCGTTTTGCAAAACTAGGCAGCGCGGAAATCTGCACACGACTGCCTTTTGGCTACTCTAGCGCACCGGCCGAAGGGTCCGCAACCGAACTGAAGTCCGTAAGTTGCTGAACTTTAGTCCTATATGTATTCTGTAGAGCATGCATTACCGCTGGCTGATGGCCGCCGCGTTAGCCCTCTACTGCCTTGCGGGAGCGCTGTTGATCGCTCAGAACCCCGGCCTCCAGTACGACGAAGCCCTGCTCGTTGCAGGCGGAGTCGCCCTTCGCCACCCCTCTCCCGTCCAGGCTCTGCAAGCCACGCCCGATACCTGGATCTGCCGCCACAGTCTCTGCTTCCCCCTAATGGCCGAGGGAGCCTATATCGGTGCAATCAAAGAGATTCTGAGCGTCCCAGCCTTCGTCCTGGCGGGGCCCCGCCCCTGGGTCGTACGCGCCGTTTCCATGGCTCTGACCTTACTAGGACTGTGGGGCATCATGTCCGCCACGAAAGCCCTGGCGGGACCTGCCATCGCCGGGTGCCTTGGGCTGATCCTCGCCGTAAATCCATCGTTTATTAATATGACCGTTTTCGACAACGGCGCGGTCGCGGCCACCATTTGCGCCCTCGGATTACTCGCTCTGGCTGCCTGCCGTTATTCTGCCCGCCCCACCGTTGCGGCGATGTTCTGGATCGGTGCCGCCGCCGGTTTCGCTATGTGGACCCGCGCCAATCTCATCTGGACACTCGCCGCCATCGCCCTGTCCCTCGCCGTCGTCCTGCGGCGCGGAATCATTGTTCCGCTCTCCCACGCAGCCGCCCTCATCGCCGGTGTCCTCGCCGGCGGACTCCCCTTGTGGATCTACCAAATCGTCTCCCGCGGCGGAACCTTCGCCGCCATGGGCCTCGCCGGCCAAGCCACCGGGAACTGGGCCGAGTTGCTGCACATCCGGCTAATCATGCTCTCGGAAGTCTTATTACTGGACGCCGAGCACACCGTCATGTGGGGCACCTCGGTCGTCCCCGCCTGGCTGCGCTGGACCAGCCTCGCCCTCATAACCGCCGCCGCGATCGCTTGCCTGGCCATCGGCCGCCGCTTCGCGCGCATCACGGCGCTTTCATTTTTGCTATTAATCGCGTTCCTCTTCGCCTCCCGCCTGCAAATCGCCGAGCACCACCTCATCTCCGTAGTTCCCTTCGCCGCCGCCGTCTCCGTACTCGCCGCCGCCGCCCTCGTCCAGCGCTTCCCGCAGCTCCGCCTCGCGCTCGTTCTCATGACAACTCTCTACGCGGGATTCTGCGTGTATTGGTTGGCCCGCGAAGTCCAAGGCCTGCGCGAAACCGGCGGACTATTAGTATGGTCCGACGCCATCTCGGAACTCGCGGGCATCAGCGAGGCGAAAGCCGCTGGCCGCGTCGTCAAAGCCGTGGATTGGGGATTTTCAGATAATCTCTATGTGTTGAGCGATGGCCGGCTCATGGCCAGGGACGCGTTCAATCTGGAGCACCCTTCCATTTCCCTTGCCGGTCGGCCTTGGCCCCAGGAAATTCAGGAGGGCGGCTTGTTCTTGATCAGTGGTTCGGAAAATCGCCAATTCTCCGCCCCCGTGGACGAGTTCCTGAAAGCCCTCCGCGAAACCCAGCCCGTCTTCGCGGAGCAAACCATTGCTACTCGTCAAGGCACCACCTATGCCCGGCTCATCGATATTCAGCGCGACACCTTGGGCCAAGGCAAGCCGGCGTCATTCTCTGAAACGTTCGATGTGAATCTTGCCAATCCCTCTTCGGATTCGCAGCTCACCGGACTCTATCCCGCCGACGGCCAGCCCTGGCGCTGGTCCGGACCGCGATTCTCCGTCAACCTAAATCGCGGTTCCATTGGAGCCCCCTGGCTGGACGTTCAATTGTTCGTTCCCGAAGCCAGCATTGAAAAACTCTCCCGCATCACCTTGACCGGCAGGGTCGGATCACACCAACTGCCGCACGAAACCTTTACTCGTGCAGGCGAGTTTACCTATTCCAGGCCCATCGACGCCGCCTGGTTCACCAACGGCTCGGCCACCGTCGAATTTGAATTGGATAAGTGGTTGCCCGCGTCCCCAGCGGATTCGCGCGAGCTTGGCCTCGTCGTGCGTTCCATCCGCCTTCACGCGCGCTAGGCTAACTCAATACTTCCAGAATGACGCACTTCAAATACAGCGTCTCCGGCACCGTAAGCAAAATCGGATGATCGCTCGCCTGCGTGCGCCGCTCCAGTACGCGCAATGTGCGTCCCGAATCCAGCCCCGCCTCTGCCACGGTTTGCATCAGAGCCGCTTCGCTCACGTGGTGGCTGCAGGAACAAGTCACCAGAATGCCTCCCGGATTCAGCATCCTTAGCGCCCGCAGATTGATGTCCCGGTACCCCCGCATCGCGTCGTCCACTTGCTTGCGCGACTTCGCGAACGCAGGCGGATCCAAAATGATCATCGAGTATTTGGCGGAGTCCCGTCCCGACAAATAGTCGAACACATCCGCTTGCCGGAATTCGATGTTCTCGATGCCATTCAACGCCGCGTTGGCCTTGGCGGCTTCAATCGCCAGCGGCGAAGACTCCACTGCGTCCACGGATTCCGCGTGCCGCGCCACATGCAGGGCAAAGCCTCCAGTGGAGCTGAAGCAGTCCAGCACCCTCCCCCCTCTGACGTATCGCGCCGCCGCCACATAGTTTTCGCGTTGGTCTAAATAGGTTCCCGTCTTCTGCCCGCGCAGTAGGTCCGCCGTAAACTTCAGCCCGTTCATCTCTACCGAAATCCCGTCAGGTATCGCTCCCGCGACAACCACAGTTTCTTGAGGCAGCCCTTCCAACTTGCGGACCCCGGCCTCATTGCGAGCCAGGATACCGGCGGGCTGGATCAACTCCGTCAGGCAATCCACCACAACCTCTTTGGCTCGGTCCATGCCCTGCGTTAGCGTCTGCATCACCAGGTAATCGCCGTAGCGATCCACGATCAGCCCGGGAAGCAAGTCGCCTTCCGAGGAAACAATACGATAAGCGTTGGAGTTTTCAACGACTCGTTCGCGATGCGCCAGCGCTTGCTGCAGCCGTCGCAAATAGAAGGCGCGATCCAGTTCCTGCCGCGTGCCCGAAAGCATTCGTAATGTGATCTGCGAGGTGGAACTGAAATGCGCCACGCCCAGAATTTTGCCCCGGTCATCGGCCACGGCAACGGCTTCCCCCGGCGTAACGCTGTCTTTACTGACTACGTCGCTGGAAAAAATCCACGGATGCCCGCTGGCCACGCGGCCCGCGGCCTTGCGATTCACGCGAACCGTATTCACGCTTTAGTGAACGCCCTGCATCCGCAGAGCTTCCAGATTTGCAATCCGTTGCTCGGTGGAAGGGTGCGTCGAAAACAACCGGGTCAGCCCACCACCGCTAAAGGGATTGGTGATGAACATATGCGCGGTCGCCTGGTTCGCTTCCATCGGATACTTCTGCACCCCGCGCTCCAACTTTCCAAGCGCGCTAATCAGTCCGTCAGGGGAACCCGTGTAACGCGCGGCAGCCCCGTCGGCGCTGAATTCCCGCGTACGCGAAATCGCCATCTGAATCAGCCCCGCCGCGATCGGAGCCAGAATAATCATCAGGATCCCCGCATACGGGCTGCGGTTCTCCTCGTCATCGCTGCGGCCCCCGCCAAACCACATCGCCATATACGCGATCTGCGTCAATGCAGCGGCCAGCGTGGCAGCCACCGAACTGATCAGGATATCGCGATGCTTTACGTGGCCCAACTCGTGCGCCAGCACGCCTTCCAACTCCCGGTCATTCATCTGGGCCAGCAGACCCTCGGTCATCGCTACGGAAGAATGCTCCGGATTGCGGCCGGTCGCGAAGGCGTTCGGCTGCGCTTCCGGAATCACCCACAGTCTGGGCATCGGCAGGTTCATCTTGGAGGTTAAATTCTGCACGATGGGAAACACGCGCGCATAAACGGCCGGATTGTCCTCAGGCGTAATCTGCTGCGCCCGATACATCGACAGCGCCATCTTCTCAGAGAAGAAATAGCTGAAGAAGTTCATTCCCACGGCCAAAACCAACCCGATGATCATGCCCTGGCGGCCAGCCACTGCCTGCCCGCCAACCATCAGCAAGACACTCAGCAAACCCAGCAACATCGCCGTTTTCAACGCGTTCATAAATCCTCTATCCGCCCCGATTGTCTCATACGAAATAAGGTACACACGCAACAAGAGGCAGGAGCGCTCGCCCCTGCCTCTTTTTAGATGCTCCAGTTGTGGTTTGGTTCTTAGTTTGTAATCTGAACCTTTACCTGCCGCGGCTTGGCGATTTCTTTCTTCGGTAGCGTCACCGTCAGCGTGCCATTCTTGTAATCGGCCTTAACCCCTTCCGGGTTCACACTGTCCGGTAACGTGAACACGCGCTCGAACTTCCCGTAGGAACGTTCCACGCGGTGCCAGCCACCCTCTTTCTCCTGCGCTTCGAACTTGCGCTCGCCGCGTATTGTCAGCGTGCCGTTCTCCATACGAACGTCAATGTCCTCGAACTTCATGTCCGGGATGTCCGCCTTGAGAACCAAATCGCTCTCGGTTTCGCGAATGTCTACCGCGGGAACCCATGGCCGGTTGGCCGCAGGCTCGGTAAAGAAGCGGTTTAAAGTGTCCTGGAAACCCTGAAAAGGGTCCACGGATGCATATCTGATAAGCGCCATGACTATTTATCCTCCATAAAACTGCTTACATTAAGACTATATAACCTGCTAGTGATAGTGTCAAGTAGTATCCTGCAACTTTTTTCGCCGACCCTCCCAGCTTCCGCTACACTATCTGCTATGCGCATTGGAATGATCGGGTTAGGACGTATGGGCGGCAATATGGCCACCCGGCTGACGCAAGGCGGCCACGAAGTAGTCGGCTTTGATCGGGGCTCGGTAACGCCCGAAAAAGCCAACGAAATGGGAATTTCGAAGGCCAGCGGCCTCAAGGACCTGGTGGATAAACTCTCCGCCCCTCGTACGGTGTGGATCATGGTTCCCGCCGGAGCCCCCACCCAGGCCACCGTCGATGAGCTGGCTAAGTTGTTGTCCCCCGGGGATTTGATTATCGACGGCGGCAATTCCAAATACACCGATGACATCGCCCGCGCCGAAGCCCTCAAGCCGTCGGGCATCCACTACATGGACGCCGGCACCAGCGGCGGCATCTGGGGATTGAAGGTCGGCTATTGCCTGATGCTGGGTGGCGAGAAGGCGGATTTCGATCGCATCGAACCCATCATCAAAACTCTCGCGCCACCCAACGGATACATGTATTGCGGACCCGCGGGCGCCGGACACTTTGTGAAAATGGTTCACAACGGCATCGAGTACGCCATGATGCAGTCCTACGCGGAGGGCTTCGAAATCATGCAGGCCTCGCGTTATGACCTGAACCTCGGCAAGATCGCGGATCTGTGGAATCAGGGCAGCGTAGTCCGCAGTTGGCTGCTGGAGCTCACGGCCCTGGCCCTGCAGCAAAACCCCACTCTCGACAACCTGCAGCCCTATGTCGAAGATTCCGGCGAAGGCCGCTGGACCGTCGAAGAATCCATCAACAGCGCCGTCCCCGCCCCCACCATCGCCTTGTCATTAATGATGCGCTTCCGCTCGCGCCAGGAGAATTCCTTCGGGGCCCGTATGCTGGCCGCCATGCGCCAGCAGTTCGGCGGGCACGCCGTGAAATCCAAATAGTTCCCGGCCCGCACGATATCATGAATTCGTGAATGAATCCCTGCTAGTCAACACGCTGGGCCATCTGGCTGGCGTGTTGTTGTTCGGGATTTTTCTCGCCCTGCTGCTGCAAGACCGCACCGCGCGCGGCTTGCCACGAGGCCGCAAGTCCATGTGGGCCGCGACCTTGGCGTTGGCCTGGAATTTCGTTTCGCTGGTGGTGCTGGGAACGAACGATCCGGATTCGCTGGCCACCAGATGGATGGTCGCCATCGGCTTTTCCGTTCTCAGCCTGCTGCCCGCTGTGCTCTTCGATCTGTGCCTGGAGGAACGCCACCGCGGCCTCGCGCTGGCGGGGTACGCTCTTGCCATCGCGGCCATTGTCCCCCACGTCATCGAATTATTTCGCGCAGACACGGATTTGCATCGCTTCGCTCTCACCTCGATCACGGTCGGCTTCGGAGCCCTCACCGCCATCGCGGCGTTCCTCGCGTATCGCGAGCGCGGTGGCCCCGCCACCTCGCGCCTCATTGGAACCATGTCGTTATTCCTGCTCGCGATGTCCTTCGTGCACTTGGGCAGCGGACACGCCGAGCAAATCTGGTCCCAGGAGCTCGCCTTCCATCACGCGGCCATTCCCTTGGCTTTGCTGGTGCTGTTGCAGGATTATCGCTTCGTTCTTCTCGACGCTTTCTTGCGCTTTCTGGCCAATGTCCTGCTGGCCGTGGGTTTCGTGTCCGCCGCCGCGATCGCGTTGCGGCTGGGATGGCTGCCGGCGGCCGACACACCGTTTCATCTCGCCCTGCTTCTCTCCGGCGCGTGCTTGCTGCTGATTCTCTTCGCTATTATCCGTGGCCTGGTCCAGCGCTTACTCACTCGCGTGGTCTTCCGGCGTGGCGATTCCCACGTGTTATTGAGCGCGCTGCGCGTGCCGGTGCGCGATGAGGAGACCTATGTTCAGGAAGCTGTACAGAGGCTCGCGCGCTACGCCAGTGCAAGCGCGACCATTGCATCCGCCGCACCTTCGGACGCCGATGCGGTTCTGCCGTTACGAGTCTCTTCCGGAAAAACACGCTACATCGTTTTCGGCCGCCGCACGGGCGGGCGCCGCTACTTGAGCGAGGATCTTGCAGTGCTGCACCAAGCCTCGGCCGTGATCGCCGAACAACTCGATTTGCATCACGAATCGGAAATGCGGCGCTTGGTTTCCCAGGCCGAATTGCGCGCGCTGCAATCCCAGATCCACCCGCACTTTCTGTTCAACGCGCTGAACGCGCTCTACGGCATCATTCCACGCGAGGCTCGCGGTGCGCGCGAAACTGTATTGAATCTGGCGGATATCTTCCGCTATTTTCTGGAAACACGCAAGACCATGGTGCCTCTCTCCGAGGAGTTGCACATTGTGAGGGCTTACCTCGACGTGGAGCAACTGCGCTTGGGCGACAAGCTCCATACCGAGATCGACGTCACACCCGAGGCCATGAACATCGCGATCCCCATTCTTTCACTGCAACCGTTAGTAGAGAACGCCGTCAAACACGCCATCGCGCCGCTGGCCGCCGGAGGCGCCGTGACTCTGCGCGCGCGCGTCACAGAGGACCACTCCCTAGCCGTGTCCATTGCCGACACCGGCCGCGGCTTCGAATCAACGGGCCGCCGCGGCGTCGGCTTGGAAAACGTCGAGCGCCGTCTGGAGCTGTGCTACGGACCCGGCGCACGGCTCAATATTGAGTCCACGCCGCAGGGCAGCACCGTTTCCCTGCTCATCCCGGCCACCGCGCCGCAAGCAGTGGAGGCGGCCCGATGAGAGTGCTGATCGCCGACGACGAACCCATCGCACGCCAGATATTGCGCGAATACGTCGAAAGCATTCCAGGCCTGGAGATCGCCGGAGAGGCCACGACCGGTACCGAAACCTTGCAGCGTATTCTCGACCTGGACCCGGATCTGGTTTTGCTCGACCAGCAAATGCCGGAGCTCGACGGTTTGAACGTCGTGCGTAACCTGCGTGGCCGCCGGATGCCGCTGGTGATCTTCGTCACCGCCTTCGAACAACACGCGCTGGATGCTTTTGAAGTGGGGGCGGTTGACTACTTGTTAAAGCCCGTCCGCCGTGAGCGTTTGGAAAAAGCCATTGAGAAAGCACGCCGCCAGTGGAAACCGCCGGAAGCGGTCGCCGGTAAATCCACCATCCGCAAGATCGCCGGCAAGCGCGGCACCGATATTTACCTGCTCGACCCCGCCGAAATCATCGCATTTCAAGCCGAGGGCGACATCGTGCACATCGTCACCGCGACGCAAAAATACTTCGCGGAATCCACTCTGAAGGAACTTGTAAAAGATCCAGGCCTGGCCACATTTCGCAGAGTGCATCGCGCAACGCTCATCAATTCAGATCACATCCGCAAGATTTCGCCGCTGTCGAGCAGGCGCTGGCTGTTGAAAATGTCGAACGGATTCGAAGCGGTGGTCAGCAAGCGCCTGGCCAGCAGCATTCGCGAACAGGCGAGGTGGTGAAGCATGCAGCGGGAACATCACTACGCAGTCACCATGACGTGGACCGGAAATCGCGGAACCGGCACCAGCGACTACACGGCATATTCGCGCAATCACGAAATTTCCGGCGAGGGCAAGGCCGCGCGCATCGAGGGGTCGTCCGATCCCGCGTTTCGAGGCGACCCTCAACGCTTCAATCCGGAGGAGTTGCTGGTAGCGGCGCTGTCATCCTGCCACATGCTAGCGTTCCTGCATCTGTGCGCCGACGCGAAGATTGTCGTGGTGGAATATCGCGACGCGGCCATCGGAGCAATGCTGCAGCACGGGACCACAGGCGAATTCACCCGCGTCACTCTGCGTCCACACGTTGTAATCACGGACCCTGCGCGGCTAGCCGAACTGGAAATGCTGCACCACCAGGCGCACGAACAGTGCTTCATCGCACGTTCGGTCAACTTCGAGGTGGGATGTGAGGCCACGGCGGCCGCGGCTTGAAAGGGCGCAGGGGGGCTGGAAATAGCGTCTCATTCTTGCGAAGATGGAGCGCATGATCCGAACACTCCCGAATACGCCCCGCATTCCACTCGCCGTTGTGGCGATGTTTTTGACCGGCGCCGTAGTGGCCAGCGCGCAATGGGATCCCTATCCGTGGAAGAAGGTGCCGCGTACGCCGGATGGCAAGGTGGATTTGAATGCACCCGCGGTGCGCACCAGTTACGGCAAACCCGATCTCTCTGGCTTCTGGATGCCGGACGACCCAGTGAAACATCTGCTGAATCTCGCCGCTGACCTGCAGCCGGACGGCGTACCGCTCAAGCCGTGGGCGCGGGATCTCTACAATCAGCGCATCGCGACGAACGGTAAAGAACACCCCGGCGCGTACTGTCTGCCCTCTGGAATTCCGGAAAAAGACAATATTCCCGATGGGCTCAAGTTGGTTCAGACCGAAGACTTGACGCTGCTGTTGCACGAATCCCGCACGATTTACCGGCAGATTTTCACGGACGGACGGCCGCTACCCAAAAATCCTCAGCCGACGTGGATGGGCTACTCGATCGGCCGCTGGGACAAGGACACCTTCGTCGTGGAGACGATCGGACAGAACGGCAAGACCTGGCTCGACATGCGCGGGCTACCGGGGACAGAGGCCATGCGGGTCACCGAACGTTTCTCCCGTCCGCGGATGGGGCGCATGGACATCGAGGTCACCATCGACGATCCAGAGGCGTATACCAAGCCGTGGACCGTCAAACTTACCTGGCGCTTGCTGCCGGATACCGACCTCATCGAGAGTATCTGCGAAGAGAACAATCGCGATCCCGGGCACATGATTGGGAAGTGACACCCTGCCCTGACGCGCTAGCGCGCGTCGCCCTGCCACTGTCGAATTGTCCCTAGAAGTTTCGAGCGAATCCCTCTGGATCAGCTTCAAGACCCGCCAGGTCTTGACGATGAGTTCCGTACAGCCTCTCGAACCTTCATGCCTGCTAGCCTCCCTAAGACGCGTGTCCCTTACCTCTTCGCAGGGGTAGTAGTCTCGGCGGGCCGGTGATTAAAGGGTCGAAAATCGTCGTGGCGCTGGCATTTGCAGCCGCGCAAGTTCATAGCGAGGCGCCGGCGGCCGCCGAATATCAAGTGAAGGCGGGTTTTCTATTCAACTTCACCAAGTTCGTCGAATGGCCGCCAGACACGTTCAGAGGGCCAGAAGATGCGATCAAGATTTGTATTTTGGGCCAAGATCCTTTCGGCAGTGGGCTACGAGATGCCGTTAAGGACAAGGTAGTCGCAAATCGGCCCTTCGTGGTGCGAGCGGTCTCGAGCCTGCAGCAGGCTACGGACTGCCAGATCTTGTTCGTAAGCGCGTCCGAGCAAAAACGTTATGGTTCGGTTTTGGAAGAGCTCAAACTGCACAGTGTTCTAACGGTCAGCGAGGCCCAGAATTCCACCACGAGCGGCGGAATTATCAATTTCAGGTTGAAAGATGAGCAAGTGCGCATCGACATTGATGTGGGGGCCGCCGAGCGCGCCAAACTGCAAATCAGTTCCAAACTCTTGAAGCTTGCGGAAATAAGGAAATAGGTAGAGAGATGTTTTGCACCAGAAAGAGGAAATTCATGCATCGGCCAAAAGCATTGGGATCCGTCGTGCTATTCGCGCTGGTCTTGGCAGGTCTGGCCGAGGCACAGGTTTCAAGTGGCAATCAGGATGAAGGGACAATCGACCTGGAGTCGCTTCTCAGTACCAAGGTTATTACAGCCTCCAAGTTCTCCGAAAACCTGACCGATGCGGCCGGCATAATATCCGTGATCAGCGAAGACGAACTGCGGAGATTCAGCGGAATCACGCTGCGGGAAGTCCTGGAGCGGGTGCCCGGCCTCAGTCTCTCCAGCGCCTACTTCACCGACCGCAGTCTGATTGCGGCGCGCGGGGATCAGACCAAGATCAACGGAGGCCACGTATTGTTCCTCATCAATGGACGCCCGACACGCGAGGTGTTGGAAGGCGGCCTGATCAGTGATCTGCTGGAAGCCTTCCCCGTCGTGGCGCTGCAGAGGATCGAAGTGATCAAGGGACCGGGTTCCGTTCTGTACGGATCTAACGCGTTCTCAGCCGTGATCAACCTCATTACAAAGAGGGCCACCGGCAACGGCCTCACCATCAGTGCATTTGGCGGTGAGAAAGGGGCGAAAGGCAGCTCCGCTCAGGCCATGATCCAACGTGGGAACTTCAAGCTTTTTGGAGCAGGCCAGTTTCACCAACAACCAAACTGGACGACGGATTACCGCCTGCCGATGTCCCTAGTGGGAGATCCTCTAGCTCCGCCGGTTCCGCTAGTACAGAACGTGACGCTGGAAAATCGCGGAGACGGAGCCTATCTGGGAGCAAGCTACAAAAATATTGCGTTCATGTCTTCTTTCACGGAATGGCATGCCCCGTCGTTCGTGCTGGGCGCCATAGCCCAGAACAAGTGGAGACGGGGGTTTGCCGACCTGGGGTACACCATGAAGGCGACTGACCAGTGGGATATGAGTTTCAATGCGACCTATACGCGAAACACCTTTGACAATCCGGGGTATCCCGACATTGCCCGCGACTCGCAGGAAGTGGTTTTGGAGTGGACCAACTCCGTGACTCTTGGACGTTGGGATCGATTCACTTTTGGAACCTTGTTCAACCATATCGAAGGACAGGAAACCTATTTCGGTATTACTCCTGCAATCCAGATTTCCTCCGGCTCCCGGCCGGGAGGCGCCATCTACGGGCAATGGGACCACCAGTTGCTGAACAGCGTCAAACTGGTGGGCGGTTTCCAATTGAATAAAACCTCAAGCACTGGCGTGAACACGTCACCCAGGATGGGTGTGCTGTGGAACCCGACGTCCCACGTAGGCGTGAAAGCCTTGTATAGCGGGGCGTTCCGCGCGCCGAGCATCAACGAGACCACGCTGAATCATCCGCTTTTGCAGGGAACACCCGGACTAAGACCGGAAAAGGTGGGGACGTTAGACCTGAGCGTGAGTTACCAGGCGAATCGTTTTCAAGGAGCCGTGACGTACTTTCACAGCCGCCAAACCGACAGCATTGTGGTGGATAACCGGGGAGCTCGCTGGCGCTATCTGAACCTGGGGGAAGCAACGTTTCAGGGATTCGAGATCGAAGGCAAGTACTACCTGCGGAAGACGCTTTTTTTGACCGGCTCCGCCTCCTATCAGGCGAATCAGGACGGCAACGGAAATCGCAACATTACGCCGGTTCCCAACTTCGGCGCGAAAGGCGGTCTTAGCTACCGCCGCGAGGGCGGTCTGACGCTGAGCATGTTCGACAACTACCAGGGTGCTGTGGCGGGAATGGGTGCCGCCGTTAATCCGAATCCTATCGCTTACCACTTGCTGAGCTCGCATATTCGCTACGACGTTTCCCGCTACCTGCCGTTAGGCGCGAAGAGCGGAGTGGCCTTGTTCGCGCATGCTGAAAATCTGGCGAACCAACAGGTATGGATGCCGGACTGGGGTAACAACTCGGGGGATACCATGCCGGTGATGCGCGGCCGTACGGTCTATTTCGGTGTGGAGTTTTCGCCGGGGAAACAATAATGGACGAGGCTCGGCTGGCCGGGCTGGCAGTGGATGAACTGTGCAAGTATGCGAGGCGGCGGCGACTGCTTGCTTGCCTTTCTTAAGTAATTTAGAGGGCCCTCGATCCGCGAGTTTTACTCCCCACGGCGGAGGAGGCACGTTTCTTTTTCCCGCAACGGCAAAGGGCCGGGTTGTTGGACCGGCTGCCACCACATCGCACGCACGCCCTTGCAGTTTATCTAGAAAACCGCTCTCTGCTAGCTACCCTAAGGCAGTTTTGCGGGGCAGGCCGGGTCCTCCGATGGGGAGCAATCCGACTCCTGGTACGAGAGTAGGTTCGCTTTGTGGCGAGGCGGGCGTGCGGAATCGGGAAGTGCTAGGAAGTGCGGGAAATAGAGTTTTAGGGAGCGTGCCGCTCAAGCGGCGTGTTGGGATGGATCACTTGCGCGCGGCTCGAACGGGACGGGCCGGCGTAGGGGTTCTTGCGGGACTTGGAAAAATCGTATTCGCTTCTCATTGGCGTCTTTCCCGCCAGCCGGAATTCAGTGAGCTATTTTTGGTTTTTTCAATAACTCCCTTGACAACTCCAGTCAATACGCGGTTATGAGGCTGACAGGCCGGTGCTTGTGAGATTTAAGTTTGTCTGGCCCGCACTTCCCCAAAAGTGCGCTGTGGATTGGGAACTAACCCCTCTTACCAAAGCTCTAGTACTAAACACGTAGAAGAGGCGAAGAATTGTTCAGTACTATTCGCGCAATTCGTGTACACTGTGATCGAGGAGGTAACTTAATATGGGATCGATAGCTAAGTTTTTTGGCGAACCGCGAGACTACAAGAACCTCCGGATAAGCGAGTCGGGGAAATTGATTGTAGACCAACGGACTTTCTTGCGTGATGAAAAAGTGCGACAGACCGTAGAGTCCGTTCGTACGGTTAAGTCGGACTCTAAGCCCCCCAAAAAGTAGCGGAATGCCGTGGAACGTTCTGCTGTTCCCGCTCATAGGTGGCTACCTCTTCGTAAACGTCTGCAACTTGTTCAAGTACAGAACTCGACGCTGTGAAGGCGAGCGTCTGTTGCTAGAATGTGCGCTTTATGGCGTACTATCCCTTTTTGTAGCCCGCATACTGATCGTGGCATCCCACCAAATTACCCTAGCTGGGTGGAATCTCGGAGATCACCTTCAAGGCTGGCTGCACGCCTTGATCGCGGACCGGGATGCACCCTACCTAGGCACCGGGATCTCCGCGCTCGCAGTCGGGGTCATCGGAGCAAAGGGCGTCAATCTCGTTTTTCGATGGCTCGGAGATGAGCGCATGAAGCGTCACTTGTTGCGTAGGTACAAAGATGATGCCTTGATGTTTGCGTTCCATGAAGCAATGTTCAACAGCTATCCGTTGTCTCTCACCTTCACGAACCGAAAGGTCTATATCGGCTGGATATTGGAGCCGCCGAGTGAATCCCCTCAGGATCGATACTTCACGTTGCTGTTGCTCTTGAGCGGATACCGACAAAAGGACACGCTAGATTTTATTCCTTCTGTGAACTATGCAGATCGCACTCGCTTAGCAGAGGATGGGACCAAGGAAGATCTCATCTTTACCATCCTGCTAAAGATTGATGATGTGGTCAGCGCGAATCCGTTCGATCAGGCCATTTACGACGAGCAGTTTGTTTCCAAAAAAGTAAGCCAGTGACCTACACTGCAAGTACTTAAAAGCTGTTGGCTCTCGGGTTAAGAGCCAACAGCCGATACTAGCGAGAGAGACTACGGTTTCTTACGGTTCGGTGCCTGAGTCAGCGCAGATGCAACAACGCGCCTAACCGTGAGCGTGATGAATGTGGCCTTCGGCCGCCAGCGATAGCCAGACGTTGACGTCAGGAAGTGAGGTGGTCACGCGAAAGGATCTCGTCCACTTTAGCGCGCGTTACCGGCCGGAGCGGGCCGGTTTCCGACTCCGGAATGAGCGGGAGATGAACGGATTGGCCGGGTGACGCCGCCTGCCGTTGATTTAGATGGGATTCTACTAATCGTCGAATGAGATCGGCAGCCGTCGCGCCTTCGCGGCTCGCCAGCGACTCCAATTGCTGGAGGACGGCGTCCGGGAGTTCGACTGTGGCCCGCATACAACTTATTGTCTCATGGCGTTGGGGGGGCTTCGCGGCGCTGTTAGCAACAAAAAAGGGCGAGCCCGAAGGCCCGCCCTTTTCCACTTTTGCTGTGTCGCCTTACAAGCGGCAGATCAACAATTCCCGCTCGTACACCATCTCTGGTGGCAGATGGTCGTGCAACTTGATGAACAACTCTTCGTGGTTCATGACTTCCTTCTTCCACGCGGCGCGGTCGAAGTGTTGCAGCTCGGCGAATTTATCTTTGGGGAAGTCCAGGCCCTTCCAGTCCAGATCCTCATAACGAGGCATCCAGCCGATGGGGGTTTCCTGGCCGAGCGCGCGGCCACGGGCGCGGTCCACGATCCACTTGAGGACGCGCATGTTCTCGCTGAAGCCGGGCCACATGAACTTGCCGTCGGCATCCTTGCGGAACCAATTGACGTGGAAAATGCGAGGCGTGGCATTGACCAGGCGCTGCATCTTAATCCAGTGCCGGAAATAGTCGCCCATGTGATAGCCGCAGAACGGCAGCATGGCCATTGGATCGCTGCGCACGACGCCCACGGTGTGGCCGGCGACGGCAGCGGTTTGTTCGGACCCCATGGTGGCGCCCGCGTAGACACCGGCGGTCCAATTGAAGGTCTGGTACACCAGAGGCATGGTGGTGGCTCGGCGGCCACCGAAGACGAAGGCGCTGATGGGGACTCCCGAGGGATCTTCCCAGGCGGGATCAATGGTGGGGCACTGCGAGGCGGGCGAGGTGAAGCGCGAATTGGGATGTGCGGCTTTCGCGCCGGTTTCCTTGGCGATGGCCGGGGTCCAGCGGTTGCCCTTCCAATCGATACATTCGGCGGGCGGCTGATCCGTCATGCCTTCCCACCACACGCCGCCGTCCATGGTGAGCGCGACGTTGGTGAAGATGGTGTTTTTCGCCAGCGAGGCCATGGCATTCGGATTGGTGTGGAGCGAAGTGCCGGGAGCCACGCCGAAGAAGCCGGATTCCGGATTGATGGCGCGCAACTGGCCGGTGGCGTCCGGTTTGATCCAGGCGATGTCATCCCCGACCGTCCATACCTTCCAGCCCTCGAAGCTTTTGGGCGGAACCAGCATGCTGAAGTTAGTTTTGCCGCAGGCGCTGGGGAACGCGGCCGCGACGTAGGTTTTTTCACCCTTGGGATCCTCGACGCCGAGAATCAACATGTGTTCCGCCATCCAGCCTTCATCGCGAGCAATGTTGGAGGCGATGCGCAGAGCGAAACATTTCTTGCCGAGCAGCGCGTTGCCGCCGTAGCCCGAGCCATAGGACCAAATCTCGCGCGTTTCCGGGAAATGCACGATGTACTTGTCTTCGTTGCACGGCCACGGCACGTCGCGTTCGCCAGGACCTAGAGGCATGCCCACGCTGTGCATGCAAGGCACCACGCGCTTGGCGTCCTTTTCGATTTCCTTGATCACCGGGGTGCCGATGCGCGCCATGATGCGCATGTTCGCCACCGCGTACGAGGAATCGGTTAATTGCACGCCGATTTGCGCCATGGGCGATCCGATGGGACCCATGCTGTACGGCAGCACATACATCGTGCGGCCTTTCATGCAACCGCGGAACAGCTCTTTCAGCTTCTTCCGCATTTCAAACGGGTTGACCCAATTGTTGGTGGGCCCGGCGTTGTCTTTCGACAACGAACAGATAAAGGTACGGTCCTCGACGCGCGCAACGTCGCTGGCATCGGAGCGGGCATAGTAGCAGCCGGGCCAGAGTTTTTCGTTCAATTTAATGAAGGTTCCGCTTTCCACCATTTCGGCGCAAAGCGTGTCGTATTCCTCCTGCGAGCCGTCGACCCAATGAATTGCATTGGGGGTGGTTAGCTCTGCCATCTTCTCAACCCATCTGAGCAGATGTTCATTTTCACTGAGCGGCTTGGACACGTCCCTGCCGTATTTAGTTTGTGCTGTAGGCATATTATGGAGTTAGGAACTGCGGCGTTCTCGGGCGGCAGCATGGCCCGTCCGCCAGATAGAAAATGCGATCCAGCGTAACATCGAATAATTGATTATATGAGACTTTTCCGCAGTCGCGCAATTCGCCAAGGGTGCGCCCTGCTGTCATTCATGACGTCTGTAGCGCTTCCATTCGCCTCCGCGCAGGTGTTGGAGTTCGAGTCCGGCGGCCTTAAGTATCAGGCTCAAACACGGCAGGGAATCACGGTGATGGTGGCACCTTTGCCGACCCGCATTTTGGGCTATGCGATCATCCAGGTGGGCGTGTCGAACGGGTCAGTAGAACCGCAAATGATTGCACCAGAAGGCTTTATATTTCATCGCATGACTCCCGCACCGGCTACGGTAAAGGCGCTTTCCGCACGCGCGGTGGTGGGCGATGTGCTGAATCGGGCTGGGCGCAACGACGTAGGACGGCTGATTGGGGTGTATGAGGCGGCGTTGTTCGGGAATTCGAATCTGGAGTTGCGGCACGGCTATGAGGCGCGCCGCAAGGACGCGATGGCGGTGGGGTCCACGCGCATGCGGGCGGCGGCGGCGGCGGCGGCGATTGTTATGGGAAGCCGTACGCTGGAATCCGGCCAATCCATGGATGGAGCGGTTTTCTTCCCCAACTCGAACAAGGCGCTGGGCGCAGGACGCCTGAGAGTGGAAATCGCCGGGGAGACTTTCGAGTTTGTGTTGGAAGCGGAACCTGTTGTCACCCGCTAACATCACATAATGATTCCTTTTCTCTACGGCACGGCGTGGAAGGAAGACCGTACCCCCGCATTGGTAGGGCTCGCGCTCGAAAATGGGTTTCGCGGGATTGACACGGCGAATCAGCGGAAGCATTACTTTGAGGCCGGGGTTGGCGAGGCTCTCGCTAGAGCGTACGCTTCGGGGTTGGTGACGCGGGCGGATTTGTTTCTGCAGACCAAGTTCACTTATGTGGACGGGCAGGATCACCGGCTGCCGTATGATCCGCAAGCTGCTCTTGCCAAGCAGGTGGAGCAATCCATGGCGAGTTCGTTGCAGCACTTGGGTACCGATTACGTGGATAGCTACGTGCTGCATGGTCCGGCATCGGGGCATGGGTGGACGGAAGCCGACGCGGAAGTTTGGGACGCGATGGTGCGCGAGCGTGACGCGGGGCGGGCGAAGGTGTTGGGGGTGAGCAATGTTTCGCTGCAGCACTTGCGGCAGATGCCGGAAGCTCCCGCCTATGTGCAGAACCGTTGCTACGCGAGATTCGGATGGGATCGCGATGTGCGGGCGTTTTGCAGGAAGCGCGGGATTGTGTATCAGGGCTTTTCGTTGCTGACCGCAAACCCGGGTGTGCTGCAGGCGCTGGCGGAGTTCGCTCCGCAGATCGGGGCCACTCCGGCACAGGTGGTTTTTCAATTTGCGCGCGCTGTGGGGATGCTGCCACTGACAGGCACATCGAATGCGGAGCACATGCAGCAGGACCTGAAGAGTTCGGAGTTGGAGCTGCCTGAGGAATTGATCGCGGCGATCGAGGGGATCGCGGGTTAGGCGGACGCGCGGCGGGCTAGCTCGTCTTCATACGCTTGTTTCATGCGTTGCGCGCGGTCGAGGAGGCCGGCGACCAACATCGCTGGATTTACGGCGCGCAGTTCTTCATCGGTGAGCGATTCGAAATGAACCTGCCAATCGGCCACCATCTGCGGGTTGAAGATTTCCTGGTCGAGCACGCTGATGGCTTGCAGGCTAAGTTTGCCGGGGACTCTCAGCTCGAGGATCGGTAGAGCGCCTGGCTCCTCAGGTTCGTTGCGCACTAACTCACAGGGAATGCCCACCGCTTCGAGCGCGGAGCGGGCCTCGGCGGCTTCCGGAGTGTGGGAGTTGCCCGCGAAAAGAGACCAGGAAGCGGCCGCCACAGAGTGCTCCATCCAATCGGCCTCATGGGGCGTTTCTTCCAGCGGGACTTCTTCGCTGTCAGCGCTCCAGGAGCGCTTTTCGATGTGTTTGATTTCGAGATCGATGCCGCGTTCAGCGATGGCTTCGTCGTAAGCCTGCTGGGCGAGTTCCACTAACTCGTCGCGGTCGATTTCTTCCAGCGCTTCATCAGAGAGGCCGGCGAAATGTTTTCGGAAGTCTTCGTAGTCGAGGGTCATTGCAGCATTTCGGATTGTAACAGGACCCTAGGCCCGGTAGCCGGTGGGGTCCTGATGGGCTTGGCCTAACGCGGCCAAGGTTTCCAATATTGCCTGGACCTCCGGTACGCGGGCGCGGCTGAACTGGCGCGCGATTTGTTCAGGCAGGGCGGGCGCTGGAGCCTCCAGAAGACAATCGCGGACGGCGCGCACGCGTTCGGGGAGCGTGGCGGGCCACGCCTGGCGAGTGGCGCGTTTGGGAGCGGCGGCGGTTTCTTCGGAATCGATCTCCAAGCCGGTCTGCGTATCGGCAATTTGTTGATACTCGGGGCGCAGCCAGCGGATCAGGCCGGTGCGTTCCTCGGCGGCGCGCGCGGCATTGAGGTCCACCAGACGAAAGAGGATGTCTTCGGCTGTCAGATCCGCTGGCCAGCCATAGGCGTCGGCGACGGCATGATCCAAATCGTCATGCAGGGCGCGGAGCACGGAGATCAGGCCGCGATCATGCGTCTGCTGCGCGGCGGCGTCGAGGGTTTCTCCGGCGCGGACTTGTTCCAAGACGTTATACATGTCTGTCAGCGTGAGGTTGGGAAAAAGCTCCTGCTGGCGCTTGCGGTGGGCGTCGAGTTGTTCGGCGAGCGAGCGGATGCGAGCACGCGAGAACTCGGGGGCGTCGGGGAAGGGGAAGGGTTCAAAGCAACGGGTCTTGTTGTAGCGCGGACGATCCTCCAAAGTGCCGCCCGCGGCGAGGGCCCAGGTTACGTGGATGCGGCTGGAGAGGAGGCCCAGGATATACGCGTCGGCTGTAGCGATGTTCACCAGCATGTTGTCAGGGAGGATGGAGGCATCAAGGAAGACGAAGAAGCGGTGTTTGGCGGTCTCGACCGTGGCGATGTAGCGGGGGAGTCCTGCCAGCGCGGGACGAAATGCATTTCGGGTCTTGCCGAAGAGCCACCATTTCTTGGCGTATTCCTGTGAGTCCTTGGTCTCACCGCGTTTGCCCTCCCGCTCGGGCTTCACGTGATCGTAGACCCACTGATAGACCTCGGGGAAACGGCTGCGCACTTCGTCGGCAGAGAGACCAAAGAGATCGATCACCATGACTCCGCGCGGACGAGATGTGATGTCGCGGCCGTTGCGGTAGAGGCGAATGTGCCTCTCGAGTCCGCGAACGCGGCCCAAGCCCAGTTCTTGGGCTTGGGCGGGGGTGAGCAGAAATCCTGCTCCATGTAGCGATACGCCTCTGCTACTGATGCCTTCATTGGAATGTAGGGGTACCGCAGCGGAGGTATTCGGACCGATCGACAAATCGGGGTGAATGCGTCCGCGCCGTTCCACGAGTTCAACTTTGGACGCGCCTTCGCCTTCTCCCGGCTCTTCGGAGACAACGCTCAGCAACACTCCATCGCGCGAGCCGGCTTCGGCGACCGTCATGGCGATACGCACAGCGGCGCCGTCGTGGGAATCCACCCAGGGATGATCCGGCACGGCGAAGACCAGCGAGGCGGGCTTCTTGGAATCCGCCAAATGCGGGACCAGAACGCGGCGTTGAAAGGTCTGGCGGATGCTGTTGGTGGTAATGAAGCCGAAACGGCGGACGTCTCCCGCGCGCACCAAGCTCGCGGCGCGGTGCCACCAATAGAGCACGTAATCGGCGGTCTCCGGCACCTCCTTATAGACATCGCGCAGAGTTTCGGCATAGCCGTCGCCGAGTTCTCCGCGCATGCGCCAGTTGCCGAGGAACGGCGGATTGCCGACGATGAAATCGGCCTTGGGCCACGGCGCGCGTTGCGGGTTCAGGTAGCGCAGGACTGGACGCCGGGCGGATTCATCGGGCACTTCTTCGCCGGTGATGGGATCCAGTTTGCGTGTGACGCCGTCCCAGTGTGTGTCACCCGTGGGCTCCACCGAATCGTAACGCAGCAGCGCATCGCGGCATTCGATGTTGTGGAAGCGCTTGATGACGGGCTCCGGCGGTGTGGAGTTCGCTCCCCACGTCCGGAAATACCACTGCAGGTAGCCGATCCACAGCACCAGATCGGTGATGGCGGCGGCGCGAGGGTTGATCTCAATGCCCAGCAATTGATGCGGGTCCACTGTAAAGCCGGTTTCATGCAGGGCCTGCTGAGTTTCACCGAGGCCTTCGAGGGCATCGTTAATTTCGCCTTCCAGGCGCTTCAGATGCTCCAGTGTGACGTAGAGGAAGTTGCCGGAGCCACAGGCGGGGTCGAGGACTTCGATGGAGCAGAGCTTCCGCCGGAAGGTCTTGAGAATCTCGATGGCCTCTTTGGTTTTGCCCGCGCGATGCAGCGTGAAAGCGGCGGTTTGGGCGTCGCGCCAGTCCTGCCGCAGAGGCTCAACCACGGTGGGAATGACCAACCGTTCCACATAGGCTCGCGGCGTATAGTGAGCACCTAACGAGTGGCGTTCGCGGGCGTCGAGCGCGCGTTCCAGAAGCGTGCCGAAGATCGCGGGCTCCACGTCTTTCCATTCCGAAAGCGCGGCCAGATAGAGCAAGTCGAGCTGGTTACGATTCAGCGGGAGCGCTTCCACGGATTCGAATAAGCCCCCGTTGAAGCGCAGGACACGCTCCCGCAAGATGGGCGAATAGTCGCCGGTATTCATGGAGTTCCAAAGAGACTCGACCATGGGTGCAAAGTTGGCCAGGTCGTTCTTGACGCTCTCCAGCAGATTGGTGAAGCTGCGCGCGGGCAGCAGATGAATGTCTTCGGCAAAGAAGGTAAAGATGCAGCGCATCAGGAACGCGGAGACCCGATCGGCTGGAAACGTCTTTTCCAGATCGCGGGCGAGGTTGGCGAGTTGATAGGCTACATCGCGAGTGACGCGGGCGGAAACGCGGCTGGGGTCGAGCGAACCCGGGTCCAGCCAGATAGTGCGCAGGCGGTCGCGCGTAAGCGGGGTTTCGAGATCCTTTAGAAAGATGCGATGAGAGAGGGAATCCGGGAATGGGACGTAGGCTTTGCCGGTGCCGGAGAAGTCGGCGTAGATTTCGAGCGAGTGGCCTACGTCCGTGACAATCAGGAAGGGCGGCCAGCCGTCTTCGACTGGCAGTGCCTTAGCGTATTGTTCCGCCTGATTGCGAGCGCGCTGCATGGCTTCGTCCCACCCGTGGGTGCCGCGCTGGGCGGTCCCGCGGCGGAGAGGGGCTGTGGCGAACAGCGTGGGTTGGTCCACGCTGGCATGGCTCCCTTGCTTGGCTTCGAGCACGAAGCAGCCGCGTTTGTAGAGATCGATGAAGCCCACGCTGGTGGAACCGTTACCGTGGCGGAAGGTGACGGGGCGCTCGAAAACGTAAACGTCCTTGCGAACATCGCCGAGCGCGGGCTGCGGGCGGTCTACGCTAAGAAAATCGCAAAGCTCAGAGAGGAAGAGTTGGTAGTTAGCGCGTTCGGCCGCAGCGGAGGCTTGCCAGCGTTCAATAAAGGGATGGCGCGAAATGGACGGTGGCATGGGCATGCGCTGTCGGGCCGAAGTGTTCTTGTGAGTGTAGCTGGTAGAGGCTACGAGTCGCTGAGGGCAGCGGCCAGGGCGCCTTTGGCGGTGGAGTAGAGGGGATTGGAGGCCATGCGGACTTCGGAGACCGTGACGGGGAAATCCTGCTGGCTGAGCAGTTGTTCGAAGCGATCGCGGAAGCCGGTGGGCATGGCGGTGCCTCCGCTCAAGACCAGCGGAATGGGGCGCGAGAATTTGGGCAGGTTGCCGGTGCGCTCGAAGGCTTCCTTCAGCGACTTGACCAGATTTTGGATGACGTCCTCGTAGTAAACGCTGATCACCTGGTGGATTTTGTCTGAGAAGAAGCCGTTAAAGTGGAAGGAGTCTTCCTTGGTCAAGCGGATGCGATTGGCGCGTTCGCCGGAAACCTGGGCGGCGCTGAGATCGATGAAGTCGCCCGCTTTGGGGACGCTGAAGCTGAGCACGGGGACCGAGAGATAGGCCAGACAGACGTTGCACAGGCCGCCTCCGCAGCTGATGCCGATGCCGGTGTAATTGGAGCTTTCGAGCTCGGAGTAAACGACGGCGAGCCCTTCGTTGATGCTGGTGGCTTCATAGCCCAGGTCATTGAGAATCTGGCGCAGCGTTTTTTCGTGGAAGGTGAGGCTGCCTTCGGCTCCCAGCGGCGCGGCGGGAACGGTGAAGGTGACTTTGCGTTCGCGAAATGGATCGCGATAGCCGAGCAGATTTACGAGCAGTTCGCGAATCACCTGCAGGCTGCTGGATTCGCGCGCGTCGAGCACTCCACGGGTCATGGGGCGGCGGATTTCGGCGTTCAGCAGGCTGGCGAATTTTTCGCTCTCGTTGCCCTGCACGATGATTTCATTGCCCAGCACGCTGTGCGGGACGTGTTCGCGCTTGAGCGCGCCCTCGGTGATTTTGGAATTGGGAATGGTTACGAAGGCATTGAGCTGCGACTCGTAACGGATCTCGTCGCCGGTTTGGCGAGCCACCACCAGGCGGCTGGTGCCGACGTCCAATCCCAAGGCCGAGGCTGAGGATACTAATGCCAATTTACTGCTTGCCTTCCTGCGAATGGGGCTCATTGCCCTTTTCACTTTGCCGCTTCAGTTCGGCGAAGATGTCCTTGTAGCGATGCTGAAGCATGGACCTGTATCGTACCTCCGTCGAGCCCTCGCTTGCAGCAGCCTTGGCTACGAGCTTGTCGGCGACAACCAATCCCGGCCAATCGCGGCCGGCTTCGGCCTTGAGCAGAACCTCATCATGGGTGAAACCGAAGGCTGTGACGGCCGCCAGCGTGGTGAGGTAATTGTCCGGCAAATTCATGGCGGCGAACGGAAAACCGTGGGCCCAGTCGGTGTGATTTCCGATGCGCATATTCAGGGGATTCACGGAGACTTGGGCATGCGTCACGCAATCCTCGCGCGCGATCTTGTATTTCGACCGTAGCATTTCGGTGAGCATGCGGGCGGAGGTGAATTGGGCCGCGCTGACATCGGCGGCATTATCGGTTTTGGCTTCGAAGGCGATGCCCAGGAAACTGTCGTTGAGATTGACATAGACACCGCGGGAATCGCCCCAAACCGAGTAGCCGGCGTGATTGGCGGCATCGGATTCCTCAACGACGCGATAGACGCGGCCGAAACGATCGATTAAGTAGTGATAGGAGTGTTCGCGGCGCACGAAGCGTAGCAACAGGTGGCCTAGAGTGGCCAGCTTTTCCGAGGAGGCTTCTTCGAACGGGGCGAGATCGCTTTCGGTGGTGTGATAGACGATACCGTGCGGCGCGCGGCTTTTGGACACGGGCTCGGTGCCACCGTCCAGTGCAAAGATTCCATATTCCTCGCGGGGCCGATTCTTGGTGGCAAAAGAGAGATCGATGCGGAGGCCGTTGCTGTAGACCTCTTCTGTGGCGGAAGTCTCCACCTGCCATACGCCGGTCGGTAAGGCTCCGGTGGGGGGAGTAAGAGCGGGTAGCTTGGCGGCAGTTTTCGCCGGGGTGTTCGCGGACATTTGATACCCCCACAAGCCCAGACCCGCGGTCACCACGGTGATGGCCGCAGCCCAAGTGGTCCAGCGAAATGTTTGGCGCGGCATTGTGACTTCGAGGGGCAGCATTTCCGGCAAGCCAGCAGCAGGGGCGGGAGGTTTGGGACCCTGGCGGCGCAAGTAGCGTAGCCGTTCCAATGGATCGGTGATCTTGGCCGCCTCGCGCTCGACGGCGTCAGAAGGTTGGATGAAGTTCTCAGGCACTACAACTACTCTTTTTGAAATCGGCAGAAACCGGGGTAATACTTAGTTTAAAGCTACCGGGGGCGGCTTTCGGGCGGGGCCTACTGGTTGGCGCCGACTTCGTCAGCGTCCAGAATCTTCGAGTCCGACTGGAACTTGCGGTAATCCTGGTAGGATACGTCGACGGCGACGTGGAAGGTCTTCACGAGGGCGATTTTGGCGTCGGCGCGGACGTGCACCTGGCGGGGGAGCCAGACTTCGTCATTCACGCGGATCTGTTCGAAGGAGATCTTCGCGCCAGGGGTGATGCGTAGAACGAAAAAGCCCCAGGAGATAGTATCTGTGACGTCGATTTCCGCTTTCACCCATTGGTAGCTGGCCTGATCGACCCAGAACGTGCCGCGGACCTTTTTCAAAATGTCCGCGTCTTTCACGGTCGGCTTGAAAGCGGGCTTGGGATCGGCTTTGATTTTCCAAGCCGGGAGGCCATTGATAATTTCCTCGCCCAGCAGGGTGACGGTGAAGGCGGCGGGCACCTCTTGCGCAAAGGCGCGTTGCTCGCGGCGCTCTTTTTCCAGCTTGACGCGGTCTTTTTCCGTTTCCTTGATGCGCTTGGCGGATTCCTTATCCAGCTTTTCCTGTTCCTTGCGGGCATCCTTTTCAGAGAGGGGCTTGCCGTCCTTGGCAATCTGGCGGCTATAGGGCCTTCCACTTAGGATCAGGATTTCGTTGGTTTCGCTTTCGGTGTTAGTGACTTTACCCTGCTTATCAAAGGTCCGGACTTCCTGAGTTTCCTGATAGGTGTAGTCTTTGAGGCGGGCGAAGTTTTCTTCATCGCGCTGGACGGACCGCTGAAGAATCTGTACGGCGTCCTGCGCCTGGGCGACTAGCCCGAAACCCAACGCAAGGAGCAGCAGCCGCTTCATAACTTCATTATGGACGGCGTCAGGCGTGCGCGCGTTTCGTTTTGGTGGGTTTGGCGGGCAGGGTGATGATGAACTCGGCTCCAGGGGCGCCTTTACGGTTGGCGGCGCGAACGGTGCCTTCGCTGGCATGGACCACGCTATGGACGATATGCAGACCCAATCCGCTGGAGCCACGCGTGGAGACGTGGGGTTCAAAGAGGTGCTTGCTGACTTCAGGAGCGATGCCGGTGCCTTCATCGGCCACGGTGATTACGATGGAGGAGGGTTTACGGACTGCCGTGAAGTAGATGGTTCCGCCGCTGGGCATGGCTTGCAGCGAGTTTAAGAAGAGATTCACCAGCACGCGTTCCCATTCCCAAGGCGACGTGAGCTCGATTCCCGGATCCATCTCAGCCTGGATTCGGACCTCGTGGTGTCCGGAGGCAATTTGAAAGTCCTGGATGAAGGAGCGGGCGTTTTCGAAGATTCTCTCCACTGGCATGGGGGGGGATGCACCGTTTTGCAGGCTGGCAGTGAGATGGATGCCCCGTTCGACGGAGCGCTGGATAGCGGCGGCCAAAGGCAGAGACGCGGGATCTTCTTCCAGGCGCGACGCGACGCCAAGCAAGGTCTGGAAGACATTGTTGAGGTCGTGAATGAGGCCGGCTACAGTAAGATCCTCGCGTTTGTTCATACTTGCTTCAACTTTTCGCGATCTGTTGCAGTGTATCGAAAAACGCGGGGAAAGACACGGAGGCGGCTCCGGCATCGCGGATGAGGCAGGGACCGTCGGCGGCCAGCGCGGCGATGGAAAATGCCATAGCGATGCGGTGATCGCCCGCGGAATCGATTTCGGCCGCATGGAAACTTTGGCGGCCCGGAATGGTGAACCCGCCGGGAGCGGTTTCGATCTTGACGCCCATACGTTGCAGGCCGGCTTCGATGGTGGCGATGCGATCGGTTTCTTTGACGCGCAATTCGGCAGCGTCGCGAACGGTGAGTCCGTGCTCACTGGCCGCGCCCAGGACGGCTAATGCGGGAAGTTCATCGATCAATGCCGCGGTGAGCGGGCCTTCGATGACTCCGCCTGTGACGCGGGACGTCTTCAACCGCAGGTCGCCGATTAGCTCGCCGCCGATCTGTTGCACGTTGACGACGCGGATCTGGGCTCCCATGCCGACCAGAAAGTCGAGCAGGGAGGACCGAGTGGGGTTGAGGCCTACGCCGTGGATCACCAAGTCGGCTTGTTTCATTAGTAGCCCTGCCACTAAGAAGAAACAGGCGGAGGAGAGATCGCCGGGGACGACGAGGTCGCGGCCGGTGAGTTTGGCGCCGCCGCGGAGGCGAATGGTTTTGCCATGGACGTCGATATCGGCGCCAAATTCCTGCAGAGCGATCTCCGTGTGGTCGCGCGTGCGGACGGGTTCATGGACCACGGTTTCGCCGGAGGCGAATAGCCCGGCCAACAACACGCAACTCTTCACTTGCGCACTGGCGACGGGCGGCGTGTACTCTATGCCGTGCAGGGGTCGGCCATGAATGCCCAAAGGTGGATAGCGCCCGTCGCGCAGTTCGATCTGCGCGCCCATCAAGGCGAGCGGTTTGGTGACCCGATCCACGGGACGCCCGGAAACCGAGGCATCGCCGACGATGCGCGATGTAAACGTCTGCCCGGCTAGAATCCCGGTCAGCATCCTGGTGATGGTGCCGGAGTTTCCGGCATCCAGGTCGCCTGCTGGTTGGCGGAGAGCGCCGCCTTCGATCACGGTGATGCCGTCGGCTTGGAGTTCGATTTTGGCGCCTAAGGCCTGCATGCAGGCCAGGGTGGATTGGCAATCCGCGCCGGTGGCGTAATTGGCGATGGAAGATTTGCCTTCGGCAAGCGCGGCGATCATGCCGTAGCGGTGAGAGATCGATTTATCGCCGGGCAGGGTGACGATTCCGTCGATGGCCCGGGCGGGGGATACAGTCTGGTCCATAAGAACGTTGGGGAAACCCCCAGTGTAGCGTTTCAAAGCGCTGTTTCGCGTTGAAACCAGCGGGCCTTAGTACGGAACCCTGATGCGTACCTGTCGATTCGCCCTAAACCTACGGCTGTTAGGCGCCGATATTCACTACGGAGATGGAATACGGAGTATTCCCTGCTTGTTAAGGAATCACATGGATGTGAAGCCCGTTACCGCGTTGATAACAGAGACGGCTGGTGGCTTGCTGCTGGGCGCGACAGAGGTTCCACGTTGGGCGGAGCCGGCGCTCTCGATCGGAACCACTCGCTGGGAGAGTGCGCTTGAGGACGCGGCGGGCAATCCGACTATCCTGATTGTCGATGGGATCGAATTGAATCGCCGTTTGCTGAAGGGCATCCTGAAGGCGAGCAATTATAGAATCCTGGAAGCGACCCGGCCCTCCGAAGCCTTCGTGCTGCTGGAGAATGAAAAGATCGATTTGGTGATGGCGGATCTAGTGATGCCGGAGATGAGCGGCATCGAGTTCTGCGGCATGCTCAAGGCGGATCGCAAGACACAGTTGATTCCGGTCCTGATGACCACCGGGGCGCAGGGGATCGAGAATGAGGTGGCGGGTTTGGACTCCGGCGCCGATGAATTCCTGATCAAACCGCTGAAACCGTCATTGGTGCGAGTGCGTGTGCGCACGCTGTTACGCAACAAGGCGCTGATCGATTCGCTGGAAGAAGCAGAAACCATTCTGTTCGTGCTGGCGCAATCGGTGGAGCATCGCGACAAATACACGGGACTGCACTGCGAACGGCTGGCGGCTTACGGAACTGCGTTGGCGCGGGCGTTGGGTCTGCCAAAGCACGACCAACTGGCATTATTTCGCGGCGGGTACCTGCACGATATCGGCAAGATCAGCATTCCCGATTCCATCCTCTTCAAGCGCGGCCTGCTTACGGAGCAGGAATGGGAAGTGATGCGCCAGCATACGGTGCGTGGCGAAGAAATCTGCCGACCAATGAAAACACTGGCTCCGGTGCTGCCTATCATTCGCAGCCATCATGAACGTTGGGACGGCAGCGGCTATCCGGACGGGCTACGCGGCGAGGAGATTCCACTGCTGGCGCGCATTCTGCAAGTGGCCGATATTTATGATGCTCTTACGACCTCGCGGCCCTACAAGCCGGCGTTTTCGCATGAGAGCGCGATCGCGATGATGCAGGAAGAAGCCCGGCGCGGGTGGCGCGATCCGGAACTGATGCCGCTGTTCGCGGAGATCGCACGTCCCCTGGTGGCAGGCGCGGAAGTCTGGCAGGCCACGGCGGGCATGCAGGAATCCCTCGAAAATATGCGCCTGCACTTGGCTCGGTAGCAGACCCGCGGCCTGCCCTAGTCGCTGCTTAGCGCCGCGTGATCACTACCGTTTTCCAGGAATAGTTTCCCGCCAGGTCCGTTGCGCGGATGGTGATGCGATTGATTCCGGGCACTAGAGGGATTTGTGCCTGCCAACTGCTGGTGCCGTTAGCGAGACCGGAATAACCCATGTTGGAGCTCCAGGTGACACTGGCGAGTCCACCTGCGTCGGCGGCCGTTCCACTGAAGAGGCGCGAGGCCTGGCTGGTGGATAAGGTGGTTGTAGACGGACTCAGTATTGTCAGGGTGGGCGCCGTCGTATCTGCCGGGGTGGGGGCCGGTGTGGGTGCTGGTGTGGGAGTTGGTGTGGGTGCGGGAACGGGTGTGGGGGCTGGGGTTGGAGTTGGGGCCGGGGCGGGCGCCGGTGTTACAGAAGCAGCGGCGTAGAGCGAGAGGATGGCGGTACGGTCGTCCGTGGCGAGCGTTGAGGCCATGCGGTAGTACGGATACATCACCGCGTTGGGATCGTCGGAATGGGCGAGGCCCAGCGCATGGCCCAGCTCATGCAGAGCCACGCTGAATAGGTCCACGTTGGCGCCGATGCGCCAAGTCTCGTCATCGTCGAAATGCATGTCGCCGGCGATGGATTCCGGATTCGGCGGCGCGGGATAAAACGTGTGCGCCAGTACATTGCCCGGTCCGTCAAAAGGATAGGCGTCGCCGTGGCTGGCTCGTCCAAACAGGATGTTCACGGTTCGCATGGCGTTGGCGCTGGAGCCTGCCTGCCAGGAAATGCTCACTACTTTCGACCATTCCTGCATGGCGCGGAGGATTTCCGCCTGCGCGGAACTCAGCGGCAACTTGGTGGAAGCGGCGCTGAAGAAATAATTCAGAGACGTAGCGTTCTGGCCGATGCCGTCCCAGCCGTTGCCGACGGTAGCGATCAATTGCCCGATGCCGCCGTTGGCTGTGAGAGCTCCCACGCAGGGGACCACGGGGATGCCGGCAACTAATTGCGAGGACGCCGGGAAGATGTACGCCACTTCGTCATTGAGGGCCAACTGCGCCAGGGGGTCGGCGGCACGTGCGCGCACACGGCGGCGAATCAAGAGGCGCTTCTCGCCGACGTCGGGATTCTCGTGCAGCTCCAAACCTTGCGACAGGATGATGCGGCGGGCGAGGTTCATGTCGACATCGGGGTGAAACTCGACCACGAAATCGTCAGAAGTTAGCGTGCGAATCATGGGGCTGATTTTTAGGGAAGCGTCCAGAGGGGCGGCGTAGGCGATGCCTAATCCGCTGAGGTCCAGCGCTTGCACGGTGGAGATAAGGATGGCGTTGTCCGGCACGTCGCCCAGCACGCTGGCGCCGCGAGCGCGGATGGCTGCGATGGTGGCCGGGGTGGGCGGAGCGTCGAATTGGACCACTAAATGGCCTCGTCCGAAGTCCACTGGCGAGGTCACTTGGTTGACGGCTTGGCGATCCAGTACCGATTTGGGGCTGGCGGCCGCGGGCCGCACTTTAAACCGTAGGACCGGTTCATCTACTTGAGAGAAGGCTACTTGACCGAGAGCCATCGCGGAAATCCACACCAGGAGCACTTGACGCATGGGACTCTCATCGAACCGTCCGGCTTAACTTGGTCCCGATTTGAGATTAAAGCTGGCAAATCGACACTGAGATCGGGAGGGGAGATTTGCGTAGTCGAATGCGTGCTATCTCCAACAGATTTATCGGACTAGTCCTCACGGCAGGGCTGGCGATTGCGGCATCGAATTCGCTGGATTACACGGTGCGGCTGGCGGCGGGTAGCGATTGGGTGGGCGATGGGGGTCCGGCGCGCGACTCGCTTTTGCTGCAGGCGGAAGGCGTAGCGGCGGGGATCGGCGGCAACGTGTTCATCTCCGATGCGCAGACGCATCGCGTTCGCGAGATCACTGCCGCGGGGATGGTTCGGACTGTGGCCGGAACGGGCCGGGCGGGGTATTCAGGCGACGGGGGGTTGGCGACGGAGGCGCAATTGAATGCTCCGTACGGCCTGGCCGTGGATGCGGTGGGGAACCTCTATATCGCGGATCTGGGGAATGCCGCGGTGCGCCGCGTGGGCCGCGACGGCAGAATTACGACTGTGGTTGGGCTGCCTCCGCTGCGCGCACCTCGGAATGTGGCAGTGGATGGCGCGGGATCTTTGTATGTTTCCGATTTCGACGCGCAGAGAGTGTATCGGCTCACAAGCTCCGGCGCCGTTTCCATGGTGGCGGGCGCGCTAAATCATCCCGCGGCAGTGGCGATCGACAAGAGCGGCGCGGTTTACATCGGCGACACGGGCAATCACGTGGTGCGCAAGGTGGAGGGCAATGTAATTCGGACCATCGTCGAGGTGACGGCGGCTACGGGTTTGGCATTCGATTCGGCCGGCAACCTTTACGTTGCGGATGCTGGCGGCGGGCAGGTTATTCGTGTTCCCACGGCGGGTCCATACACCACGCTGCCGTTTGCGGCGCGCGACATCGCGGTGGCGGCGGATTCCGCTTTGTATACGACGGATGGCCATCTGGTGAGGCGGGCGTTTTCGAACGGAACGAACATCGTAATCGCTGGACGCGGCGATCCGGCGCGGGGGGATTTTGGACCGGCCATCGAGGCTCGCTTAAACAATCCTTCGGGCGTGGCAGTGGATGCACAAGGCGCCTTGTATATCGCCGACCGTGACAATCATCGCGTGCGCCGCGTGGATACTCGCGGCGTGATCACCACATTTGCGGGTTCGGGCATTGCGGGCAGCGACGGCGATGGCGGATTGGCGGCTGCGGCTTCGCTGGATCGTCCGGCGCGGCTCAGTTTCGATCGCGGCGGCACTCTGTATATCGACGATCGCGGCAATCACCGTTTTCGCAGCGTTAGTCCCGGAGGCGTGATTCGAACTGTTGATGACATGCCGGATCCGGTGGATACGGACGCGGCGGGAAATCGCTATTTCATCGACGCGACATTTCGCGTGGGCCGTGTGGACGTTGATGGTGGGGTGGCGTACCTTGCGCTGGATGCGTCCATCGGGTTGCCTACGTCCTTAACGGTGACTGCGGAGGGCGTTGTTTACATCACCGATATCGATGGTGACCGCGTGTGGGAGCTGGCACCTGTGCTGGTGGCTCCCGTCAGCGTGGTGGAACTGGTGAACTCCGCGAGCTTGTTGGCGGGGCCGGTGGCGCCGGGGATGCTGGCCACGTTGCGAGGGCTGAAGTTGAGGGCTCCGGAGATTGTGTTCGGAAAAATCATCGCGGATATCCTCACAGTGAGCGAGTGGGAGGTGGTGGTGTTAGTGCCGGTTGAGTTGAAGGAGGGTCCTCTGGAGGTGGATGTGCGGGACGAAGGGGTGTCCCAGTTGCGCATCGCCGTCACCGTCACAGCCGCTTCGCCGGGGCTTTTCGCTGTTGCGGTGAATGAGGATGGGTTGCTTAATTCCAGCGACGCGCCGGCGGCTCGCGGATCCATCGTGGTTTTGTTCGGCACCGGTCAAGGGATCGCGAGTTTGCCCGTGCAGGTGCGCGTGGGCGGGTACTCTTCGGAGGTACTTTACAGTGGTCCAACCGCAGGCTATCCAGGATTGTGGCAGGTGAATGCGCGCGTGCCTGGGGGATATCTTGCGCCAGGAGAACTGCCCGTATCCGTCAGCGTGGGGGACTCGCTGAGCCCGTCCGTAATGCTTAGCGTCAGGTGAACAGCTCTTTGATGGGGCCGTAGTTGCCGTCCTTGGCGAACGGTACGTACTCGTAGCCGCGGAGGAACGGATCGTCGTAGCGGATGGTCGTCCAATCGATGCCAAGCGCCGAGTACATGGTGGCCTCGACATCCTCCGCCCACACAGTGCGCTTAACGCCGCTGCCTGAGCCGGCCCAACCGAAATCGGCGATCGCGCTGCCGGTGGCATTCGTGGCGCCGATCACTTTGCCGCCGGTCACGCCTCCGCCGGCGAAGAGCACCGATTGAATCGAATAGTGGTCGCGGCCAGCCGCAGCGCTGAGGGCCGGTGTACGGCCGAACTCGCCCATCATAATGATGAGCGTTTCGCCGAAGCGTCCCGAGGCCTTCAGATCGTCAATCAGAGCGCCCAGCGCGTTGTCGAGTTGCTGCGCCATAGCCGGCAGGACATTCGCCGCGTAGATGTTCTGGTGATGATCCCAGCTGCCGAAATTGATTTGGACAAAGCGCGTACCTTGATCGGCGGCCAGCGCCTGCTTGGCCACAACCAGCGCGTTCCCGAAATTGGTCCCGGCCGTGCCGTTGCCGTAGCGGAAGCTGTCGGCGTTGGAAACCGTGAACGCCGCGTCCACTACCGGGTTGTACATCATGTCCCGAGCGGCGGAATAGAGCTTGTCCATGTCCTTGAGGTCGGCGCCGTAGGGAGCCTGCGCTCGCATCGCGCCGTCATACTGACCCAGCCGCGAGTACATAGTGGAAAACGTGGTCTGGCCGTTGGAATTCGTCGTGTTCGTGATGCTGGCGGCGCCCGCGCGCGGCGTTACCTGGAACGGAGCGTAGGAGGCATTCAAATACCCTTGTCCGGAAGCCGCCGCGGCGTTCAATGCGACAAACGCCGGAAACTTCTGGCTGGCGGTGCGCTCTTTCTCTTTCTCGAGCGCGACGATGCTGCCCACGTTGGGAGCAATGTCGCCCAAGGCGGCCACCGGGCTGCGGCCCACTTGTGCCCACGTCTGCGCCAGCGAATGCACCAGTGCGTGCGAGGTGACCGAGCGCACCAACGCCACATCTCCCAGATGTGCGCCGAGCTTGGGCAGTAAGCCCACCGGCCAAGCGACGCCGTTCACGGTGTTGGGGGCAAAGGTGTCCGGGGTGACTCCGTTGGTCACCTTGAAGTCCAGCGTGTCCACGTGGCTCATCGCGCCGGTCAGGTGGATGAAGATCACCTTCTTGGCGGAGTTCTGCGTCAGCATGCCGCTGTTCAGCACCTGGCCTGCCGTGACGGCGCTGGCGCGAGGCAGCAGGAAGGAGCCGGTGAGGCCCGCGCCGGCGAGCTGAAAGAAGGCGCGGCGGGAAATGTCGGGACGGTCGAGGAACGAACGGAACCGGTGGGGATGGAGGCGGCAAAACTCCACCGAGGAGTCCCTCTGTTTTTTCTTGTTAGTGATGTAGTTCATGGGGATCTCCTTTCCTTAGTAGTTGTAAATGAAGTCGACCTTGTTGTAGAGGCTCCACAAGAGATTACGGCCCTCTTGGGTGCGCGCGGTTGCGTTGGTGTTCTTAAGATTGTTGACGGCGGTGGCTAGTTCGGTGGGGCTGGGGTAGCGCGAGAGCACGGTCAGATACAGCGTTGTCACCGCCTGATCGTCCGGCAACCGAAGCGCTTGCGCCAGCGTCGTTGTGGTGGCCGTGGAGTTCACCCTGGTCATAACAAAGCCGTCATTCATCAGCGCGAGCGCTTGCGCGATCGAGGGATCGCCGCGCCGCGGCTCGTCATCACGATTGCCGCGCAGGAAAGGATCCAGGAACGTACCCGGGCCGGTACCCAGAGGCTCGGGCAGTTGCATCGCCCAATTCACGGTCGTCGGATTCCACGCGGCATTGGTGTACGTAGCAGGTACACCGGAACTCTGCACGATCGCATCGTGGATTTCTTCGCTCCACAGCCGGCGGACCAGTTTACGGGCGAAGAGGCGTTCATTCGCTTCGTTCCATACGCCATCGTAACGGGCGGACAACTGATAGGCGCGGGAATTGGTCATCTGGCGCATCAGCGCCTTGAGATCGTAGTTGCTGTTGATAAAGCTCTGTGCCAGTTCGTTCAGCAGGCGCGGATGGGAGGCTTGTAACGTGCAAGGCATGGAGGGAGGGCAGTCCGTTGGGGGATTGTCGGGATCCAGCCGCATGGGATCGAACTGGTTCGACGGCGACACCAGGCCGATGCCGAAGAAGTACTCCCACATGTAGTTCACCATGGTCCGCGAAAACTGGAAATCGGAGGTGACCTGATCCGCCAGGAAGGCGCGGTAATCCGAACCCACCGGCGCTAGTGCTCCGTTCATGATGTAGGTGGGACGCACTCGCGTCGTGGTCCCAACGTTTCCGCGCTGCGGCCGGTTGCCGGTCTGGGTATTTAGCGAGTAGTCGAGCGTGTAGTTGTTGCCGTTGTTGCGCGCGAGTCCCACGGTTGTGTTCGGGGCCACATTGTTCTGCAGGCCCCAATAATAAACGTTGTTGTTGTTCGCATCGAATCGCTGTTGCGACGTGAAGGTATGCGACATAAAGGATGCCATGCCGTAGGCTTCCGTGCGGGTTTTGTTGTAGCCCCAGAGGCTGAGTGCGTCCAGGTGTCCGCGTCCGTTGTGGCACAGCAAACAATTCAAATGGGCCAGCCCGAGAAACTTTTCGGCCACGCTCGCAGCCTGGAGATCGAAGACGTCCTGGATGGGACCGCCACCCATAACGTAGCCGGGCAGGAAGTTCAACTCGCCTTGCTGGTAGCTGTTGAGCCCGGTGGCCGCGATCATCTCTTTGGCCATCTGGTTGTATGGCTTGTTCTGTTGCAGCGACGTCCGGATAAAACCGTTAAACGCGCTGACGCCTTGCGGGAACCGGACGACCCCCAGGTCATTTTGCCGGTTGTTGTCCAGCAAGTCGGCGAGCCAGATGGTCCACTTGTCGAGCCACTGCGGTGAGTTGATCAATCCGTCGACAAGCTTCGCTCGTTTATCAGAAGCCGTGTCGTTTACGAAGTTGACGACTTCGGTGGGCGTAGGAATACGGCCGGTTAGATCGAGCGTGGTGCGACGGACAAACTCGAAGTCCGTGGTGGCCGGCGCGGGCGCAACGTTTTCTTCCGACAGTTTTTGAAAAATGTATTTGTCGATGATTCCCACCATCGGATTCTGGAGAGCGTCGGTGCGGCTGCCGCCCGGCGCGGATGGAAATAGAACCGAGGCGTAGTTCGCGTCGGTCATTATTTTTTTCGCAGATCCCAGTTTCGAAACTACGTCCTCTGTCAGGTGAGAGGCAGCGCGGGTGTCGGAGAGGGCGGCGACGAATTTATCGTGATCGCGGCCGAAGAAGGTACAGCTTGGATCGGAGACCGATAGCTCAGGTTGGTCCGTTGCCTCCAGCGGGTCCTGCGCTCGAATCGTAAGAAGGCCGGCGGCTGCAACCAGGAGCCCCGCTGCGGCACCGACAGAAAACTTTGTCATGCACAATCCCCGCTTGTCGAAATTACCTTGCTTACAGGCTAACCCAGTTAGTGTCCGGTTGTTGCGGTCTTTCTAGAGGTACTGTACTTCTTCCTCCAAAACTAAGCCGAAGTGCTGGGATACCCGGTCCTTGAGGATAGCAATCAGGTGGCGAACCTGGGTGGCGGTACCTGCTCCCGTGTTGTAGATCAGATTCGCATGGTAATCGGCGACGCGTATATCGCCGGAGAACATCCCTTTGGCGCCCACCTGCTCCAGGAAATAAGCGGAGGCTACTTTGCCCTCTCGAACCACGTGCGGGGGCACCAGTGCCTGTACTTCAGGGGTCAGCTCCGCGAGGATGAGGTTCTTGAAGATACTGCCCGCGCAGCGCATGGTGGGCGGGTATTTCTCATTTCGTATCATGAGGATACCGTCCGCGGCCGTGCGGATCGCCGAAGCATCCAAGGCTTTGGGGAGGCGCAGGACAGCGTCCAGGATGATCCAATCTTTGCGCTGTTTGAAGATACTTTCGCGGTAGCGGAACTGGCATTCCCCGTTGCCGATTTGACGGACGCCGTCGCCGTCGAAATAGCGGACGGAGCTGATGAACTCATGAATCGAGTGGCCGTAGGCTCCGGCGTTCCCGTAAATGGCTCCGCCGACCCAGCCGGGTATTCCGGTCATGGTGTGGAGGCCTTCCAGTCCCGCATCGACACTTGCATCTACAAGATTCTGAAGGACTACGCCCGCCTCGACGCGGATCTCTTCCCCCGCGATTTCCACTCCGGCGGCGGTGTAGCGGAGAACGGCACCCGGAAATCCTTCATCGGAGGCGACCAGATTGCTGCCGCCGCCGATCAAGGCGTAGGGGATATCGGCTACCTGGGCGGCGTCCAGGGCGGCCATCAGGGCTTCCGGAGTAGAGGCATCCGCGACGATTTGGGCTGGACCGCCCAGCCCGAACCGGGTGAGGGTGCGCAGAGGGACGTTTTCCCGCCAGGTGACGCCTGCGATGGGGGCCACTAGTTGCGCCACTCCCTGAGGCTGGTGGCTCGCCACCCAATGAGTGCCACGATCACGATGGTCATCATACCGCCGAAAACCACCGACGGGACAGTGCCCAGCAGGCTGGCGGCAACTCCGGATTCCACCGCGCCCCATTGATTGGAGCTGGAAATAAATAGCGCGTTGACGGCGGCTACGCGGCCGCGCAGGTAATCCGGCGTGCGCATCTGCACCAGCGAAATCCGCAGGACCACGCTGATGGCGTCAAAGGCTCCCAGGAGGAACAGGGCGGCCAGCGACAGCCAGAAATTCGTGGACAGGGCGAATACGACGGTGGCCACGCCGAAGCCGATCACGGCCCATAGCAGCGCTTTTCCGGCCGCGCCGATGGTGCTGCGGTGCGCGAGCGCCAGCGACATTAGCCCTGCGCCCATGGCGGGGGCCGCCTGCAGCCATCCCAGGCCTTTTGCGCCCACGTGCAGGATGTCCAACGCGAAGATCGGCATCAGGGCGGTGGCGCCGCCGAATAGGACTGCCAGCAGGTCCAGGCTCATGGAGGACAGAATCACCTTCTCGCGCCACACGAACTTGAGCCCTTCGAGCGTGGCCTTCCACCCTGGCTGATCGTGATTCACTTTCGTGAGCGCCGGTACGTGGACGTTGTGGTAGCAGTAGGCGGAAATGAGCGAACAGATCGCCTGGCCCAGGTACACGGGCTCACTACCCCACTGGCTGATGATGAAGCCGCCTAACGCCGGGCCCACCATGGTGGCGGTCTCGCGTGCCGAGCCGTTCCAGGAAACAGCGTTGGTGAGGTGTTGCAGGGGGACGGTCTGCGGCAGCATAGAAGATGTCACCGGCCACTGAAAGGCGCGCGCCGTCGCGATCAGGAACAGGCAGGCATAGATCATCCATACACTGCGATGTTCGCCTGCCACGAATAGCAGCACACCAACGAGGCCTGCGGAGGTTTGCGTAATCAGGCCGGTCCGGCTGCGATCCTTGCGGTCGGCAATATTGCCCGCGATAAACGTAAACAGGAAGACGGGAAGCACCTGGGCGAGTCCGACATTGCCTAACGCCAGCGCGGAGCGTGTAATGCGATACAAGTCCCACGCAACGACGACGGAAAGCATCTGCTGTCCCAGCATGGAGCTGGAGGCGGCGGCCAAAAGATATCGGTAGTTCCGCGATGAGAACGCGGCATAGGCACTCACTCTCATCTAGTGTATCGGAGGGCGGCCGTCGTATACTGCTTTCACTTGTCCGCATGACTCCTGTTGCCGAACTCGCGCGTCTCTTTTTAAAGCTCGGCACCACGGCATTCGGCGGGCCTGCGGCGCACATCGCGATGATGCATGACGAGGTGGTGCGGAGGCGCGGGTGGCTTTCGGCGGACGAATTTCTGGATCTGGTGGGCGCCGCGAATTTGATTCCTGGGCCGAATTCGACGGAGCTCGCGATTCACATTGGACATCGGCGGGCTGGTTGGCGCGGATTGATGACCGCGGGCGTATGTTTCATTCTGCCGGCGGCGCTGATTGTCACCGCGTGCGCATGGGCTTATGTTCGCTACGGTTCGCTGCCGCAGGCGGCTGGGATTCTCTACGGCGTCAAGCCGGTGATCATCGCTATCGTGATGCTGGCTGTGTGGGACCTGGCGCGGTCCGCGCTGAAGACTCCTGCCGCGGTGGCGGCATTTGTTGTTTCCATCGCGCTGGCGATATCGGGGGTGAACGAGCTGTTGATTCTACTGCTGGCCGCGTTGGGCGCGGGATTCGCGCGGCGCGCCACGATGTTCGCTGCCGCGCCCTTTGGACTGTGGCCGCTATTTCTCTTTTTCGCGAAAGTCGGCTCCGTTTTATATGGCAGCGGCTATGTGCTGCTGGCGTTTCTTCGGTCTGACCTGGTCGAGCGCTGGCATTGGCTTAGCGAAGCGCAATTGTTGGACGCGATCGCCGTGGGCCAGTTCACCCCCGGGCCGGTTTTCACGACGGCGACTTTCATCGGCTACCTGCTGGGCGGTCTTCCTGGAGCCGTTGTGGCCACCATTGGGATCTTCGCACCGGCGTTTTTCTTTGTTGCGATCAGCGGACCGCTGGTTCCTCGCATTCGTAAGTCCCCCGTGGCGGGAGCTGCGCTGAATGGAGTAAACGCGGCTTCGCTCGCGCTGATGGCGGTGGTCACCTGGGACTTGGGGCGCTCCGCGGTAGTGGATCCTTTCACCATCTTGCTGGCGCTGGCTAGTTTCGCGGCGCTCTTTCACTACAAGTGGAATTCGGCTTGGCTGGTGGCGGCAGGGGCGGTTTTCGGACTTGTGGGGAAGGCTGTGTTACCGTAGCCGCATGACCTTTCTTGCCCCTTGGGAACCACAATTACGCTCCGTGCTGCGGATTGTGGCGGGGTTCACGTTTTCGCTGCACGGGTATCAGAAATTCTTCGGCTGGTTGGGAGGCCTGGGTGGCAGCAAGGCTGAGCTGATGTCGATGATGGGCGTGGCGGGCGTGCTGGAAACATTTGGCGGAGCGCTGATCATTCTGGGCCTGTTCACGCGGCCTACGGCTTTCCTTCTGTGCGGGCAAATGGCCGTGGCCTATTTCATGGTGCATTTACCGATGAGCTTCTTCCCCATCCTGAACCAAGGGGAAATCACGGTGCTCTATTGCTTCACGTTCCTGTGGCTGTGCGCGGCGGGACCGGGGCCGTGGAGTGTGGACGCTTTGCGGTCTAAAAAGTAAAGACGCTATAGTAGGAACAGGTGCTCCAGGGGCGCCGTCCTTTCAAGGGAAAAAGAAGCTTTCACCCTCATTCAGTGTGAGAGGAGCCTTTTCCATGAATCCCATTCAGGAAGTAAAGACGCGCGCGGAGATCCTGCACCGTCACATTCAAGCTGGCGACCATCGTGCGCTGGGGCGTTTGCGATCCTTACCCAGTTTTCGCAAGACGAGTTACGAAGCGTTGGCGGCGGCGTTGGTGTCCGTACGCCGCAGCCATTGTCTCGAAGTGATCGCCCGAGAGTTCGGATTTCCGAACTGGCCCGCGGCGAAGAAGACATTAGCTGGAAGAGAATGCGCGGAGGAGTTCGGTGCGATTCTCTGTCCCAAGTCGTGCGGAGCACACTTCAACCTGTGGTACAAAACCTATGCCGAGGCCGCCGAAATGCGCGCCTCGAACAACGGATATCTGCTGGCCTACCGCCGGCAGTATGTGGTGGTGGATCGCTACTACATCGAGTCGCTGGGCCTGGATCCAGCCGATCCGGATTGGGCTGCCATGGGCTTCGATTGGGCGCGTCCCGCCGACATAGCCGCTCGATGCCGGCTTTACGGAAAGCTTTTGGTGAGGCTGCCGCGCGAAGCGGCATAGCTTACCCTTGGCAATATTTGAAGTCGTCGTGGCTGGACATCAGCGTGTTGAGCGCTGGGCGGTCCAGGATGAAGTCGAAGCGATGGTTCCCGGCGGCGACGTCGGCCTTGATTTTCAGGTGGCGCTCCGCCTTGAACGTCTGAACCTCCTTATCATCGATGAGCACCTTGCCGGTGGCCCCCGGCTCCGCGAATTCAAACGTGAATAGGGGCATCGCGGAGTTACGCGGAATATTCTTCCTGGCCGTCATGCAGAAGCGCAGAGTGCTGAGCGTCCTGGACAGAGGCGGGTTGGCTTGGTCCAGCGGTGGAAATTGCTGTGCGCTTGCGGTTGTCAAAATGGTCACAAGCGCGATGCGTTGGAGGATCGCTGGGGTCATACCGACTACTGTAACTCTGTGTGTGCCACCATAGTTCTGTAAGGCGGACATAGGAGCCTATTCGGTGGCACTGAGAAACACTTTGGCTTGGGGGGCGATGATCGCCGGGGCGCTGGCGATCACCTACAACTTCGCTCCGCAGAGCGGCAAGATGGACCTGATCGAGCCGGACAAGCGGCATTCCGCGGCGGATTTCAAATTGGTGGACGCCAATGGCGCGGAAGTGAAGCTCTCGGACTATAAGGACAAAGTGGTCCTGCTCAACTTCTGGGCCACCTGGTGCGGGCCCTGCCAAGTGGAGATTCCGTGGTTCAAGGAATTTGAGCAGACCTATAAAGACCGCGGGTTTGCGGTCGTCGGGGTTTCGGCGGATGAGGAAGGCTGGGCGGCGGTGAAACCTTATATCGAGGCCAAGAAGCTTAACTACCGGGTTCTGCTCGACGACCAGAAAATGCCCTCGCCTTACAAAGACGTGCAGGCTTTGCCCAGCACGTATTTCATCGATCGCCAGGGCCGCATCGCGGGATTCCACGAGGGACTGGTTAGCAAGGGTACCTACGAAGACGGTATCCAAGCTTTGTTACGGAACTGAGCTGGGCTCTGTTGCGGAACTGAGTCTCGAACTATCGGCTGTAGGACTCCTCTAATACTTCCGATATAAGGTTGTACCCCGGAGGATTTCCGTTCGTGAGCGCCCTTGCCGATTCTCTCAATTCCTTAGCAGCACAAGTTAATAACGCGGGTGTTCGCCCGCCTGTGCCGGTTTCCATCGAGGACAGTGGTATTTCCATCTCCGTCATCGAACAGCTGATTCTAAAGTACTTATACTTTCGGGGGGAATTGCTGGGCCGTGAAATCGCGAGCCTCTTGGGGCTCGACTTCAGTTTGATCGATGAGATTCTGGAGTCCCACAAGCGCACGCATACCGTGGGCGTCCGCAAGTCTTTGGGCATGGGAAACAGCTCGGGCGTGTTTTTCCTGACGGAAGCCGGACGCGCCACCACGCGGGAGCACCTGGACAACAACCAATACGCTGGACCGGCGCCCGTGCCGCTGTATCAGTACGTGGAGGTGGTGCGCCACCAGAAGCTCAAGAACAACTGGCTCAACCCGGAATCGCTGAAAGTAGCTTTCAACCACCTGGTTGTGGAGCAGGACATTCTGTCGAAAATCGGCCCGGCGGTCAATTCCAATAAAAGCTTCCTGATTTACGGACAGCCGGGCAACGGCAAGACCGCGCTGGCCGAAGCTCTATTCAAGGTGGAGACGGCGCCCATCTATATGCCTTATGCGATCGAAAGCCAGGGCAACATTATTCAGGTTTACGATCCGATCTATCACCAGAAGATCGACGACGATCAGCCCAGTGTTCTTTCTCTGGGCAGGGACAGCGGCTTTGACGGACGCTGGTTCAAGTGCAAACGTCCGTTCATCGTCACCGGCGGCGAGCTCACCATGGACATGCTGGATCTGAGCTACAACTCCGTCTCGAAGGTCTACGATGCTCCCTTTCAGGTGAAGGCGAACAACGGTATCTATCTGGTGGATGACTTTGGCCGCCAAAAGGCGACGCCGGCGGAAATTCTCAACCGCTGGATCGTGCCCATGGAACGCCACATCGACTATTTGAGCTTCGTATCGGGCGGCAAGATGACGGTGCCCTTCGAGGCGTTCCTGATCTTTTCCACCAATCTGCGTCCGGATAACCTGGGCGACGAGGCGTTCCTGCGCCGCATTCAGTACAAGATGTTCCTGCGCAGCCCCAACGTTCCGGAATACATTCAGATCTTTGAGCGCTTCGCCGCGTCGAAACAACTGGCCTGCCCGCCGGGACTGGCGGAAGCCTTTATTGAAAAACACTACGTGCAGGGTGGGAAGCGCTACCGGCGCTGCCATCCGCGCGACATCATCAGCCACGCCATCGACATCATTAATTTTGAGAATCGCCCGAAAGAGCTGACGCTGGATTTAATGGATCACGCGTTCCATAGTTGTTTTGTCGAGAACATCGACGTCAACGACTAGCTTTGACCACTAACTTCTAGCGACCGCTTCGTCGCGTTCCACTTTGCCGTCGCGGATGTGGATGACGCGGCGGGCGTGCTGGGCGATATCGTGTTCGTGGGTAACCAGCACGATGGTGTTGCCTTGATCGTGCAGGCGTTGGAACAAAGCCATGATTTCGACACCGGTGGCCGAATCCAAAGCGCCCGTGGGTTCGTCGGCCAACAGGATGGACGGGTCGTTCACCAAGGCTCGCGCGATGGCGACGCGCTGGCGTTGGCCGCCGGACAACTCACTGGGCTTGTGCAGCATGCGCTGCTCCAGATCGACCGCCCGCAGAGCGGCTTTGGCTTTCTCGGCACGCTGGGATGACGAAAGTCCCGCGTAAATGAGCGGCAACTCGACATTGTGCAGCGCGGTGGCCCGAGCCAGCAGGTTGAAGGTCTGGAAGACGAAGCCGATTTCCTTATTCCGGATGCGCGCCAGCTCATCGTCGTCCATATCGCTGACCAGGCTGCCGTTTAGGTAATACAAGCCCGAAGACGGCGAATCCAGGCAGCCGATTAAGTTCATCAGCGTCGATTTACCGGATCCGGATGGCCCCATGATGGCGACGTATTCGCCTTTATGGATTTCGACGTCCACGCCCGCGACCGCGTGGATGGTCTGATCGCCCATGACATAGGTTTTCATCAGATCCCAGGTCCGAATGATCACGCCGTCGCGCCGTAACTGCGCGCCCAGGGCGGCTTTGTCTGTCGCCTTTGTAGGAACTGCCGCTGGTGTCATGGAGGTTGAACCGCTATCCCTTTTGCTCAATCTCCACGCCGGTGCGATTGTCGATGATCACCTTGGAACCGGGGCGTAGATTGCGAATCATTTGATAGGGTCCCACCATGATAAGCTCGCCTGCTTCCAGGCCGCTAGTGACTTCAATCTCGGTGCTGCCGGTGATGCCTGTTTCGACGTGGCGGAATTGCGCCACTCCGTCTTTGATCACGAACAATCCTATTACTTCTTCGCGGCTTTCGCGCTGCGCGGCGATATCGATGGGCTTGTTGCCGTCTTTGACCGGCGCTTGTTCCTTGCCCTTCAGCGCCGCTTTTGTGGCCGCTTCCGCCAAATCGCCCTTCTGGCGTACGGTCAAGGCCTGCAGCGGGATTACGATCACGTCCTGTTGCATGGCCGTTACGATCTTGGCCGTGCACGACAGGCCCGGACGAACCTTGGACGGCGGATCATCAAGGGCGATGACGACCTTGAAATCCTTGGCTTCATTCGATGAGGTATTGTTCGCGGCTACCGCTCCGGTCGACCGCAGGATGGCCGTGTTGCCGATTTCGATGACATGGCCGGGAAATGTCTGATCCGGCACGGCATCAATCGTGATGGTGGCCGCTTGACCTAGCTTCAGCGTCACGATGTCGGTCTCGTCCACTTTGACCTCAGCCGTGATCACGCTCATGTCGGCAATGGTCATAACCGCGGAGGCCGCGGAGTTCTGAACGCCGGGCACGACAGTCTCGCCGAGCCGCACCGGCAGGTTGGTGACGACGCCATCCAGGGGCGCGATCACATCATATTTAGCCAGAACGTCCGCCACGCGGTTCATCTGCGCCCGAGCCTGAGCCACCCGCCGTTGAGAGGCGTTAATGGATGCAAGGGTTTGCGAACGCTGGGAGCCCATCTGGGTCAGCCGCAACTGGGCTTCGCGCATACCGGCTTGCTGCTGCTCATACTCGGCGCGGCGCTGATCGTACTCCTGCTTGGCGATGACTTTGGCTTCCCACAAATCCGCTGTCCTCTGGAAAGTCAGTTTGGATTGTTCCATTTGAGCTCTGGTGCGGTCTATGGTGGCCTGCTGCATCGCCATGGCGTCGTCCTGCACTTTGACGCCGACTTCGGCGGAAGCGGCATCTGCTTCGGCCGATGCAAGGTTCGCTTGCTGGGCCTCAAGATCCGCTTGCGCCTGTACGCTTTCCACTTTTGCCACCACTTGGCCTTTGTGGACATAATCGCCTTCGTTGACCATTAAGGCTGCGATTCGGCCTTGGGCGTTCGCGGCCAAGTTGGTGTAATTCCTTGGCTTAATCTCACCGGACGCGGAGACCAAAGACGTCAGCGCGCCGCGGGTGGCGGCCGTCGTCTGAACGGTTACCTGACCCTGCTGGCGAAACTTAATGCTGGCGATGGTGCCGCCTGCTACCGCAGCCAGAACCAAAATACCTGTGACAACTTTCCACTTCGTTTTCAACTTGATCTCTCCTCTGGAGATATATCGCTCCAGGCCGGTTTTGGGGAACTTGATTCCGTACGCTTTACTTCTGCAACACTCGCTGGTGTAACAACTTCAGACGAAGGTTGGGGGGCCAAAGTTCCACGGGCGATCCATCGATTACTCCATTCGATCACGGCAGACACTTCGACCTCTTCACTCTGACGGACCAAAGAGTGCTTTGTTTCAACAGAACTAGAAATGAATCTTCATCCAGTCTCCCACGAAACAGAAGACGGCGGCAGACCCCTTTTTGTGGGGTCGATCTGGTGGAAAAACTGGGGTTATCACTAGCACCATTCGCGGGCGATGAGCCAGGAAACGTCCTCTATGGGAAATGTTTTGTGGTGTGGGAGATTGGGGTTTTTCGTCCGTAAGTGAATGAAAATAAACACTTCAAAAAATAATAACTTTGTCTTCCCCTGCGGATAATTTGTGGTATGCTTAGAACCCAGTGAAGGGGATCAGCGTCCCGTTTCGACCTGAACTCACTCACTGGCAATCGAGAGTTCCCCAGACAGATTATCAAAGGTTCGACACCGAATTTCCACAGATTGTGGAAATGTTGTGGGATTTTTGTCGCTTGTTTACCAGAGGATGTTGACCAGAGGAGACGAGAAGTGCACGGGCAGTCTAATACAGCAGCCGTAATGGCACCATCCCAAGAGAATGCGTGGGAGCAGATCAAAGCCCACTTGGCCCAAAGAATTGCGCCCCAGGAGTTTGAAAACTGGGTTTCGCGGACTTCCCTGGACTCCTTAGAACAAGGCGTCCTACAGATACACGTGCCGGATCAAGTCACTAAGGATTTCATCGAGCAGGAATACTCGCATTTCATCGAAGATTTTATTCGCGCGACACCGCTTTCCGTGGCGCGGGTTATTTTTGTTCCGAAGACGGGTCCAGCTGCTGTTGTCTCGCGCACCCCAGGCGCCTATGTCGCGGAACCGGCCTTTGCCTCGGCGGCTGGCCAGCTCAATCCTAAGTTCAGTTTTGAGAACTTCGTGGTGGGCTCCTGCAACCAGTTCGCGCACGCTGCCGCTCAAGCGGTGGCCAAGAGTCCTTCGCGAAACTACAATCCCTTGTTCATCTATGGCGGCGTCGGCATGGGAAAGACTCATCTGATGCACGCCATCGGCCTGGCGCTGCTGAAAGAATTCCCGTCCATGCGGGTGGTTTATACGTCCAGCGAGCGGTTCATGAATGAGATGGTGAGCTGCATCAAGGCCAACAATAAGGAAGCCTTCCGCAGACACTATCGCTCCGCCGACGTGCTGTTGATTGACGATATTCAGATACTGGCCGGCCGTGAAGGCACGCAAGAAGAGTTCTTCCACACTTTCAATGAGTTGTACGAAAGCTCCAAGCAAATCATTATTTCCAGCGATTCGCCGCCCAAGAGCATGCCGGGGCTGGTGGAACGTCTCCGCTCGCGCTTTGAGTGGGGCCTGATGGTGGATGTGCAGGCGCCCGATCTGGAGACCAAGATGGCGATCCTGGACAAGATCGCCGAGCAGAACCAGGTACATCTTCCGGAAGAAGTCCGTATCTATATTGCCACCAAAACCAAATCCAACGTGCGCGAGCTGGAAGGCGCTTTGGTGAAGCTGATCGCGTATTCGTCCATGAGCCACTCGCCGATCACGCTACAGATGGCCCAGCAGAATCTGAAGCATCTCACCGGGTCGACCGAGAAACGCATCACCATGGAATCGGTGTTGCGCGCGGTGGCGGATAAGTTCAATACAACTCCGGCGCAGATCAAGCAGAAATCGAATGCTCGCCTGGTGGCGTACCCGCGCCAGATCGCGATGTACCTGATCAAGGATCTGACGCGCGCATCGCTGCCTGAAATTGGCCGGATGTTTGGTGGTAAACATCACACCACGGTGCTGCATTCGGTACAGAAAATCGACCGCTTGCGGACGGAAGATTCCGATCTTAACAGCTTGCTCCACAGCTTAACCGATTCAATCCAATGAAGTTGATTGTGTTATCCACAAAGGGCTGTGTGAAACTCCTGTTGAATCGTGTGGACGAACTGGCCGCCCTGGTATTTACCGCTGTGGTGGCACACGGAAACCCACAACTTTCGTGGAATTAACCCCTCAGTCTTGCTATAATTTAGAAGGAAATCAACGTTTCAACAGTCCCTATGAATCTAGTTTCTATCTGCCTTCTTTAGATAGACAAGAATAGAGACTCTTTCGCGGGAGTTTAAACACCAGTCCATGGAATTCACTGTCAGCAGGGCCGATCTGGTTCGTGAACTGAACCTCTCACAGGGTGTGGTGGAAAAGAAGACCACCATCCCGATCCTTTCCAACGTTCTGGTAGAAGCGGACCGGGATCGGATTGTGTTAACCGCAACGGATTTGGAACTGGGGATTCGTTGTTCGTGTCCAGCGCGCGTGAAGAAGAGCGGAGCAGGCACGATACCGGCACGGCGGCTTTTGGATTACGTTCGTTTATTGCCGGATTCGGATGTGCAAGTGAAGACGCTTGAGAATCATTGGGCGAGTATTATTTCGGGCCGGTCGCGTACGCGTATTGCGGGAATGTCGCGCGAGAGTTTTCCGGAACTGCCGACCATGCCGCCGGTGTTGGCGGAGATGCCGATCGGTGTATTAGGCGGGATGATCAGCAAGACTATTTTTGCGATCTCCACCGAAGAATCCCGTTTTACGTTGAACGGCGCGTTGATGGTTCTGAAAAAGGGCGGCTTGACGATGGTGGCCACCGACGGACATCGGCTGGCGATGGTGGAGAGTACGGAAGATCTTCCTGGCGTTACGGGCGCCTATCGCGCGTTGCTGCCGCGCAAGGCCATGACGGAACTGCAAAAGCTGGCAGGGGATTCCGATCCGGCCGCGATCGTGCGTTTCTCCGGCGACGAAAACCATCTTTTCTTCGAACTGGGAGACCGGCTTTTGTTGAGCCGCAAGCTGACAGGCAACTTCCCGGATTTCGAACGTGTGTTGCCGAAAGAGCAGCCGCACAGCGTGACCATTAACCGCGACGAATATCGGGGTGCGATTGAACGTGTGGCGCAATTTTCGGATGAGCGCTCGCGCGCGATTCGCGTGCATGTAGGCACGGGTGAAATGAAGGTACACTCTTCGGTATCCGACACGGGCGAAAGCGAAGAGAGCCTGCCGGTGGCCTACGAAGGGCCGGCTGTCGAGATTGGATTTAACGCACAATACCTGCTCGACTTCTTCCGCGCTGTCGGAAGTGAGGATGTGCGATTCCTGTTCAAGGACGCGCACAGCGCAGGTGAGTTACGCGCGGGCGGCGAAAAGGCCGACCACTATCGTTACGTCATCATGCCGATGCGCATCTGATAAGGAAACGTCCTAAAAGAAATACTGCGCCGGCCACGTTGAAGCAGACGGCGCAGCAGCAAGAAACAAGGAAGCATGGCTACAAAAGACAACGCTCCGCAGGTTTACGACTCTACTAGCATTAAGGTCCTGGAAGGCTTGGAAGCCGTTCGGCTGCGGCCCGCGATGTATATCGGCTCCACGGGCGAACAGGGTTTACACCACCTGGTCTACGAAGTGGTCGACAACTCCGTCGACGAAGCGCTGGCCGGGCACTGCGACGAAGTCAACGTGATTATTCACGAAGACGATTCGGTCACAGTGATCGACAACGGGCGCGGCATTCCGGTCGACATGCACGAGGACGAAGGCGTCTCCGCCGCGCAGGTGGTGATGACCAAGCTGCACGCGGGCGGCAAGTTCGATTCGAACTCCTATAAAGTCTCGGGCGGACTGCATGGCGTGGGCGTAAGTTGCGTAAACGCGCTGTCTGAAGCGCTGCATCTGGAGATCTGGCGCGAGGGCGCGACGTGGGAGCAGGATTACGCCAAGGGCGTTCCCAAGGCTCCTCTGGAGAAGTCCGGTAAGGCCGGCAAGAAGACGGGCACCAAGATTACTTTCAAGCCCGACTCGTCCATCATGGACGCGACGAAGTTCAATTTTGATACGCTGTCGACGCGCTTGCGCGAGTTGGCGTTTTTGAACAAGGGTCTTAAGATCACACTGGCGGACGAGCGCGAGGATCCGCCGCGCATTACCGAATTTCACTTTAGCGGTGGGATCGCCGAGTTCATCAAGCATCTAAATAAAGGCAAAAGCGTTCTGCACGACAAGCCCATCCACATCGAGGGCGAGCGAGAGATTCCGCAGGGCACGCTCAGTATGGAAGTGGCTTTGCAGTACAACGACACGTATGGCGAATCCGTGTTCAGCTTTGCGAACAACATCAACACGGTGGACGGCGGTACGCACTTAAGCGGCTTCCGCAGCGCGCTGACGCGTACGATCAATGCCGCGGGTCAGGCGGCCGGCCTGTTCAAGGACGTCAAGGATAACCTGAGCGGCGACGATGTGCGCGAAGGCCTCACCGCCGTGGTCAGCGTGAAGCTGCCGCAGCCGCAGTTCGAGGGACAAACCAAAGGCCGCCTCAACAGCGACATCCAGGGCTTTGTTGTTCAGCTGGTCAACGAAAAGCTAGGCGAGTTCTTCGACAAGAATTCCGCCGTGATGAAGAAAATCGTCGGCAAGGCCATCGATGCGGCACGCGCGCGCGAAGCAGCCCGCAAGGCTCGCGATTTGACGCGTCGTAAGGGAGCGCTGGATTCGAGCGGTTTGCCCGGCAAGTTGGCCGATTGCCAGGAGAAAGATCCGGAGCGCTGCGAATTATTCCTGGTGGAGGGTGAATCCGCCGGCGGTACGGCGAAAGGTGGCCGCGATCGGCGCTATCAGGCGATCCTGCCTTTACGCGGGAAGATCCTCAACGTCGAAAAAGCGCGCTACGACAAAATGCTGGGCCATGAAGAAATCCGCTGCATGATCACCGCGATCGGCACGGGCATCGGCGCACAAGACTTCGACGTCGCCCGTCTTCGCTACAACAAGATCATCATCATGACAGACGCCGACGTAGACGGCAGCCACATCCGTACGCTGCTGCTGACGTTCTTTTTCCGCCACATGCAGGAACTGATCAAGCGCGGTCACATCTTTGTCGCGCAGCCGCCGCTGTATCGCATCAAGAAGGGCAAGAGCGAGAAGTACATCAAGGACGACAAGGAATTCACCCGTGAAATCCTGCGCCGCGCGACGGAGAACCTCAAAGTCGAGAACTCGCTCAAAGAGGTGGTCGAAGGAACCGAGCTGCGCAATCAACTGATGCAGTTCGACGAGCTGCAAGTCACCTGGCGCAAACTGGAGCGCCGTCTGCGCGAGCCGCGCGTGGTCGAAGTGCTGGCCCGGCCCGAATTCGCCATCGATAGCAAGGCGGATTTCCAGGAAGAAGCCAACCTCCGGCCCGTCCACGAAGCTCTCAAGGCGATGAAGATTGAAACCGACATTCGGCGCGAGGAGGAGCATTCTGCGTGGATGGTCACTTTCCGCGATCCCACCCAAGCCGAGCGTTTCATCAACACTGAGCTGGCCGCACAGCCGGAATACAAGCGCCTGCGGCTGCTCTCGAAGCAGACCGCGAAACTGAATCAGCCACCGTTCACGGTGATCCGCGACAACGATCGTGAGACGCTGACGACGTGGCGCGACCTTCTCGATCACGTCAAGGGTCAGGGCGCGCGCGAAGTGAACGTCCAGCGCTACAAAGGTCTCGGCGAGATGAATGCCGAGCAGCTGTGGGAGACCACCATGGACGCCGAACGTCGCACGCTGCTGAAAGTTTCCTGCGAAGACTTGGTCGCGAGCGATGAAATCTTCACCACGCTGATGGGTGAGGATGTAGAGTCGCGGCGTAAGTTCATCGAGGAGAACGCTCTCGATGTACGCAATTTAGACATTTAGGTACTGCTGTTATCCTGACCGCATGGCCTGCGCTTATCGTGTCCGCATCCTGCAGTGTCCCGAGGGAGGCTTTGTCGCGACTGTTCCCGCGCTCCCCGGTTGCCACACGCAGGGCGAGAGCATCGACGAGGCAGAACGAAACATTCGCGAGGCCATCGAAATCTATCTGGTAAGCCTCGCCGCCCACGGTGAAGCCATTCCTATCGACTCGAGCTGTTGAGCGATGCTGCTACCCGCCGTTACATCCGCGCAAGTCATCCGAGCGTTGCACAAGGCCGGGTTTCAGGACGATCAGGACAACGGGGAACATGTGGTCTTGTGGAATCCGATGACCGGGGCGCGGACGGTGGTTCCCAAGCAGAGCGGGAAGAAGGACAAACGTCCGCTGTTGCGGGCCATCGTGCAGGACGCGCGTATGACCATTCGCGACTTCCTGAAACTGATTTAGAATAGCTAGACCTAACATAGCTAGACCAAACAAGGAGGCTATCTCGATGAGAACCATTCTGACCACCGTACTCGCGGTCGCTCTGGCGGCTGGCGTAGCGTTCACGCAGGGCAAGGGCAAGGGCGGCGGAGCTCCCGGCGGCGCGGCTAAAGGCAAGGGCGGCCCCAGCCTGACGCTCACGACCACCGCTTTCCCGGACGGCGGCATCGTTCCCGACAAATTCACGCAGAACGTTCCGATGCCGGTATCTCCGGCGCTTACCTGGTCGAATGTCCCTGCCAACACGCAATCGTTCGTGCTGCATATGCATGATCCCGATGTGGCCATTGGCCGCAACACCACCGACGTGATTCACTGGATCGTCTGGAACATCCCCGGCACGGCCACCGGCTTGCCGGAAAACGTTCCGGCGGTGGCGCAAGGTCCTGATGGAATGATGCAGGGGATGAATCAGGGCAACGTAGCCGGCTATCGCGGGCCCGGCGCGCCCGCGGCTGGCCCGCCGCATCATTACACCTGGGAACTCTTCGCGTTGGACACCAAGCTGGATCTGCCGGCCACCGCCACGCGGGACGACGTGATCAAAGCTGTGAACGGTCACATTAATGGCAAAGCCGTGCTGGTGGGTAGGTTCATACGCAGCAACTAACGAGTTATCCTGATACCTATGAGAACCATCCTCACAACCGTACTCGCATTCACGCTCGCAGCGGGCGTTGCGTTCACGCAGGACAAAGGCAAAGGCGGCGCTCCCAAGGCTGCTCCCGTTCCCGGCATGGCGCTGACGTCGCCCGACTTCCAAGACGGCGGCATCATTCCTGACAAGTTCACGCAGGCCGTGCAGAACGCGCCTTCGCCCAAGCTCGAATGGACGCAGGTGCCAGCCGGCACGCAGGCGTTCACGATTTTGTTGCACGATCCGGAACCGTCTATCAACAAGACTACGGAAGACGTAACGCATTGGCTGATTTTCAACATCCCGGGCACGGCGAGGGAATTGGCGGGCGGCGTGGCCGCCGGTAATCTGCCTGATGGCAGCGTCCAGGCGAAGAACCGCGGCAATGCCAACGCCTACATGGGACCGGGCAACCCGGCCATCAATCCGTACCATCACTACACGTTCGAGATGTTCGCTCTGGATGCGAAGCTGCCGCTGGATGAGAATGCCACGCGCGCCCAGGTGATGGAGGCCATGAACGGCCACATCCTGGGCAAGGCTGTGCTGGTGGGCCGCTTCAAGCGCCCGCAGTAAATTACTTGGTCCAATGCGGGTTCGCTTCCCCATGTAGGAAGCGAACCCGCTTTCCATTTGTGACGTCCCTTTGATCATCCGCCCCGCTACCCTTTCCGACGCCCAACCCATCCTGGCGATTCTCACCGGCATCGCCGCGGAAGGCGCTTTCACCGCTATCAGCGAGCCTTGGCCGCTCAACCAACAGCAGCGTTACCTTGCGGGACTCTCCCGGCGTGAAGTAGTCCACGTAGCCGAGGCCGAGGGTGCCATCGTCGGGTATCAATCCCTGGATGTATGGGCACCCACTCTCGCATCCATGGCTCATGTCGGACAACTGGGAACGTTTCTAATGCCGGAGTGGCGTGGGCGTGGCGTGGCCGCGGAGTTGTTCAAAGCTACCCTGCAATTCGCGCAACAGTCAGCGTGCAGGAAATTCGTGATTCAGGTGCGCGCCACAAACACGCGAGCGCAAACGTTTTATCGGCGATTGGGATTTATGCAATGCGGAAGATTCAAGGCGCAAGTACGGATTGGGAACGAGGAAGACGATGAAATACTGATGGATGTTTTTGTAGAAGAGTTAAGAAGGGCGGCAGCAAACAAACGGTTCATCTTGCGTTCCACGTATCACGCCATCATATGGTCGTTGTGGCCTTGCAGCACATTCAGTGCAGTCCGGCGGATCGTGTGATCAAGCCTCCGATGACATTTTGCTTGGCACCGCCCTGGAATTGTCAGGCTCCATGCAAGCCCTCCTTTGTTGACTTCCACCGGCCCATCATCGGCCGGCCACACATTACTCCTTTCAAGCTGGCCTCATTGTGCTCTCGTTTCTCCTGCGTGTCAATGTGGATGATAGGGCGAACGGGAAGCTTTGTCGCGAGGATTTCTCTTAGTCTTGACTCCGCGACTTGCCCCCACGTACACTACCTCCAAAGTAGAGGAGGGCAAGATGACTGGCGCGCCCGCGCTGCTCGAAAAACTGACGCGCATCTGCCTGGAGCTTCCCGAGGCCACTTGCGAAGCGAGCGGCTCACACGCAACATTTCGCGCGCGCAAGAAAGTCTTCGCGTATTTTCTGAACAGTCATCACGGGGATGGCATCATCGCCGTCACATGCAAGGTTCACTCCGGCGACAACACTGCGCTAGTGCAATCCCAACCGGAACGGTTTTACTTGCCTGCCTATATCGGCCCGCGCGGCTGGGTGGGCCTGCGGCTGGATCGAGGCAAGGTGGATTGGGGCGAAGTGAAGGAACTCGTCGGGGTCAGCTACCAGCTGACGGTTGGCGTGAAGCGAACCGCTAGTCCACGTAAACGCGCTTCACGCGCGGATTGATTCCGCATAACACGCTATACGAAATTGTTCCCGCCATGCGGGCCATCTGCTGCGCGTTGATGGACACGCCGCCCTCTTCACCCAGTAGCAGAACTGCATGTCCCACCTTTGCCTCAGGGCAATCGGTCACGTCGATGGTAGTCAAATCCATCGATACCGCGCCAATGATAGGAGCGAACTTTCCGTTCACGATCACCTGCCCGCGATTTCCCAGCCTATGGGGAATTCCATCGGCGTAGCCGGCCGCCAGCACGGCGATGCGCATCGGCCGCTCCGCTGTATGGATGCCGCCGTAACCGATCCGCGCGCCGGCGGGGACGTCATTCGTCGCGAGAATGGTAGCCTTCCAACTCAAAGCCGGCTGCACTTCCAGATGGGCGCGTGGAGCTCCTTTGGCCGACGAGACGTAGCCATAAATCGCGTGCCCCGGACGCACCAAATTGCCCCAGGCGTTTTTTCGTTGATAGGCGATGGAGTTGGTGCTGGACGCGTGCACGTAACGCGGCGCATGGCCACCGGTGCGGAGCACTTCCAATACCTGCTCAAAGTGCGCGATCTGTTCTTCAGTCTGGCGGCTATCGAAATTTGCCGACGACGCAAAGTGCGTCATCACGCCTTCCAGCGGGGAAGGATTCGCCGCCACTGCCGCTGCAATTTCCGCAGCGGATTCGCGCGCGCCCAGGCGGCCCATGCCGCTATCGATCTTCAGATGATACGGGACTTCGGTTTGCCGCAAATCTTCCAGGCAGTGGATGACGGGGGTGAGCCCGAACTCCTCCAGGGCAGGCCGGTTTTCAGGCAGAAAATCGGCCATCACCAACACGCGGGCCTTCATCCCGGCCCGCCGCAGCGCGACGCCCTCTTCCACGTTCGAGACTGCCAGCCAAGCCGCACCCTCGTCTTCCAGCACGCGCGCCACTTCCAAAGCTCCATGCCCGTAGGCATCCGCTTTCACCACCGGCATCACTTCCACGTCCGTGCCGACAAGTTCGCGCACTGCGAGGAAATTCTCGCGAATCCGGCCTAGAGATACCTCGAGCCAACTTCTCATCGTTTCTGTTTCACCAACCCCGTTAACAGCTTCTCATACGCGTCCGTGACCGCGTCCCAGCTATAGCGTTCCCGAACCCGCTGCATGGCGCGCGCACGCCACAGTTCCCGCTCTTCTTCGGACATCGCCAGCACCACTTGCATCACGCCGGCGAGATTCTGATGCGTGAATGCGAGGCCAGCTTCGCCGGCCACTTCGCGATTCTCGGGAGTGTCGAGATACAGCGTGAGAGCTCCCCGCCCCATGGCTTCGATTAACGCGGGATGCGTGCCGCCCACCTCCGTCGCGTGGACATACGCGAAGCAGTGCGATCCCAACTCGTGATAGCCAGCTCCGTAAATCGCCCCTGGAATCACTACGCGCGCATCCCGCGTGTCGCGAACCCTGGCGATGTAATCGGCGGCGTACGGAGCGTCGCCGATGAGCGCCAGCTGGACGTCGCCTGCGAGGGTTTCAAACGCTTCCCGAACCAGGAGCGCGTTGTTCTCCGGCTCCATGCGGCTGACGTACAGAAAGTATTGGCGCGCTTTCAGCTTCAGTTTATCGAGCACTTCCGTGGTCGCTACCGGACCCACCTCGGCGCCATAGGGAATCATCGACGAGGCGCGTCCATAATGCTGGCGATAGTAATCTTCGATTGCTTTCGCGTCCGTAACCACCGCGTTGGGCATCCACGTAGCCAGCCATTCGGAAACGCGGTACCAGGTCTTCGCCAGCACATTCCATTTCTTGCGATTGCGTTCCAGGCCGTCCACATTCAGCGCCACCGGCATGCCTAGAATGCGCGGCATCCACGTGAACACGGCATTCGCCGCGTTGCAATAGAGCACCGCATCGTAGCCTCGCAGCGCCGCCACATGCAGGGTGGAAAGGAAGGTATGCGCGATGGTGTCGAAGTATTTGTGCTGGATGGTCGGCAGGTATACCAAGCGCACACCTCGATAAGAAGGGGCGGTGTGGCGTGTGCGGCCGTAGACGGTCAGGGTGTGTCCGCGTTGCGCGAACCGCGTAGAAAGCTCTTCCGCGAAGGTTTCAAAACCGCCATAGCGCGCTGGTATGCCCCGCGTGCCGACGATCGCAAATCTCACCTAGGGATTGTACCCTTAACCGCGGGCCGAACGTGCCCGGGCCAACGCTCGCGCCGATGGGCGGGGCGCAGGGAAACTGACGGGCTGATAGGAGAACCAGGCGGAAATGTATTCGTCCTTCACGCGCCGCCGCTTCATGATCTCATGCCGTTTTTCCACCACCCGCCGCCAGTTTTGCGCCAGGTACCAGAACGCCTTCAACGAAGACCACTCATGCGCCAGGCAAGCTCCCACCACGACGATGTCGCGCGCGGTAATGGAGAACCAGTTGCGCCGGTACAACTCACCGGTCATGTTCTTGATGCGCATCAGGAAGCGGTTCTTCACCGAGTGCATGTTGATTTCCGGA
>JBDTSJ010000059.1:0-50243 GCA_039931205.1 Acidobacteriota bacterium
TTGAACCAGCGACATCCAGTTTACAAAACTGGCGCTCTACCAACTGAGCTATCGGGGCCTTACTTTCATGCTAACGGCTTGCCCCTGCCTTGGCAACTTTGCGGCGCACAGTTAGTCTCACCGCCTCCGGTTTTGCGTCGACGCTCGATCCTGATCCGCCAGCCTGCGCCCGGAACCCGGAGTCGCGGCGGTGTAGGTTACTTCCTGACCCGGCACCGCTGCCAGCGCTCGCAAAGCACTATCCGAAAGGCTCGATCCGTTGTCGGCAAGAAACAGACTCCGCACTGGATCGTAAAGCAAGTTCATGACGCGCCCGTTGCGTGCGACCGTCGCCACCAAGTCACACTCCATCGACGTTCCGCCTAACGCCTTCGAGATGAATGGAGCGGCCGCCCGGCGCATCAGCAAATCCACGCGCGCGTTCGCGGACCCGGCGTTATCTCCCGTCAACGTCACCTGCTGCCCCACGATAGGAGCCAGATCCGTATCGAACGCCAGTAGAAACTGCTCTACATCACGCCGCGTGCCATCCGGATCGGTTTGCGGGAATCCGGAGTTCGATGTGGGGCGAAAAACGGATGCAGTGAGAAATCGAAATAGCGTATCCGCCGAGCCGTCCCCGGAAAAACCAAAACCGCGAACCTGAGGCCCCATCGCTCCGCTATCCGCCTGATCGAAAAAGCTGACCGCGGGAGCGCCGAACATGCCGATCTTGGCGTAGGCATTTCGCAAGTGAGGTATTTTTACGATCTGTGGAAGAGCTTCGAAGCTCTGGCTCATGCCGGTGCCGAAGAATCCCTTGGACGCATCCAGCGTGTGGCAGCCATCGCAATTAAAGGAAGACTTGCCAAAAAACCTGTCGACAATCTCGCTATTCACGCCGTCAGAAGGACGGGCTCCCGAATAAAAGGCGGCTCCCCTCTTCTGCGCCGCGTTCAAAGAGTTATCCAAGTTGCGAATCGGATTCGGCGGCGGCATCACCTGCAACTGAAAGTCGGTGAAGCTTTGCATTTCCGCCGCGGACGGCTGGTTAGCACTGCCAATCAGTCCCTGAAATGCGCCGGAGAAATTATTAAAGGAGGTACTCGCGTCAAACGGATCGCTGCCCAGCTCTCCAACCGAACGGTCGCCACGCCAGTGCATCGCGCCGGAGAATCGCAGACCGCGCAACGTTTGCGTTGTGAACGGCCCCTTCATGGGATGAAAATCTTCCGGAGTGCCGCTGCCGTTCAGCGGCGAGGCTAGCCCGGTTCCGCCCGTCGACGCCAGAAATGTGAGCAGCCCCTTGAACACAATCGGGATCGAACTCTTGGTGACAGTGGCGTCGGGGTTGCCCAAATCCCACGCCAAATCGTCCATGTCCCCGAAAATATGACAACTGGCGCACGACGCCTCGCCATTGCCCGAAAACCGCGGGGCATCGTACAGCATCGGCCGCCCTTTGACGACGGAGGCGGGCTCCGGATTCGGCAGCACGAAACCTGCGATCTCCTGTTTGGTTTTGAGATCGATAACCTTGATGGCGTTGTCGAAGCGCGTCATCACCCACAGATATCCGCGAGCTTCATCTAAAACCAAGCCGCTCACGCCGCCCCCGCTCACGGGTATGTAGTTGGCGCTGGCGGTGACAGGATTGAACGTGCCCGCTTCCAACGCGTCCGTGGGAATCACACCCACCTTGCTGGATCCAAATGCGGCCACATACAGCGTCGCGCCGTCGCTCGACACCACCATGTCCAGCGGCATCGACAAGCTATGTGCCTTCGCACCGGCGTCGAACTGCGGCGATCCGGCTAAGGCCGAGTAATTGATGTGTCGATTCAAATGTCGCGGCGTGACCGTGGAGCCCGAAATCACCGTAATCCGCGCCTCTGCCAAATGGCCCTGAACGGTATGGCCGGCGAAAGTCCCCGGTCCTTCGAAACGTACTTCGTTGAAGGCTTCGGTGTTTGACACATAGAGGTTCCCGCTTTTCGGATTCGCCACCATATTGAAGAGCGTCGTCCCCGCGTGCGCGAAGGATGTCTTCGGGGTCAGGCTGTTGGCGTCAATCGCGAACACATCGGTGTCCGGCAGGGTGAAACGTACAGAGCCATCCCACGACCGGCGTAATTCATCCTCCCAGTGTCCGGTCTGGTTATTGAACTTCACGATCAATCCAACTTCCGGCGCCGGCTCGCCTTTCGCGTCGGTAGCCGGGCCAGGATTTCCGCCAGGGCTAACAACGCCATCCGGCAGCGTACACGGCTTGCGCTGAAACCCCGTGCAGACGCGCGCTTGCAAAATCGTGGTGGTTTGATTGCCTGTCTTGAATCCCGCTACATACACCGTGCTCTTGTCCGGACTCACGGCCAGCGCCCGAGGTGTATCCGTAAAGAAACTCATGATACGTACGGGAGTCCCGCCGAAGGTAGTATCCAGGTGGTCGGGATCGAAAATCCAAACGTCGGCGCGAGGAACACCAGCGGTGGCCAATTGCGGATCCCCTGCCCCAGGAACCTTCGCGATAGAAGGATCGGTAAGCTGCTGCCCGCGATGCGCCGTGGTGATGAACGCCCGTAGCGGATTTCCCGCGAACACGATATCGCGCGGTTCATCGCCGACAACCAGCGTGCGCGTCACATGCGGCGTGCCCTTGAAGCTTACGATACTGACGCTGTCGGACAAGTGGTTGGCCACCCAGACTTCCGTGTTACTGCGGGCCGCCACCGCCACAGGCTCCAGTCCGACAGGAATCCGAAATGGTCCTGGCGCTCCGGAAGCCAGGTCTAGAATTTCCAGCGTGCCGTTGGGCGTGTTTACCGCGAAGATCATTTTGCCATCGGGCGACATGGCCAGCGGCCGTACATGCCCGCTCTCGAAAGCAATGAAGGACGGTCCACTGGACGCCGCGGAGACGGGCCCGGACGCCCTGAACCAGGCGCCGATCAAAATAACAATGCCGACGCTGACAGCGGCAAGTCCGACGAGATATCGCTTTCCGGCCATGCTCTAGAGTACGCGGCTTGACGCCCGGGAATCCACTATTTTTGTGAAGAATCGGCGAAAATGGGCTCGGCACAGGGCGCGATCTGATAGACTGAAAAATTCGCTCGTTGACCGCGAAGATTCGCCTTGCGCACTGATCCCGAAAATTACGAATTCCCCGGCCCTGAGTCCCCCATTACCTAGGAGTAATATCATGGAAACCGCTACCGCCAACGTCCCCGACACCCAAGCCGCTGCCACGCCAGAAATGGTCTCCAGCGGTCAGATTGTGGCCAAGATGCTCAAGCAGGAGGGCATCAAGCACATCTTTACGATTTCCGGCGGGCACATCGTCGACATCTATAACGGCTGCATCGACGAGGGGATTGAGATTGTCGACGTCCGGCATGAGCAAGTGGCCGCGCACGCCGCCGACGCCTACGCGCGCATCACCGGATTGGGTTGCGCCGTCGTAACCGCGGGTCCGGGAACCACCGATGCCGTCACCGGCATGGCCAATGCGTTTCGCGCCGAAAGCCCGATGCTGTTGATCGGCGGGAACTCCGCGCTGAAGCAATACCGCATGGGCGGCCTGCAGGAATTGCGCCACACCGAAATGATGACGCCCGTCAGCAAGTTCGCTTCGCTGGTTATGACTACCGACCGCGTGGCGGAAATGATGGGCATCGCGTTCCGTGAGATGTATAACGGCGCGCCCGGCCCCGGCTTCCTCGAAATCCCGCACGACATTATGGATGGCAAGGTGGAAGCGTCCAAGGTCCGCTACCCCAAGAACTACCGCGTCAAAGGTAGAGATGGCGGAGCTCCGGAATTCCTGGGCGACCCCAACATTGTGCAGCAAGTGGCGGAGTTACTGGCCAACGCCGAGCGCCCCGTGGCGTTGTTCGGAACGCAAGCCCGTACCTGCCGCGCGCACGACGCCATCGACCGTTTCTCCAAGCACTTCAACATGCCGATTTACGTGAACGGCTCGGCGCGCGGAACTCTGCCGCGCGATCATTCGCACGCCTTCATGCCTTCGCGCAAGACCGCCTTCGATAACGCCGACGTGATCCTGCTGGCCGGCACGCCGCTTGATTTCCGCATGGGTTACGGGCGCCGCCTCAATCCCAAGGCGAAGATCATCATCATGGACATGGATTACAAGAATGTCGGCAACAACCGGGATTTTGATTTCGGTTTGGTCGGCAATCTGAAAACCATCGTCAATGCGATGTGCGAGGCGTCCAAGGGCGATACCACCGGCAAACACGACGCCTTCCTCAAAATGTTGCGTGAGGATGAAGCCAAAAGCCAAGGCAAGAACGACAAGATTATTGCCGCCGGCGAAGTGCCGATTCATCCCGTCCGCCTGTGCCATGAGATCAACGAATTCCTGCTCGAAGACACCGTCTACATCGGCGACGGCGGCGACATTGTGACCTTCTCCGGCTCCGTCGTCCGGCCGCATAAACCGGGCGGTTGGATGGATCCAGGTCCTCTGGGCACACTCGGCGTCGGCACTGGATTCGCCATGGCCAGCAAACTCGCTCAGCCGGAGCGCGACGTGGTCGTGTTGTTCGGCGATTGCTCCTTCACCTTGACCGGTTTCGATTTCCTGACCATGGTGCACCGCAAACTCCCGTTTGTGGGCGTCATCGGCAACAACTCTTCATGGAACCAGATCCGCTTCGGGCAGGAACGCAAGTATCCCGGCCGCGGCGACATCGGCAACGTCGTTGGCGACGTTCGCTTCGATCATCTCGCGGAAGCCATGGGCGGCTTCGGCATCCGCGTTACCAAGCCGGAGGACATTCGCCCCGCGCTCGAAAAAGCCCGCGAATCCGGCAAGCCCGCTCTGGTGGACGTGGTAATCAACCGCGACGTGTATTCCAGCGGTACCTCAAACCAGACCATGTACAAGTAACCTCCGGAACGGCGGGTGCGCCATCTAAGCCATGATGCACCCGCTCCGAAGCGCTCGGGCAAATTGGAAGGTTCTGGCTTGTATGGTTGCGGCGGTTGCCCTGCCCGCAACGTTGGTCTCCCAAGCGGAGAAGAAATTCCTCCTCCAAGGGAGGATTCTGGATGAGGACTCCCGTCTAGGGGTTCCATCCGCCCGAATTCAGCTCTCGGGTGGTTCGCTTGCCGGAACATCTTTGGGGGCGTCGACCGACCAGGCCGGCAGATTCTCGTTCTCTATACCTGCGGGCACCAAATACCGCGCTCGCATTGAAAAGGCCGGCTACTTCGATCTCGATTACGGACGTGAGATCGAAATCCAAGCGAACGATGTATCTTTAGAGGAAATTCTCCTGACCGGCAAGCGCGCGATCTCCGGGGTTGTACACTGGCGAAACGGCGAACCTCCCATGGATGCCCTCGTCGTCGTATCCCGCGTTCGTGGGGGCAAGCTCAGCACATCGTTCGTACAAGCCGTTGTCGACGATCGGGGGCAGTTCCGAATTCCGGATCTTCAGCCTGGGAGGTATGTTGTCCACGCGGCGATTCAGGGCCAGGGCCGGGGGACGGATCGAACGAAAGCGGCCGTAAACGTCTTTTACCCTGGAACGGCCAGGCCGCAAATCGCGAACGCAATTGACCTTCGCCGCCAACGCGAACCAGCGGTTCCGCTATCTTTTGTGCTCGACGAGGCAATTGGAGTTACGGTCTCCGGCCTCCTGGAACCAACCGATGACGCTCCCAACGGTGCACGCGTTAGCCTCGGCTTGACGGCCGCAGGATTATTCAGTCGGCCTTTTGTCACGACCCAGAATAGCGTGGGTGATCGTTTTGAACTGCCCGGTGTCCCACCCGGGAAATACGACCTCATCATCTCGACTCCGGGCGCCCCGCAAACGATCAAAATGGCCGCTTACCCGATCGTCGTTACGGACGTTCCAATAGATGGCCTTCGCTTGGCCGCTCCGCGACAGGCTCTGATCGAGGGAACTATCGACATGGAAGAGACAGCCGGTGCGAGTCCCCTGACGGGCGTCCGGGTTAGCGCCCTGAGCGAAGCATACCCATTTTGGCCCGCGAGAGCCGTGAAAACCCCGGATGAGAATGGCAGGTTCCAGTTGGGTGGAACGGTGCGCGGCCAGACATATTCGCTAACAGTTCAAAACCTCCCTTCGGGCGTTTACATAGCCTCAGCAACCCAGGCCGGAAAGGAGCTCGCGGCCAGCGCTCTGACAGTAATGCCATCCGACGACCTGGGCCCGGTGCGTATCCGAATGAGGAACGACGGTGGAAGCCTAACGGGCACCGTTCGACTCCGGGATCGTACGGCAGCAAGCGGTTTTGTGGCGCTGGCTCCCAAGAACCGCGCAGCCGTTCACAAATATCGGACGGCAATTGTTGCAACCGACGGTTCGTACCGGATCACCAGTATTGCTCCCGGCCAATATAGCCTTCTCGCCCTCGAACGGAATTACGATGATGACTATCTCGACCCCCTGTTCTGGGATAGGCAGAGCCGCGGAGTTCGGTCGGTCGAGGTCAACTCGAACGGTGTAGCAACGGCCGACCTCGAATTAGTCGAACTTAGATAGTCTGGGTCTGGACTGCGATCACACGGCTTCGTAAGGACAGCCCCAATCTTACAAAAAACAGGCGTAAGCTTTCCAGTGCCGGTGGACGTAATCCATCAATAGGACGTCTTGTCCCGCTTTCTCCGCTTCTAGCCGCCGTCCGAGTTGCTACGAAAGATGAATTACGACCCGAGTACGATTTTCGGAACATCCCCATAGTCGTCCGCGGACCGAAGCGGCCGGGGCTTAAGGGCGCCACTATTCACTTGGCGCCGGATGTAGCGACGTTCCCGGATTCGGATTCCGTAAACGAAGCTCTGCGATTGCTCATTCGGATCGCAAAGAATTCCGCGCCCGCCCATCCGCGCCGTTAGTCCTCATATCATTCTGCAGACGATCTCCGCATTCTGCGAAAATGGAGCGTTACAATCTCCACTTAGCTCTACGAAGGGACCAATCCAAATCAGATGGAAGCATTAAAAGGCATCCGCATTCTCGACATGACCCACGTGCAGGCGGGCCCCACGGCCTCGCAACTGCTCGCCTGGATGGGTGCGGACGTCATCAAATTCGAATCCCCCGCCGGCGATGCCACGCGCGGGCAACTGCGCGACGTGCCGAATGCGGATAGCCTCTACTTCACCATGTTGAACTGCAACAAGCGGTCCATCACCGTCAACATGAAATCGCCGGATGGCAAGGCGATCTTTGTCGAACTCCTTAAAAAGTGCGACATCGTGATGGAAAACTTTGGCCCCGGCGTGCTGGATCGTCTCGGCTTTAGCTGGGAGCGCATCCACGAAATCAATCCCGCCATCATTATGGGATCGATCAAAGGCTTCGGCTCTTCCGGGCCCTACGCGGATTTCAAAGCCTACGAAAACGTCGCCCAGGCCATGGGTGGAGCGATGAGTACCACTGGAATTCCGGACGGCCCTCCGTACGTAACCGGTGCGCAGATCGGTGATTCCGGAACCGGCCTCCATCTAGTCATCGGCCTTCTCGCGGCGTTGAACCAACGGCATCGTACCGGCGAAGGCCAGTACGTCGAGCTCGCCATGATGGATAGCGTCATGAACCTATGCCGCGTAAAATGGCGCGATCATCAGCGCCTGCAACACGGCCCGCTTTCTGAATACTCCGTACCCACCGAAGGCTTCAAGGATACTCCGCGCGCGGGCAATGATTCCGGCGGCGGCCAGCTCGGCAACGCCATCAAGTGCAAGCCCGGCGGACCCAACGACTACATCTACGTCGTCGTCCAGGAAGCTGTTTGGGAAGGCCTGGCCAAACGCATCGGACCCCACGTCGGCCATCCGGATCTGGCCACCGACGCGCGCTTCGCGAAAATCGGCGACCGCCGCAAAAATCAGAACGTCATCTGGAACCTTATCGAAACGTTCGCCTCCAATTACACCAAACGCGAATTTATGGAAGTGCTGAACGAGCTCGACGTCCCCTGCGGTCCCATCATGTCTACCGAGGACCTGGCCAACGACGAACACGTTCGCGGGCGTGAAATGTACGTGGAGCTCGATCATCCGCAGCGCGGCAAATGGTTCAACATCGGCATGCCGATCAAGTTGTCGGCTTCGCCCGCGGTCATCAAACGCTCCCCTACACTGGGTGAGCACACCGATGAGATCCTCAAGGAAGTGCTGGGCTTCAGTGACGCGGACGTAGCCGCCAAACGCGCCGCTGGTGCGTTTACCCTGCCTCCCAAGACAAAATAAAACATGAAAATCGCAATTATCGGGCAGCAGGATTTCGGCAAAGCCGTTCTGGAAGCGTTCTTGCATCGCGGTGACGAAGTGGTCGCCGTCTTCTGCGCGCCTGAGAAAGAGGGCGCGCGCCCGGATTCCCTCCGCGTGGCCGCGCAGGAAAAAGGGCTGAAGGTTCACCAATTCAAATCCCTGCGAGATAAGGAAGCCGCCCTGGCCATTGAAGCCGCCAACGCCGACATCGGCATCATGGCCTTCGTCCTGCAATTCGCCCCACAGGAATTCGTTAGCGTGCCCAAACACGGCACCATTCAATATCACCCCTCGCTGCTGCCAAAATATCGTGGACCCAGTTCCATCAACTGGCCCATCATCAAAGGCGAGACGGAAACCGGCCTCACCATCTTTCGTCCTTCCGACGGCCTGGACGAAGGCGTCGTCGTTTTGCAGAAGACAACCCCGCTCAGCCCCGACGACACCCTGGGCAGCGTCTACTTCGATCGCCTGTTCCCCATGGGCGTCGCGGCCATGCTGGAAGCCGCCGATCTTGTTGTCGCCGGCAAACACAGCGAAACAATCCAGGACGAATCGCATGCCAGCTACGAAGGCTGGTGCAAAGCCGGTGAAGCCCGGATCGATTGGTCCAAACCCGTCGACCACGTCTACAATCTCATCCGCGGCTGCAACCCCGCGCCCGGCGCCTGGACCACATTCAACGGCAAGAAACTCCAAATCTTCGACGCCCGTAAGACCCTGTTCCGCAAATTCTCCGACGTCCCCGGCAAGATCGGTCAGGTGAGCGACATCACCGGCACGAGCTTCAAAGTGGTCGCCCAGGGCGGAACCATTGAAGTCCTCAAGGCGAAATTCGAGGACGGCAAAAAACTCAGCGGCGGCGAAGTCGCCCAGTCCGGCGGCATCACCGCCAGCTCCATACTAGGCAGCTAGTCGTCGCGATATGAAGATCGCAATTCTCCCGGGTGACGGAATCGGCAAGGAAGTTACCGCGCAGGCCGTCCGCGCATTGAAGGCCGTCGTCGAAGGCACACACGCTCTCGAATTGCAGGAGGCACCCATTGGCGGCGCTGGCTATGAAGCGGCGGGCGATCCGCTGCCTGCCGAGACGCTGGAGCTCTGCCGCAACTCGGACGCGATACTTTTAGGCGGCGCAGGTGTACCTGAAGACGAAACTCGCCCGCCTAACAAGGCCGCCGGCCGCGGCCTGTTGATGCTGCGAAAAGCCCTGCAGCTCTTCGCCAACTTTCGGCCCGCATTTCTATTCCCCGAATTAATCGGAGCCTCCACGCTGCGCCGCGAAGTCGTCGAAGGGCTCGACCTCATGATCCTACGCGAGCTCAACGGCGACCTCTACTACGGCGAACCGCGCGGCATCCATTACGACGAAAAGCTGGGGCAGCGCGTCGCCATTAACACCATGCGCTACTCCGAAAATGAAGTGGAGCGCATCGGCCGCGTCGGCTTCGAAACCGCCCGCAAGCGCAGCAGGAAACTGTGCTCCGTCGATAAATCGAACGTGCTGGAGGTCAGTGCCCTGTGGCGCGAGGTGATGACCCGCCTCGCCGCCGGTTATCCCGATGTAGCGCTCACCCACATGTACGTGGACGCCGCGGCCATGGCGTTGATCCGTAATCCGAAACAGTTCGACGTCATCGTGACCGGCAATGTCTTCGGCGACATACTTTCCGACGAAGCAGCCATGCTCGCCGGCTCCATCGGAATGCTGCCCTCGGCGTCGCTGGGGTACGGCAAGAGGGGCTTGTATGAGCCCGTGCACGGGACAGCTCCCGACATTGCCGGGAGAGACATCGCGAATCCTCTCGCCGCGATTCTGTCCGCCGCGATGATGCTGCGCTATTCCTTTGACCTAGAGCCGCAGGCCGCGCGCATCGAGCAGGCGGTCCGCGCCGTGCTCGCCGAAGGCTACCGCACCGCGGACATTTTCGAGCTCGGAACCAGGCAGATCGGCACGCGAGAGATGGGTGATAGAGTAGTGAGGTTCATTCAGGCCCATCCATGACCCCAGCGGCAACCCAGTCGTCCATCTTCGCGAGTCAAATCGCGGCGCGGCTGGATCGCCTGCCCTTCACGCGTACCCCTGTGGCGGCTGGTGTTGTGGATCTCCATCGGCGGCGCGTTTGAGCTGTACGATATCTTCCTCAGTACCTATATCGCGCCAGGCTTAGTCGCCAGCGGCATGTTCACCACGTCCGCGCCCAGCATGTTTTCGAGCAATGCCGTCGGCTTTTTTGTGTTCTGTACGTTCGCCGGTATGTGGGTCGGCTGCGTATGTTTCGGCTCCGTCGCGGACCGCCTTGGCCGCCGGACCATTTTCATTTCATCGCTACTCTGGTATTCCGCCTGCACCGCCATCATGGCGTTCCAACACACCGCCGGTGGAGTGGACCTGTGGCGCTTTATCGCCAGCATCGGCATCGGCTTGGAGCAAGTCACCATCGACACCTACCTGCCCGAATTCGTACCGCCCAAAGAACGCGGCAAATCCTTCGCGTTTTATCAATTTGTGGAATTCTGTATCGTGCCCGTCCTGGCGCTGCTGGGATGGCTGCTGGTGCCCATGAAACCGTTGGGCTTCGAAGGCTGGCGCTGGGTGGCGCTCGGCGGATCTGTCGGTGCCCTGGTCGCCTGGTGGCTGCGGCGCGGAGTTCCTGAGAGCCCGCGCTGGCTGGCGCTGCACGGCCGCGAAGCGGAAGCCGAGAAAATCACCAGCGACATCGAAGCACGCGTCGCCAAAGATCTCGGACGCCCTCTGCCCGCGCCCGGCCCGCTGCTGCCCATCGTCACACGCTCGGGCGCCTTCCGCGAAATCTTCAGCCCCATGTATCGCAAGCGCACCTTGGTGCTATCGATCTTTAATCTGATGCAGACCATCGGATTCTATGGCTTCGGAAGTTGGGTCCCCACGTTGCTGATGGCCAAAGGCATCCAGGTCACCACCAGCCTGCAATACGCCTTCATCATCGCCATCGCCAACCCCGTCGGACCCTTGTTAGGCATGCTGATCGCAGACCGCATCGAACGCAAATGGCAACTGGTCTGCGCGGGCGTCGGCATCGGCGCCTTCATGTTTTTGTTCGCGAATCAAAATAATATCGGCCTTATTATTTTCTTCGGCGTCATGGTCACGCTGTTTAATAACTGGATGTCATTTTCCCTGCACAATTACCAGGGCGAACTCTTTCCCACCAGCATCCGCGGCCGCGCCGTCGGCTTTGTCTATGGCTGGAGCCGCGTCAGCGCCGCCTTCGCCAGCCTGCTGATCGGCTTCTTCCTCAAGGAAGGCGGAGCCACCGGCGTCGCCATGTTCATCGGAGCCGCCATGCTGATCATGGTCGTCACCATCGGCGGCTTCGGCCCACGAACCCGCCATTTGACTCTTGAAGAAATCGCCCGGTAACGGGAATAGTTCCGTGTGGGTCTAAGATTATGTTTAAGACTATGAGTGGAACTGTGTCATCCCGCGCGACGATTCTCTCCGTAGCTACCGCAGTCCCGGACAATATCGTGACGGCCGAGGATACCAAACAGATCCTGCCCAAAGCGTTCCATCTGGCCGCCCGGCGCCTGGCCGGAATCAATGCCGTGATCGACAACGCCCGCGTGGAGAAACGGCACACCATCTTTCCCGCGGAGTATCTGATCCAGCCGCGGTCGCTGGAGAAAATTAACTGTGAATATAAGACGCAGGCGATCCACTTCGGCGCGATCGTGGCGGAACGCGCTCTCCAGGAAGCCAATCTCGAAGCGGCCGAGATCGATCTGATCATCAGCGTGTCCTGCACGGGAGTCATGATCCCGGCCGTGGACGCCTACCTGATCAATCAGATGGGTTTCCGAAGCGACGTAAAGCGCCTGCCGCTGACGGAGCTAGGATGCGCCGCAGGAGCCGCCGGGCTGGGGCGCGCTACCGATTACATCCGTGCGTATCCGGATGCGAATGTACTGGTCATCGCAATCGAATTCCCTACCCTTACGCTGCAGCGCGATGACCTGTCGCCCGCCAATCTTATCTCCTGCGTGCTGTTCGGCGACGGAGCCGCTGCCGCCGTCTTGACGGGGCGTAGCGCACCCGGTCTGCAGGTGGTCGATTCCTATAGCCACCTGATCCCAGGCTCGCTCGACGCCATGGGCTTCGACCTGCGCGGCACCGGCTTTCACATCGTTTTGTCGAAAGAAGTGCCGCAATTGATTCGCGACAAAATCGGAGCCGTCACCAACACGTTCTTAGCTCGCCACAATCTATCGCGCGACGATTTGCAATTCTTCCTGCTGCACCCGGGCGGACAGAAGCTGTTGTCGTTTGTCGAAGAGGAGCTCGGCCTTACTTCCCAACAGACGCAATCATCCTGGGATGTGCTGCGGGACTACGGCAACCTTTCGAGTGCAACGGTACTGTTTGTGGCGAAGGAGTTTCTATCCGGTCCAGTTCCAAGGCACGGCGAACGAGGACTGCTCGCGGCATTTGGTCCAGGCTTCGTAATGGAGATGGCGTTACTCGAATGGAACTGAGCGTCCAGTTGTATCTCGCGCTGCTGGCCTGCGTAGCGGTGGGCCGTTTGTTGGAGTTGCGCCACTCGCGGCGCAATCAGCAATTGCTCTTCGAGGCAGGAGCCACCAAGAGCCCCGAACCTGCCTATCCCTGGATGGTCGCACTGCACACGGCAATCCTGGGCGGATCGGCACTCGAAGTCGTGGCTCTCCATCGGCCCTGGAATCCGTGGCTGGGCTCGTTAAGCCTGGTGGCTTTCCTGGCCGCGAACGCAGCCCGCTGGTGGGTCATGCGTACCCTCGGCACGCGCTGGAACGTCCAAGTATTGTCCGCGTCCAGGCTGGGCGTAATCACGGCCGCCGGTCCGTACCGCTGGGTGCGGCATCCGAACTACTCCGCGGTGTTTATCGAGATGCTAGCTCTGCCTCTGATTCATTCCGCCTTCTTCGTCGCGTTCTTCGGCGCGCTGCTACACGCCGTCATTCTGTATCAGCGCGTGACTCTGGAAGAAGCCGTATTGCGTCGCGATCCCTCGTGGAAAGCTGCCTTCGAACACCGCCCCCGATTCCTCCCCGGCCTGCTATGACAGACGTGCTCATTGTCGGCGCCGGCATCGCGGGCTCGGCTCTGGCCATCGGTTTGGCCCGGCAAGGCCGTGAAGTGACGCTGCTCGACCGCTCCGAGTTTCCCCGCGAAAAAGCCTGCGGAGAGGGCCTGATGCCCGCAGGCGTGGAAGCGCTAGAACGTCTGGGAATTCCTCTGCGCGGCACGGCGTTTCGAGGAGTGCGGTACCGCTGCGGCGAGCAAATCGTCCCCGGCGTTTTCCCGGACAAGCGTAACGGTCTCGGAATCCGCAGACATTTTCTGGACGCGGCGTTGTGGAACGCCGCGCGCGCGGAAGCAAATGTTCGTGTCGTGCGTGTCATCGCCGACGCGCCACTTTACGACGGAGATTCCGTCGCCGGAGTAACGGCAAACGGCATCGAATATCGCGCGCGACTCACGGTCGCCGCGGATGGCGCCAATTCGACGCTGCGCCACAAGCTCGGCTGGGACGCGTCCCCTGTATCCCGGCGCTTTGGTCTGCGGCGGCATTTCCGGCTAGCCGCGGGCATCAGCGCGCCTCCGTGGGTAGACGTGTTCCTGGACCCGCATCAGGAAACCTACGTCACTCCGCTGCCGGAACGCGAGTTACTGGTCGCCGTATTGAGGGATCACAATTCCGAGGCGCCGCTACCGCCGGCGGTGCAGGAACTTCTGCTGGGCGCGGAAGAAATCGGAACGCCTTTGGGAGCGTCCCCTCTCACTGTCCGCGCCAAGCAACGCACCGCTCAAGGGTGCGTATTGTTAGGCGACGCGGCCGGAAATTGCGACCCCATCACGGGTGGAGGCATGTCGCAGGCGCTGCTTTCCGCCGAATTACTTAGCAGGCACATGCGCAACCTTCGCCTGGATTTGGAAGCCTTCGACCGCGAGCGCGAAGCGATGCTGGCGGACTACCGCCGCTTGACCGCCGCGGTTCTGGCCATGGCGCAGCGCCCTCTGCTGACCCGCGCGGCACTCTCCATCCTGGGAACCTCGCCGAGCTTGTTCTCACACTTGATGGGTGTCGCGGGCGGAACGCGCTCCCTTCTCCCCTGGAGAATCGCGTGACGCGACGCGGGCTTCTCCTGCTGCGTTTCGCTTCCGAGCCGGCAGCGGCATCCAAGGCGTGGCCGATCCTGCGCCCACGGACGCACCAGCAACGGGGTCGCGCTGCAAGTGCATATGGGTACCGGGTCTGGACCAAGGGAACGCGCGAAGGTGCATCCCGGCGCGCCGGCTTACAACATCCACTTCGGAGGCGGCCAGCACAACGTTGTCGCCAGCGGAGGGTTTGTACTGAAGTTCGGCAAATAGCTACTGCTTGTCTTTCTGCGGCTCTTTACCGGGCAGGTCTTCGGGATTTTCGTGGACGCGGGCGCGGAAGACCGCGGGCATTCCCGCTGCCAGCGAGACGATGCCGTTGTCGCCGTATTTGGCGCGGATCTTGTCGACGGCTCCCAGAGCCTTGCGCCAACCTTCGGTGCGCGGCTCGGCGATAAGGCTGGTTTGGCCCTCGTTCGACTCCAGTTGCTGGGCGTAGACTCCCAGCAGGCGAATGGGCTTTCCGGTCCAGGCTTTGTGGAACAGCGACCGGGCAGCTTGGGCAATTTCGGCGTCAATCTGGGAAGCGTGGTCCAGCGTGCGCGAGCGCGTGAAGGTGGAGAAGTCGGAATAGCGCAGCTTGATCTGCACGGTGCGCGCCCACACTTGATGATCGCGGAGACGGCGGGCAACCATCTCGGACAATTTCACAAGCATGGCATCCAAAGCGGTTGTTTCCGCGGTGTCGACGGTGAACGTATGTTCGTGGCTGACGGATTTCGGATCGTTGCCCTCGCCCACTTCGCCGTCGAACCAACCTCCCGCGTCCATACCGCGCGCCTTGCCTGCCAAGGCCAATCCCCATTGGCCAAAGCGTTCTTCGAGAAAGGCGGCATCCAGGGCCGCGAGGTCGCCGACTTTTCGGATGCCGCAGGAGTTTAGGTTTCGCTCAGTGACCTTGCCTACGCCGGGGATCTTTCGCACGTCGAGCGGCGCGAGAAAGTCGGCTTCCTGTCCAGGCATAATCCACAAAACGCCGTTGGGCTTGGCCTGATCGGAGGCTACTTTCGCCACCATACGGGCGGCGGCGATGCCGATCGAGCAATTGAGTCCGGTACTCTCGCCTACCGCATTGTGAAGCCGGTGCGCGGCTTGCAGGGGCGGTCCATGCAGGCGTTCGGTGCCGGTCATGTCCATGTAGGCTTCGTCGATGGACGCCATCTCGACGCGCGGGGAGAAACGCTGCAGGACTTCGAAGACTTTGTGCGAGTAGTCGCTGTAGCGTTCGCGATGGCCTTCGACGAAGATCGCTTGCGGGCAGAGTTTGTGCGCGGTGCGCAGGGGCATGGCGGAATGGACTCCGAACTTGCGGGCAGCGTAGGAGGCTGCGGATACAACGCCACGCTCATCGGCGCGTCCTCCCACGACGACGGGTTTGCCTTTTAAGGACGGGTCAAAGAGTTCTTCGACGGAGACAAAGAAGGCGTCCATGTCGAGGTGGAAGTAGGTTCTCACGGACGCCGCGCGATCACTACGCGCGGGAGTCCCGCCAGGTCTTTCCGGATTTCCACCGCGCTGCACGCGCTCAGCATAGCGCTAACGGCTGCCGCCTGCGTGGAGCCGATTTCGAGGATCAGACGTCCGCCGGAACGGAGGAGCCGCAGGGCATCCGGGATCAACTGACGATAGGCGGCCAAGCCGTCGTCATCGGCCCACAGAGCGGCGCCGGGCTCGTGATCGCGGACCTCGATGGGCAGCTGTTCGTGACGCCCGACGTAGGGCGGATTGGAGACTATCAGGTCAAATGTTTGGCTTGAGAAAGGAGCTCCCCAGTTACAGTGGACGAAGTGCACCGGTGCGTTGAGTGTGCGAGCGTTGGCGGCCGCTATGCGAAGCGCGGGCGCGGAGATGTCGCAGGCGGTCACGGGGGTGTTGAGTTCCAGGGCTAGGGTCACGGCGATGGCTCCGGAGCCGGTGCCCATGTCGAGAATTGATTTCGCGGGGATCGATTCCGCGGGCACTTCCAAGGCGGCCTCAATCAGATGCTCGGTCTCGGGTCGAGGGATCAGGACATCGGGTGTAACGCGGAAGTCGCGGCCGTAGAATTCCTGCTTGCCGGTGATGTACTGCGTGGGTTTGCCCTTGGTGCGCTCATGCAGGTAGCGCCCGAAGTGGATCCACCAGACCTCCTTGAGTTCGTCGGTGGCGTGGGCGAAGAGCCATGTGCGATCGCAACCTGCGGCGTGCGCGAGCAGGACTTCGGCGGTCAGGCGGGGCGCTGTGACGGAGGCTTCCTCCAGGAGCTTGGCGCCCTGAAGCAATGCGGTCCGGATGGTCATTTAGGCCGGAACCAGATCGCCTTGTTCCTTGAGTTTTTCGGTCTGGTAGTGGCTGCTGAGGCCGTCGAAGATCTGCTCCAGCTTGCCTTCCATCACCAGGTTGAGTTGATGGATGGTCAGTCCGATACGATGGTCGGTGAGGCGGTTTTGCGGGAAGTTATAAGTACGGATCTTCTCGCTGCGGTCCCCCGAGCCCACCATGCTGCGGCGTTCGGCTCCGATGGCCGACTGCTGTTTCTCGAGCTCGATTTCATACAAGCGCGAACGCAGTACGCGTTCCGCTTTGGCGCGATTCTTGATCTGCGATTTTTCGTCCTGGCAGGACACGATGGTGCCGGTGGGCAGGTGGGTTAAGCGCACGGCGGAATAGGTAGTGTTGACGCTTTGTCCGCCGGGGCCGGAGGAGCAGAAGGTATCCACGCGCACGTCTTTGGCTTCCAACTTGATTTCGACTTCGTCCGCTTCGGGCAGAACGGCGACCGTGACGGCGGAGGTATGCACGCGGCCCTGTGTTTCCGTGGCCGGCACGCGCTGGACCCGATGCACGCCGCTTTCGTACTTCAATACGCTGTAAACCTTGTTGCCGCTGATGAGAGCGATGACTTCCTTCAAACCGCCCACGGCGGACTCACTGGAGGAGGTGACTTCCACGCGCCAGTGGTGGTTTTCGGCATAGCGGCAATACATGCGGAACATCTCATCCGCGAATAAAGTGGCCTCATCGCCGCCGGTTCCCGCGCGAATTTCGAGCACGCAGTTCTTTTCGTCCAGAGGATCTTTCGGGAGCAGGAGAACCTTGAGTTCCTCGTCGCACTTCAGCATGACCGGTTCCATGCGCGCGATCTCTTCGTTGGCCATGGCCTGCAATTCCGGGTCGGATTCGGCCAGCATGAGGCGGGCTTCCTTCACGTTCTTGTCGGCGGCCTTCCACTCACGAAACTTGGTGACCAGGTCAAACAAGTCACTCTGCGTCTTGGCGACTTTGCGATATTGCGCCGAGTCATTAATGACAGCGGGATCGGCCATCTGCGAGGTCAGCTCTTCGTAGCGGCGTTCGATATCTTCTAATCTCTGCTGATATTGCATTTACGCGATCACCAGTTCTCCGCCCTGCTTTTCTTCCAGGGCCATGGCGTGTTGCAAGGCATGAATCGCGACTTCGGCTTGTGCGTCGTCGGGCTGCTTGGTGGTGATGCGCTGCAACCACAATCCGGGAGCGGTCAGCAGTCCCATGAGAGTCCCTTGACGGCGAGCCGCGAAGCGAATCAATTCGTAGCTCAAACCAATGATAAGCGGCAGCAGCACGATGCGCGAGGCCAGTTTCAGCAGGAAGCCATCGAAGGGCAGGAAGGCGTAGATGATCATGGCGATTACCATCATCACCAGCATGAAACTGGTGCCGCAGCGGGGATGGAAGGTTACGAAGCTCTGCGCGTTCTCCACTGTTACGGGCTTTCCGGATTCGAAGTTGAAGACGACTTTGTGCTCCGCACCGTGATATTCGAAGACGCGGCGGATGTCTTTTACGAGTGAAATTCCGAACATGAAGGCCAGGAAGATGGCCAGGCGAATCACGCCGTCCCAGATGTTGATGCTGAAACGTGAAGTGCCGATCTGCTCCGCCAAATACAGCGGCACGAACTTATACATGAAGATGAAAAAGAGCACGGGGAATGCGATGTTGAAGATGTTCAACCAAGCGGGGGTCGGTTTCGCCTTCGCTGCGCCGGGTTCGGTTTCTTCCAACAGCGTGTTCATCGAAAAATTCATGGCTTTGAAGCCTAGCTGCATGGCTTGGCCGAGGGTCCCCAAGCCGCGCAGAACGGGGTACTTGAAGAGCGGATATTTTTCCGACATGCGCGGGATAGCTTGTTGATCCGTAACCAGTTCGCCGTTCGATTTACGGACCGTGATGGCGTAGCTGTGGGGAGCGCGCATCATGACGCCTTCGAGCACGGCTTGGCCTCCCACCAAAGTGGGTTCCTCGCCGCTTTCGAGCAGCGGCATCAGTTGCAGGTGGGCCTGGAGGCGAATAAATTTCGATAATGACACGAAGGATGACTCCATTCCAAGTATAGCGCCCACTCCCAACCATCGCCGGAATGGGCGGCTCGCGTTATAGAGGGTACGTTCCTTGGATGACGTTGATTTGGGTGGGGACTCGGAATGTTGGGTTCGTTCGCAGGTTGCGAAAAAGTGCGACTGAGTGGTTTCAACGAGTTGCTGGGTTCGTTCCGTCATTTTGCGTGTAAAACAACTCTGACGGCTTGGGTTCGTTCCGTTAATTTTGAGGGTAAGCTGACTGACTTGGCTTGGGTTCGTTCCGTAAATTTCGCTATGCATTTTGCTGGTAAGTCTCATGGGTCACATCGCCAGCTTTTTGGGGCTGCCGAGGCTTGGGCTTCGGTGTCAGAGTCACATACGGGGAGAAGGCGGGCGGGCGAGTGAGGCGTTAAGGCGTTGATGGCGGGGAAGAAATGTGGACGGCACGGCAAGTGATTGCAGCATAATCTAATTTGGTGTTCGCGAATCAGGCCGGTGTGACGGCGTTATTTAGATAGATGCGGGTGCTGATGCCCAGCATCGTGGACCCGGCCTCGCAGTTGGGCGGGGCCTGGACATCCACGCGCGGTTTGCTGGAACTGTTGCGTGGAGCGCCGTTTCACGCGGAAATTGTCGCGGTACCGCCGGTAGAATTATCGTGGGCCGCGCACCGGACACGGCGCTACTCGGCGATGGCGCAATCCCTGATCACGGGGCTTCCGGGTAAGTTTCAATTCCAGTATTCTCGCGCCATGGTGGCGAAACTAAAACGCCTGAGCGAGGAAGAATTCGATCTCGTGCTGCTGAATGGGTCGGATCTGCTGTGGATGCTTCCGTACCTTCCTAAGAGGCCGGCCAAAATTCTTTTTGCCCACAACATTGAGCATTCGCTTTACGCCGATCAGATACACGCAAACTATCCTGGCGGAGGACTGCAAAAGACCCTGTTGGGTTGGGATTGTAGCCGGCTTCGGCGGCATGAGCTGGCAGGATTTCGCGCGGTGAGCAATGTACTGTTTCTTTCCCATCAAGACGAAGCCTACGCTGGTCGAGAATGTCCAGGGCTAGTGTCGATCACGGTGCCGCCACTTATGGATGGAACGCGGGCGCCACGGCCGCGAGACGTGCCGGCCGCGCCCCGGCTGGAGATTGGGATGCTGGCAAATTTCGATTGGTGGCCCTCACACCAGGGCATACGGTGGTTTCTGGACGAGGTCTTGCCACATTTGGGGTCCGCTGTTCGCCTGCATTTATTTGGAACGCGCAGTCAGCACGTAGCCAGCAACGATCCTCGCGTGGTCAAACACGGGTATGTGCCGGACCTGGACGTAGTTTGGTCCACCTGCCACTTCATGATCTGCCCGGTGATCGCGGGGGGCGGGGTTTCCATCAAGCTGGCGGAGGCGGTCTGCCGGGGGATGCCGGTGCTGGCCACACGTTACGCGACACGCGGGCTGCCGATTGAAGAAGATCCTGCGATTGTGCTGCGGGAGACCTCGGGGGAATGGATAGAGTTTTTAGAGTCCGCGGCGGCGCGGGAGCTGCGGCGGATTTCGCCATCGCGAAGGATGATCGCGCCGTTTCTTGCGGAGAATAACGTCGACCGGTTTTCCGATTTTCTCAAAACGGTTCTCGCCGGTTCCCTTCGCTCGACCGCCAACACCGCGAGCCGGTAACGCCAGTGCGGTTACTTCCGGAATGGCAGGCTGCCTGCGCGATATCAGCCGCACTGCCGTGTTGACATTCGTACAGAAGTGTTCGAGATTGGAGGAGTGAAGGGGAGCGAGTTCTTGCGTCGCGTCAAGGTTGCGGCCCAACGGCGGAGTGTCAAGTTTCGATGGGTGCCCGAACGCGGGGTTGGCAGCCACGGAACGCTATACCTTGGCGAGCGGTTCACCGTCGTCAAGGATCTGAAGAAGGAGATTGGACCCGGCTTGTTGGCTGCCATGTGCAAGCAACTAGGTGTTCGCAAGGAGGACTTGTGATGTTTACCGCTACTTATCCTGCCAGCATTCTTCGCGAGAAGGATGGGCATGGATATTTTGTCCGGTTCGCCGATCTTCCCGAGGCTCTAACAGGCGGGGACGATCTGGAGGACTCCCTCGCGCAGGCTGCGGATTGCCTGGCGGAGGCGCTGGCGGGGCGAATTCGCAGGGGCGATGCGGTGCCTGCGCCGTCCCGGCTCAAGCGGGGACAGCACGCGGTGGGTGTTCCGCTCTATCTTGCTCCGAAGCTGGCCCTGTATCTAGCAATTCGCGAGCAGGGGTTGCGCAATACGGAATTGGCCAAGCGCCTGGGCGTGAGCGAGACTGTGATCCGCAGGATGCTGGATCCCAAACATGACACGAAGCCGGCCAGAATCCAGGCGGCGCTGAACGCGCTGGGGAAGAGAATTGTGGTGAGTTTCGAGGATGCCGCGTGATCCGGGCGGCTACTTGCGGAATGGCAGGCTGCCTGCGCCGTACAAGCCTGCGTCCGCGCCGAGAGTGGCGCGTTCGATGCGGGTGGATTGGCGGGTGAGGCGGTAGGTGAGCGAGCGGCGCTCGACTTCAGCCAGCATGGCGGGGGCGAAGAGGTCCCACGCGGCGGAGACGCCTCCGCCTAAAAGGTAGAGCGGAAAGTTGAATATGTTCACGAGCGCGGCCAGGGCAATGCCGAGAGATTCGCCGGCGCTGCGGTAGATGGTGCGGGCGCGTTCCTCACCTTGTTCGGCTAAAGCGTGAACATCCTGCGCGGAGAGATTCGAGCCCAGGCCCAGCATTCTGGCCATGGCTCCGATGGCTTGGGCCGAGGCGTGTTTCTCGATGCAGCCGCGATTGCCGCAGCCGCAGGGGTTGCCGTTGGGGACGACCGTGATGTGTCCGAGTTCCGCCGCCATACCGACGTGGCCGTGCAGGATGCGGCCTGCTGAGATAATGCCGCCTCCGATGCCGGTACCCAGCGCGAGCATGACCAGATCGTCGACGCCGCGGCCGGCTCCCATCCAATGCTCGCCTAACGCGGCGGAGTTGGCATCATTTTCGAGGATCACGGGGGCGGCCAGACGTTTGGCAAGTTCGTCGCGGGTGGGATAGCCGTTGAAGGCCGGCACGTTGTTCCAACCTTCGACGACTCCGGTTTGCATGTTGATATTGCCGGGGACTCCGGCGCCGATGCCAGCGAGGCTATCGGGGCCGAATTCGGAGCGCAGTTGCGCGGCGGACCGGACCATATCCGTGATCACTGCCTCGGGTCCGGCTTCGACAGGCGTCGAACCCGATATTTTCTTCAGCAGTTTTCCGGTTTCGTCGAACGCCGCAGCCCGCAGGTTGGTGCCGCCGAGATCGATTCCAATCGAGTACACTTTGAGAATCATAGCATCTGGGTTTTGACGTCATAGCTTTTGGAACTGTTTTTGCCGGATTTGCATCCATAAGAGTAGATGTTCAAGCTTTCCACGTAGCAGGCCGATAGGAGAAGCGTGGGGCCCTATGATCTTAGGCAACCGTAAATTCGTCGAACTTCCGGGCGAGAGAACGCACGAACTCCCGCCTTTGCTGGTACGCATGTCGAGTTCCGTCAGGCGGCTGGACAGGGTTATGGACATGGCGTCCGACTTGATTGAGCAGGAGGATATTCTGCCTCCCGACCCGCTGGGCGGCGACCCTGCGCACGACCTGGATTTCCAGCGGCGCCGTATGGATCTGGCTGTGAATCTGACAGAACAATATTTGGGATTCGTATTGCACTGGCGCTGGGGCGATGACGTGCTGGAGTGGATCCGGCAATGTGAGATGACGTTTGGCACGCGGTCGGAACTGCGAAATCTACTGCGCGCGGATTTGTGGCCGCACGCGAATCGTTCGAGTTTCGTGACACTGCTGGAAGATAAAGCCGTGGAGACGGGTGGCGTGACGCTGGCCAAGGCGGTAGGCATGCGGCTGACGTTTCGGCATCCGCCGCCGCTGAAGTGTTTCTCGGATCAATTTTTGCTGTACTTGAACACGTCGATCGCGGATACGGCATATCACACGTGGGCGGGGATGAGCGAGGATGGCGCGAGTGCGTTGCCGCCGGAGCGATTCCACTTCGACGTGGTCAATATGAGTTTGCAGTAATTAGCGCAGATCGAGCGGCGTCAGCACGCCGTCCTTTTTCACACCCAAGCGGACGGGCCGTGGCAGGCCTTCGGAAGGGACCGAGACTTCCACCCACAGTTGCTCGCCCAGCGCACGGCGAGAGGGGTCGGGCACGTTTTCAGGAATGAAGAAGGCCACCGGGTCATTCAGGGTTTTCACTCCGTTGGTTCCCCCTTGCACGTACAAGCCTTCGCCACCGGACGCGGGACGGCCTACCAGTTGGCCGTTTTCGACGGCGAGAGTTACCAGCGATCCGTTGAGGACTTCGCTATTCAACAAAAGACGCAGTTGGACGTAGCGGCCGCGAATCGGCAGGTAGGGATCGACGGGTGCGGTCTGGACCCACACGCGCGGTAGAGTTTCGCGGTCGTAGGCAAATTTTCCAGCGACCGAAAGCGCCAGCACGACGTGCGCGATGGCAAGCAGAATTCCCTGCTTCATGCGGCGCCCTGCTCAATGCGGCGCATCAGGCGTCTACGAAGGCGTTCCAGTTGCCAGCCGCCGGCCAGGAATAAGAGTCCCATGCCGATCAACCCCAGAGAGCGATTGATGGAATCGATGAAGTGACTGGCGTAGAAGACTAATACCGTTGTCATGAATCCGATAACACCCAGGTTGACGCGTTCCCGGCGCAGTTCCGCAATACCCCAGGCGGCGCAACCGACGGAGCCGGCTCCGGCAAGCAGGTAAGACAAGAGGGTCATGTTCTTCGAGCCAGCGAGCAGGACCACCGCCAACCAGGCGGCGAAGACCGCCACAGGCCAGGACTGGAATTTTGCGCGCAAAGTAAAAGCGAGCAGCACCGGAAGCAGCAATAGCCAGACATTGCTCCAGGGGAGAGGATCGCGCAGGGCGGCGGCGGAGATTCCAAAAGTGATCGCAGCGTAAGGCAACAGGGCGACGGTTCCGATGGCGGACAGAGTACGCCTCCATAACACCTGCTCAGATGGCCGCGCGGCGCTGATGTAAGCCAGTGCGGTCATGACGATGAATCCGGATAGAAACGGCGCGGAAGGGGGCAGGGACTGTTGCGTGGGAGACGCTTCGGCAGCGATCCAAGCGGGGGTGAGGATGGCCGCCATTACGAGTTGCGGCACGTCGCGGCGGAGCCACACTCCGGCCCACGCGCCCAAGGCCCACAGCAGAAGTCCGTCGGGCCAATGGACGTCCATATTGAAGACCTGGCCGGCGATGAAGATCGCGCCGCCTAAGGCAACGGTGCCGACGGCGTGGAGGGTGGTGGAGAGCGCAGCGAATTTGACCGACAGCGCGCCGCCTACGTGCAAGACAGCCAGGCCCAGGATGACGACGCCGATCCTTGCGATGGGGGACAGGGTATCCCAATGGGCTTGCACGAAGAGGAATAGGCCGGCGCCGAGAAGAACTCCCCCGAATGCCAGAGCCACTGCGACGGGCCAGCGGACGCGGCGAACGTCGGGCTGCAGGGCTTCGAAGGCGCGAATCTTTTCTACGGTCGCCGGATCGATTAAACCGGCGCGCGCCCAGCGGTCGAGATGGTCATCCCAATTCATTCAGCGCTTCGCCCGCCCAGTCAAAGTTCCCTCAGTATATCCGCAAATCCGAAGCTCTCACGCGAACAGCCCACGCGTTGCAGGCGGCCAGTTGGATATTATGAAACCATGGTCCAGCGGGACGCCACGTACAATCCGCAGGTCTCGCATTCCAAGTTGGCTCTGATTGAGGCGGCATTGGGGGACGCGATCCAGGGCAAGCCGGAGGTGGTTCGGCTGTCGCTGGCGTGTTTGCTGGCGCGCGGGCACTTGCTGATCGAGGATGTTCCCGGTGTAGGCAAGACGACGTTGGCGCAGGCCCTGGCGCGCAGCGTGCGGTCGCGGTTTCACCGGATTCAATTCACCTCCGACATGTTGCCTAGCGATGTGGTGGGGGTCACCATCTACAACGCGCATACGCAGGAGTTCGAGTTCAAGCCGGGGCCGGTGTTCACCAACTTTCTGCTGGCGGACGAGATCAATCGCGCGACGCCGAAGACGCAATCCGCGTTGCTGGAAGCAATGAACGAATTGCAGGTGACTATCGATGGGCGTTCTTATCCTTTGGACCAGCCCTTCATGGTGGTGGCGACGCAAAATCCGGTGGAGCATCACGGTACCTATCCGCTGCCGGAATCGCAGTTAGACCGCTTCCTGATGCGCATTCGCATCGGTTATCCCGATCGGGCGGCGGAGCGGGAGATTGTGCGTCAGAATCCCGATCCGGCCAGCCGGGTGCGGGAGCATGCCGTCTCCAGCGCCGATCTGATCGCCTTGCAGGAAGCCACCGCCCAGGTGACGGTGGACGAATCGCTGGTGGATTACATGCTGGCGGTGGTGGAGAAGACGCGGGCGCATGAGGCGCTTTCGATGGGCGTCAGTCCACGCGGTGCGCAGGCATTGTTCCGCGCGACGCAGGCGCTGGCGGTGGTCCACGGCCGCGATTTCGCAACTCCGGACGACGTGAAACAACTGGTAGTGCCGGTGTGCGCGCACAGGGTGGTGGTGAATCCACGCATTAGCCTGGCGCTACGGACGACGTCACCGGGGGGTGATACGGCCGGGCAAGTCTTGCAAGAAATCCTTACACTAGTGGACGTCCCGCTGTAGTTTCATCCAAAGCCATGAAAACCGCAATTGTGGGCCTGCCAATGGTGGGCAAGACAAGTCTGTTCACGATTCTGACCGGCGTACACGAAGCCACGCGCGTTGGCAGCATGGAAGCCCGCGTGGGCATCACCAAGGTTCCGGATCATCGCCTGGATGAACTGGCGAAACTATTTAGTCCTCCCAAGATTACCCACGCGACGGTTGAGTATCTGGACTTCCCGTCGATTTCAAAGGAAGCCTTGCGCGATCCCAGCTACATGGCGAGCTTGCGGGTGGTGGACGCGCTGGCGCACGTTCTACGTGTATTCGAAAGCAATACGGTACCGCACGAAAAAGGCTCCGTTGATGCGGTACGGGATTTTGAGGACGTAGAGATTGAATTGATTCTGACGGACCTGGTGGTGGTTGAGAAGCGGCTGGAACGCGTCGACAAGGATCGCAGGAAGATCAAGAGTCCGGAGCTCGACCGGGAGTATGAGTTGCTGGAGCGGTTGAAGGCGGAGTTGGAGGCGGATCGGCCGTTGCGCTCCCTGGAACTTACCGAGGAAGAGGAGAAGTTGACGCGCGGGTTTCAATTTTTGTCGCAGAAGCCCATGTTGTGCGTGCTGAACCTGGGTGAGAAAGACGCTCCGCGTTTGAAGGAGATCGAAGAGCAGTATCGCACCGGAGCGTTCGCGGGACGGCGCAATATCGCTGTTACGGCTATCTGTGGCGAGGTGGAGGCGGAACTCACGGAACTGCCGGCGGCCGAAGCGGCGGATTACATGGCGAGCTATGGATTAGAAGAATCCGGATTGCAGCGGCTGATCAAAGCGACGTATGCGCTGTTAGGGTTGATGAGCTTCCTGACGGCCGGGGAAACCGAAGTGCGCGCCTGGACCATCCCGATGAACAGCACCGCGGTAAAGGCCGCGGGGGCGATCCACAGCGATTTCGAGAAGAAGTTCATTCGCGCGGAGACGGTGAATTGGCAGACGTTGATCGATCACGGCGGGTATCCAGGAGTGCGCGACAAGGGACTGCTACGGCTGGAGGGCAAGGCGTACATCGTCAAGGATGGAGATGTGCTGGTGATTCGGCACAGCTAGGCATCGCCCCAGCCGGCGAACGAGATCAGCGACTTGCGGGTATCCGCCACGGCACTCGCAATCAGGGCTGCGAGGCTGCATACGAAACAGCTCCATGGGAACCAATCGCCATAGCGGACGTAAACCGTCAAGTGGCGCTCATAGTTGAAGCGCATTAACCTGGAGGTTTCCGTATGCTGCGGAATCCGATCGGTTAAGCGGCCGGCGGGATCGACCATGGCGGTGATGCCGTCATTGGTGGAACGCAGGATCCAGCGGCCGTTCTCGGCGGCGCGCATGCGGACCAATGATAGATGCTGCTCGCGCGCATCGCTGTCGCCGAAGTAGCCGTCGTTGGACAGGTTCACCAGGACCTCCGCGCCTTGCTCGGTGAAATGGCGGACCAGATTCGGAAAGGCCGACTCATAGCAGATGAATGCTCCCATGCGGTGTTGACCCAGTGGCAGCGTGATGGCGCGGGTGCCGGGCTGGAAGTCGCCCGCCTCGCCCGTAATGCGATTCACCCAGTCGAACGCGGGCGGGATGTATTCGCCGAAGGGGACCAGTTCCATCTTGTCATAGCGTTCGACGATGCGGCCCTCGGGATTCATCAAGAAGGCCGAGTTGAGCGGAGCGCCCTCTTTTGTATAGGACACACCTCCCATTAAGAACGTGGCATCGGCACCGCGCGCGATGGATGCCATGAAGGCGGCGAAGGCGGGACGATCCGGGTAAAAGGGCGCTGGCGCTTCCGGCCACACGATCAACGGTGCGTCCTCTTTCTGGGAAAGGGTGGCGAGGCGCTGCTCCATTTGCTCAAAGGACTCCGTGGTCCAGCGGGACTCGGTGTCGATGTCGGGTTGGACCACCTGGACCAGTTCGCTGCCGCTGGCTGCGGCTGGTAATGAGGGTAGTACGAATAGCGCTGCGAGCGCCGCTAGCCAGACGAGTTGCTTAGGGGGACGCTTTAGAGCTATCAAGGCGAGAGCGCACGAGGTCATTGCCAGGACGAAAGATATCCCCAAGACCCCGGTGAGTGGCGCCAGCCGCGGCAAGAGAGGCCAATCGATGGCCGCGTTTCCCAGATGCAGCCAGGTGAATCCAAGTCCTACCCAAGCTAAGCCGATGGAGCCGTGGGACTGCTCCACCGCCACCCATAACGCCGCCACCGCGGGGATGGCCCAGGAGCGCCGCAGCAGCGGACCGGCGAAGGCAGCAAACGCCGCAGTGTAGAGCCCTTTCAAGGCGGCGAACAGGGCGAAGGTCCCCCATCCGCCCCAGCGGCCCATGCCACCGTGCACTTCCAGGACGAACTGGATCCAGATGCAGATGAAGAACCAGAAGAGTACTCCGCTGGCCCAGCCGAGGAGAAATCGCTTTTTCCAGTTGGATTCCCGTGCGCACGCAATCAGCAGGGGAGCTAGCGCCACCGGCGCGAGCCAAGTGAAATTGAAACCGGGGAAGATGACAACGAGACAGGCACCCGAAAGCAGCGCCAGAAATAACTTCATCGGAACACTTGCTTGAACGCCCCGTCCGCGGGGAACCCGGCCGCCTTCAACTGCGTCTTGGTATCCGCCAAAGCGCTTTCGGCCAGAGGTCCAACCAGGACGCGAAACATACCGGGCTTCTCCGGAATGGGTGCGGCGACTCCAGGAAAGCTCTTGCTGCGCAGAAGATCGGCGATCGTCTCGGCCTTCACTTGATCGGTGGCGGTGAGTTGCAGATACACTCTTCCAGGTACCGGGCGCGATGCGATGGGCGGCTGCTTGGCGGCGACGGCTGGCTGTTTGGCGGCGACAGGCGGCAGGACGGTTTTGGCGGGAGGCAGAGGCGCTTGTTTCGCTTGCGGCGGAGGCTGTTTGGCTTTCTCCGGAATGGCGGCCGGCGGCTCGATTTTCGCGACGACTTTCTCTTTCTCGGGCGCTGGCTTCGGAGGTTCGGTGACTGCGGCGGTTTCCACTGTGGTCTGGGGAGCGGTTTTCACCGGAGGCGGTTCCTTGACGGGTTCCTTCACGGGCTCGGCTGCGGGTGGGGGTGATGCGGGCGTCGTATTGGGGACATCAATCGGCCCGCTATTGGTCGCGGTCAGGACTGGTACTTTTCGACCGAGCATGTAGCCGCCTGTGAAACACAAGCCCAGCAGCAGCACCATTAGGAAAAATACGCTCAAAAGCTGGCGATTGCCCAGCATTAGCTCAAATTCGCCGTCTTCGTTTCTGGCCACTATGAATCCTTGTGTTGTAAAGGCTCCGGTCCTGCGAATTTATCCAACAACCGGCCTACAGTCGAGAGTATATCGACAGGCAGGGGGAACACAACTGTGGTGTTCTTTTCCGAACCAATTTCCACGAGAGTTTGCAAGTACCGAAGTTGGATGGCGATGGGCTGGCGGGCCATGGTCTCGGCCGCTTTCTCCAGATTCATGGCCGCCATCATTTCGCCCTCGGCGTGAATGATCTTGGCGCGGCGCTCGCGCTCGGCCTCGGCTTGGCGGGCAATGGCGCGGATCATCTGTTCCGGCAGATCCACCTGTTTCATCTCCACCATGGTGACCTTAACGCCCCACGGGTCGGTGTGTTTATCCAGCACAGTCTGCAGGCGCATGTTCAGCTGCTCCCTTTGGCTGAGGAGATCGTCGAGTTCCACTTCTCCCAGGACGCTACGGAGCGACGTCTGGGCCACCTGCGAGGTGGAGTAGAGATAATTCGTTACTTCGAGGACGGCCCGGGTGGGGTCCACGATACGGAAATAGATCACCGCGTTCACCTTCACGCTGACGTTATCGCGGGTGACGGTATCCTGCGGAGGCACCTCGAAGGTTTCGACGCGTAAGGAAAGCCGCACCATGCGATCCACGGGGGCGAATACGAAGATCACGCCGGGGCCTTTCGGTTCCGGCAGAACGCGCCCCAGCCGAAAAATCACGCCGCGCTCATATTCGGCCAAAATCTTGATGCTGGAAAAGGCATAGAAGACCAGGACGCCGATTGCAATCAGGGTGAGGTTGAGGTTCATGAAAACGCTCCACATGTATACTACGCCATTTGCGTGTGTTGGCGAATGACGGCGGCGGGCAGGTGGGTTATATAGCGCAAAGGGATGCGGCGGACATCTGCACTCCGGCTTGGAATCCCCAAAACACACTTGATCTATTGGGTTTTTGCGATTGGCCCGGGACGTGCGAATCATGCCGCGATGCCATCCTCCATTCTTGAATTTTGCCAGTGGTTGCAGGACTTAGGCTGGACCACTGCCCTGCGGGAATCGCAGTACATGTTTCCGATACTCGAAGGTACGCACCTGTTAGGCCTGGCCTTCATTCTTGGCCCGGTACTGATGCTGGACTTGCGGTTGGCCGGCATCGCCTGGCGCGACACACCGGTAAGCAAGATTGCTAACACGTTTGTGCCCTATTCCATTGCCGGGGCGATCCTGATGTTCGTCACGGGCATTCTTCTGTTCTGCTCCGAGCCCATCCGTTGTTACAACAGTGGTTGGTTTCGCGTGAAGGTGGTGCTGCTGATTGTGGCTGGAGCCAACGCACTCTACTTCCACATGAAGACGCAATCCACGTGGGCCCAGTGGGACAACCTGAGGATGCCTCCCCCGCAGGCGCGTATGGCGGGAATTCTCTCCATGGTGTTCTGGGCCGGTGTCGTGTTCGCGGGCCGCTGGACGGCTTACACGCTTTAAAGACCCACCACACGCTAAGACAAAGACACTCAAGGAATCAAAATATGAACCTTTTCCCAATCTTTAAGTGGGCGGATGAAACGGCAATCGGGAATTACATTCGCGACCGTACCTGGCCGTTCCCGCTGATTGAGACCTTACACATCATGGCGCTGGCTGTATTCCTGGGTGCGCTCTTCCTGATTGACCTGCGGCTGATGGGTCTGAAGATGGGAGGCATCACCGCCGCCCGCCTCAATCGGGAATTGAACCGCTATATCAACTGGGGCATCGGCATCATCCTGCTATCCGGAGCGATGCTGTTTATGTCGGAAGGCGTCAAGTCATACACCAACGATGCATTCATGCCGAAAATGGTGGTACTGATCATGGCGCTGGCGTTCCACTACACGGTCCACAAGAAGGCGGTGGCCAGCGAGCAGCCGCCCAGTTGGGGGGCATTGGCGGGCATCGTTTCTCTGCTTCTTTGGTTTACCGTGGGAGCCGCGGGGCGCGCCATCGGGTTCGTTTAGACTGAACATATGGCAAGAATTCTTGGCGCTGTAGCCAGCTCCCACACTCCCACGATCGGGTTCGCTCTTGATAAACAGAAGCAGGATGATCCGGTCTGGGCTCCGATATTTGAAGACTATAAACCGGTGCAGGAGTGGCTGGCCGCCAAGAAACCGGATGTATTGGTGCTGATTTTTAACGATCACGTCACCAGCTTTTTCTTTGACCACTATTCGCAGTTCGCGCTGGGCATTGGCGAATCCTACGCGGTGGCGGATGAGGGGGGAGGGCCGCGCGCGCTGCCGCCGGTACCGGGCCATCCCAAGCTGGCACAGCACATCGCCGCGGGGTTGGTCGCGGACGAATTCGATCTCTCTTATTTCCAGGACAAGGCTCTGGATCACGGCTGTTTCTCTCCTCTATCGATCCTGTGGCCGCACGATCAGGGTCCCGGCAAAGACGCCTGGCCTGGGGCGATCGTGCCTTTGCAAATCGGCGTGTTGGAGTTTCCGATTCCCTCCGCCAAGCGTTGTTTCAAGCTGGGCCAGAGTCTGCGGAAGGCCATCGAGAGCTATCCGGAAGACCTCGGCGTGGTATTGGTGGCTACGGGCGGGCTGTCCCATCAAGTGCACGGCGAGCGCTGCGGCTTCAACAATACCGAGTGGGATATGAAGTTTCTCGACCTGATCGAAAAAGATCCCGAAGCGCTGACGAAAATGACTATCGCCGAGTATGCGGAACTGGGCGGCATGGAGGGTTCCGAAATCATCATGTGGCTGGTGATGCGCGGCGCGCTCACTCCGAAGATTAAGAAGCTGCATCAGAGCTATTACCTGCCCAGCATGACGGCCATCGCTACGGCGATTTACGAAAACGACGGTCCCGCCGCGGTGCCGGATGCGGCTTACCTGGAACACATCCAGCATCAATTAAAAGGGATTGAAAAGATTCCAGGGACCTATCCGTTCACACTGGACCGCAGCGTGAAAGCGTATCGCTTAAACAAATTCCTGCACAGCCTGACCAACGCCGCGTTCCGCGCCAAGTTCCGGGCGGATCAGGAGGCTGCTTTCGAAGAGTTTGGATTGCCGCCTGAAGAAAGCGACCTGGTGAGGCGTTTGGACTGGCGCGGCATGATTCACTACGGCGTCAGCTTCTTCATGTTGGAAAAGCTGGGAGCCGTGGTGGGCGTGTCCAACCTGCACATCTACGCCGCCATGCGCGGGCAGACGTTGGAGGATTTCCAGCAGACGCGCAACGCTCCGGGGGCGATGTACTCGGTGGCGGGGAACGATCCTGGGAAGCAGGAGTGGGATAAACCGGCGGCTAAATAGCGGCTACTTCAATTTCATGCGGCGGATGCCGTGTATGCGGTCGAAATCCGCGTCGAAGGTGGCGATCCATTCGATGTCGTGATTCAACATGACCGCCGCATGCACGGCGTCGCGAGCGGAGATGTCGGCGCCGCCGCATAACAGATCCCGGGCCTTGTCGGTGTCCGCTAGCGTAACGGGAAGGACCACAGGGCACATGTCGACAAACAGATCATACACACTACGAGCCAGCTTCAGTTTCCCGATAGCCACATAACGCCACAAGATCTCCTGCAACACCTCAGAGCTGCTACAAGCATCGACTTCCCGGGCTCGCACGCGCTGCATAAAACGCACCGCTAGCTCCTGGTTCGGGTGGTCCCCACCCGCGACATACATAGGAATATTCGAGTCTATAAAGACTCTTACCAACGTCCGCGCTCGATTTCTGCCAGGATCTGCTCTATATCACCAGTCGGCCCTTGCAGCTTCATCATCTCGGCCAAGGGGTCCCGACCCTCGCGCCCTCCGGACTGACGCAACGAGAGTTCCAGGGCGCGCCTAACCCACTCGCCCTTAGAGACGCGATTGCGCTGCGCGGCTTTTTCGATCCGCTGGTCCAGTTCAGGTGAAATGAGCACCTGCAAGCGATGGCTACTCATATGAGTATGCTAACATACTCACCCGCTCCCCAGCTTTCTCTTTATCCGCATCCACAACTGCGAGCGCAGGTTCGCCAGCTGCACTTGCGCCTGCGCCAAGGCTTGCTCCAATTCACTGATGCGGGTGTTCAAATGGGCGACGTGCGTCTGTGCGGCCTGACAATCTTTATCCAGCGACTGCGCCCATGCGGTGCGTTCCTCGAGTAGCGCCTCGGTCTTGCGAACCCATTCCAGGCGCTCCGCCAGCACTCGTTCCAGTTCCTGATGCGAGGTATTGTGGAACTCGATGTGGCGTTGGTACTCGGCGCGAATGGAATCCAGCTCCGTTGCCAGTTCGGCGGCACGTTTCACAACGGTCCGATACGAACGGGCAATTTCGGTCACCGAGGGCGTCAGCCGCCCTTTTCGAGCCACGATGGGCAGCGACCATTGCTCGGTGTGCAGGACGCCAAACTCCGGTATGTCTTCGGACGCGATTCGCACCTCGCTGAACCCGGCGGCCGTCAGGATCGCTTTGAGTTTGTCCTCGGTGAACACGCGCATTTCGAGGGTGGACCCGTCGCCGCCGTGGAAACACAGGTTCTCGAAGATCTCCGTCGATCCGTCGCGCCGCCGGTTCACCAGCACCGTCTTGCCACCGGGGGAGGCCAACGCGTACTGATGGAGCTCCGGGAAATGCTCGCGCGGCTGCATGTTGATGCCATAGGGGACGGTCAGCAGCAGCAGCCCGTTGGGCTTCAGCAAGCGAAACAAGTTCGCGAAGGCGGTTTCGACGGGGACGGGCACATGCTCCATTACTTCGCTGGACACGATGAAGTCGTAGCGGCCCCACTCGCTTTCATGCGGCGCGGTGATGTCGAGATTGGGCGCCTGATGATAAAAGGTGTTGGTGTAATCGAATTTCTTTTCCAGCTGGACTGCGAGGTTCGGTGGATCGCTCATGCCAAAGCTACGCAGCCCGTTGAGCTCTGGAAAATCCGGCAAGGCCAACTGCACGCCGAGCACTTCCTGTGAAATCAAAGCGACTAAGCTGCGTAGCCGCACGGTGGAATGGCACTGCGGGCAACTGCTGGTTTCGCGGCTGGGCGGCTCCGTGAAGGCCTCGCATTGCGTCCCGCAGACGTTACAGGTGAATCTTCCGGAAGCGGAAAACGTCAAAGGCCGGCCTCCCATTGCGATCGAGGATCGTCGTAATATTTTCTTGCATATATTGTTCGCGCTGGGCCACGGCTTCCAGCGCACCACGCTCATTAGGATGAATGGCCTGGCCGGCCGCGTGGGCCACGAACACGCTGGCCTGATCGCGCAGCATGACGCGGATTCCTTCGTCGCCGCTGAGGTCCGCGGGCGACGCCGGCAAAGCGCCTTGGCTCAACAAGTTCATCGTTTCGATAATCCCCCAGTCTGCCACGTAAATATGGCGCACGCTGTGATCGGTGGAGCAAAGATCGGTGAGGTAGCGATGCAAGGGGTCCATCGCATCGGTCCAGCGCATGGTGGGTCCGTTACGAATCAACTCGACGTAATACTGATTGGTCACCGCCAGGCTGGAGGCACACAGCAGCGCGGTGATTCCCACCACTGCGGCGCGCAGCGGGATGCGGTCCACGGCAGCGGCGATGGCTAGCAAATGAAATGGCCAGAGAAGGATGACGTGTTGCGCCGCCGCTCCGGCGCCGGCCGTGAGCACCATGGGAAGCCAAGTGGCAAAACAGGTGACGAGCCCGAACAGAATCGGCTTGCGCGCCGAGGTCCGCCACAACAGCGCCAGCGAAAACACTGCGGCGGCGGAGGCCCACAGAGTCAGGCTGTGATGCGGCGAGCCCAACCCTTGACTGATCGCCATCGATAGCGCCTGATACCAGCGCCCTGGCGCGCCAGGCTGAGGTCCGGGGTCGAGCGCCGTTACAAAGCCGAAGAACACATAGCCGTCCAGGGCTCGCGTGAGGATGACGGATTTCCCCAAAATCGCCAATTGTTCCACTTTTGCGGTGGAACGTAAAGTTTCGAGCGGACGGTCGATGTTGTAGATCAGCAGCGGCAAAGCCCCGGTCAGCATGGCAAGCGCCGCGGTGCGCAGATTCACGAACGTCAGATGACGCAGGATTTCACGCGGGAACACCGCGGCAGCGCCCGCGGCGAGTCCGAACAAGACCCAGGCGAACACCGCTTTATCCCACATGGCCAGGCCCAGCAGGAAGAACGCCGCCGCCAAATCCCATTGGCGCCCGGACTGATGAAAGCGGACCAGCAAGACCAGAGCCGCCAGCTTGAACACGAACTGCAGGGTCACCGGCCCATAATCCACGGCGTTCATCATCAGGTAGCTGGTATCGGTGGCCAGCAGCACGGCGCCGATCCAGGCAACACTCCGATTCACCGTTTTGTCCAGGAGAGCAAAGAACAGCCACAAGCTGCCCGCCGCCAGAAGCAGGGTCGGCAGCCGCAGGGACATCGGCCGCGGGGTGACAACCAGGAACAGCAGGTTATACATCCAGGTCTTGAGCGCGCCCAGGTAGCTGAGCAGCATGATGGGCAACTCATCCTGACCGATATGCCAGGAATACCAAGGGGAGCCGTGAGCGTAGATACCGCCGGCGACGATGGCTTCGTCGACTTCAATGCCCAGGCGGGGAATAAACAGCATGCCGGTGGCTACGAAGGACGCGGCTAAGAGAACCATCAGGGCGTGCGTCACTCTGTTATGGGAGTGCCTCCCGTGCTTGCTCATTTCCGCTATGGTAACAACATGACGGTCCGGCGCACGCTTGCACTGCTCTCGCTCGGAATCGTGCTGACGGGTTCGTTGCACGCTTTCGCGCGCAATCGCTGGTGGCAGTATGAGCCGGAGATGCAGGATCCGATCAACGATCCTCCAGACGCCGGGGTGCCGGCCGAATTCGCGTTCGGGCGTTTGCGTTATCGCTCGCCCAACGATAGTTTCCGCCGCAAGCGCTGGGGCACCGACGCCAACAAAGGCGAACGCCTCTTTATCATTGCGCTGCGCCGGCTCTCCTTGATCAATGCGCAATCCATCGAGCAGATTGTGGACGTGGGCAGTGACGAGATCTACGACTGGCCGTTCATGTACGCCGTGGCCGCGGGCGACTGGGCGCTAAAGCATGAGGAAGCCGAGCGCTTAGGAAAATTCTTTCAACGGGGCGGATTCCTGGTTGTGGACGACCTACACAATGAATACGAGTTCCAGGGCTTCATGGACGGCATTCAAGAGGCGATGCCCGGCGCCACGGACCAGGAAATCCCGGATGAAGATCCCATCTTCCATCTGGTCCACGATATCAGCGATCGCATCCAGATTTCCGGTTACAACATTGTGCGCGGCCAGCCTTATGAACGTGGAGGCTTCATCCCTCGGTGGCGCGCCGTGCGCGATACCAAGGGCCGCATCGTCGCCGCCGCGTGGCACAACCAGGATCTGGGCGACGCGTGGGAATACGCCGACGCGTCCGAATATCCAGAGGATCTCTCCAATCGCGCGTTTCGTTTTGGCGTCAACTACGTTACCTACGCTATGACGCACTAAGGTAAGTCTTTGCGGTAGTAAGGCTTCCCTTACCAAGCGTGTATTTTCGCCTGCATAAAAACTTTTGATTGGAAATCTTATCCGATCCGGCGTAGACTGCAAGTGTAGAGCAAGTTGTTCATCTGCTCGCCGCAAGTGGCCCCCGCCCGGCTTCGTTATCTTTCCAAAATCTTTCCTCGCTGAAGATTCCCAACAATCACTATCAGCTCGCCTGTTTTTTGGGGCGATTCGAAAGGAACATTTCCATGAAAAAGACACTTACAGTGGCCGCCTTTTTGCTCAGCTCTTTGGTAGCGAGCGCCGAGACTCTTCACGTGAACATCCCGTTTGCCTTCACGGCGACGGGCACCGCTCTTCCGGCTGGGGAATACACGATCTCCACCATGAAGACAATCATGCCCATGCTGTTTATTGAAGGCAGTGGGATGAAAACGTTCGTTTTCGGGCGCATCGTACCGGTCTCTTTGACCGGCGGCGCAACAAAGCCCGCTTTGTTGTTTGAAAAAGACGCCCTGATCGGGATTACAAATTCAGCGCAAACGATCGAGCTAAGTTCGACCAGTTCGCGGGCTAAGGAGGTCATCGCATTTACCCAATTGCGGCGCTAGAAGCGCGTTTCTCACTGAGTCACCCCGGCGGCCCGTGTAGAGCGGGCCGCCACCCCCCGCAAACCCGGTTCCGCTATTCTGACGGAAGTGCACGCAATCCATGCCGTCATCTTCGATTTCGGAAACGTGTTGTGTTTCCCCCCCGCTCCGGAAAAGATTATCCACGCTGCCGCGACCTGCAAGCTACCCGTCACGGAATTCGTCGAGGCCTTCTGGAAAGATCGCCTGGAATATGACGCAGGCCGTCTAGACCCGCTGGAGTATTGGTCCCGAGTGGCGGGTCCGCAGGTGGCCGCTGCGAATCTGCCAGACCTGATCCGCCAGGAAATTCATTTCTGGAACGACTTTGACCCCCGCCCCTTTGACTGGATCGACCAGTTGCGCGATGCCGGAATCCGCACCGCGATTCTGTCCAATCTGCCCCGCGTTCTGAGCGAAGAACTGCGGGCGATTGATTTTCGCGGGCAGCCATTTTTACAGCATTTCGATTACGTCACGTTCTCGCATGAACTGTTATCCGTCAAACCCGAAGCCGCCATCTATCGGCATTCACTCGAAGGCCTGGGGATCACAGGGCCGCAAGCCCTCTTCCTGGATGACAAGCAACCCAACGTGGATGGTGCATTGGCCATGGGCATCCAAGCGGAACTATTCACCACCTGGGAGGATTTTTTGGCGCAAGGCATGCCTGCGAAATACGCGCTGCCGGACGCGACTCGCTAGCGGATTGCTACAATCCCGGTAGGAGTCTGCCCTCAATGAAACCGTCCGTTGGCAATCCCGCCTCCCGCGCTTCTGAAACCCGCCTTCCCGAGACCTTGGGGGACTTGCGTGCTCATCCGACCCTCAGCGCGCAGCTAACCGTGCGCGCCGTGAAAGACGAACTGCGCGACAATCTGATCTGCAAGCTGCAAAAACACGAGCCTCTGTTTCCGGGCATCGTGGGCTTCGATGACACGGTAGTGCCGCAGGTGGTCAACGCGGTGTTATCGAAACACAACTTCATTTTGCTGGGCCTTCGCGGGCAGGCCAAGACGCGGCTCATCCGGATGCTGGTCTCGCTGCTGGATGAATCCGTACCTTACGTGGCGGGCTGCGAAATTCGGGACCATCCGGCCGCGCCACTGTGCAAGACTTGCCGCGAGAAGATCCGCGACTTGGGGGACCAGACTCCCATCGCATGGCTGAGCCGCGAGGCTCGTTACGTGGAAAAGCTGGCGACTCCCGACGTCACTATCGCGGATATGATCGGCGATATCGATCCCATCAAGGCGGCGCGCGCGGGTCAGAATATTTCCGACGAACTGACGATCCACTACGGGCTATTGCCGCGAGCGAACCGAGGCATCTTCGGCATTAACGAGCTGCCCGACCTGGCCGGGAAAATCCAGGTGGGCTTGTTCAACATCATGCAGGAAGGCGATGTGCAGATTAAAGGCTATCCCGTGCGCCTGCCTCTGGACCTGATGCTGGTGTTCACGGCCAATCCGGAAGATTACACCGCGCGCGGCAAGATCATCACACCGCTGAAGGATCGCATCGGCAGCGAGATTCGCACGCACTATCCTACGCATCTGGAACAGGGCATGGAAATCACGGAACAGGAAGCCTGGTCCAAGCGCCCGTCACCGATCGTGTTGAAGGTTCCAGCCTATATTCGTGAAATAGTCGAGCAATTGGCGTTTTCGGCACGCGACGACAAGCGCATCGACAAACGGTCCGGGGTCAGTCAAAGGTTGCCCATCTCCGTTCTGGAGAACGTGATCTCGAATGCCGAGCGCCGTGCCTTGGTAGCTGGCGAGCCAGTCGCCGTTCCGCGCGTGCTGGACCTGTATGCCGCGCTGCCCTCCATCACCGGCAAGCTGGAGCTGGAGTATGAAGGCGAACTCAAAGGAGGCGACGCGGTCGCTCGCGAGTTGATTCGTCTGGCGGTCGGCAAAGTATTTACGCGAGTCTACGAAGGCGAGAGTCTTTCCACGGTGGTGCAGTGGTTTGACCTGGGCGGCAACCTGAAGATCGACGAGGATACTCCGTCGGCGGTGATGGTTCGGGAACTCAGCGGGATCCAGGGCTTGCTTGAAAAGACCAAGCTGCTGGGCTTAGGCAGCAGCGAGCCGGATGCCATCCGGGCGTCCGCCGCCGAGTTTATTCTGGAGGGTCTCTATGCCCACCGCCGTATCAGCCGCAACGAAGAGACCGGCTTCGGCGCCGAGCAAAAGCGCCGTGAAACGGGCGCTAACGCGGATGAGGCCAAAAAGGCGGCGCGCAGGAACTTCCAGTAGGACGCTATGAAGTCCGTCCGCTATACCAAATACACGGGGGACGATTTCGGCATCAGCGCCGAAGAGTTGATGCGCGCGCTCTCGGATTTTTTCCTGGGCAGCGGTTTCGACAATCCCTACATGCAGTTCAACGAGATGAACGAAAACTCGCTCGAAGAACTGAAGCGCGCCATCGAAGAGGCGCTGCAGCGCGGCGATTTCGCGGACCCGGAACGGGCCGAGCAAATCCGCGAGGCGCTGGAGAATATGAGCCAGGAGGAACTGGATCAGATGCTGAGCCGCATGGTCCAGAAGCTGGTCGACGATGGCTACATCAATACGGAGCAGAATCAACCCGGACAAGGCGGCGTGGGCGATCAGCAGACCAAGGTGGAGGTGAAGATCACCGATAAAAGCGTGGATTTCCTGGGCTTTAAGACGCTGAAGGACCTGCTTGGCTCATTGGGCCGCGCCAGCTTTGGCGCCCACGATACCCGGGATTTATCCACCGGTGTGGAGTCGACGGGCGCGGCCAAGCAGTACGAATTCGGCGACACGCTGAACCTGGACGTCAGCCAGACTCTTTTCTCCGCCATGCAACGCGAGGGCGTGAAGCTGCCGCTTAATTTGGAATACCAGGATCTGCACGTCCATCAATCCGAATATCAAAGCAGTTGCGCGACGGTCATTATGCTGGATTGTAGCCACAGCATGATCCTTTACGGCGAGGACCGTTTCACGCCTGCCAAGAAAGTGGCTCTGGCGCTGGCGCATTTGATCCGGACACATTACCCTGGCGACTCTCTGCGCTGTGTTCTATTTCACGACTCCGCCGAGGAGTTAAGACTGGAAGAATTAGCGCGCGTTCAGGTGGGTCCATACTACACGAACACGCGCGAGGGCTTGATTCTGGCGCAGAAGCTGCTGGCCCGCGAGCGCAAAGACATGAAGCAGATCATCATGATCACCGACGGCAAGCCCAGCGCGCTGACATTGGAAGACGGGCGCATCTACCGCAATGCCTTCGGCCTGGACCCCTTGGTGATCAGCCGCACTCTGGAAGAGGTTTCCAGATGTAAGCGGCAGGGGATCATGATCAACACCTTTATGCTGGCCAGCGATTACGGGTTGGTCCAGTTCGTACAGAAGGTGACCGCGCTGTGCCGGGGCAAAGCGTACTTCACGCGCCCCGAGCAGCTGGGACAATATCTGCTGATGGACTACATGAATCGCAAGACGCGCACAATCCACTAGCCGCGCGGTGCTGGGATGTGCCTGGCTTCCTGATCCACGGAAGGATGCCGAACCCTACTGGGGCGGCCGCTTTCCACCAATCTGCGGTGCGCTTCCTGCCAGGTGGGCAATTCCCCGCCCTCCTGCTCCCAATGCACAATCGCCGCCTCGTCACACATGTGCGCCAGCGTTGGCATGGCTTTTTTGTGCGCGCCCGATAACAGGAAGGCCCGCATCGACGCTTCGTCCTGCCACGAACTCCTGGTCCAAAACGCAAACCTGGTGTCGTTCAGGACGTCCAAGCTTAGATTGCCGGGGGCCCTGCGAGCCTGCGCTTGTGAGCGCAACGCATGCCAAAGAAATCGGGGCAAATACAACGGCGACCGCAACCGGAGCCGAGTTACGGAAATGAAAACCATAGAGCCCTGAGGCTAATCCTCTTCCTCCACCGCGCCGTGTCCGGCGGCCTTAGCGGCGGCGACGATCTTGTCCACCTCTGGTCCCGGCACGAAGTCGTAGTGCGAAAACTCCATATGGAAACTCGCGCGGCCCTGCGTCATGGAGGTCAGGTCGTTCTGATAACTCAGCATCTCCGACATCGGGACCACCGCCTTAATGATCTGCGTGGGACCCTTGGTATCCATGCCGGAAATACGTCCACGCCGGCCGTTCATATCGCCCATCAAGTCGCCCGCGAATTCCACGGGAGCCTGCACCTCCACATTCATCACCGGCTCCAACAGCGAGGGCTTGGCCTGCTCCATGCCCGCCTTGAAGGCTTTCCGGGCAGCCAGCTTAAACGCCATTTCCGACGAATCCACGTCGTGGTAAGACCCGTCGTATACGACGACCTTGAAGTCCACCACCGGGAATCCGGCCAGGAAACCTCGGGCCGCCGTCTCGATAATGCCCTTCTCAATGGCGGGGATGAAGTTCTTTGGAATGGATCCCCCGAAGGTTTCGTTTGCGAAGGCGAAGCCCTCGCCGCGCGCCGTGGGCTCCAAACGAATCCAGCAATCGCCGAACTGCCCGTGGCCACCTGTTTGTTTTTTATGCCGCCCCTGCACATCGGCCCGCCCGCGAATCGTTTCGCGGTACGGAATTTTGGGCGCGTGCAATTCTACATCCACGTGATAACGTTTCTTGAGCCGGCTGACGACCACTTCCACGTGTTGCTGGCCATTGCCCGCCACCAGAAACTCCTGCGTCTGCGGGTCGCGATAGAAGCGAAGAGAAGGATCTTCTTCCAGGATCTTGTGGATCGCATTCCCCATGCGGTCTTCATCGGTGCGTGTCTTAGCCGACACCGCATAGGCAATCGAGGGCTCCGGCAACTGCACATGGGGATACGCCACGGGGGAGTTCTTGTCGTCCAGCGTGTCGCCCGTCAGGGTGTCCTTCAGTTTGGCTACCGCGCCGATGTCACCCGCATGCAGGTCCGCGACGGCCTCGATGCTTTTCCCCAGAGGCGCTCCGATGTGCGACAAGCGCTCGGCCGATCCGTTGCGCGCGTTCACAAGGTTCGCGTCGTTCTTCACCACGCCCGAAATCACCTTGAAGTAGGTGACACGTCCTGAAAAGGGATCGGCAGCCGTTTTAAATACAAAGGCCGACACGGAGGCGGAGTCGGCAATCTTGCGCTCCACTTCCTTGCCGTCGATGGCGCCCTTCCAGGCTTCGTGCTCCGCCGGACACGGGAAATTTTCCAGAATGAAATTGAGGATGAGATCGGAACCCACATTGTGCAGCGCCGCCCCGCACATCACCGGGTAAATTCGTCGCTGCCGCACGGCGTCGTGCAGCCCTTCCAGAATGTGCTCCACCGGCAGGGTTCCCTTTTCGAAGAACTCTTCCAGCAGTGCGTCATTGCCCTCGGCGACGGCTTCCACCAGGGTTTCATGCGCCGCCTGCGCCGCATCGGCCAAGTTGGCGGGGATGTCGGATTCCTTGCCTTTGCCGTTGCCATCGGGGGCATAGGTGTACGCTTTCATGCGCACCAGGTCGACGACGCCGTTAAAGTCCTTCTCGACGCCCAGCGGCAAATGGATCGGAACCGCTGCGCGCCCGAATACCTCCTGCACATTCGCCAGCACTCGATCGAAGCTGGCGCGTTCCCGATCCAGCCGGTTGATCACGATGGCGCGCGGAAGATTGAACTCCTCGGCAAACGTCCAGACCTTCTCGGTTTGCACCTCTACACCGGCCACGCCATCCACGACAACCAGCGCGGCTTCCGCCGCCACCATCGCGGCCTTGGTGTCAGTGATGAACATGTTGAAGCCTGGAGTGTCGAGAACGTTGACCTTTTGCTTGTTCCAATCCAGCGCGGCGATTCCGGTGGAGATGGTGATCTTGCGCGCGATCTCCTCTTCGTCGTAATCCGTGATGGTGTTGCCTTCATCCACCCGCGTCAAGCGGTTGGTGGCGCCGCTGGTAAACAAAAGAGCCGCCGCCAAAGACGTCTTTCCACAATGTCCATGGCCAACCAGGGCTACATTGCGAATGTCATTGGTTTCGTAGACTTTCACTGACTGAACCCTCCCTTAAGGAACGAATTGCAAGAGGATCTTATCACAGCCGGATAGCTACTTACCGGGCGGCGGGGAAACGCTGGTGTGTTCTGTGATGGAGAGGCTCGACTGCGCGAAGAATTTGCTAACATCAGATTGAATGCACATTTAGTGCGACCCATTGCATGCTGGATATAAGCAACGACATTCGTTCTCTCAGCGACTTTAAACGCAACACCAGTGAGTTCCTGGACCAAATGCGCGATACGGGGCACGCCTTCGTTTTGACGATCAACGGCAAGGCCGAAATCGTGGTTCAGGATGCGGCCTCGTACCAAAGTCTTTTGGATCGCCTGGATGAGCTGGAATCGCTTGCGGCCGTCAAGCGTGGAGTCGTCGACGTGCAGGCTGGCCGTGTGACACCATTGAAAATGTTTGAAGCCGAGTTCCGCAAAAAACGTTCGCTACCGAGTCGCGCTCACCGAAACAGCAAAGGCTGACGCCTTTCGGATTTACGACTGGGTGGTGGAACGCTCGCCGATGAACGGACCACCTTGGTTTGAGAGTCTCATCGAATGCCTCTACTCCCTCGAAACCCAACCCAATCGAGCTCCACTGGCCCGCGAAGCAAAGCGAACAAATCGCGCTATCCATAGCCTCCTGTTCGGCAAGCGTCACGGCAGGTATCGAATTCTTTACGAGGTAGATGAAGCGCGCCGCGAGGTCTGGATCCTCCACATCAGGCAAGGCGCATTGCGCGATCTAAGCGCAAGTGAGATGTCGGAGATACCGAACAACGCGTAAGCGCACAAGTCAGCGCAGCGCGTCCGGCGTGCGTTGAACTTCAGTTCGGGGCGCCAAGCTACGGTGAGCCGAGAATTTTCCGGCCGGCCTCGCGTCCCATGCGGATGCAATCCGGAATCCCGATGCCGGTGTAGGCGTTGCCAGCCAGATACAGACCGGGGATGGCGGCGGCGCGAGCCTGAATCTCCTTCAGGCGCTCGGCGTGGCCCACTGTGTATTGCGCCATCGCTTTCGGCCAGCGGAATACGGCGGTGTGAATGGGAGCCGCGGTTAGACCGAGGATCGTCTGCAACTCCTCGCGAGCCGCGGCAATCAGAGCTTCATTGGTCTCATCCAGCACGGCCTCATTGCCTGCGCCGCCGAAGAAGCAGCGCAATGTCAGTTTGTCGCTGGGCACGCGGTGCGGGAATTTGGTTCCCACAAACGTGCATGCCATTAGTTTCTTGCGCTCCACTTTCGGCACCAGAAACCCGGTGCCCGCGCGCATGCCGTCGAACTCGCTCTGGTGGAACACCAGAGTGACAATCGCCGACGACGTATAGGGCGTTTGCTCCAGCCCGCGAGCCAGCACTCCGTCGACCGCGCCGACCAACTCGGACGCGGCCCATGCGGGGCACGCCAGAATTACGTGTTTCGCCTCCAGCCAATTGCTGGCCTGTCCGTCATTCACTCGGATGCGAAAACTGCCGCTCGGTTGCTGCTGCAGCATTTCCGCGGCGCCTTGGATCACGTTGGCGTGCGACGCGAGCTTTTCAACCAAGCTTCCCAACCCGCGCTTCAATGTGCGAAACAGGGGAGCCCCGCTGGCGCCCGCGGTGGAACGGCTACGCATCAGCGCGCGCGCCAGGCTCCCGTGCTTACGTTCCATCTCGACGAAGCGCGGCATCACGCTGGCCATGCTCAGCTTTTTCGGATCGCCGCCATACACGCCGGAAAGCAGGGGCTCGGCTAAGTAGTCCAGCGTTTCCTTCCCAAAGTGATCGGTGACGAAATCGGCGACGCTGCGGTCGGAGTAATTCACCGGCCGCCGCAGAAACTCCAGCGCCATACGGATTTTGGTGGGCCAGCTGACAATGGGCGACGCCAGCATAGCGCGTGGCCGCGTGGGTACGAACATGGTCGTCCCCTCGGGCAGCCGCACCAGGCGTCCGTGGCGCAGGATGTAAGTGACCCGTTCCGCATCGTTGGAACCGATCACCTCGCTCTCCATACCGAGCTCTTTGATCAGCGCCAGCGCTTCGGGTTTTTGCGAGATAAAGCTGTCCGGCCCGCATTCCAGGATGCAGCCTTCCCAGCTGCGAGTTTCGATCACGCCGCCCAAGCGCGGCCGTTTTTCGATCAGAATGTGGGGGACGTTGGCCTTGTTCAGCTCATAGGCCGCCGACAATCCAGCGATACCTCCGCCGACGATTACGACTTGGCTTGTGGGCACCCTTGCCTCTTAAGAATTATGCCGCGCCTTACGACAACTTGTACTCGCGCACGATTTCCACGCACGCCTTCACGTTCTCCACCGGAGTCTCCGGCAGGATGCCGTGACCCAGATTGAAAATGTGCCCCGGACGCGATCCCGTCCGCTTCAGCAATTCATGCACCCGCATGCGCAATTCCGGCAAGGGCGCGAACAATACAGCCGGGTCAAGATTGCCTTGCACAGCGGAGCGGTAGCTGATGTCCATCCAGGCTTGATCGATGTTGATGCGCCAGTCCACGCCCATCACGTCGCCGCCGGCCGCATGCAACTCGCGGAAGAAACCCGCCGCGCCCGTGCCAAAGTGAATTACCGGAACGCTAGCGGAGCGGATCCGTTCGATCAAAGCACGCGAATACGGCGCCACATAGCGCACGTAATCGTCCGGACCCAGCGCGCCCACCCAGCTATCGAACACCTGGATCACGCGCGCGCCCGAGGACGCCTGCATCACCGCGAACGCGCCCAGCACGTCCACCAGCTTGCCCATCAAGCGCCGCCAAAGGGTCTCGTCGTGATACATCATCTGCTTGGTGCGCAGAAAATTCTTGGAGGGGCCGCCCTCGATCATATAACTGGCCATGGTGAACGGAGCGCCCACGAAGCCGATCACCGGCACGCGTCCGGCCAGCGCCGACGTCACCCGCTGAATGGTTTCGCCCACGTAACCCAGATCGTCGGTGTTGGAGATCGAGAGGCTGTCGATGTCGTTGGAGGTACGAACCGGATTGTCGATCACCGGACCCTCGCCCGCTGAGAAGCGGAGCTTCAAACCCATCGGTTCCACCGGCAACAGGAGGTCGGCAAAAATGATAGCCGCGTCCACGTCCAGGATTTCCACCGGCTGCAGGGTGACTTGCGCCGCCAAATCGGGCCGTTTACAGATTTCCAGAATCCCGTGGTGCGCCCGGATGTCGCGATACTGCTTCATGTAGCGCCCAGCCTGGCGCATAAACCATACCGGCCGTACGTCGGTAGGCCGGCGACGGCAAGCATCGAGAAAGCGGCTGGTCATTGGGGCCACGCGCATCAAAAACTCCCTTTAGTCCCTGTCTTTACTAATTGTTGAGGGCACGCATGCCCTGGGAAACTAGTCTGCAATTAGGAGGGGGTCTGACCCTCTACCTTTCATCCAAACTAACACATAGGACTCAGGAAATCCCGTTTTTGGCGGTACTATTTTCGCCCGATTCGTCTTTTGTGCGCCCCCGCTTCATCCGGCGGAGCATTTTGGGAGCCTTGGCGGCCAAGTCCGCGGAAAGCGCCGCCTCGAACCGCAATTCGGGAGTCTTGAAGAGTTGCAGGCGTTCTGTTAACTGGTGTTTTAAGAATTGCTTAGCGTGTTCAATGGCGGAGAGCGATATAGCTTGTTCGGCAGGCGTCCCGCCCAGCGCCAGCATGATATGCGCTTGGCGATGATCTGGCGAAAGATGCACCACGGTCACCGAAACGGACCCGATGCGAGGATCGGTGAGCTCGTAATTGATCAGCTCTTCCATTTCCTCCCGGATGCCTTCCGAGACGCGGTCGTGGCGATGAGGGTCCAAGTACTTAGCATAGCGTTGCCGCCGCGGGGGTACAATAGCAGCGTGAAATCCGCGTTGCTTGGATTACTGTTGGTGAGCGCTCCCCTGTGGGCGCAGCCTCTGTCGGTGTACTCGGAATTTGCCAAAGTGGACGCCAAGGGCAAGGTGACGTCGCCTGCTTCGCCGCGCGAGATTCTGTCGCCCGCCATCGCCCGGAATGCCTACGCGTCGTTCCAGATCGTTGTCGAGGCTCCAGATGCCGCTGCCTGGCAATTGTACGTCGCCCAGAACCCCGCGGACGCCGTCCAGGTAACTCTGTATCGCGAGATCGGGGATCGGCTGGAGCGCATCGCAGAGCCAGCCGCCGGCACAGGCACGCAGGTTTTCTGGATGGATATCTTCACGGCGGCGAACGCTCCTGTGGATCGAATTAAGGTGGAGCCGCAGTTGCATTTGAACAACGACTGGGTGATTTACCCGATGGAAGCCAGAATCATGGAAGCCACGGTTCCCAGCGGTGTTTTGGCGGCAGGAATTGCCGCTCCGGGCGAGGTAATGCGGGGCTTCCTTTGCGGCGCCGCAATTCCGGCGGGAGAAGCTCCGAAGGAACCTGTGCAGGCGAGCTTGCGGTTCCGCAACGGTCAACAGGACCGCGCTCTGGCCGCGAGAGCCGACAAAGCGGCGCTGCAGGAACGCTTCGGAGCTTGTGACGCACGGCCTCCAGCGGACAACCCCGAGTGGTACCACCGGGTGCGAGACTTCTTGCTGAAAGTACGTGAATGAAATGGCAGTCGCGCTGGCGGGACAGCAGCGGCCCGATTTTCCCGGTTCGCGCGTTGGGCACGTTGGGAAGACACTAATTCCGCTCCCGCCAATCCCGCGGACTGCTAAACTAAGTTCTGCGGCTTCGAATCACGCATGTCACGTGCGGATTATTCAGAGCGCACAGCGATAGTGTTGTGCGCGTTTTGTTCGGAGTGCACAGCGATAGCGTTGTGCGCGTTTTGTTCGGAGTGCACAGCGATAGCGTTGTGCGCGTTTCAAGATGGAGAGATGGCCGAGTGGCTGAAGGCGCACGCTTGGAAAGCGTGTTTAGGGGAAACTCTAACGAGGGTTCGAATCCCTCTCTCTCCGCCATTTCCGTTACGGTCCAGTGATTTTCCCGATCAGCCGAGCAAGCCGTTCGGGATCTTCTCGAAACTCATTGCATACAGACCTGGCAGCATTCCCGATGGCGCGAATTTGCCTTGCATAGTTGCGGCAGTGGCGACACATGGCCAGGTGCATGCGCACGGCAAGCCGCTCCATGAGTCCTGCGTCCAAGATCTCGTCGCTCCCGATCTTCTGTTCCACATCACGACATTTGAGCACGGCTATCTTCCAATTCCTTTGTTTTCAAGGCAGCTGCGTATCAGATTCCTGGCGCGATGAATCAGGACGCCGAAATTTATTGGAGTAATGTCCAGGATCTCGCATATCTCAGCGGTAGCCATGGATTCCACTTCGCGCAGAACGAAGGCCATTCGTTGTTTTTGGGAGATTTCATCCAGACAATTCGAGATGTGCTTGCGGATCTCCTGGCCGTAGACCGCTTCATCCGGTAGCACTGGAGGGCGAGCCCAGGTTCCGTCTGGATGGAACCTACTTTGATCGACATCGTCCAGATCATCGTATAGCCGGTCACGCTTCGCCTTGCGACTGGCCTCGAGAATCTTCCGATAGAGGATTCCGAACAACCACGTACGCACCTGTGACCGGCCTTCGAATGATCTGATTTTTTCGACGAAGGTCACGAACACGGCCTGGACAATATCTTCCGCCCGATCCACACTCAGTCCAGAAGCTCGCGCTGCGCGCAGCACCCGAGGCAGATAGAGCTTGATGACCCTATCCATAGCCCCGCGATCGCCGGTACGAAGGCGAGCCTCCAGACGTGGATCGATATCGTCTTCACTCATCCAGGCAAGCGCCTATTGTGCCGCAACAGGGGCCCCCAAGGCCTTGTGGCTAGCCAACTGAGCAAACGTCCAACCCAGAATTCCACCATAGATCAAATGCCCCATCAGGCTGGGCGCCGCCTGGGTTGCCGCGGCAATGTTCCAACTTACACCCATTCCCATCATTAGCGGCATCAGCGTCAGCGGTCCAAGTGTCCACCAGATGGCGCCGTACAGAAGTCCGTAACTGAGTCCTGTGCTCCGATTCGTAATCCGATCGCCAAACAGCAACGAGAACGTGGCGCCGATGAACGCACTGATCGCCAGATGTACAACAAAACCCAACGCTGCGGAGGGTGCGCCTACCATCTGCCCAATCATGGGCAACATCCCCATCATCCCCATCATTGCGCCGAATACAACTCCGCCAGCCAGTCCCCCCACCACTCCGTACTTCAGATTTCTCGAATTCATGGTTGATCTCCTTATGATCTTGCGAACCCTTTAAGGGGCTCCGGAGAGTGAGTGGCGCATGGGAGCGATTTCTTACAGAATAATTGTCGGGCGACTAAGAGGCTAAAAAAGAAAACCCCGGGCGTGCGCCCGGGGTTTAGAGATACTCGCGAGAGTTGTAGTTAGAACGTGATGCGTCCGACGAAGGTGCCGGTACGCTGGCCGCTCGTTCCGGACAACACGCTCATGGTGCCGAAGCCGCTGCTGTAAAGGCCGGCGTTGGCACCCGTGGGGGTTACCGTCGGGGCCGTCGCGAAGGCGGCCGAGGAGGGGGTTGGCAGCCGTGTCCGGTTCATGATGTTGTTGAACTCCACGCGAACGTTCAGCGTCACGCGCCCTTCCTTGGCCAAACGGAAGTTGCGGCTGAAATTGATGTTCTCCTCCGGTTGCCGTTGGGCGCGGTAGAAGCGGAAGGAACCCTGTTGGGCACCAAACTGCCCATTGGGAATGTTGGCCCACGCGGCTGGATTAAACAGGACCGTCTTGGTGGGATCGTAGCAATGGCAGTTAATATCGATCGGATCGGTATGGCGCGTGCCAGCGTAATCAACCCAGTTCACTGACCACGGGTTCATGTAGTCCCCATTCGCATCCAAATTCAACTGCGCGCCCCCCGGGCCATAACCCAGGAAGTTGCTGATCGGCGTGGTGCTGGTGCTGGCCGGCCGCCCGATGATGGCGCCGCTCTGGTAGGCCAGATAGGCACCGAGGCCCCAACCCGAAAGAACCTGGGAAGCGATCGGATTTGAAACGAACGCCATGCCGGAGGTCTTCAGATCGGGCACCTGGTATTGAACTGTGAAGCGGAGCTGGTGCGGAAGGTCAAAGGCTCCAAGGTCACGGCCGTTGCGCCGGTTGTACGGGTCCGTCGAGGCCGTAATGTCCATCGCCTTGGAGAAGTTGTAGTTCATGTTGAAACTGACGCCGTGGCTGAAGCGTTGGGTCACGTTCAACTGGAACGAGTCGAACGAGGTGACGCCCACGGGAGCGTTGAAGATTCCGTTGGAATTGTACTGCGGATAGTCTCGCAGCGATTGCCGAACGTTCTGAGTGCCGGGGAAGTTCGAATAGGGGAAGCCCGTGATGCCCCGGTTGGCCAGAGTGGTCCTT
>JBDTSJ010000060.1:0-61524 GCA_039931205.1 Acidobacteriota bacterium
GGATGGCCTTGATCTTCTCGTTGAGGTAATACTCTTTTTGCGCCTTCTCCATCTGCCGCTTCACGCGGCCCTGGATCGTGCGATCGACGTTGAGCTTCTCGATCTCAATGTCTAGCATTTCCGCTACACGCGTCAGCCGGTCAATGGGATCAAAAATCTCGAGCAATTCCTGGCGCTCTTCAATCGAGAGCTGCAGGTTCGCGCCCACCGTGTCCGCCAGCTTGCCCGGATCGTCGCCGCGCACCGCCGCGACCATGGAATCGTAATTCACGTTCTGGCTCAGTTTGACGTACTGCTCAAACAAACCCGTGACGCGCGAGATCAACGCATCCAACTGCGGACCCGCCTCCACCCGATAGCTGAATGTCTTGACCGTGGCTTTGAAGTAGCCTTCTTCTTCGCTCACCGAAATTAACTTGGCGCGCTCGACGCCTTCCACCAGCACTTTGATGTTCCCGTCGGATTGCCGCAGGCTCTGCACAATGTTCGCCACTGTGCCGACGGAGAAGATTTCATCCGGACGCGGCTCGTCCACCTTCGCGTCATGCTGCGTGGCCAGAAAGATCTTGCGATCCGAAGCCAGCGCCTCTTCAAGCGCACGTACGCTGGATTCGCGGCCCACCACGAACGGCGTCATCATGTGCGGAAAGATTACGACGTCACGAATGGGCATCATCGGCAAACGCCGAGTGTCCGATTTTTCTTTGGAAGTTATCATGCAGTTCTCTTGCCCAGAATACTCTCTTGCTCGCGATCGTCTCTCGGTTTTAGAGGGCCACCGGCCCTCTTTCTGCTTTTGGAGGGCTGCCGGCCCTCTCTTTAGTTAACCGGCCTTCTCGAGCACGGCTACGTTGATCTTCTGCGTAATCACCATTTCCTTGGTGACCAGGAAGTCGCGTGCTTTCTTGTGAGAAGGGAGGTAATACATCAGGTCCAGCATCAGTTCCTCCAGTATCATTCGGAGGCCGCGAGCGCCAACTTTACGCTCCATCGCCAACTGGGCGATCGCTTCCAGCGCATCGTCACTGAACTTCAGGCGGACATTTTCATACTCGAACAGCTTTTGATACTGGCGCGCGATGGCGTTCTTCGGTTTGGTCAGAATCTGAACCAACGCGTCCTTGCTCAAGTCTTCCAGCACCGCTACTACCGGCAAACGTCCGATAAACTCCGGAATGAAACCGCTCTTGATCAGATCCATCGGTTGGACCTGCTCCAGCATGCTCAAATCCCGGCGTCCCGAACCAGCCGCGCGACGCTGCGCTTTTTCCGCCTCTTCGCCGGCCGAGAAACCAATGGTTCGCGTCCCTACTCGCCGCTGAATCGTCTTTTCCAGCCCGATGAACGCCCCGCCGCAGATGAACAGGATGTTGGACGTATCCACAGGCGTGAATTCCTGATGCGGATGCTTGCGGCCGCCCTGCGGCGGCACGTTCGCCACGGTCCCTTCCAGAATCTTCAACAAAGCCTGCTGCACGCCTTCGCCCGACACATCGCGCGTAATGGAAGGATTTTCGTCCTTACGCCCGATCTTGTCGATTTCATCGATATAGATGATCCCTGTCTGGCAGCGCTGTACATCCCAATCGGCGTTCTGCAGCAGCCGCAAGATTATGTTCTCGACGTCCTCACCAACGTACCCGGCTTCCGTCAAAGTAGTGGCGTCCACAATCGCGAACGGCACGTCCAGAATCCGAGCCAGGGTCTGGGCCAGTAGTGTCTTGCCTGTACCCGTCGGCCCGATCAGCAAAATATTGGATTTCGACAGCTCCACGTCACCCGTGCGCTGCTTGTTCATCTGGATGCGCTTATAGTGGTTGTAAACCGCGACAGCCAGCTTCTTTTTCGTGGCGTCCTGCCCAATCACGTACTGGTCCAGATGCTCTTTTAATTCCAGCGGTTTCGGAAGCTTGTGGGGCGCGCCGTAGGTCTGTTCCTGGCGGTCGTCCTCTAAAATCGAGTTGCATACAGCGATGCACTCGTCACAGATATACGCGCGGGGGTAGTCGGAAGGCGAGGAGATCAGTTTCCCGACAACATCCTGGCTTTTGTGACAAAAAGAACAACGTAGCGAATCATCGGAGCCGGCACGTTTCACGAGGTCTCCTACACCCAAGGAAATATCAAAAAGGACAACCCCAGTATACCGAAGTTTCCCGCTAGAGCGATACGCGCGCAGTACTAAGTAGGTAACTTGCAGCCTGCGGCGAACTTTCGGTCCGCCTTATACTTCGGACGTGGCCCTGCACCTCCCCCGCCCGTCGCTAGTCCTCCTGATCGGCATCGCCGGCTCCGGCAAATCCACCTTCGCCCACAAATACTTTCGCCCCACCGAAATCGTCTCCTCCGACGCCTGCCGAGCCCTTGTATGCGACGACGAAAACGACCAAACCGCGACCAAAGCCGCCTTCGAGCTCTTGCACCTGATCGTCACCAAGCGCCTGGCCGCCGGAAAGCTGACAGTTGTCGACGCCACCAACCTGCAAGCTCGCTTTCGCGCCCCCTTACTGCAACTGGCACGGCAAGCCGGTGTCCCCGCGGTGGCAATCGTCCTGAACGTGCCCGAATCCGTCGCCCTTAGCCAGAATCTCGGCCGCACCAACAGGGTCGTGGACCTCCAGGTCATCCGCCAACAAACGGAGGACCTGCGAAAGTCGCTGGCTGAGCTGCCCACCGAAGGCTTCGCCAGCGTGCATGTTTTGTCGAGCCAAAACGAAATCGAAATAACCGCTTGACACCAGTTGAACGATCGCTTAACTTATCTTGAGTGAGCGCTCAACTCGAAACCCGCGATCGCCTCTTGCGTACCGCGTTCCAGCTGTTCCATGAGCAGGGCTACCACGCCACCGGCGTCGCCACCATCCTGCGGGAATCCGGCGTGAATCCCGGCAGCATGTATCATTTTTTTGCCAGCAAAGAGGAATTGCTCCACAACGTGCTGGAGTTCGCGCTGGGCTATCTGGGACCGGCCGTCATGGACCCCGCCGAAGCCACGGCCTCCGATCCCATTGAAAGAGTGTTTGCGTTGCTCGCGCAGTACCGCGCTGGAATGCAGGCGCAAGGTTGCCGCATGGGTTGTCCGATGGGCAATCTAGCCCTGGAGGTCAGCGACGGAAATCCGGCGGCGCGCGCCCTGATCCATCGAAACTTTGAGAATTGGGCGGCGCGTGTGGAAACGTGGCTGCAAGCCGCGGGCGACCGCTTGCCTGCCGATCTGGATCGCACCAGACTCGCGCGCTTCGTGCTGACCGTGATGGAGGGCGGCTTGATGCAATCGCGAGCCGCCGGGAACTTGAAGCCATTCGATGAAGCAGTCGCGATCTTACAGGAACACTTCGTGATGCTCCAACAACGCGCCGCTGAGGCGAGGAGGAAAAAACGATGAAAGCAGCACTACTGGCATTTGTATTAACGGCAGCGGCCTGGGCGCAGGAGCCGTCCTTTGTGAACGAAGGCGTGGTCCACGCGCCGCTGGCCGAGGTCTGGAAAATTTTCTCAACCTCGGAAGGCTACAAAGCCACGGGAGTTGCTCTGGCCGAGGTGGACCTGCGCATCGGCGGAACCATCCGCACGCGCTACAGCCCCAACGGCAAGCTGGGCGATGAGGAGACCATCGAAAACGTAATCCTGGCCTACGAGCCCCAACGCATGCTCGCCATCCGAATCCAGAAACCGCCGCGCGGCTTTCCTTATAAGGACGCGTGGAAGCGCACCTGGACGGTCATCACGATCAGCGATGCCGGCAACGGACAAACCCTCGTCCGCGCCGCCAGCATGGGCTTCGGCGACGATGAGGAATCCCAAGCCATGGCCCGCTTCTTCCAGCGCGGCAATCAACAGACCATCGAAGTCCTCCAGAAGTATATGCAGTTGAAAGAGGCCCGATGAACACCAAACGTGTCCTGGCCTCAGGCCTGCTCGCTGGCCTGGTATTGAATATCGGCGAGGCCATTCTCCACGGCGTAGTCATCGCGGAACCCACTGAAGCCGCACTCCAGGCTCTGGGCCACCCGGCGACAGGAGATCCCCTCCGGCTGACAATGTTAATCCTGATGACATTCGGGCAGGGCATCGTCGGCATGTGGGTCTACGCCGCCATCCGCGGCCGCACCAAGCTCACCGCCATCATCGTCGGAAACATAGTGTGGTTCTTGTCCGCCGCTTACGCGGCCATCTATTTGGACGCAGGCTTCGCCGGCGTCTTCCCCGCGAACGTAGTGTGGTGGCCCGTCATCTGGGGATGGGTCGAATTCCCTCTCGCGATGCTCGCGGGCGCCGCTGTGTATCGCGACTGAAGAGGCTACCGCTCCGCGACTTGCTGCGGCTTCACCGCCTGTACCTTGCGCATCTGGAACGGAGTGCTCTTCACGATCCCCAACACCACCGCCGAGAACCTATAGTTCTGCTTCGCTGCTTGCCGAGCCACATCGCGCACCACCGGCATATCGTAATGTTCCAACCCGCGACCCAGTGCGTAGGTCAGCATCTTCTCCGTCATCGTGCCCACAAACTGCTCCGGCCTACGCGTCAGCGCGGCGCGCAATTCCGTGGGACCACTCACCTTGGTACCGTCCGCCAGCTGCCCCGCCGTGTCGATCTCGCCGCCTAATTCCTTGCTCCGCCACCGCCCCACTGCATCGAAATTCTCCAGCGCCAGCCCCAGCGGATCCATCACCGAATGACACGTCGAACACGTCGCCGCCGCCCGATGCAATGCCAGCCGCGAACGCAGCGTCGTCGCATTCTTGCCGCCCTCGTCATTCTCTTTCAACGCCGGAACATTCGGTGGCGGAGCCGGAGGCGGCGTCCCTAAAATCGCTTCTAAAATATACTTGCCGCGCTTCACCGGCGATGTCCGGTTGGACTCCGACGTCACCGTCAAAAAGCTTCCCTGCCCCAAAATGCCGCGCCGATTCGGATCCGTCAGTTGAACCTTCCGGAAATGGCTGCCGTAAATTCCAGGAATCCCATAGTGCTGCGCCAGCCTTTGATTGACGAAGGTGTAATCCGCCGTCAGTAATTCCATCACGCTATGGTCTTCACGCATGATGTTCTGGAACAACAATTCCGTTTCCCGGCGGAGCGCCTGCCTCAGGTTATCGTCGAAATCCGGAAAAACATTCGGATCGCGAGGCTGGCTCTGTATGTTGCGCAGCAGCAACCACTGGCCCGCGAAATTGCTGACTAACGCGTCTGCCTTAGGATCGGCAAGCATCCGCTTCACCTGCTGCTCCAGCACGACCGGATTCTTCAGCCTGCCTTGCGACGCCACGGCTAACAATTCGTCGTCCGGCACGCTGCTCCACAAGAAGAACCCCAGTCGCGAGGCCAGTTCCACGTCACTCACACGATGCACGCTGCCCGGCGCGGCTGTGGCAGGATCGGATTCCACCCGGAACAGGAATTTCGGATTCGCCAAAATCAAACGCAGCGCGCTCTGGATGCCGATGTCAAAATTGCCCGTCTTCCGTCCGCTCTCGTAGAACTTCATCAGCGTTGCCACATCGCTATCCGCCGCCGGACGCCGATACGCCCGCCGCGCCAGCGTGCTTAGGATCTGCTTCGCGCAAGCCGGTTCGGCGGCCGGCGTCTTCGGCCGGCAACTGAAAATACGGCTGCGGCTGACGGTGTCGCCCGGACTTGTCGCCGCAAACGGACCCGTGATCTGAACGTGATCCACCAGGGGCACGCCATTCATGTTCTGCAAATCATGATCCCGCGTGAAGGATTCCAGAGGCTCATCCGGGGGCGCGGAATTACGCCGGATAAACGCCACGCCCACATTGCGGCGGCCGGCCTTCACCGGAATGCGAGCCTTCAGCCGCGCGTCCAACGTGTCCTTCGCGACGCCCAGGTTCTCGTCCGACATGCGGTTGTCGTCTTCCCCGCCCACCGGAGCCAGGAACACGCGCTCGCCATCAATCGAAATCTCGAGCTCGTGCGCATACTCCAGCCCCGTCACATAGCCCACGATGTTCTGAATCAGAAAAACGCTGAAGTCGTAATCCGCATCCAGCGGGAAGTTGTGTTTGATCAGCACACCACCGCGCGTCCCCAACGGCAACCCTTCAATATGTTCTTCCTGCGCCAAATCCGGCGGAGCCTGCACAATTCGGCTTAACGGAGTGATCTCCATATCGCCCACCGCCAGCGCGGCGATCTTGCGCGAAGCCGATAGATATTGGTCCAGCAAGGTAGGGGAAACCCGCAGCGCGTCCGCGATGTTGTCGAACCCGTCGCTTTCATCATCCGGCGGCAAGTATTCGGCAGGATCGATTTCAACCGCCAGAAGATCGCGAATCACGTTGGCGTACTCCGTGCGATTCATGCGGTGAATGGGCGCTCTGCCCGGATCGGCGTTGCTGGCTAGGTGTGTGTCCAGCGAGGTAGCCAGATACTGCGTGAAAGCGGCGACCGACGCGCCCGGAGGCTTGGGCATGCCCTGCGGAGGCATCTGCCCGCCATTCAACTTGCGAATCACTTTCTCCCATATGGCAGCATTCTCGGCGATCTTGTCCAGCGGCAGCCCTTCCAAAACTAGGTTGCCCACCTTCGCGCGCGCGTTATGACACCCCGTGCAATAGCTGGTCACCAGTTGCTTGTGAACATCCGTAGCAGCCACCGTCACCGGAGCCGCCTTGGCCATAGTCTGTTTGGCCGCCTGCTTTGTGCCGGCCTTGGGAACCGCCGATTGCTGGGACCGGGCGACGGGCAAATAGACCGCGGTAGCGATCGCGAGGGTCGCGGCAATCGCGACAGAAAGGCTCAAACGGGGCGACTTTCGCTGCACGGCGACTCTCCTTATGGTCAATTTCATTGTACCCGCACCGGCCCCGCAAGCGGCGCGTTTATCAGGAGCGCTCTGAAATCCTGTCGGGCCCAGCATAAGGCTATCGATACACCTTCTGGTATTCCGCCGTGCGCGCGCTGAACGACTTCAGCATGGCCGATTTCGATCCATGCCAACGCAATGGATCGCCGTACGTCATCATAATAGAACGATGTCTGCGCCCTCCAGCTTCAAGCAGGCCGACCGCGCCCATACCAGCGTCTTGGCCGCCTTTGAGAAACGCACTCTGATCGGAATCGCCCACAAGCTGCCGGCGTGGGTGAACTCGGATCACCTCACAGCCCTTGGATTCGTGTCGTTACTGGCCGCCGGAGCCAGCTACTGGTATTCCAGCGTCAACAAATACGCCTTGCTTGCGGTGATCGTCTTCTTGATCTTCAACTGGTTCGGCGATTCACTCGACGGTACCCTCGCGCGCGTCCGCAATAAGCAGCGCCCGCGCTACGGCTTTTACGTGGACCACATCCTCGACGCCATCGGGATGTTCTTCCTCATGGGCGGACTCGGGCTATCCGGTTTCATGACACCCGCCATCACCGCCGCGTTCCTGGTCGCCTACCTGCTCCTGTCCATCGAAATCTACCTGGCCACCTATGCCATCGGCACCTTCCATCTCTCCTATTGGAAGTTTGGCCCGACGGAGCTGCGCATCCTGCTTTCCATCGGCAACATCGCCGCCATCTGGCACCCCTACGCCAGCATTGCCGGCGGACGCTACCTGCTCTTCGATATCGGCTTCGCCATTGGCACCGCCGCGCTGGCGATGATCCTGGTGCAGGCCACCGTCAAACACACCGTCCAGTTATATAAGGAAGAGACCAAGTAAGCCCGCATGATCCGCTGGTTGAAATTCAACACGGTGGGCGTTGCGGGAGCCATCCTGCAACTGGCCGTCCTGTGGCTGCTCACCCGCGCGGGCTTGCACTACCTGATCGCGACGGCGTTGGCGGTGGAAGTCGCGGTGCTCCACAACTTCTATTGGCACACGCGTTGGACCTGGAAGGGCCGCAACGCTAGCCTGCTGCGGTTCCACTTGGCAAACGGCCTGCTGTCGGTAATCTCAAACCTCATCTGGATGCGCATCTTCACCGGCTGGCTGGGAATACCCACGATCCCAGCGAACCTTCTGGCCATTGCGTTGACCTCGATTGCAAACTTTCTGCTCGGCGACCGCTGGGTATTCTTAGCGCGCCGCGGTGACGCTGCGTCCTAAAGCCCGCACCGTGGATTCCATCGTCGCGCGCAAGGATTCGGGCGGCAAGCTGGTCACAAATGGCTTGATGATAAATCCCAATCCGAATGGCACGTCCCGCGAAAGCGACAGCGACCGGCATTCCACATAGACGCCGTTGGGCCGCGGCTCCAGCAGCCAGTAAGCGTTCAGCCGCCACAGGAATCCGTGGCCTGTTCCCTGCGGTAATTCCTTGCCCTCGTCAATCTCGGCCATGCGCGTGGATCGCGAGTTCATGGCCCACCGGCCCGCGCCCAGGTCCCGATACTCCACGTCGTATTCCGTGTTCAAGACCGCCGTCAGCACCTTGCTTTTGGTGATCTTCAGGTACACGTGCCACTGGTTGCCGTTGTGACTGAGGATCTTCGAATCGGTAATCTCGGGCGCGTAGATGGTCTTGTAAGCCGGATAGTTTTGCAGCACCGCCAGCACTTGATCCACCGTGGCGTTCGGAATCAGCGTCGCACCCACCCAATCGTGCACCATGCCATCCTTCACACCGATGGAGCCATCTTCCTTCGCGGGATCCACTCGGACCTCGCCGGCCTTCAACTGCGCATAACGCGGCTGCCGGTTTGCCATCTGCGCTTCGGCAGTCTTACGATAGGCCTCGAAGGCGTCCGTGGTTTTGGGAGAAAGCGTAGTGTTGAATTGCCCAAACACCAGCGGCGTGAACAACAACGCGCCCAGCAGTGGAAGTCCGCGAACCATCTCTGTCACTATGCTAACAAGCCCACCGCACAATCTACGATGCCTCCCCTGCTCATTTACGACGGCAAATGCGGATTCTGCCGCATCTGGCTGGAATACTGGAGAAAGCTCACCGGCGACCGCGTAAAGTACGCGGCGTCGCAAGACGTAGGTGGCCAGTTCCCGCAGATTCCCAAAGCAGCCTTCGGCCACGGCGTCCAACTTGTGCGGCCCGACGGCAGCGTCGCCAGCGGAGCCCGCGCTGTCTTCGAAACGCTAGGCCGCCAGCGCCTGTATGAGTCGTCGCCCCTCATCGCTCGACCCGCCGAGTTCACCTACGGAATCATCGCAAGCAACCGTGGCTTCTTCTACTGGGTCACGCGCATCCTATTCGGAAAAGCAGTGGAGCCCGCGCGCTTCGCCCTGACGCAGTGGCTCTTCCTGCGGGGTTTGGCCGTAGTCTACGCCATCGCTTTCGCATCTCTGGGAACTCAGGTAACCGGTCTCATCGGAGAACGCGGCATCTCCCCCGTCGCCCAGTTCTTCGGCCAGGTCGCCGCCAGCCTTCCCGGCGTGGATCGCTATTTCGCCGTACCCAGTCTCCTGTGGCTAAACACCTCCGACCTGATTCTGCAATACGGCTGCTGGCTAGGCTTCAGCCTCGCCCTGGTCCTGCTTTTCGCCCGCATGGAGCGCGCCGTGCTCATCGCTCTCTACGCGCTGTACCTTTCGTTTTGTCTCGCCGGACAGGAGTTCTTGCTCTTCCAGTGGGACGCCCTGCTACTCGAAACCGGATTCCTCGCCATCTTCTTCGGCCGTACCGTCACCACCCAGCGCACGCTAGCCTGGTTGTTCCGTTGGCTGGTGTTCCGACTGTACTTCCTCTCTGGCTGGGTGAAGATCGACAGTGGCGATCCCACTTGGCTCAACTTTACGGCGCTCGACTTTCACTATTGGACGCAGCCGCTGCCCAACCGGATTTCCTGGTACGCCGCGCAGCTCCCTGAATGGGCGCAACACGCCTCCACTTTCGGCGTGCTGGCGCTGGAACTGGCGGCGCCCTTCCTGATCTTCCTGCCCCGACGGCCGCGCATGCTGGGAGCTTTCGGACTCCTGTCTCTGCAGGCGCTGATCTTCGCCACCGGCAACTACACGTTCTTCAACATTCTGGCCGTAGCTCTCACGCTGTTTCTGTTCGACGATCAGGCTTTGCGCGGTTGCTTCGCGTGGCTGTCGCAGCGTATTACCGAATCGCGCCCGTCGCCGAGAGCCAGCAAACTTGCCGCCGCAGCCTTAACACTAACGATGCTGCCTCTAGGTCTCGCCCGCTTGCTGGAACAGGTTTCACCCCCTTCGCAGCCCGGACCGCTGGAACGGGCGCTCACCTACACCTCGCCATTCCAACTGGTGAACTCCTACGGACTGTTCGCCGTAATGACAACGTCAAGGCCGGAAATCGTTGTCGAAGGGTCCAACGACGGGGTGTCGTGGCAGGCTTACGAGTTCCGTTACAAGCCAGGCGACGTCAATCGCGCGCCGCCCTTCGTGGCCCCGCACCAGCCACGCCTGGATTGGCAGATGTGGTTCGCGGTGCTATCCGATTTCCGCAACAACCTGTGGTTCCTCCGCTTCGTCGACCGCCTGCTGGAAGGCTCGCCCGGCGTGACGGCGTTGCTGGAAAAGAACCCATTCGCGGGCCGCCCCCCGCAATACATCCGCGCACAGCTTTACGAGTATCGCTTCACCAGCTCCTCCACGCTCGCTCGCACCGGAGCCTGGTGGACCCGCGAGTTCCGCGGCGAGTATCTGCCAGCCGTAGGCCGCCGCACCGGCGCGGCCGCCAAGTAATAGAGCGACTCAAGAAGATCGAGAGTAACGTTCGCGCGCGAGTGGTATCTTGTCTAGGTCGAAGTTCTCTTCGACCATCAAGGGAGGTTTAAAATGACTACAAATAGTTTGCTCAAGACCAGCGCCGCCGCGGCTGTATTCAGCGCCCTCGCGCTTTCCGGACTGCTGCTGACGTCGCGCCTCAGCCAAGCCGCCAACGACAAGAACCCCACGCAGGATGAAAAACAGAAGATTCTGATCGGCGCACAGATTAATCCCGTGCTGCTCACCGTCTCGAAAAAAGATGCGGACACAGTCTATCTTGGCAGCTATATCGTCAATGCCTCTTGCGTCGAATGCCATACCGCGCCGACGTTTGCACCCGGTGGAGATCCCTTCAAGGGTCAGCCTAAAGTGATTAACGCCGCAAAATTCCTGGCAGGCGGCGGAGTGTTCGGTCCATTCACATCTCGCAACCTCACTCCCGACGCCACTGGTAAACCCGCCGGCCTGACCTTTTCAGACTTCGAACAGGTGATGCGGCACGGAACGGACTTCGACCATGCCCATCCCCAGTTTGGACCGCTACTCCAAGTGATGCCGTGGCCCGCGTTCCAGAACATGACCGATCGCGACCTGCAGGCGATCTATGCTTACCTGAGCGCAATTCCATGCGTGGAAGGCCATCCCGGCGATCCGGCGGACACGTCCATACGCTGCCACTAATTAAGCCAAAATTAAGCCAGGTTGAGGACCTTCGCCGTCACGTTCTTTTCCTGCTCGATTTTCTTCTGCAGCAGCGTGATGGCGTAGATCAATTGCTCCGGCCGCGGCGGGCAGCCCGGAACGTACACATCCACCGGGATCACCTGATTCACCGGCACCAGCGCGTAATTCGAAAATACTCCCGTGGACGTCGCGCAGGCGCCCATGGAGATAACCCACTTCGGCTCCGGCATCTGTTCGTACAAACGGCGGATCACCGGAGCCATCTTATTAGACACACGCCCGGCGATGATCATCAGGTCGCTCTGCCGCGGACTTCCCCGCATTACTTCAGCCCCAAAGCGTGAAATGTCGTAGCGCGACGCGATCATCGACATCATTTCAATGGCGCAGCATGCCAACCCGAAACTCATCGGCCAGATCGCGTTCTTACGGCCCCAATTGATCAGCTTGTCGAGCGAAGTCGTCAGCACGGATTGGCCGAATTCATCCTCTGCCGGCTCGTCGTCAACGCGAGCGAACAGCTCCGGCGGCTGGCTCAGGTGAAATATTTTGTCTTCGCTGGTGTAAGTATCGGCCACGCTGTAATTATACCCTTGGCCTAACTCTAGCTGCTATCCCACCTGAAAACGCTAGACTGAGAAGACGGATGGCAGTGGACAGAGAGGCTCTGGAGCGCGCCGCGACCCTTTGCGGCGTGGAGCTGGAATATACGGACACGTGGGGCCAAGTCCACCGCGCGCCCGATGAAACGCTGCGCGCCATTCTGGAATCCTTCGGAATCGACCCGGCCCATCAGCGTCCGCCGGAAACCCCGCGCTTGTTTGCCGCCACCCTGGTCTTGCTCGAAGACCAGAAGTACCTGAAGCTGGAGTCTCCGGTGCCAGGCAATGGCACCGTCAAGCTGGAACTGGAATGGGAGACCGGCGAGTTGGAACATCACTGGTTCTGGCTACCCGAATTGCGTTCCCAGCAAATCCCCCTGCCCGCGCTACGGCTGGGTTATCACCACGTGCGGCTCTTCGCCGTGTCCCAACCCGGATTGGAGCTGCTGCAGGAAGCTCGCCTCATTGTTTGTCCACGTCGCGCTCGCTCCATCGACCAGCGCGTCGCGGGAGTAGCCCTGAGCCTCTACGCCCTCCGCTCCGCGCGCAATTGGGGTATCGGGGACTTCACCGACCTGCACGAAGTCACCACGGTATTCGCCCAGGCCGGCGCGGCATTCATCGCCTTGAATCCCCTGCATGCGCTGGCGAATCGGCAACCCTATAACATCAGTCCCTACTTGCCGGAATGTTCGCTGTATCGAAACTTTCTGTACCTCGATGTCGAGCGCGTGCCCGGCTTCGCGCCCTCCGACGCGGATCGCAAATCAATCGACGCTTTGCGGGCCAGCGAGTACGTCGAGTATGAGCGTGTCGCGGCCATCAAGCTGGCCGCCTTGCGGACCGCGTTTACCCGCTTCCAAGTTAGCGGCGGCTCCCACGAGTTCGACGAGTTCGTCGTCAAGGAAGGCGAACTGCTGGAGGATTACGCCACCTATTCCGCCTTGTGGGCTCACATCCACGCCTTGCAGCCCGACGTTTGGCTGTGGACCGACTGGCCGCGGGAATATCGGGAACCGCGTTCCCCGGAGGTACGCCGCTTCGCGCTGGAACACGACTTCGAGGTCCTGTTCTACAAGTTCCTGCAATGGCAGGTGGACCGGCAGTTGTGCGAGGCGCAGGATCACGCACTAGCCTGCCAAATGAAGATTGGCCTGTATCACGATCTCGCCCTGGCCACCGACCGCTACGGAGCCGACCTGTGGACCAATCGTCCGTTTTTCGCCACCGGAGCCAGAGTAGGCGCGCCGCCCGATGAGCTCGCGCCCAGCGGGCAGGACTGGGGCTTCCCTCCCCCCAATCGCGATGCGCACCGCGCCAACGGCTACCAACTATTCGTGCAATCCATCCGCAAGAACGCTCGCCATGGCGGAGCCCTCCGCATCGATCACGTAATGCGCTTCTTCCGCCTGTTCTGGATTCCAGACGCGGGCACCGCCGCTGAGGGAGCTTACGTCCGCGACTACGCCGAAGACCTGTTGCGCATCCTGGCGCTGGAAAGCGTGCGCGCGGGCTTCATCGTGATCGGCGAAGATTTGGGCACGGTGGCTCCAGAAGTGCGCCAGCGCCTGGACGACGCACGCATCTTAGGCTACCGGGTGCTATGGTTCGAACGCGATCAGACCGGCCGTCTGAAAGCTCCCTATGAGTATCCAGCCCACGCTGCCGTGTCTACTACCACCCACGATCTGCCAACCCTGGCCGGATTCTTCGCGGGCCGCGACATCGAGGCTCGCAAAGCCGCGGGGCTCGTCACCGAAGAGCAGTATCAGCGCCAATGGACTTCCAGACGGGCGGAAATGCAGCAGGCCGAAGAAGCCTTCGCCGCCGCCGGCTATCCTTACGACGCCGTCGGCTTCGCACTGTCCACTCCGTGCACGGTAGCAATCGTCAATCAGGAGGACCTCACCGGCGAGACCGAACAGCAGAATCTGCCGGCCACAACCTGGGAATATCCCAACTGGCGCCGCAAAATGCGCGTGGCGGTAGAAGACCTGGCTCCCGTAGCCGAGTTGCTGCGCACCAAACTGGAAAAGGCCGGCCGCGGTCACGGAATATCAGACAGAAACGGGTGAAGCCCGTCGGCTCGCGCCATGCAATGCTTGTGCGGATCGGCCCCCCCATTGCCTAGCCTTGCATCCAGCAAATCATGGCAGTAATATACTTCCAGGCAGATTGTTCGCCCTGCGTAGGAGGCATTAGCATGAAGTCGTTACGGGTACTTGCGATGGCCGGTTTGTCCGGTGCCGGATTGCTGGCGGCGGATGCCGCGGTCACTTTCAACAAGGACGTGCTTCCCGTGCTCCAGGCGAACTGCCAGAGCTGCCATCGTCCGGGTGAAGTCGCCCCCATGTCGCTGATGACATATGAGGATGCGCGTCCCTGGGCGAAGGCCATCAAGAACGCGGTGGTCACCGGCAAGATGCCGCCGTGGTTCGCGGACACCAAAGTCGGACACTTCAAGAATGCCAAGGTGCTGAGTCCCGATGCCGTCAAAGTCTTGTCGGCGTGGGCGGATACCGGCTCGCTCGAAGGCGACGCCAAAGACAAGCCTGCCGCCAGGGCCTTCGAAAGCGGCTGGAACATTAAACCGGACGTCATTGTGGAGATGCCCAAGCCGTTCCAACTGCCGGTCTCGGGCACGATCAATTACAAGTTCGTGGTCGTGAAAACGAATTTCGAGAAGGACATGTGGATTTCCGCGGCCGAGATGCGTCCAGGCAATTCGCAGGTCTTGCACCATGGGAAGGTATGGATTCGGCCTCCTGGTTCGCATTGGCTGGAGAAAGCCGTTCCTGGCGAAGCCTACGAGACCGAAACGCAGCGCGACGTCATCGGCCGCAACGCCGGCGAAGAAGGCAACGACATCCTGGGAAAATATAACCCCGGCCTGGGCGCGCAGAACTTCGACATTGAGGGCTCCGCTAAATTCGTGCCCAAGGGCTCCGATCTCGTGTTTGAGTTGCATTACACCACCAACGGCAAAACCGCCACGCAGGATGCGTCCAAGGTCGGAATGGTGCTGGCCAAAAATCCGCCCCAACGGCGCTATTACTTCAACGCGGGTCCCACGGCTTCGAACCTGGCGATCCCGGCGCGCGATGGCAACGCGGAAGTCGTCAGCGAGATTACCGTCCAGCAGGACATGAAGCTGGTCTACGCCCAGCCGCACATGCATCTGCGCGGCAAGGATTTCGAAGTGCGCCTTATTTATCCCAGCGGCGAAACCGAAGCGGTCCTCAAGGGCGCGTGGAATTTTGAGTGGCAGATGGGCTATGAGTTCGCCAAACCCATCGTGATGCCCAAGGGCACCCGTATCGTCGCCATCTCACATTTCGACAATTCCGCCAATAATCGCTTCAATCCGGACCCCGCGGCCAAGGTCGTCTGGGGGCCGCAGAATTGGGATGAAATGAGCAACGTGTTCATCGGCGTCACCTTCGATGTGGCGATCGCCCCCGACACCGTGTTCACGCGGTCTGGACCCAGCAATTTGCCGCGCGGCGAATTTGGACCGACGCTGGCCACGCTCGACGTTCGCTAAGACGGCGTCCGGCTGCAAATACTTTAAACACCGGATTGATTTCTGCGCCGTGTGCGTCATAATACTCAACGAGGGTTGTGACCATGAAAACGACTGTACTCTTCGTAACGGGACTTTGCCTACTCGCGGGGGCGTGCACAAAGCATCCGCCAACGGCGGCGGCTAATAATACGCAGATTCAAGCTCCGGTTGCGCCTCCTGCGCCTCCGGCCGCTGCCAAGCCCAAGGCGGTGGAAGCCAAGGCCGCTCCAGCCCCGGCGGCCACCAAGCAGGCTGCGGTTCAGCCTCCCGCTGCCGCCCCTAAGAAACTGACGCCCCCACAGCGCGCCGACTTAAATAGCCTGTTGGCGAAGCTGTCCGACGCCTTCTTCGACTACAACCAGGCCACCATCCGCCCGGACGCCTCCGCGGCACTGGGTGAAAACGTCACTGCCGTCCGTAATATTCTGGTCGACTACCCCGCCGAAAAGCTGCTGATCGAAGGCCACGCCGATGAACGCGGTTCCTCGGAATACAATCTGGCCCTGGCGGATCGCCGCAGCCGCGCCGCGCAGGAATTCCTGACCACGCGGGGCATCCCGGCCACCCAGTTGCGCGTTCTGAGCTATGGCGAAGAAAAGCCGGTTTGCACGGATGAGACGGAAGCCTGCTTCCAGCGCAACCGCCGGATCCATATCACTGTTGCTCCCTAGGACCCTACTACCCAGAGATGGGATAAACAGCCTAGTACCAATTTAGGCCTTTCGATTCGTTGCAACCCATCATTGTTTATGGTGAAGTGAGAGGTATGCAACGCTTGAAACTCCTCGTCTTCGTGCTGCTGGCCCTGGTGCTCTCGGCTTGTTCCAGTGATCCGCAGGCAAAAGCCCAACGATACGTCGAAAACGGCAACAAGTTTTACGAACGCGAGAAGTACAAGGAAGCCTCGATCATGTACCGGCGCGCGATCGCGCCGAATGCGGCTCCCCGGTACGGGGAAGCCCATTACAGATTGGGCTTAACGTTCCTCAAGCTATCGGACCTGGGCAGCGCTTACAGATCTTTCCTCAACGCCGTCGATCTGCAGCCGGACAACGCGGACGCGCTGATCAAGACCGCGGATATTGAAGTATTGGCAGGCTCCCAGGGCGGCGCGAACGCCAAGCTGCTGGATGATGCCGAAGGCCGCGCGCAGAAGCTGCTATCGATGAAGGGCGGCGCCTACGACGGCTACCGTATCCTGGGCCAACTCGCACTGATCAAGAAGAACCCGGCGGAAGCAGTGAAGAATCTGCGCCAAGCCAACGCCCTCAAGACGGATGAGCCTGGCTTGATGCTGGCCTACTTCCAGGCGCTGGTGCAGGACAATCAGTTCCCGGAAGCCGAGAAGATCGCCAAGGAAATGCTGGCCAAGAAGAAAGACTATGCCCCGATGTACGACCTGCTGTACATCCAGTACGCCACCCGCAGGCAGTGGCCGGAGGCGGAAGCGGTTCTGGTGGAGAAAGTCGCGAATAACACTGACAGCGGCCAGTTCATTCTGGAACTCGGGGCGCACTACGCCGTTACCAACCAACGCGCTCGCATGGATGAAACCTTGGCGCGCCTGGGTGATTCGTCCAAGTATCTGAATGGCCGCCTGCTGGCTGGTGATTTCTATCTGTTGCGCTTACGCGAGTTCGATCGCGCGCAAAAGGAATATGAAGCGGGAATACAAGCCTTCCCCAAGGAAAAGGCCACCTATCAAAAGAGGCTGGTGGAGTTATTCGCCAACACCAATCGCAGCGACGAAGCCAATAAACTGTTGGCGGTTGTGCTGAAGGATAACCCCGACGATCCCGATGCCGTCGCGATCCGCTCCGCCTTGCGGCTGACAACGGGCACGCGGGAAGAGATCAACCTGGCGGCCAATGACCTGCAAGGTCTAGTCACCAAGACTCCCAACAACCATCTGCTGCGCTACAACCTGGCTCGGGCCTTGCTGGCAAAAGGCGAAATCGATCCGGCGCGCCTGCAATTGGAGGCAGCCGTCAAATTGCGCGGCGACTTCCTGCAAGCCCGCGAGTTATTGGCGCGCATCCATCTTTCCCGCAATGACGCTGGCAAGGCCCTCGAAGAGGCCGACCAGATCATTCAACGGGATCCCAAGAGCTTGGCGGGCCATTTGGCCCGCTCCAGCGCGCTGCTGCTGCTGAAGGACAAAGTGAAGGCGCGTGAGGAACTGAACTTCATCACGGCAACCTATCCGCAAAACGTGGAAGCGCGTTATCAGATCGGCTACCTGGCCTACGAAGAGAAGGATTACGTCAAGGCCTCGCAGGTTTTTGGCGAGCTTCACAAAGCCAATCCGAAGGACCTTCGCGGCCTGGTGGGCGTGGTCGAAACCCTGGCGGGCCAGAACCGTATGCCGGATGCGCTGCGGGAAATGGAAGCAGCCTCGGCAGCGGAGCCGGATCGCCGCGATCTGAAAGTGGGCGTCGCGAACCTGTACGTTCGCATGGAACGCTACGACGATGCGGTTAAGAACTACTCAGAGGTCCTGGCCAAGAATCCCAAGGACGCCGACATCCTGTTCAAGCTTGCGGAAACCTATCGCCGGAAGGGCGATCTGAATACGGCCATCGAGACGTTCCGCAAGGCCAGCCAGGCCAACCCGAATGATACGGGTCCACTTCTGCAATTGGGACTTCTCATGGATGGCACCGGCCGCCGCGAACAATCCAAGCCGATCTATGAACAGATCCTGCGGATTGATGGCGGGCATGCGGTGGCGCTGAACAATCTGGCGTACATCAAAGCCGAAGAAGGCGCGGATCTGGATGTGGCTCTGCAAATGGCGCAGCGCGCCACGCAGACCATGCCCAATTCCCCGGACATCTCCGACACTCTGGGCTGGGTCTACATCAAGAAGGGGCTCAATTCGGAAGCCATCCGCATTTTTACGGATCTGGTCAAAAAGGCTCCCGCGAATCCGCTCTATCGCATGCATTACGGCATGGCGTTGGCTCAGAAGGGCGATCGGCCCGCGGCCAAACGTGAGTTAGAGACCGCGCTGCGTAACGAGCCGTCTAAGGATGAAGCCGCCAGAATTCAGGAAATGCTGAAGCAGCTGTAAGCCTCGGACAATTTCAAAATAAATAAGGCTCGCTTGACATCGAAACCCTACGTTGTCCCGTTCGTAGTGTTTGTGGCGTTCATGGCCCTGCGCGGCCTGGTGGCGCTTCCCGCTCTGGCGGAGCAAGCCCTGTGGTTGGCCGGAATGACGGCCGTGATTGCCACTGTCGCGCGTCCGGCGCTCGATTTCCGAGTGCGTCAGTGGGCCGGCACCGTCGCCCTGGGGGTCGGGGTGTTCGTGTTGTGGATCGCCCCCGATCTGCTGTTCCCCGGCTATCGCGGCCACTGGCTGTTGTCCAACAGCATTACAGGTTCCGTGAGCGCGGGCTTAGCCGAAAGTGAACGCAGCAACACCGCGGTGCTGCTTCTACGCGGCCTGCGGGCGTCCTTGATCGTGCCAATTGTGGAGGAGCTGTTCTGGCGTGCCTGGCTGATGCGCTGGCTGATTTCTCCAGACTTCAGCAAGGTTCCCATGGGGACCTACGCTACACAGGCCTTCTGGATTGTCGCCATAGCCTTTGCGGCTGAGCATGGGCCGTACTGGGACGTGGGATTGGCGACGGGGATTATTTATAACTGGTGGATGGTGCGGACCAAGAGCCTAGGGGATTTGATTCTAGCTCACGGCGTCACCAATGCCTGCTTGAGCCTGTACGTGGTGACTGCGGGAAAATGGGAATACTGGAGCTGACGGCGGCTTACTCTGGCTTCCTAAAAAGATTGTCAAAGGCGGCGCGCGCATTGCTGGAGTTTCTCGGTTCGGCCATTTGCGGAGTCCCCGCGCCATTACCGGACGAACTGGAATTCGACGATGCCGGCGCGCCGGTGCCATCGCGGACGACGGTCACACGCGGCTTGAAGAGTTCACACAGGTTGGCCGTGTCCTTGGGTGAGATGCGCACGGGAACCGGCTTCAGACACTGGAACCTGGTGGAGGGCTCAAAGTACGTACACTGCTTACAGCAATGCAGCGCGGCGTTGCATTTGGGGCAAGTTCCCGCAAAATCAACTCCGGCCGGTAATGTTGTAGAGCAGTTGTAGCACCGCGAGGCCGCCACGGCCTGCACCATGCGTGGGAGCCGCGGCCCGGTTATGTCCAAAGGTGGACGCGGACCCTGCGGACGAGGACGATCCTGTGGAAAGTGCCCCCCGTTCTGGTTGTGTTCCCGGCCGCTTTCCTGATAGCCGTTTTGTTTATACTTGCGATCGCCGTCCATAGAGTATTGTGGTTGGCTCCTTGTATGGCATTACCCTTGGTGTTCAGCTACACAGCGCTTTGGTGCGTTCATGAGTCGAGTTAGAGAGTAACGTTATCTTAGGCCCGTGAGGACCGGCTAGAACTCGAACCGCTAAAGGCGGGCGGTTTCCGTGGAGAATCGATGCTGGCAGGTGAGCCAAACGGGCAACTCTTTGAAATTGAGAATCCCGCGTAGATCTCTTACCCTTTATGTACCACACACTGGCTTGAGAATCCAGAAAAATCTGCGTCACACACTTAATCGGACGTCCCCCGCGCCGACTTTAGTACTAAAAAGAGCTTTATCGGTCCGCCCATTTCAGTAAAGCATTGCAAGGACGGTTCAAGGGCCTGTCAAAATGATTGCTACTGACGCGCACGGCGAAACCCAACCGTCCGGTGGTGCGGGGCACGAAGGATTCGCCAAACACCCACACAGGGCCGCGCTGTTCGCGCGCGACCAGGGGAATCACGTCGACGTCTTCCAACTCGCTTTCGGCGCCCACGTGGCCGACCAGAGCCTCCACCTTTACATCCGTGGGCTGCAAGCCCGCCAGATCGATTTCCGCGCGCAAGGGCAGAGGGGAGCCGTTTGGCAGCCCTTCGGAAGCCAAGCCGCAGTACTGGAACTGGAGGCGAGGCCAAGCCTCGGCCACCCTTGCGCTCCATCGCACACGCTCGCGGGCAGGCTCGAAATTTCCGGCGCGCAGTTTCTCAAACTCGCGGTGCGCAGGATCGTACAGGAGATCCCGGTATTCGGAGATCATGCGCTGGCAATTAAATGTGGCACTGAGGTACTTCAGCGATTGTTTGACGCGGCGCATCCATTCCACCGGCATGCCGTGCTCGCGGCCTTCGTAAAACTCCGGGACAATTTCATTTTCCAGCAGGGAGTAAAGAGCTCCGGCATGCGAATCGTCGCGCTCGGGAGAGTAGTTGTCGCGGCCTCCGATGGCCCAGCCTCCACTCGATTCGGCGGCTTCATCGAACCAGCCGTCAGGAATACTGAGATTGAGAATGCCGTTCATCCCCGCCTTCATGCCGCTGGTGCCGCAGGCTTCCTCGCCGCGGCGCGGTGTATTCAGCCAGATGTCCACGCCGCCCACCAATTCGCGGGCCACCTGCATTCCGTAATCCTCCACGAACATCACGCGCGGCCGCATTTCGGGGTTGGCGGAATGTTGGATGATTTCGCGGATCAGGGTTTTGCCGGGCATATCCAAGGGATGCGCCTTACCTGCAATCAGGATCTGTACGGGGCGGCTGGTACTATTCAGAATTCGCTTTAGGCGTTCCACGTCGCGGAAGATAAGAGTGGCGCGCTTGTAGGTGGCAAAGCGCCGCGCGAACCCGATGGTGAGCGCCTCTGGATCCAGCGCGTCGTGCAATTGCGCAATCTCCGAAGCCGGCGCATGCCGGGCCTTGGCGGCCTCGATGGCGCGCTCCCGCACGAAGGTAATCAAGCGGCGCTTGCGGCGGCGGTGCGCTTCCCACAACTCCGCGGCCGGGATGTCGTCAATGTGATCCCAAATCTTGGCGCTATCCGGCGAACTGCCTTCGCGCCAGTCCGGCTCCAGGTATTGGTCGTAGAGCACCGCCAGATCGCCGTTAATCCAGGTGGGCAGATGCACGCCATTGGTGACGGAAGTAATCGGGACCTCCCACACAGGCAGATCCGGCCACAAGCCATCCCACATTTTCTGCGAAACCTCGCGGTGCAGGCGGCTGACTGCATTACAAGCGGCCGAGGTGCGGATGGCGCACACGGCCATGGAGAAATGCTCATGCTGATCCGCGGGATGGTGGCGACCCAGCGCGAGCAAGTCCTCCATCTGGATTCCCGCCCGGCGGCAGTATTCGTCGAAGTATTCGCGCATCAAGCCGCCGTCGAACAGATCGATACCGGCGGGCACAGGGGTGTGGGTGGTGAAAACGTTGTTGGTGCGGGAAGCTTCGCGAGCCTCTGCAAAGCTGAGCCCTTGTTCCGCCATCAATATCCGGATGCGCTCAATGGCCAGAAACGCGGAATGGCCTTCATTCATGTGATAGACGGTGGGCTGCAGGCCCAGTTCTTCCAGGGCCCGCAATCCGCCGATGCCCAGAACGATTTCCTGGCCGATGCGCTTATGCAAGCCGCCGGCATACAGTTGGCCGGTGATGTCGCGATGTACGGGATCCGGATTCTGCGGGATGTTGCTATCCAGCAGATATAGCTTCACGCGGCCTACGTCAATGCGCCACACTTTCAGATGCACGGTGGCGCCGCCCAGAAGAACGTCCACGACAAGTTCGCTGCCGTCGGTGCGCGTGGCGGGACGGATGGGCAGCGAATAGAAATCGTTGACCGGCGCGCGCTCCTGCTGCCAGCCTTCGGTATCAAAAGACTGGCTGAGGTAACCGCGCTGATACAGCAAGCCTATCCCGACCAAGGGCAGCGACAGATCGCTGGAGGCTTTCAAGTGATCGCCGGAGAGCACACCCAAGCCGCCGGAATAGATGGGCATGCAATCCAGCAGGCCATACTCCATCGAAAAGTAAGCCACCAGCATCGAGTTGCCGGGAGTGGCCGGGTTGGTAGTGGCGCGCAGATAGGCGTCATACGATTCGCAGGCGCGCCCATACAGCGCCAGATAGCGCGGGTCGCGGGCAGCGCGCTCCATCGTCTCCTGAGACGTGCGGCCCAACAGCACCACCGGATTGTGATTGCAGGCCTTCCAGGCGACCGGATCCAAGCGGCGGAACACGGCGCGCTGGGAGTGCTGCCAGCTCCACATCAGATTCAAGGCGAGGTCTGGCAACCTCGCGAGTTCGGGCGGGACGGCGGGCCGAACGAGAAATTCTTTCAGGGGATTAATCTTAAATGGCATGAGTTGAGCAGTTCCTCAACGGCAAGACGCTGGGTCTGACGGAAGCTTCTAACGAGAATAGCAGACGGGCTTTCGAGAAGAACAATGGTCTGCGGACAGCGGGCAAGTTCGCTATGCTACAAACTGCAAATGCTCAACCGATCCTGCACGCTTGGTGTCACCGCCGTTCTCTTCTGTTCGCTCTGGGCAACGGCTTGCTCGCGGCCGAAGCCTATCACAATCGGGTCGAAAGACACGGTAGAGCAACGGATCCTGGGCGAGATCGTGGCGCAACTTGTGGAGCGGCGCATCAAGACGCCGGTGGTGCGGCGCCTGGCGTTGGGCGATTCGAAGATCGCCTACCAATCCCTGATCGGCGGCGAGATCGGGATGTACCCGGAGTACACAGGGCTTGTAATCCTGGATCACTTGAAGGAGACTCCGGACCTGCAGGCCACGGTCGTATTTGAACGCGCGCGCCAGGAGATGAAGAAGATCGGCATGATCGAGGTGCTGGACCCGCTGGGATTTGACGGGGGGCCCGCGATGTTAGTCCGCGCGTCCACAAACATGGGGATCGATACGCTGACGCAGGCAGCCGCATCCAAGACTCCGTGGAAACTAGGAGTGACTTCGGAATTTCAAAGCCGGTCGGAAGGGACGAGCGTACTGAACCGGTATCACATCCAAATGGGGGCGCCGATGCGTGCCTTGCGGCCGGTGCAAATGTTCAAGGCGGTGGAAGAAGGCACGATCAACATGATCGCGGGCACAAACAGCGACGGGCATCTGACAACGCCGGAATGGAAAGCGCTAGCCGACGATCAGAAGGCGTTTGCGCCGGAGCAAGCGGTATTGATGGTCCGGGAAGACGTGCTGGCCGCCGAACCGGAGCTGAGAAATGTATTGAAGCAGCTCTCCGGCAAGATCGATCTGGCGACCATGCGGACACTGAACGCGCGGGTCGAGATCAATGAGCGGACCGTGGAGGATGTGGCGAGGGAGTTCCTGAAGACCGCGGGTCTGGACAAATGAAGCTGCTGACGGCCTGTTTTTTGTTGGCGCTGACGATGGCGCTGTGGGCCCAAGCTCCGCCGGAAGGGGCGGCGAAGGGCAAAGGGAAGGGCGGCGACGCGGCGGCCAAAGGCAAGGGCGGGCGCGGGGGCGTTGCGCAGGAAGCCAAGGCTCCCACGCCTCCACCGATTCCGCAGGTGCTGCGCTTAGTGCGCGCGAACACCTATCTGGTCACGGGCCATGGCACGAACTCGATTTTCCGCGTGACGCCGATGGGCGTGATTCTTGTGGATACGAAGCTTGGGTCGGCGGGCGACTATGAGCGGCTGGCGGAACTGATTCACGGGGTGACGGACAAGCCGGTGAAGTACGTGGTCAACACGAGCACGAAACCGGAGGCTGCGGGGAACAACGCGAAGTTCCAGGCGGCAGGGGCGGAAATCGTGAGCGGCGAGAAGGTGCTGGCGCTAGGCGGCGCGGAGGCTCGCGTGATCAAGGTGGGCGAGAGTACGGTCGTGTACTTCCCCATCGAGAAGCTGGTAGTTCTGGGCTCCGTTGCGAAGACGTCGGATGCGTTGCAGAAGCTCGACTGGACCTTGGCGGTGCCCGCAATGGGCGAGCCGGTGTATCGCTAAAGCGTCGGTCACAAGGCTGGGGCCAGACAGGCAAGTATTTCTTCGACTCTTTGCTTTCAATCACTTCTTGGGTTCGTTCCGTCAAAATCGCTATGTTTTAATTCGCAGCCGGGGGGCAAAACTGAGGGCGGGGTTGCGCGGCGGGTGTATACTGCTCCGGGCCGGCCTCCTTCCGCGGCGGGAAAGAGGCCAGTAAGTCCGGAGCCGAATGACTATTGATCGATGTTGTCGACCTCGATGTCAGGATCGTAAGGCATCGTCTGCGGAGTGTTGCTACCCACTTGTGTGGTTATGGAGCCCTCATAGTCCCAGGTCGCATTGCCGTTCACGATGGTGGTGCTGAGCAGCGTCCCACCGGGAGAAATCGACAGGGACGGCGCAAAGCTGGTCGCCGGAAATGGGCTGAGCTTAGTGGAAACGGAGGGATCGCCCACGGCGAGAGAGAAGGCGATACAGGTGATGGTCCCATTTTGCTGCTCGGCCCAAAGGAAGGTAACGGGGCAGTTATCGATCACGTCGCCGAAGACTTCGCGGGCGCTGGCGCCGTTGCCCTGCCCTGAGAACCTGCGCAGTATGGCGCCGTTCGCGTCCAGACATTGACCGTTGATGCCGGTTACTTGGGGATTTCCCTGGTTGGAGTTGGTGGTAATTGTGATATTAATCGAATACGCCGTACTCGCGTTTGGTGCAGTTCCTGCAGCTGTCGCCATAGTGTTGCTCCTTCATATGGAAAGTGGGCCGCCATTGGGGCCGGGATACTGGTTTACCACATCGGAATTTTGAAAGAAAGCGCCCTAGGGTTTAGCGGGCGGGGGCAAGCGGCTTAGCCAACGGTGATAGTCCGCGTCGGCGCGGAGTTTTACGAGATAAGGATCGTTTTGAATTTCTTTCAGGGAGTGGCCCTTCTTGACGGCGGTATCGAGAAGTTGCAGGGCCTGAGCGCGTTGGCCAGAGAGTTCCTGAGCCACGGCCAAGTTGTACGCGGTTTGTCCAGTGACCGCTGTGAGGTCGATGCGCGCAGCTTCGGCGATGGCTTCTTGGGCGAGGCCGCTTTTGGCCAAGTAGGCGGCGAGGTTAGAACGGGTAGCGGTATCCTGCTGCTTGGCGGCGACGGCGGTGCGCGCCAGCGCGATGGCGTGAGTGAGGGCTTCCTGCCCGCGCGCCTCTTTGCCCGGCAGCCATCGAAGGGCGTCCGCGAGGTTGCCCCAATAGCGGAAGGAGTTCGCGCCCAGTTCCACGGCGCGCTCCAGGGCTGCGGCGGCGTCGGCGTATTTTCCTTGAAAGTAAAGAAGCGTGCCCAGGTTGGAAAAGGTGGATGCGGAGGGGCGAATTTCGAGGGCACGCTGATAAGCGGTGGCCGCCTCATCATAGCGGTCCATCATTTGCAAGGCGCCGGCCAAGTTACGCTGCGCGATCGCGTTATCGGGTGCGAAAGAAGCGGACTTGGAGAATGCCTCGGCCGCAGCGGTGAACTCTCCCTGGCGGAATAGGAAGATGCCCCATTCCAAGTGTGTCTCCCAATCCTGGGGGGCCAATTCCACAGCGTGCTGGCGCAAACTGCGGGCACGGGCAGCGTCGGTGCGGGGATCAAGCGCACGGGCCAGGACGAAATGAGCCTCGGCGTTGGAAGGGTCAAGTTCGATGGCGCGTTCCAGAGATTTGCGCGCCTCAACCAGACGACCCGCGCTGACGTGGACGACGCCGGCGGCAAAATGGGCGACGGCCAGCGTGGGTTCCCGTCTGGAAATCTCCGCGGCATGTTGTTCGGCCAGACGGAGCCAGGTAGGGTCCGGCGAGTTGGTATATTTGCGGGCGTACGCCAGGGCTAACGAGGCGTCGGGTAGGGACCAATTCGGTTCTTTGATCTTGGCGCTCTTGAACGCGTCAATGGCGAGATCAATGTTCTCGGGAAAATCATGGCGCTTCAGGGCAACCAGTCCGGCACGATGTAACTCGCGCGCGGGCAGGGTCATGTCGATCTTCCCGATGCCGGCCAGGGGACGTTGCTTGGTCTCGGCTGGACTGGTGGAACCCCTGTAAGATGCGCCGCCCCAGATCGCTAGCAAAGATGCGGCCATGGCGAGCGCGGTCCAATACACCCTACGCCGGGCTGTCGAGGGTACTTTGGAGATGAGCGCCGAAGGAATACTAGGCGGCGGATACGTGGCTGCCGACGCGACGGCGATCGTCTGGGTGGCGACGTCTTCCGGACTAGCCGTGGCCGGAATAGAAGCAGCGACTGAGCGCAATCGGGCGACCACTTGCATCATGTCGCCCAAGCGCTCGGCGGGGGATTTCTTGAGCGTATGATCCACCAGTTCGATGAGCGCGGGAGGGAGATCGCCGCGCACGGTAGTGAGGGACGGGGGTTCCACCGAAGTGACGTTATGCAGAATCGCGAAGGGGGTGGTGCCTTCAAAAGGCCGGGCTCCAACCAGGATTTCGTACAAAATGACCCCGAAGGAAAACACGTCGGAGCGCACGTCCAGGGGCATTCCCATGGCCTGCTCCGGTGACATATAGGAGGGCGTGCCCATTACGTGGCCGACGGCGGTCAGGGTCAGGGACTGCGTCGCATCATTTGCGACAGCTGAGGGCGGGTCAAACTTGGCGAGTCCGAAGTCCAGAATCTTGATCTGGCCATCGGTGGTCAACATGATGTTGGCGGGCTTCAGATCGCGGTGTACGATGCCGGCGAGGTGGGCCTTGGCGAGGGCTTCGGCGGCTTGCGTCATATAATCCAGCGCGGGTTTCAATTGCAGACGCCGGGAACGCATGAGCGAGGAGAGTGTCTGCCCATGCACGAGTTCCATCACCAGAAAATCCATTTCGTCCTGCTGATTGATTTCGTAGATGGAAACGATGCCGGGGTGATTCAGGGCTGAGGCGGCTCGCGCTTCCCGAAGGAATCGCCGGCGGCGTTCGGGATCGGCGTTGGTTTCCGGCAGCACGACTTTGATGGCGACATCGCGCTGCAGCTTGGTATCCCAGGCGCGATAGACGGCTCCCATGCCGCCTCTTCCCAGGGGCTGGTCAATGCGGTAGTGGAGGAGGAAATCTCCGTTGGCCGGAGCTTTGCCCTCGTTGCTAGGGATTTCTGCAGCCATCGAACCGAAGGTCCCGTTACTGGACATGGATTATAGCAAAGGAGGGTGGCGCGGTTGTTGAGGATGCGTTGCGGGAGTCACCTTGGTGAGACCGCCGCACGCCAGTTCGACGCCGTCTCTTCTCTATGTGGTGCGGGGGACTTCGCGCGATTTGCGCCGATGTTGCGCTGGCGACATCTTTGACAGGGTGGGGGAGGCGGCCAGGGGACGTCCGGACAGAAAAATGCCGGTGAGTACTCGGAGGAAGATACTCACCGGCCGGTTTCACCGCACGCCTAAAGGCTGCGGCTCACCGAACTTTCGGGGGCCACCGGGCAGTCGGTATAAGAGCACCCCTACAGAAAGAGACGTGCGAAACCTTGGGAGGTTCCACAACTGGACGTCCATATCATAACACTGCATCAAACCGGTGTACAGGATATTTCTAGTGCAAAACCGAGGGTTCCTAAGTACCGTAGTCCTAGAGTAGAAACAGCTGATTCGCTTGAGATCAGCAGTCAAAATAGGCGATTCAAGAGGGCCGCCAAGCGTTCGCCCGCGAGGGCTAACTTGTTTAAATATAAATTTTTAGCTCGCTCTTTGTAAGGCGCGGTGAGGATAAGGGGGCGCTCTCGGGAACCATTCTGGGGGCCGAAAGTATAGACGTCGCGGTTTGCCATTTCTGCGCCTTCGGCGGCCCACTTAGAGGGTTTAAGGCTCCCGGGTTCTATCCGAAGTTGGGTTATTTGTTGGACTTGCCCCTCTACGATTCCCATATTGGCGCTGTCTGGGCCAGCCAGACTATCCCAATAGCTATGGAGTGTTCGCCCCCCGTCGACAAAAACCAGGTTTCCACCTTGATCGCCGTTTGGAAATTCACGGGAATAGCGTTGGACGGTATGCAGTGGATTGTGGATATCTCCCACGAGGTGCAGAATCCACGGCAGGGCGTAGACCGGGTTCGCTGGGTCGGAAATGGGCCGATCTACAATCTTCAGGAGACGCTCCAACTCGGAAACAACATTGGGTAGGGCAGCCTGGCGCGGGCGCGTGCCGTCTTGCGAAAACGGAAGGTTTACGAAGTGCCAGCGGGCATGCCGGCCCATGTCTGGGAAGCCTGGGAGCACGGGTGTGGGGATGGAATCGGAACGGTCTTCGCTATAGAAGCGCGGGTCGGAGCGGATGATGTCGGGCCATACTGAGGCATTCATGAAGGCCCAGCGGGCGCGGCGAGCCGGGTCAGAGGGAGCATCTTTCAGGAAGATGGCCTGGTAGTCCGGGTGGCGGTGGATTAGCTCGTCCACGCTGCGGCGGGCGGCGGGTTTGAGGCGGTCATACGCGATGGCGGCGATGATGCGATGGCCGGTTCCGTTCCAAGCCGGGGCGGGCGTGGCTACTACCAAACCTACGGCGACGACGGCGACCCACTGGCGGAACATGACAGCCACTATACGTCGACACCGGCCAAGCGAGCAATGGCCAGGGCATTCGACTGGCGATTCACTCCGGGCTTTATGAGGTAGTCAAAATCGAGGGCATCGGCATCGTCGCGGCTGCACATGTGGACGTTGCGGCCTTCGAAGCCGGGGAGCGCCGCAATTTCGGTAAGGGCGAGATCGTGGGTGGAGAGGGCGCCGACGGCTCCGTGTTTGAGGAGCGCGCGGACAACGGCCTCGGCGGCGATGCGGCGGTCATGCGAGTTGGTGCCACTGAATATTTCGTCGATCAGGAACAAGGCGGGGGCCGCGGTGGCGGCGGCGATGGTATCGCGGATGCGCTCGACCTCGGCCATGAAGCGGGACTTGCCTTCGAGCAAGGAATCGGCGGGCGCGATGGAGGCGCACACGCGGAAGGCGGCGAGGTGAAGACTGGCGGCGCGAACGGGGGCTCCGGCGAGCGCGAGAACGGTATTGGCGCCGATGGAACGCAGCAAGGTGCTTTTGCCAGCCATGTTGGAACCGCTAATGATCCAGAAGGGCGTGCCGCTGGCGGTGAAGTCGACGTCATTGCGGATACAGTGGGCTTCGGCTAGCAGAGGGTGGCCGAGCGCGTGGGCTTCGAAGACCGAGGATTCGGCGAAGGTGGGGAAGGCGTCGGAGGGGTGCTCAGAGGCGTAGCACGCCAGGGATTGGAGAGCCTCGAACTCGCCCCAGGTATCCATCCAGGCTTCGAGGTGTTGGCGGTGTTGGACGCGCCAACGTTCGATAGCGATCGCCAACTGAGTTCCCATCATTGTATAGATGGACACCCAATACAGCCATTCCTTGTCGCGTTCGCGGACCCAGTTCATGTAGAGTTCGATGGATTTGAGAGGACGCGAGGCTCCGGCTGCCGCGGTAGCGAGGGTTACGAGTTTCGGAGATGTGAACTTCTGCGCGGCTAAGAGATGCAGGCCCTGGCCGAGGATGCCGAATTCGGCGGCGAGAGCGCGGGCATGGATCAGGATGGGCTGGACGCGGCTTTGCACCAAGTATCCAACGGCCGCCTGGAAAACGATCAATGAAACCGCCCAAGGCATGATGTCGGGCCACGACATGATGTTGAGGAGTCCCACGATTACTAAACCGATGAGGGCGATGGGGCTTATGAGGATTAACCAAGACAGACCAGGGGGAAAGGCGGTGGCGGGTGCATCGAGCCATTCGACAAAGGCGTCCTCATCGCAGCCGCTGAATTCGTATTTGCCGATGAGCACAACGTCGTCGCGGAGTTTGGTTTGATCGCGCAACTCCTGTACGGCTTGCTGGCGGGCGCGGGCTTCTGGAGCAGAGGCTGAGTGGAGCAGGTAGGACGCCAGACGGCGGCGACCGATTTCGGTGCGCGATGTGGAGAGGAGTTCGAACAAGGAGCCTGGGCCGAGGATGTTCAAGTCGAGGTCATAGAGGTGGGCGGATTCGCGGTACTCCTCTCCGGAGTGGCCTTTGCCCATCCAGGCGTGCTGCATGCGATCCATGCCGCGGAGATAGAAAGTTTTCAGGCGCCGGGCGCGGGCGCCATCCTTAAGACGGCGGGCATTGCGTTGGCTGGCGGCGATGATGATGATTATGGGGATGCTCCAGCCGGCGGCATGGACGTGGGTGGCGAGCAGGAAAATGAAAATGGCGATGTTGGCGATGATGGCGAAGAGCAGTTTGCTGCTGGCTACGCTGGCGCTTTCGATTTCTTCGTCTAACTTACGGAGGCGGTCCTGATACATTAGCCGGCTGCCATCTTGAGCAACTGCTCGGCGTGACGTAGAGCCTCGGGGGTGATGCGTTCGCCGGAGAGCATTCTACCGATTTCGCGGGTCCGGGCGGCGCCGGTTAATTCCTGGAGCGAGGCTACGGTGCGGCCGCGCTCGGTGTGTTTTTCGACAAAGTAGTGGTGGTCGGCGAAGCCTGCGATTTGGGGGAGATGGGTTACGCAGAGAACCTGGGCGGTGGCGGAGAGCTTCTTGAGGCGGCGGCCTACGGATTCGGCGGCACTGCCCCCAACGCCAGCGTCGACTTCGTCGAAGACCAGGGTGCGCGGGACGTCATTTTTCCTGGATATCCCGGTGGTGCAGGTTTTCAGGGCCAGGGCTACTCGGGACAGTTCCCCGCCCGAGGCGATTTTTTCCAGAGGTTTCAAGTCCTCGCCTTGGTTGGGGGCGATCAGGAACTCTACTTGATCGGCACCAGTGGCAGACCAGGGGGCGGGCTCCACTCGAATTTCTATGCGGGTTTTGTCCATGGCTAGGGCGGCTAGTTCCTGGGCGACGTTCCTGGCTAACTGGCGGGCGGCCTCCTTGCGTTTGGTGGATAGCTCGCGGGCGGCGGTTTGGTAGGCGCTGGTGAGGCGGGCGGATTCCTTTTCGAGGGCGGCGCGGCGCTCGGTGGAGTTTTCCACGGCGGCGAGTTCGCGCACGGTTTCTTCGAGGAAGGTAAGGATTTGGGGAATGGAGGCTCCGTATTTGCGCTGCAATTTTTCTATGGCGGCGAGGCGGGCTTCCACTTCGTCGAGGCGGGCGGGATCGGCTTCTAGAGCGTCCACATAATGTCCCAGAGCGCGGGCGGCTTCGTCGATGGCGGCGCGGGCGGGCTCGAGGGCGGACTGAATTTCCTTCGCGGATTCGTCGATGCGGGCGAGTTCTTCGAGACGCTTTGCGATTACGCCGATCTGGGTGACTACGCTTTCGGGGTCCTCGGACAGAGCCGCGAAGGCGGAGCCGGCCAGTTGTTGCAGGCGGACCACGTTGCGCAAGACGCGGCGTTCATTTTCGAGCTCGGCATCCTCGCCGGGGCGGGGGCTGACGGTCTCGATTTCTTTACGCTGGAATTCCCACAGGTCGGCCAAGCGGAGTTTTTCCTGGGCGGTGCGGTCCAGGGCCTCGAGTTCGGCAGAGGTTTGTTTCCACAGGGTGTAGCTTTCGGCGACGGTTTGGAGGAGCGTCTCGGATTTGGCAAATGTGTCAAGCATGGCGCACTGGATTTCCGAGGAGAACAATTGTTGCTGGTCGTGTTGGCCGTGGATATCGGCCAAGTGCGGGGCCAGGTCGCGGAGCAAGGCGGCGGTGGCGGGGCGGTTGGCGGCGAAGGCTCGGGACTTGCCGGTGGGCAGGATTTCACGTTCAATCAAGAGCTCGCCGTCTTCGAGTTGGATGCCGGCAGCGTCGAGGATGGCATCGAGTGCGGGCGACGGAGTGACCTCGAAGATGCCGGAGATGCGGGCGCGGGCGGCTCCGGCGCGTACCATTTCGGCGGAGGCTCGGCCGCCTAAGAGCAGACCCAGGGCGTCGACGACGATGGATTTGCCGCTGCCGGTTTCGCCGGTCAGCAGATTCAGTCCGGCGTGAAAGCGTTCACGGACGGATTCGATGACGGCGTAGTTCTCTACGGCCAGTTCAACCAGCATGGCTCAAACCGGCATGGATTTTCAACAGCACTCGACTCGATTATAGTGGAGCCAGGATGCCGACGCAGATTTTGCAGATTCACCGGGAGTATTTGAAGTCGGAGGGGACGGGGGAGTATCGCCAGATCGAGGGCGAGATCGCGCGTGTTTGCGCGGAACTGAAGTGTCCGCATCCTTACTTAGGGCTGGAATCTCTGACGGGAGCGAAGGAGATTTGGTATTTCAACGGGTATGAGACGGCAGCGGACATTGAGCAGCGCGTTCGCGATTACGCCGGTAAAGTCGCGCTGACGTCGGCACTGCGGGATTTGGGAAAGCAGAAAGCGGAGCTGCTGCGGAGTTCCTCGGATGTTTTCGCGCATTATCGGCGAGGCGGGTGGAATTTGGGCGAGGGTCGGTTTCTGGTGATCGCGGTGATTGGTAAGGCTGGAGGGCCCTGCGATTTCGAGTTGGATGGGACCCGGTATGACGGGGAGGATGGGACGGGGTTTCATTTCTGGGCGGCGGAGACGCGGGCTTATGCAGAGGCTCTGGCTAGCAGGGTGGGTGCGGAGGCTCGGGTGTTTGCGGTGCGTCCGGAGTGGAGTTTTGCGGATCCGGAGTGGGGCGTGGCGGAGCCGGCTTTGTGGAGGGCCGCGGCGGGGTGATTGTCGAGTATTTTAGGGGTGCGGCATGCCCAACGGATAAAACATTTTTTCTCTTGCATGTTTCAGGGTTCCCTCGCGTACAATGGGGGATAGCGACCGGGGAGAAAGGTGAGTTTATAGGTTGACAGGCATCCTGCTGCAGGCGGATTTATGGGCCATGGTCCAGAAGGCCCAACTGGTCCCACTCGCCGTAATGGCGGTTTTATTGGGGTTTTCGCTACTCTCCTTTACTATTTTCTTCTCTAAATACGGTGGCTTGCGCAAGGCACAGGCTGCCAATGGGAATTTTCTACGCGCGTTTCGCAAGGCGGCGCGGCTGGAAGTAGTGGCTGCGTCGGCGGAACAGTTCCGGGCGGCTCCGCTGGCCTCGGTGTTTGACTTCGGGTATACAGAGGTGTGCCGGCAGGTGAACGCGCGGTCGACGGTCACAAATCTGATTTCCCTGGAGCGTAGTCTGCAACTGGGCGTCAGCGAGGAAGTAGGGCGTCTGGAAAAGAACATGAACTGGCTGGCGACCACGGCGGCTGTGTGTCCGTTCATTGGGTTGCTGGGCACGGTGATCGGGATCATCGACGCCTTCAGCGTTTTGGGTAACGCGAGCGGCGCCAGCAGCATCCAGGCTGTAGGCCCTGGGATCAGCGAGGCGTTATGGACGACGGCGCTGGGTTTGTTCGCGGCGATTCCGGCGGCGATCATGTACAACTATTTCGGCAACGCAACCCGGGAAATGGGTCAGCGTATGGACGATTTCTCACTGGAGTTCCTGAACCTAACGGAGCGGAACTTCGGCGACAATTGAAATAAGAGGTTGACCACGTGGCTTTCTCCGGCATGGGCTCAAATTCGGCGCGCGGACGCGGGCGGTGGCGAACTGCGTCCAGCATGTCGGAAATGAACGTGGTTCCATTGGTGGACGTGGTGCTGGTGCTGCTGATCATTTTCATGGTGACAGCGAGCGCGATGGAATTCGGTCTTAAAATCGACGTTCCCAAGGTGAAGAGCCGCAGCACCAGTTCCGAGCCGGGCCCCGTGGTGGGCATCTCCCAAGAAGGGGCGCTCTACCTAAACGGCGAGAAGGTCAACATTAACGAATTGGGACCGGCGATTCACCGGCGCTTCGCGGACGCCAAGGAAGCCTACGTACGCTCCGACAAGAATGCGCGGGTAGAGCAATTCGCGCAAGTCGCGGCTGCCTTGGGTGAAGCCAAAATCGGCGTGAAGCTAGTGACCCAGCCGATCAATTTGAAGAAGTAACATATGACTGACGCCGCCATGATGGACGATTTTCAAACGCCGCTGCGGGGGGCGTTTACGAAATCGCTGGTGATGCATATGGCGGTGATCGTGGGGCTGACTGGTTACGCGTGGTGGAACGGGCCGGGCAAGGCCTTGGGAGATCCGGACGCTGGTGGGCCCGCGGTAGGCGTCGAACTGGTGGCCAGTATTCCGATTCCCAGCAAGGGGCCGGAGAATCCGGTGGCCAACGATTCCGATTCCGAGGTTCCGCAGACGCCTCCCGAGAAAGTTGCTCCCAAGGCTGTGCCGGAACCGGAGCCGCGAGATGCGGTGGCGATTTTGCCTCCCGAGAAAAAGCCCAAGCAGCCGGCGTTGCCGAAGCTGATTCCGTTCAAGGAGATCTCGCAGAACCAGTTGAAATCGACGACGCCGCAGGCGGTTTCGAATCCAATACTGGCGGCGAAGGCGGGTTCCGGGCAGATTGGGACGTTCGGCGATACGACACTAGGGACGGAGTTTCCGCAGTATGCTTCGCAGGTGAAGGACATTGCGCGGCGCAGCTGGAAGGTGAACGACGTGGATCGCTCTATCACCACTGGTCCGCCGGTCACGGTGACGTTTACGCTATTGCGAGATGGACGTACACAGGGGATTCAACTGCTGCGAAAGAGCGGGATCGCGTCGCTGGATTTATCGGTGTTGCGAGCCATTGAAGACGCGCACTTTCCTCCGTTACCGGGGGATTACCGCTCGGTACCGGTCAACTTGACCTTTGAGTTAGCACGATGAAGACAAAATATTTTTCAGTCATTGCAGTTTTGGCGGCCGCGAACTTCCTGGGAGTGACATTCCTAGCGGGGCAAGGCACTATTACGGGCGTGATTCGGGCTGGCGATAAGGCTCGTATTGCGGTTCCGGATTTCCGCGGCAAGGGCGCGGCGCAACCGCTGATGAATGTGGTGAACGAGACGCTGTGGAATGACTTGGAAGACGCGGGCGCGCTGACTCTGGTGACGAAATCAAACTATCCGCTGGAGGTACCGCAATCGGCTGCGGATTTGAAACCGCCATCGGCCGCGGGTGCGCGGATGGGTCCATGGCTGACGGATTGGTCGCAGCCGCCGGTGAGCACAGAGTATCTGGCCATCGGGAACGCGGATGTGAATGCCAGCGGCCTGCTGCTGCAAGGATGGCTGATGGATGCAGGCAAGGCGGATGTACGGACGGCGCAGCTTTTCAACCTTCCCTACTTTGGGACGCCTAACGAAGAGGGCGCGCGCAGCGTGGCGCATCAGTTCGCGGCCGACATTCTGAAGAATCTGGGGATTCCGACGATGGCGGGGTCGAAGATATATTTCGTGTCGGACCGGACGGGGTCGACGGAAATATGGTCCATGGATCACGACGGCGGGAATCAGGCGCGGATGACGAAGGAGAATGCGATCACTAAGATGGGTGCGGTTTCGGCGGACGGCAAACTGGTAGCCTACGTCACGATGGTGAAGAATACAGGCTGGCAGATTCGGGTGATTGCGACCGCGACGGGGAGGCAGCAGACCTTCGTGAATCCGGTAACGTCAACCATCACGGCTCCGGATTTTTCGCCCGACGGCAAGCAACTGTGGTTCAGCATGACGCTTTCCGATTACGCGCAGATCGTGGTGGCAAACGTGAACGGGGGACAGCTGAAGCGTGTATCCAGCGTGCGGACGATTGAGACGTCACCACGAGTGAATCCGAAAACCGGGGGCGAGATACTTTTTATTTCCGGGCGCACGGGGCATCCGCAGTTATACAAGATGAAGGCGGACGGGACGGGAGCGGAATCGATCACCAACGGCGAGGGAGAAGTAGCGAATCCCGCATGGAGTCCGGACGGCAGATTTGTGGCGTTCGCGTGGAATCGCGGATTTGATCCGGGCAACTTCAACATCTTCGTGATGGACGTGGCGACAAAGAACATGATCCAACTGACGCACGGGAACGGGACCAATGAGAGTCCCACGTGGGCGCCGGATGGCTTGCACATTGTGTTTTCGAATCAAAAGGGACGCAGCACCCAGATTTACACGATGCTGGCGAATGGGACTCGGGTGAAGCAGATCACGTCGGCGGGAAATAATCTGCAGCCGGTGTGGACTGTTGGCATGACGAATTGAAAGACGCGGGAGCGAGAATGAAACGACTTGGACTGAGCATTGGACTGGCGTTGATGATTGTGGGCGCGGTGGCGTGCAAGAAGAAGACGCCTCCGATAGCTCCTCCGGGACCGGTCGCGGGAGGGATAGCGGGAGATCCCGGTCCGACGGGGCCGGCGCCGATATTAGGGGATCGTAATCCGCAGATTACGAGCTTCACGGCCGAGCCGGCTCGGGTGGAACGCGGGCAATCGGTGACGTTGCGCTGGGCTACGACGAACGCAACCGAGGTATCGCTGGACCAAGGGCTGGGCGTGGTGGCGGCGACGGGAACGCGGCAGGTGTCGCCGACGGGTACGACCACATATGTGTTGCTGGCGCGGAATGGGACGAACACGGACACGAGGTCGGCTACGGTAGAGGTGGTGAATACGCCGATTCCGATTCCGCAGGCTCCGAAGACCACGAGCGGTAATGGCGGAGGCCGCACGATCGCGATCATCAGCGGTGAGATGCAGGATATTCTATTCGACTATGACATGGCGGATATGCGGGACGATGCGCGGCGGGCGCTGAATGCGGATGCGGCGTTGCTGAAGGAAGCATTCGCCCTGGATCCCAGGGTCACATTTGTGGTGGAGGGGCATGCGGACGATCGCGGGTCGGCGGAATACAACCTGGGTCTGGCGGATCGGCGGGCCGTGGTGGTGCGAGACCAACTGGGGCAATTGGGGATTCCGGCGAATCGGCTGCGCACGATCAGCTACGGCGAAGAGATGCCGGTATGCCGGGAGCAGACCGACGGGTGCTGGCAACGCAACAGGCGCGCGCATTTAACGGCGGCGCAGTAGGCTGTAAGAAGGAGGCTTGGCGATGAAGCAATCCATATTCCTGGTGGCTTTGGCCGCTACGCTGGGGATTTTCTGGGCACCCAAGGAAGCGCTGGGACAGAACAAAGATATCCTGGCGCTGCAGCGCGATCTTTATTCGGTGGGGGACAAGGTCGACAAGTTCCAGACTAACCAAGCACAGCGAATGGAGGAACTGGGGACGCTGCTGAAGCAGGCGATGGAAGCGAATGCCAAGCTGTCGGCGGAGATGCAGGCGCTGCAAGCCACCATTAATCGCAATCAGGCGGAGCAGCAGAACCGGATGTTCGAGCCGCTGGCCTCGATGAAAACCAGCGTAGGGGAGCTGGGAGAATCGGTTGCGGAATTGAAGGCGAAGCTGGATACGATGGGAACGCGGCAGGGCAAGATGGAGAGCTCGCTTACCCGGGTGGATGGCGTGGTGAACCTGCTGTACACGGAAGCGAAGAATCCGCCCGCGGCCGTAGTCCCGGCGGCTCCGACAGGACCTACTCCGGAGCAGGCGGCGACGTTGTTGTTTGGGACGGCGCGCAGGAGCCTGCTGACGGGGGATGCGGCGACGGCGCAGAAGCAGTTTATCGAGGTTCTTACGAATTATCCGACGACGCCGGAAGCCCCCATGGCGGCGTACGAGGTGGGCCTGCTGTATGAGGCTCGGGACCAATACGAGGATGCTCTGGAGGCGTTTGACCGGGTACTGGAGCAGTTCGGCGAGAATCCGATGTGGAAGGATGCGCAGTTCCACAAAGCAGACATGTTGGCGAACCTGGGGAAGCGGTCCGAGGCGGCGGGGGAGTTTAACCGCTTCGCCTTGAAGTATCCGGCGGACAGCAGGGCGGATGTGGCGATGAGCCGAGCGAAGGAACTGCGGGCTCCCGCGCCGGCGGGCGGCAAGGCAAAGGCTCCGGCGGGGAATTCGAAAAAGGGCAAAAGTAAGTAAGAATCCTGTACCTTTGGCGGGCGGAAATCTTATAGACTCCTAATGTTGGGGTCCTAAGTGGACGAAGGATAAGCATGCCGAAACTGGTGCGTGCGCTCAAGATGTCCTCCGCCTGCTTGCTGGGATTCCTTATTTACGCCGTGGTGTTGCAACGGCCGGTGCTGATTGCGATGGCCAGCAAGGTTACGGGAGGGGATCAGCCGTGCCCGTGGCCGCAGCTTTCCAAATTCCCCTGGTCGGTGGAGCGATTCGCGGAGATGCAGGGACAATCGCTGAAAGGCCTGCATGTGCAGGAGGAAGACGCCGCGCTGGGACTGCAACTGATCGATGTTCCCGGGAAGCGCTCCTTCTGGATTAAGAAAGATGGCGAAGATCGGGATGGTATCGCGACGCTGGCGTACATTCTGGCAGAGCAGGATTGGATCGCGGACGCCGATCCGGCACACACGGTTCAGAAGGGCGACGTTGTAGTAGACGTGGGCGCGCACATTGGTTCCTTTGATGACGATGCATTGCGGCGCGGAGCTTCCAAGTGCATCCTGATCGAACCCGATCCAGTGAACGTGGAAGCGATCCGGCGCAACTTCCGCAAGGAAATCGCCGAGGGCAGAATCATCGTGGTGCCGGAAGGCGCGTGGAGTTCGCATTCCACGTTGGAGTTTTCGACAGGCGTGGCGAATTCCGGGACGGGCAGCTTTATTTTGCAGGAGGCCGGCGGGACCAAGCTGTCGATTCCGGTGCGCCCTCTGGATGAGATTCTGGCGGAGTTGGGCATCACACACGTCGACTTCATGAAATTCGACATCGAAGGCGCTGAGCGCGAGGCACTGAAGGGCGCGGCATTGACGCTGAAGAATTCGAAGCCGGTATTGATGATCGATTCGTATCATCGGTCGGATGACAGCGTGGTGCTGCCGGAGATTATCCGCGCCAGTCAGCCTGGCTACGCGGCGAAGTGCGCGTTGTGCTCGCCGGATCGGCAAGGGGACCAGGACCGCATCGTTCCGTACGCGATTTTCTTCGACTAACTAACGGCTTGAGGCGAGCAGGTCGAGTGTTTCGAGAAATCCGCGGAATGTTCTCTCATTCTTCGGAATGTCTCCGATAACGCTCATGTGGATCAAGTTAAGATTTCTCGCCGTAGACGACGTCAGGGCGGCTTCGTACTGTACCTTCTGGCAGTCGCCTCCTTCGCTCTGATTTGGGCCGTGGGGCTGGCCGTCGATATGGGCCTGCTGTTCGTAACCAAGAATGTAACGTAAGCGTATGTGGACGCCGGGGCGCTGGCTGCGGCGCGTCGAACAACACCTGGAAGGTGAACACGGAAGCCATCACCACGGCGACAGTGGAATTCGCAGATTTCGAAGGAGTCCCGCGGACTTGCTTGATGAAACGGCGGCGGAGATGTTGCAGCGGAATTACGTTTAAGGCTACTTCTTGGCGGCGGCTTCGCGCTCGGCTGCCCGGGCTCCGCTGAGGATGTTAGGCATTCCGTAATTGCCTTCCTGGCACCCGTATTCATAAATCGGTCCTTTGATTTTTTGAATCGGGTATTCGCCGGACCAGGACTGTTCCCAGGTAGAGGGATCGGACACGGTGAACTGATAGTCGATGACGTCGTCCGCGGTGCGTGTGAAACGTTCGGTCACGTGCAGATTCCTGCTGGACCCGCGTCCTAGAGGCGGCTGGTCGTTGAAATTGGTGGTATCGACGACGAGCGTGTCGCCTTCCCAATGGCCGACGGAATCGCCGTACCATTGGCGAATCGCGGAGGTCAGATGAGGCCGCCCGTCGGTGCGGACGATGCGGGCTCCGCCCATCATTTCATTTCTGATGACGACTTCGGTTGGTCCCTGGAAGATTTGCAGGTTGGGATTGTAGCCACCGGGCATCAGCGGCGGACCTTCGAAGTTCCACAGGATGCAACGTTCCGCCATGCCGCGGTTCTCGGGTCCATCAAACTCATGACCGCGCGCGGCGTTGCGAGCGTCGGTAGTGCGCTTGGTTGCCTCGGGCGTCATCGGAGGGACGCGGCCGGTGGGGCCGGCGATCAACGACGTGCGCGGATTCCTGACCAGGCCGGTGGTGGCGGCATCCAGTCCGAATTGCGACATGTCGTAGTGCGCATCGGCGGCCGTGCCTGGCTCAGTCTGGGCGGCAGGACGCGCGGCCGCAGCCGCCTGCATGGCCGCAAATTCCTCCGCAGTGTAGAATTCTTTTGCACCCAGAGACTCGGGGCGTTCCACGGGAGTTGTGGTGCGATTCAGATAATATCCCTGGATATCGGGAGTGCCCCACGGGGTCCGGGGCGCTTTGTAGGCCGATTGCCCCGCGGCGGCGGTGGCCGCAGCTGTTAGCGCTGCGATCAAAAGAAGAGAGCGATGAAGCATGCGGGCAGGATCCTTTTTCGTAATTTTACTGGCCTATTTGACATGGTAGTACAGATATCGGCGCCGATCCTAAACTAGCCGGGCGCGGACCTCAGCTATGATTTCGAAGGACCGCAAGCGGGCGGAGTGTTCGTAGATGTTGGCGGCGATCATCAATTCGTCGGGCTGGATCTCTTCGATGAAGTCCTGCAGGCCTTGCTGCACGGACTGGGGCGAGCCAACGATGGCACGCGAAAGGGCCTGATCGAGCAAGGCCTTCTCCGCAGGCGAGCAGATTGCATCGATATCGTCGATGGGAGGTTTCAGTTTGCCGGGCATGCCGTGGCGCAGCAACAGGAAAGAGCGCTGCAAGGATGTGAATAATCGAAGCGCCTCGCGGTCTGTGGCGGCGGCGATTCCGTTGATGCAGGCCATCGCGTAGGGGCGATCCAATTGGGCGGACGGTTTGAAGCCGCGCCGGTAGAGATTCATCGCGGGCACTAGATCGGCGGGAGCGAAGTGCGAGGCGAAGGCGAAGGGTAGTCCCAACTCCGCTGCCAGTTGAGCGCTGAATAGACTGGACCCCAGCAACCAGATGGGAACTTCGAGCCCGGCACCGGGGACGGCGTGGATCGGCTGTCCGGGTTCGGGGGAACGAAAGTAATCCTGCAATTCGAGGACGTCCTGGGGGAACTGGTCGGCGGCGGCGAAATTCTCGCGGCGCAGAGCCCTGGCGGTCATGCCGTCGGTGCCGGGCGCTCGTCCGAGACCAAGATCGATACGGTCCGGGAAGAGCGACGCCAACGTTCCGAACTGTTCGGCGATGACGAGAGGGCTGTGATTGGGCAGCATGACTCCGCCGGAGCCCACGCGAATGGTCTTGGTTCCACCTGCCACGTGCGCGATGACCACGGAGGTTGCGGCGCTGGCGATTCCGGGAATGTTGTGGTGTTCCGCCAACCAAAATCGTTGGTAGCCCCAGAGTTCGGCGTGCTGGGCGAGATCCAGCGAATTTCTGAAGGCATCGGCCGCCGTTCCACCTTGGATGATGGGACAGAGGTCGAGGATCGAAAAGGGGAGCATACCCGAGAGTATCGGAATTCCTCCGAGTGCTGGAAGAGTCTGTTTTTGGAAGCTGTCATGCTTGGATCTATCTGGAACGAAGGATCCGGCCTTTGAAATCGTACAATCGTCAACGCCATATGGGGGCGTACTGCCCCACTCGTGAGACCCTGCGACACGCAAAGCTTTGGATGCTTGTGCTTTTGGCGGGGAACGTGTGGGCGCAGCCCGCCAGCATTACTGTCACGCCCGCACCGGTGTTCGGCCTCAGCGTCTTTGACGCGGAGGGAAACCAATACTTCTTTCAGGGAGGAAAGGTAACTGCCGGCGCCGCACAGACGCAGAATGGAGGCGGGCGGTGCTTCACCAGCAACGGCTTTTTTTCCGTGCTGGGGCCCTGTACCGATGGCTATGCCGGCAAGCTGGACGCTGCCGGGAAGCTGGTGTGGGGCACGTTTCTAGGAGGCTCGACTGCGGATGCAGCCAACGCTCTGGCAGTGGACCGCGACGGGAATGTTTTTATCACTGGGTCCACGGACGGTTCGTTTTCGACAACGGTCAGTGCAGCTATAAAGGACAGCACGACAGCCAAGGCGTTCGCCGCTAAGATCAGCGCCGACGGCAGCCGGGTGCTTTACTCGACCTATCTTCCCGAGACGATCGCGACCACAGCCGCTATCGCAGTGGACGGAGAGGGCAATGCCTACGTCGGCGGACAGACTAGCGGCGGACACGCGGTGGTCCTGAAGATCAATGCGGAGGGCTCGGTGTTTCCGTATAGCGCATCGCTTGCCGGGAGCGCGCAGGAGTCCATCAGCGCGATGAAGGCGGATTCCACGGGCTATGTGACGGTGGCTGGAGAGACGACGTCACCCGATTTCCCGGTCACTTCCGGCGCGGCGCAGAGCCGCCTTCGCGGCGCGCAGGATGTTTTTATCGCCGAGCTGGACCCGAGTGGGCGGGTGATATTTGCGAGCTACTTGGGTGGGAGCGGCTCAGATGCTGCTTCGGAAATCGAGACCGACGCGGCTAACAATATCTACTTGGTTGGGCGAACCGACTCGCTCGACTTTCCGACGACCGCGGGCAGCTTTGAAGCCGATCCGATAATTCCCATGTGGAACAACTCCTCGTCCGGTGGATTTGCCACCAAGCTGAGCGCAGACGGCAGCAAACTGGTTTGGTCCACGTACGTGATGAGCGCTGATAATTCGCTGTACGGATATATAGGGCCCCGGTTTCTGGGAGCCGCGCAATTGGCTGTGAGTGCATCGGGCGAGGTGTATGTAGCAGGCGTGGCGGGTCCGGGATACCCCGTCAGTAAGTCCGCACCCCAGATTTGCTATGACGGCCAGCAGAGCCCGGCGATCTACACGGGGACGGGCTCCGCGAACGCGTTCGTCGTTCACCTGGACAGTCACGGCGCGTTGGTTGATGCGACGTATGCCGGGCGCGGAGTCTTCTACGCTCTCGGCCTTTCGGTCACGCCGGACGGGACGGTGCTGCTGATCTCAAATGACACCGCGTACCCTGACACGTACGTAAAATCCGCGATCCGATTCGGGGGAGTTGGCTGGATCGCGCCGACGTGTCTATCGCCGGCCGTATTGAATGCGGCGACACTTTCCACCATTCCGTACTCGGCCAAGGGCCCCGCGCTGGTGCCGGGCGAACTCATTACCCTGACGGGGTTCGGGATTGGTCCCGAAGCCGGCGTCGCCGCCGCTGGACTGCCGCCACTATCACTGGGAGGCGTACAGGTCCTGTTTGACGGGCAGCCGGCGCCGTTGCTGTATGTGCAATCACGCCAGATCAATGTGGCGGCTCCCGTGGAGTTGCGCGGACGCGACAGCACGAGTATCACTGTGGTCTACAACCAGACGACTTTTGGCAGCATTAACGCGTCGATCGTGACCTATGGATTTCCCGGCCTCTTCCGATTGCACCCAGGTCAATCGAGCGACACCGCGGCCGTGAACGCGAATGGCACGATCAACAGCGCTTCCAATCCGGCGGTGCGCGGGTCAGTCGTGAGCGTTTGGGGCACGGGGTTCGGCTTGACCGAACCGGCTTGCGCGACGGGCGGCATCAATGCCGCAGGGCCGGTGAATCTTACGGCCGGCCTCTATGTCGCCGTTGCGACTGTCACGCCGCCGGGCGTCCCCGTGAAAGGTACACCGGTGCTTTACGCCGGTGGGGCGCCAGGATTGGTATGCGGTGTGGTGCAGATCAATTTCGTGGTGCCCACCGATGTCCCGGCGGGCGCGTACTTATTCTTTCCGCACTCGAATATCGTGTTCCCGGCAGGCGACGAATCCGGTGTCCGGGCAACATCGTCCTCAACGATTTGGGTTAAGTGACGGCACGTGGGTGCTGGACTTGACGCGCCATTCGCCGGGGCCGAGTTTCTCATAGACTTCGTCGTCATAGGCGCCGTCCTTGAGATAGGCCCGACCGGTAACCTGACCGCCCGAGACCCCTAACTTGATTCCCGAGGTCATCAACCGCGGCACTCCGTTCTGATCGGCCTCATAGTGGTCGGCGAGCTTCGCGCCGCCCAGACGCTGAATCGCCAGCATGTCGCGTGCTTCGAGACCCGCCGCCTTTTCGGCCGCGATGACCACGGTGCGGGAGGCGAACCGCCAACCTTGAGGCGTCTTCACGTATTCGTCCTGATACTCAGTGGTACCAAGACTCGCAATTCCGCGCACGCCGCTGGGAGTGACATCGAGTACCACCGTTGGTCCGGCTGCTCCGCCGGGGCGTGCGGCTGCGGCCGGAGCGGCGGGCGCGACGCACTGCCGCTCGCTCTGCACCAGCGCGATCAGTCGATCCCGGCCCACCATGCGGCCGCGAAAACCGCTGGCGAAGGAGCCGGTTTCGGGGACAAAAAGATCGGCGAATTCCGCGGTGCGACATCCGGAGAGCGCTTGCGAATATAAGGTCATCAATTCTTGGATCGCGTTGCGATCGCCGGTGCTGAGGCTGGCCGTTGACTGAGCGCCGGCCGAGGCGCCGGCGAAAAATGCCGCCAGTAAAATACCGCAAGTTCTGGACCGCGCGATTTTCATAGCTGTAGGCTCTCCTTATAAGTCCGGGTGGGTGACGCGGGACGTTCAGCTGATTATAGCCTCTACGAATCGAGGCGCAGTGCGGCGAGCCTGGCGAAGAATTCTCCGGGTATGGATGCAATAATCCGTGTGCCCTTGCGTCATAGAGGAGGCGATGGAAGGTGGGAGAGAAGACATGAGAACAGCGTTCCGCGCGCTGGATTCCTGGTGGTTGGATTTCAAACTCGGCGTCCGGATGCTGATCAAATACCCTGGTCTGGCCTTGGCCGGGGGTGCCGGCATTGCGGTGGCGGTCGCGCTGGCGGCCGGGGGCTTCAGCGTCATCTATGGCGCTTTCCTGGTTTCTTCGGTGCCGCTGGACGAAGGCGACCGCGTTGTATCGATGGAGATTTGGGACTCAGCGGCGCGCAATCCCGAGCCACGCATCCTGCACCATTATCAGGTCTGGCGTCAAGAGTTGAAATCCGTTCAAGAGATCAGTGCATTCACGACGCTGATGCCAAACCTGATCGCTCCTGGCGCACAGCCGGAGAGCATCCGCGTGGCGGCGATGAGCGCTTCGGGGTTCCGGGTGGCTCGAGTGCAGCCGCTGATGGGCCGGTATTTGGAGGAGGCAGACGAGCGTGAGGGTGCGCGTTCCGTGGTGGTCATCGGCGAGAACGTGTGGCGGAACCGGTTCGCGAGCGATCCCGCGATTCTGGAACGCACTATCCAATTAGGCTCCGTGCCGCATTCTATTGTCGGTGTGATGCCGAAGGGTTTCGCCTTCCCGGTCAACGATCACTTCTGGGTTCCGCTACGCCTCGGGTTGACCTCGCCGGAGCCGCTGACGGGTCCGGGCCTTATGGTATTCGGGCGGCTGGCGCCTGGCGCGACGCTGGCAAATGCAGAGGCCGAATTAGCCGCCATCGGGCAGCGCACGGCTGTGGAGTTCCCGAAGATCTACGCGCAACTGCGGCCCCTGGTAATGCCTTACACTCGGCCTTTTGCCGGGCTGCACGGGAAGGAAGACGTGGCCGGCCTGGTGGCGATGCAAGGGCTGTTTATTTCACTGCTGGTGCTGGTCTGTCTGAACGTCGCGATTCTGGTGTATACGCGCACCGCGATGCGCCAAGCGGAGATCAACCTGCGCACGGCGCTGGGCGCGAGCCGTGGGCGCATAGTCGCGCAACTGTTCATGGAAGCGCTGGTTCTGTCTGCCGTGGCGGCACTTGCGGGAATCGGGATCGCGGCGTTCGCACTTCGTCAGATCGAAAGTGCCACGCTGCACCTCGCCTCCTCGCTACCTTTCTGGGTATCGTTCCAGCTCTCACCGGAAGCAGTATTGTACGCAACGGTGCTGAGTGTGTTCGCGGCGGCGATCGTCGGCCTGGTGCCCGCGCTGCAGGCGACCAGGCGCAGGTTGCAAACCGGTTTCAGAGTTGCAGGGACGGACGGCATGCGGCTGGGAAAGACGTGGACGATCCTGATTGTCGCGCAGGTTAGTTTTGCCGTGGCGCTGTTGCCGCCGGCAGTGTCCAGCGCCTGGAATGACACGAGGGATGGGATGGCCGGGTTGGGATTCGCCGCGGAAGGATTTCTATCCGCCCAGTTGGGAATGGACTCCGTACCGGGAACGGGGGAAACGGCGACAGAGGGCACGCGCGAGTTCACCCGCCGGTTTGCGGCCCGGCAGAGCGAGCTTATGCGCCGTCTGGAGGCCGAGCCCAGTGTCTCCAGTGTCACGTTCGCGATGAGCAATCCCGGCGATGAGCACAATGCGCGGATCGAGGCAGAAGGCGACGCGACACATTTATCGCAATCGGGCCCGTTGCAATCGGGAGAGGTCCATATTAACCGTGTAGGTGTGAATTTCTTTCGTGTCTTCGAAGTTCCGGTGCTGGCAGGCCGAGGGTTCGAGGCGGCGGATGCGGACGCGCTCGAAAGTGGAGTGGTGGTGGTCAACCAGCCGTTCGCGCAGACGATTTTCGGCGGCAGCGCGCTGGGGCGGCGCATTCGTTACGTGGACCGGAGCGGGGGCCCGAATACGGAGCCCGGGCGCTGGTACGAGATTGTCGGTGTGGTCAGTGACTTTCCCACCGGCGCGAGTCCGGGCATGCGAGATACCAACAAGGCCAAGGTGTACCACGCAGCCGCGCCCGGCCAGGTGCAGCCAGCGGCCCTGGCGATTCAGATGCGCAGCGGCGCGCCTGCTGCCTTCGCCCAGCGCCTGCGCGAGATCGCGGGAGGGGTCGATCCCGACCTCCATCTGCGCGACATACGAGGCCTGGACGAGGCTCTGCGCGGCGAGCAGTGGATCAGCCGCATGACGGCGTCGGTGTTTATCGCTATCACGCTGAGCGTCCTGCTGCTGTCGTCGGCTGGCATCTATGCGTTGATGTCGTTCACCGTGTCGCAACGCCGGAAGGAAGTGGGTATCCGGATGGCGTTGGGAGCCGACTGGAAGCAAATCGTCGCGAGCATATTCTCGCGGGCACTTCTGCAGCTCGCCGCTGGCGCGGCGCTCGGCGCGGCCTTGGGAATCGCCCTCAACAGAGTAACCGGAGGCGATCTTATGCGAGGCAACGCGGCGATCGTGATGCCGGTGGTGGCGCTCGTCATCGGGTTGGTGGGCTTTCTGGCGGCGCTGGGGCCTACACGGCGCAGCCTCCGGATCCAGCCGACCGAGGCATTGAGAGAGCAATAGGCGGGCGGGCTGGCTCAGTTTCTCTTGAGTGGAACTACACTAGGGGAAGGCTGCGAGACGCACTATGCCTAGACCCTTTGTATGGACGACTGTGGGAATCCTCATGGGAGGGCTCGCGGTGGGACAGGCATTGGCGAAACCGGTTGTCGCGTCCGGTTCGATCACGCCATCTAATCCACTGCTGCCGGGAAGGATGGTCACCATCTATGGCGGCGAGCTAGGTCCTGCCGCTACCTGCGTTGGGGTCGCGGACCCCGCGAAGCTGGAAACCGCTAGTCCCTTGAGACCGGTTCAGACTCGTCTGGAAATCCTGGTGTATCCGGTCACGCTTTGTGGTGTCCGGGTTCTGATTGACGATACGCCCGCGGGACTGCTGTATGTCTCGGAAGGCCAGATCAATTTCAAGGTGCCGCAAACCACTCCGATGGACGGGACCGCCGAGCTACGGGTGGAGTATCGGGGGGAACTTAGCGAGCCTCTTCAGGTGCAGCTGGGAGCGGGGCGCCCGGAGATCACTCTCGACTCGCCGGCCTACACGGAGCTCCCTATTTGGTTACGCCTGAAGCTGCCCTTCGGCCTTGGCGATTTCGAATATCCGACGTATGTCCATCCGGCCGCGACCTGGTGTTACGAGATCGAAGTACGCCGCAATGGGGTGTTGCTGCAACGATTGCCGAATGCCGAGAAGGAGGCAACCATTCCGGTAGTCTATTCGGGCCTGGGCGGATGCGGCGCACTCGGACTTCCGGCCGAACGTAAGCACAGAGGACGTCTACCGCTTCACCTGCTTTACCGGATGGATCAAGCCGGGACCTATGAGGTGCGCTTCACTCGACTGGACCGGTTCTTACCGGATGGCCAGGCTCTCGCCGTCTCAGATTGGACATCTTTCGAGGTCCGCGCAACGCCTCCTGGACGCCGCGCGGAATGGCTGGCGGAAGTGGCACGTCAGGCACAGCCCGATACGGTCGCTTTATTGGAAGATGTGCTGCCGAGCATCCTGGGATTTCCTGATGCGGCATCCCTTGCGCTGATCGAGCCTTATCTCTACCATCCCGATTCCCTGGTTCGCCGGTTCACCGCAAATGGCCTGCGCTACTGGACCAAAGATGAGCAGAAGGCGGTCGCGATGCGGTTACTGCGTGACCGTGGTCCGAGCGATGCGACGGTAGAGTTTCTACGTGACCAGCGTACGGAGGCTCTTCAGGCAACGCTTCCTTATCTGCGTTCGGCGTCTTCTCTTTTACTGTCAGGAGCGGTGTCGGTTATTCGCGGTCTCGGCTTCGACGCTGGAGCGGCCGTAGAGCCTGGATTGCGGCTGCAACTGGAAGATGCTCTGGTAGGGGCCACCGATCGCCTCGCAGAAATCGCGACACCGCAGACCCGCAATGACTACGCCAGTCTATTGGGCCAGATTCACACTGCGGCCGCTCATGAAGCACTCTGGAAATGGGTCGATCAAGGTATCGGCAGCGAACAGGCCACTATTGCCATCACGTGGCACAACGATCGCGCAGACCTTCCCCGCCTGGCGATGCTGCTGGAGCGGCCTGTCAGCGACGATAAGGATCGAACGTTCGCGAGCCTTTGTTACGCGCTTCGACGAACCTATGGTGAAGAGTCTCTGCCCTATTTAGAGCGAGCGCTGATCCGATCACCCGCCGTGTTCGTCCGAACGAACTGCGCGCGCGAACTTGCGTTGGCCAATCGAGCCGCGGGATTTGAGTTCCTCATCGACGCTATCGGAAACAACCGGTTCTATAAGCCGGAAATGACACGTTTCGTCCAGGACTCCTTCGCGGAAGTTCGGGGCGCCGGCGATACGGCGCTTCTGACTTTTCTCAGGGAGCATGCTGAGCGAGCCGGACGGTAGTGAAAATCGCTACCGGTAGCGCGCGTGGCTTCAATGATAGACTGTGCCCATGCGCAAGATCGCGTGGCTGAGCGTGCTGCTGGCAGTGCCGGTATGGGGGCAACGCTCGCGGGAAGTAGTGCAGCTTCCGGGCGGCGTCGCCATTGAGGTGATTGCCGAGGGACGGGGTCCGTTGATCGTACTGCTGCCATCGCTGGGGCGCGATTCCGAAGAGTTCGATCCGGTGGCGGCGCGGATGGCCAAGGGCGGGTTCCGTGTCTTGCGTCCACAGCCGCGCGGATACGGGCGCAGTAGCGGACCGTTGGAAAATGTCACGCTGCACGACTTGGCAAAGGATGTGGCCGGCGCGATCGAGCATGAGCGCGCTGGTTCCGCTGTGGTGGCGGGGCACGCGTTCGGGCACTTCGTGGCCAAGATGCTGGCGGTGGATTCGCCGGGTTTGGTGCGCGGCGTAGTGCTGGTGGGGGCTCGGCAGAAGGGTCCCAATCCGGAGGCGCAGCGCAGCGTGGCGATTGCCACCGACCTCGCGCAGCCGGAGGCCGAGCGGCTGAAGCATCTCAAGCTGCTATTCTTTGCGCCGGGCAACGATCCGACGACGTGGCTGAAGGGATTTCACGCGGCGGTGCAAAAGTCGGAGGCGGCGGCTCGGGATGCGACGCCACAGAGCGAGTATTGGGCGGCGGGGAAGGCTCCCCTGCTGGACATTCAGGGGGAGAACGATTCGTACCGGCCCGCGTCGAGCCGGTCGGAGCTGGTAGAGGAGTTCGGCGCGGCGCGGGTGAAGACGGTGCTGGTGCCGCATGCGGCGCATGCGCTCATTGTGGAGCGGCCGAACGTAGTGGCGGATGCGATCATGGCGTGGGCGAGAGGCCTTAGGTAGGTTATGTCTGTTCCAGGTAAATGGCGGTGCGCGGGTCTGCTGTTCGTCTCAGTGCTCGCGACGAGTCCGGCGACTGCGCAGACCAGCACGCCGCGCCGTACCGTTTGGGAAGGTGTTTACACGGAGGCGCAGGCCGCCCGCGGCACAACGGCCTTCGGCGCAAGCTGCGCGCGCTGTCATGGGCTGACTGCGGAAGGCAGGTCGCCGCTGGTGGGTGATGCATTCTGGAAGAGTTTCGCACAAAAAACCGCTGGCGAACTGCTGGAGTACGTCAGCGGCAACATGCCGAACGGCGCGCCCGGTTCGCTGAGCCCACCCAGCTACGCGGATATCGTCGCACTGCTACTGAAATCCAACGGCTTTCCGGCGGGGTCCACCGAGCTTGGGGTTAATACGATTGCCGGCGTCCAGATTGTCCAGCAGGACGGACGTACAGAGTTGCCGGCCAACGCGCTGGTCCGGGTGGTGGGTTGTTTGACGCGCAGCGGAGCGGACTGGGTGGTTAGCAGCGCGACAACTCCGGAACGTGCGGAGCGGGCTCCGCAGAGCGCGAACGAAGACGCCTCCAGACCGCTGGGCAGCCGTACGATGGCGCTGAAGTTCGTCGTGACCCGCCTGGATGCATTGGCTGGTTCGCGGGTGGTTGTGAACGGGCTGCTGATCGGCAACGGGGGTGCGGATGGCATCAACGTGACGACGGTGAGCCGCGTCGCTGCGGCGTGCCCCTAGTTAATGAAAAAGGGTGCACCTCTTTTCGTGACGTTGGTTTCCCAACGGCGAGGGGCACCCTGATTGATTCAAATAGAAGCTAGTTAAAGATCGACTCGGCCGGTACTCACGCCGATTTTCTCGATCTCCGCGCCGCCCAGGTGGGCCAGTGCGAGCAGCAGGTTGGCGGTTGGCTCCTGCTTCGTGACGATATGCCGGTTGCCCTTGAGACGGCCGTTGCCGCCGCCGACAATCACCGCGGGCGGATCGTTGCGATCGTGCGCGTTGCCGTTGCCCATGCCGCTGCCCCAATACACAACGGAGTGATCCAGCAGGTTTCCGTCGCCTTCCGGCGTCGACTTCAGCTTGTCGAGGAACGCCGCGAACTTCACCATATGGTAGGTGGCGATTTTGGCGTACTTGGCGAGCTTTTCCGGATCGTTGCCATGATGCGAGATAGTGTGGTGCTGCTCAGGGATGCCGATGTGCGCGTAAGCGCGGTCAGTCGGTTCATGACCGATCATGAACGTGACCACGCGGCTGATGTCGCCTTGATACGCCAGGTACATCAGGTTATACGTCACGGCCATGTGATCGTCGAACGCCTCCGGCAAGCCGACCGGCGCTTCTGGATTGCCGGTGATGGTGCTGAGACGGGTTTCGAAGCGGTCGAGCTGGAGTTCCACCTCGCGGATGTTGGTGAGGTACTCGTCGAGGATGGCCCGATCAGACGATCCCAGAGAGCGCCGCAGCTTGGCGGCTTCCGCGGTCACTGAATCCAGCAGGCTCTGCTTTTCCTTGAGGCGGGCCAAGCGCCGCTTCGCCGAATCCGTTTCGCCGAACATGCGCTCGAAGGTGACGCGCGGATTGATCCCGACCGGCAGGGGGCTGGACTCGTCGCGCCAGGACAGCGTGTTGAAGAACGTGCAGGAGAAGCCATCGCACGCGCCGACGGCGGTGCCCATGTCCTCGGTGCCGAGCTCGATAGAGCGCAGCGGCGTATCGCCGGCCACCTGATCCGCAATGTACTGGTCAATGGTTTTCTTCGAGTGAATCTTGCCGAAGGAGTCCCCGGTTTCGGCGCGGTCGTCGGTGGGCCCCACGCCATTCAGGAACGCCGCGCTGGCGCCCATGTGGACTGACGAGCCCCATGGCGCCTTCATATTGCTGACCGTCACCAGTTGATTGCGGAACGGCTCCAGCGGCTGCATGACTGGCTTGAACGCGAAGTCGCTGCCCGGCGCGTCGGGATGCCAGGCATCGGGAGACACGCCACACGGAAAATAGACCGTGCTGAAGCGGAACGGTGAGGTGGGAGCCGCCGAGAGCGCCGGGATCATGGCGTCTAGGAACGGCAGCGCGACGGTGGCGCCCAAGGTGCCACGCATGAACGTGCGGCGCGAAAGATGCTTCTTTGTGATGAACATAATTTGCTCCTCTTTACTCCTCGTTTTTACTCCGCGATCTTTGGTCGTTTAATCTTAGCGGCGTCCGCCGGCTGGCTGGCAGCTTCAGCCGAATCCAACTTGGTACGCATCTGAAACGGCGCGCTCTCCACAATGCCCATGACAATGGAGGAGAGCCGGTAATTGTTCTGCGCGGCCCCCTTCACGATGCGGCGAACCACTGGCATGTCGCTGGGCTCCAGGCCGCGGCCCAGAGCGTAGGTCAACATTCTCTCGGTGAGGACAGTCACGAAGGCGGCCGGTCGGCTGACAATGGCTTCGCGCAGCGCCGCCGGACCATTGACTCGCGTTCCGTCCGAAAGCGTACCGGCGACGTCGAGGGGAGCGCCATCGGGGCCGGCACTGCGCCAGATTCCGACGGAATCAAAGTTCTCGAGCGCAAACCCCACTGGATCGATCACGCGATGACAGGTGGCGCACGGCTCGTTTTTCCGGTGCAGCTCCAACTGCGCGCGCACGGTGGTGGGAACCTTCACTTCTTTATTGCTTTCTTCCAGCGCGGGGACATCCGGCGGCGGCGGAGGCGGGGGCGTGTTGAGGAAAGTGCTGAGCACGTATTTCCCGCGGAAGACCGGTGAGGTTCTGGTGGCGACGGAAGTCATCGACAGGATGCTGCCCTGCCCCAGCAGGCCGCGGCGGTTGGGATCTGGGAGCTTGACCCGCCGGAACTGCGGTCCGTACACGCCGGGGATGCCGTAGTGCTTGGCGAGGCGCTCGTCCAAGAACGTGTAATCGGCGTTCAAGAGGTCCAAGGCGCTGCGGTTCTCGCGCAAAATGTAGCCGAAGAACTGCTCGGTTTCCTTGCGAAATCCGTTGCGAATGTTGGCGTCGAAATCCGCGAACATCAGCAGGTCCGGAACGACCTTTGCTTCCAGATTACGCAGCTGCAACCACTGCCCGGTGAAATTTTCGACCAAGGCGCCGGCGCGCTCGTCCTGGAGCATCCGCTGGACCTCGGCGGCAAGCACTCCCGGAGCCCGTAGCCGTCCCGTTTGCGCCATATTCAACAACTTGTCATCGGGGATGCTGCTCCACAGGAAAAAGGACAAGCGAGAGGCAAGCTCGGTATCGCTGACGGGATGCGCCGCGCCGGGGCGGGCGTTGGCGGGATCCTCTTCGATTCGGAACAAAAAGTACGGGCTGGAAAGTACGCGCGCGACACCGGCGCGAAGCCCATCGTCGAAATTCCCACCGTTCTGGCGGGCGCGCTTGTAGAACGATAGGGGCGCCTCCACGTCTTCGGCGGTGACAGCACGCCGAAACGCGCGCTGTGCGAGAGTTGTGAAAATCTTAGTCGCGCAGCTGGTCTCGTCCAGATTCGCGCCTGCGTTGCCGGTCGCGGACTTAGGGTGGCACACGAAGAGCCGTTGCCGGCTCAGCCCTTCGCTCAAGCCATACACGTTGTACGGGCCGTCGATGGACACGGTCCGAAGCTTCGGCGTGCCCCCCACCATGTGGATTTCCTGGCTATCGCGCTTGGACGGCTCCCAGACGTCCTGCACCTGGAAGGGCCGTTCTTTCCACGTAAAGCCGACATCATGAGGACCGGCCGTCACGCGCGCGCGTCCGATCAATCGTCTTTCGATGGCGGTGCGGGAAATGTTCACATCGCCGCCCTGGATCTCATGGTCCCTGGGACCGCCAATCGAGGCCGAAAACACTTCGTCCCCATCCACAGTGATAACGAACGTGTAGGGCGTGTCGTTTCCTTCCACGCCAGAGTAACCTTCGGCAACGCCGCGGATCAGGCGTCCCGCAAGGTTGTACTCGGCGTCGGCCGGGAAGACGTGACGGATCACGGTGCCACCCACGGTGCCGAGCGGCAGGCCAGCGATGTATCCGTTCTGACTGAATTCGCGGGGGATCAAATGCTCGATGATCCCGGGACTAACCTGTGGATCGCCCACGGCCATCGCGCTGACGCGCTGCGCGGCATTCACGTAGCCCTCCAGCAGCAGCGGCGACGTTTTGAGCGCCGTCGCGATGTTGTCGAAGCCGAAGTCGGCGCCGTCGCTGGGCAACAGGTCGGTTACGTCGATGTCGACGGCCAGCAGATCACGGACTGCGTTGGCATATTCGGCGCGATTGAGACGATGCAACACGTAGCGGCCGGGGGCGCTGCGGCCTTCCCAGGCCCGATCGAGCGATGCGGAGAGCCAGTTGGTAAAGCCCGCGTACTCGGCCTCGCCGGGACGGGGAATGCCTGGAGGAGGCATCGCTCGCACGCTCAGCTTGCGAAGGACTCGCTCCCATGTTTTCGAATGACCTAACAGGTCGTCGAAGCTCGCCGCTTCCAAATTTATGGGATCCTCCGCCGGCGATGCGGAGCGATTGTTGTGACAGCCAACGCAGTATTTGTCCAGCCACGCGCGGTGTTTGGTTGCCTCCGCGGTGGTGCTGGCGGACGGCGCGGCCACTCCTGCGCGAACCTGTGCCGCGAACGGCTGTCGCGACGCTGGAGCAAGCGCGCCGTGGCGTCCGGGCTGCTGCGCGGTTAGCAGCGCGGCTATGCCGAAGCCTGCCGACGCTGCCAGCAATACGGTCGTCTTCTTCAGGTTCTTGTGGTGGATGTTCATTGCGCGGGCGTGGCCACCGGTGTCTCGGAATTGTTCTTCTTTTCCTGATCGGCGCTTTTGCCGGCTTCCGCCAGCGCCGGCGGGGGCGCGGGTACCGGATCATTGGGACCGAGATGCATTAACTCCCGCAGGGCGACGACCACATCCTCACGCGAATCGCGCTTCGGACGATACGCTTCCTCATCATTAACCGTGGGCGGGGGTGGAGGGGTGTTCTTGAGCTTTTCAGCGGCGCCCAAGGGTGTGAGCTTGTCCTTATTGACCGCTTCGAGCGACCCACCGGCGGCGACCAGGGTACGAATCAGCCCCACTTGCTGCGCTTGCACGGCTTGGTGGATGGGCGTTGAGCCATCGGACATCTTAGTGTTGGGATCGGCACCGGCGGCCAGCAGCAACTTGACTGCCTCGACGGGATCGCGGCTGCCGGGCTCGCGGAATGGCGGCGCCACCAGGCGGCCGAAACCGGGACCCGCCGCGAAGGAGGCGCCCTGGCCGCCTCGCATGGCGACCATCAAGGGGGGCTGCTCGGCGGTACCGCCGCCACGGCCGGAAGGCTTGCCGTCCGTTTTGATCTGGCTGGGACTCCAGTCGATCTTCGCTCCGTGGGCCAACATTAACTTGAGTACTTCCACGTCGGCCGCCGATGCGGCACGATAAAACGGCGAGCTTTTGATGGCCGCGGCGCAACACAGCGTGGTCGAGTGCAACGCGCCGACGAAGGGCTTGTTCACATCCGCCCCGAGGTCGAGCAAGGCCTTGACTAGTCCTATAGAGTCCAGGTGGTTGGGATGGTTGGGTTGCAGCCGGGAACCGTCGTGCGCGCGCATGTCGGTGGTGGCGTCATGCATGTCAACGGCAAAGAAGAGAGCTCCGTCGTTGGGGTCGGCGCCGAGGTCAACCAACTCTTTTGCCAGGTCGAAGCGGTCGTTGACGATAGCGATGACGGTGGCGGTGGCACCATCGGCGTTGGTCAGCTTAGGATCGGCGCCGCCTGCCATCAGCACCTTGACGACTTCCGTGTGTCCGTTGCGGGCTGCAAACATCAGTGCTGTAAAACCACCGGAGGGGTGGTCCGTATTCTTGCGCTGCGTCAGCTGGGAGACGTGCGCCTTGAGATTGGGATCCGCGCCGGCCGCGAGCAGCGTTTTCACAACCTCCGCGTGTCCTTCGGCGGAAGCCCACATGAGGGCGGTCTCTTCCTGAAACGGATCTACGGCGTTGACGAACGAGCCACGGGAAAGCAGCAATTTGACCGCGTCCACCCGGCCTGTGCGCGACGCGGCCATCAGCGGAGTCTCGCCTTCCGCGTGCCAACGTGTCGGCTGCGCTCCGGCATCCAGCAACACCTTCATCACGTCGATGTCGCCGTTGCGGCTGGCTTGCAGAAGCGGGGTGACGCCGTAGCGATTCTCCGCGTCAACTTTCGCTCCCGCCGCGAGCAGCGCCTTGGTCATATCCACATTGGAGTGAAAGGCGGCCCACAGCAGCGCGGAGGAGCCGTCGTTCGAGGTCGCATTCACATCGGCTCGGTCCTTAATAAGGTCCTGAACGGCCTGCGGACGATCGGACCTTGCGGCGTCGACCACCGCAGTGGAAGCAGCTCGCAGAAGTGCATGGGGTAGCAGCAACGCGAACCCAAACATGAGCGCCAAGCACCACAACATCCGGCGCATGGGTGCGGCACTCACTATTTTTGACGATTGCATAGCTGGTTCCTCCCTACCCTAGTCACAACAAAGGATATACCGTAAAGATTTGCAGCGCAAGCCTCCATCCAGCCTCCATCCAGCCTCCATCCTGGCCTCCATCCCGGCGGTGTCGGCATACCGGCATACACGGGCTTCCCGTCGCAAATTACTGGACGAGGCGGGGGAGAACAGGGTGACCGGCTCGGGGAAGAGTTACTTTACCGCGGGAAGCTCGGGCTTGCCTTCGGGAGAGCGCTCATCGACGGCGATGGCAAAGTAGCCGCTCACCGCATAAGTGTTCATGACGGCCACCATGTCCATGGCGCCGCGCTTGCCCCACAATGCGACGGCCTTGGCGAAGGTGGCGGAATCAACCTTCTTGTCATTGAGCATCTGACGTCCAAATCGGATGACGGTGGCATCCGCATCCGTCAAACCGTCCAGCGCGCGGTTGTAACGAACGACATCGATGACCTTGGGGTCGATTCCAGCTTTGAGGCCACTGGCCTCATGCGCATTCCACTCGAGGTTATAGTTGGTGGCGCGGCAGGCGACCAGAATGGCGAGTTCGCGGGTGTGTGGATCGAGCGTTCCGCCCGTGACGGCGGCGTTATGGAGATCCAGCAGGGACTGCGCGACGCCTATGTTATAGGCCGCGAAGGCGAGAGGACCGCTCAAATTGCCATCTTTGCTGCCAAAAGTAGTGAGCATCTTCTGGCCCTTCTCGTCCAACTCGGACTTCTTCAGATACGGCAGGCGCGCCCGCGATTGGGGATCCAGGTCGGTGGGGAGCTTGGATTGAGCATACGCGATAAGGGACGCCGAGGCTGCGACGAGAATCACGGCCCATTTCTGCGAGGACGGGGAAAGTGTCATGTGTGTTTTCTTCCTCCGTTGATTCTACTCCCTGGGCTGGGCAAATGTGGCGGGACGCACTTATTTCCCGAGCTCGGCCCACCAGTTCAGGACGACGGTGATCGGGCTGTCCCCGTTCCCGCCCGATGGAGTCCAAAAAAGGAAGCGTTTGCCATCCGGGAACACATCCCAGCCGGTTATAAGACCGGGAACGCGGAACAGCTCGTGTGGGATTCCGATGGTGGGCTTCTCTGCCAGCGTGATGTCCACGGCCATGATGGCGCCATCCGGTGACGCGAAGTACAACTCCTTCCCGTCCCTTCGCCAATGAGGCTGATTTCCGCCATTTACGGAAACCTGGGTACGTCCAGTGGCTGGAGGCATGGCTTGAACAAACACTTCCAGACGAGCCGATGGCCTGGAGGCGTAAGCGAAGAACTTTCCGTCCGGCGAGACCGTACTCGCGACAATGTTTTGAGCAAGGGGTGTAGGCGGGCCCTTCGGTGGCAACGAAAAGAGCGACAACTGCGTGCCGTCGTAGGCGAGCAGGCCACCGGCGAACCAGGCGTGCACGGTCCCCGTCTGCTCGACAAGCGTTTCCTCGCCACTGCCATCCACGTTTACCGCCATCATCTTGTTGGAACGGCTAAAAGCGATCCGCTTCCCGTCGGGGGACCAGGCACCCGCGAAACTTCTGCTTCCGGTGGTAATGCGCGTGGAAGTCCCGCGGGCCAAATCGGTCACCCAAAAATCGTTCGTCTGGCGGGTGGCAAGCGACAGACCATCGGGGGAGAAGGAGACCCACTGCGCCGCGGATTGGAGGGGAATCTTGCCTTGCGGTTTGCCTGCCCGATCCCACCATGTAAGTTCGCCGCCGGCCTGTTCACCGCCGCTTTGAAATGCGAGTACTCCGGAGCGGGACACGCCGACCGCGGGTTTCACAGGCGGGCTGGCCACACGGCCTATGTTCGGCACGATCACGACAGGATCCCCAATGACCTTGCCGACAGCCGGATCAAACTCAACCGCGAACAGGTCGGGCCCGCGTATATACAGCAAATAGACCTTCCCATTGGGAATAGAGGCGAGCAACGGCGCGCTGTCCGATTCCAGCACGATAGGAGCTGTGGTTGGATCCGCGTTTTTGGCATCCAGGGCGGATAGATGGATTACGTAGCCCTTGTCGCTCTCGCTACGAAACAAGATGCGCTTGCCGTCCGGCAGAAATGCGGGATGGCCGGCCGGAGAGGTGATGATCGTCGTGGCGCCCCCGTTACTGCGGGCTGAGAGACGGCTAATGCCGCCCAGTGCGGCCAGAATCTCTCCCTGCTGATTCCAGTCACCGTGCCAGGGGCCGGTAACTCCTTCGAGAAGAACCCGCGGGAATCCGCCGTCGATGTCAACCCGCTTCATCGCGTTGTCCGCCACGAAGGCGATCGATCGGCCGTCGGGCGACCAGAACGGGTGGAATGCACCCTCCGTGCCGGGCAGGACGGTGGTCCCGGTACGGTCCATGCGGCGGAGATGAATGCGCCCCACGCCCGCGGCGTCGGCAACGGTATACGCGATCAAGCGCCCATCGGGAGACGGAGCTGGAGTACCCACCGGCAGACTACTGCCGGGAGGCGCGTAGATCTGGAAGCGCGTCACTTCGGGAAGCGGGCCAGGCCGTAGCCACAATGCCGCGAGTGCGATGAGGGCAACGGTGGATACTGCGGCAACAGCCGACGGTATCCAGCTACCCCGTCGTGATTCCACGCGGACATCAGCGGGCGGGGGCGTGTCGAGAAGGACTGCCGCATCCGCGATGTCGCGCAAGCGTTGCTTAGGGTCCTTTTGGAGGCAGCACTTGAGTAGCGGAACCAGTTGTGAAGGCAGCTGGTCGAACAAGGGCTGATCTTTCAGAACCGAGGCGAGGACATCGGTTACGTCGGACCCCTGGAAGAGACGCCGCCCGGTGGTGAGTTCGTGAAGAACCACGCCGAAGGCCCAGATGTCGGCGCGCTTGTCGACGGACTTGCCCTTGGCTTGCTCCGGGGCCATATAAGCAGCGGTCCCCAGAATCATGCCGACTTCGGTCATACCGATGGTCAGCGTAGGAGAGTTGTCGGCACTGCTGTCAGCACGCGCAATGGGAGCGATCTGGGCGAGGCCGAAATCCAGGACTTTTAGTCTTCCGTCCGGTGTAACCTTGAGATTCGCTGGTTTCAAATCGCGATGGGTGATGCCTTTTTCGTGGGCTGCGTCGAGCGCATCGGCCATCTGGCGCGCGAAGTCGAGTACAGTGGCCAGCGGCAAAGGGCCCTTCGGTGAGTCACCCTCGATGTACTCCATGACCAGATAGTTCGGGCCGATATCGAACAAGGTGCAGATGTTGGGATGGTTGAGGGAAGCGATGACTCGGGCTTCCCGTCCGAAGCGTTCGGAGAAACGTTCGGCGGACACTTTAATGGCGACATCGCGGTTCAGGCGGGGGTCGTGGGCTTTGTACACTTCTCCCATGCCACCCTTGCCGATCGCTGCAAGGATTTCGTAAGGACCTAATTTGTCACCAGGGGCTAGGGACATGCCTCAAGAGATTGTAGCGCGGCGGCGACAATTTAGGGCGAGCTAGTGCGAATGGTGGGGACGAGGCTGACAAACACGACGGAGTTTGCGGCGCTCCGTCCAGCTCTCAAGCAGACGATGAATCCAGCTCATATGCTTTGAAACCTTTCCAGGGCAAGTATCCCAAGTGGACGGTGAGCTGTCCATGGCTCGAAAGTAGTGCCCTGGATAGTACGATAGGCGACGTATGTGGGGTTTTACCTACGAGAATCTGAAAGGGTGCAGTGCGAGTTCAGCTGAGGAGACACAATTGAGGGGATTTGGTGGACCTGATGGATTCGAACGCTTGACCTCTTCCATGCCCCTGGAAGGCAAGCTTCCTGACTTTGTCCTGGAAGTCACTGAAATCATAGGCTAAACGAGTACGTTCTGCAAGAAGGTGGCCTTTTCTGTTTACTTGCCGACCGCGTGAGCGCTGTCTTTTTCGTTCTCGCAGATGTCCTCGATTAGTTCCGAATCGGGTATCAGGCTAAAATGCACGGTGGCCGTCCAAGGCCTTCTGTAGGACTTCGGATCATCGATGGTGACTTCCATCGTCATGTGCCCGAAATCGAGGCGGCGGAAGCGTTCGATGGTGTGTAGCGCGTCGGTATGCGGATGGCCCACGTCATCGAGCCAGCTCTTGTTGTTGAAGCCTCTGGTGTCGACAACAAATGTGCCGCCCTCCCACTTACCGGTTGAGTAGCCGAACCACGCGGGATCCATGTCGGTCGGGTGCGAGCGTCCGTCGGTCAGGATCTGACGGTAGCGTGTAGCGAACTCATATAAGATCAGTGTCAGGTTCGGGTTCTGCACAACCTTAAACGGTCGCCCAACCAGCATCATGTCCGGGATGCTGTGGGGTAGGCAGGATTCAGAGGGACGCCCTGCACCGAAAGTCTCATATCGTTGCTGAAACAAAGCGGCGGCCTCCGGGAGTAGGACAGGTGGTTCGTTGGGTGGCTCGATGTACGAGCGAATATCCGGGCCCACACCGCTGTTGGCGTTGGGCTCCCTGGTGTCCGCCGCAGGCCGGACACTGGTCCATAGACCGGAGAGATCGGGTCTGCCATTCTTTGCCTTGGGCGCGGGTGCGGCGAGGTTCGCCTTACCGTTTTTCGTGCGTGGCGTTCCCGAAACCGGATAATTGATCCATTGCGCAAACGTTGTCGTGGGCATCAGTGACAGTGCCAGGACGAGACTTGCTCTGGTCATGGAAGGATATTAGCACTAGGGAGGTGGAATACGGGCCGGGTTGGCCCCAGCGTCATAAAACGGATGGGGTGTTGCCGATCCTGATCTTATGGGTACGGTAGTGGCACCGCAGCTCGGAGCCGAATGACGCTAAGTGCTTGAGGGATTTGGTGGACCTGAAGGGATTCGAACCCTTGACCTCTTCCATGCCATTTAAGAAATATCAATCACTTAGCGGGCACTTCCAGCAGAAACAAAAGACTTAGCAAGAGGCGACGTGGACGCCGGTGGACGCCACGGGGCGGCTTTGGAGGGTCTGGACTGCGCCCGGACTCCGGGACTCCACATCGCAAACGGCCCGTGCCGTTCCTGACATGCTCTCGATGATTTAGACCAGATAGAATTGAGGATCTTCGGGACGTCG
>JBDTSJ010000061.1:0-20336 GCA_039931205.1 Acidobacteriota bacterium
CGGCGGTGCTGGAATCCTCAGTTATGAATGGTTGATAAAAGCGAGGCATGTCACAATCGAAGCTCTTGCCTCTCCAGAAAACTTCTAACGTTCTGAACGCCTATCCGTCGTAATTTCATAGTTCAGCGAGTTGTCAGTCGATGATAGCAGCCCATATAGTGCAACCTCGTAACCAAACGTTATCCCACTCCCTTCTTCTTCGCTGCCGTTAAAGCGCCACGATAACGTTTCTTGCAGACAGTGAACCCCAAGCCCCTCTTCTTGGAAGAGATTCTAAATCCAGTTCACCCCGTGCGTCATCAAGCAGAGCGATGATGGCCTGAAAAACCTCGCTATGCCTCGCGTCAAACTCGGGGCTGTCCGAAGGAACGGCCTTACACGTGTCGGTGACTTCGAGATGAGCAAGGAACTTGCTGCGCCGGTTTCGGCTGGGGTGCTAATGGAAAGGGTTTTGGGAGGGTTATCTACGAAGCGGGTCGGCAGTGCGCTCCGCTTGCAGGAGGTGGCGGCGATGGTGGGCGGCGTTCACGCAGAAGCTCGACCAGATATTGGTCGCGGTGGATGGGGGCGGAGGAGGATCGGTCGGCTGGCATATATCCGTCGAACCGTCATTCCTTGACAGTTTATGAAGGTTGCGCTACGTTCAAGCTATGGCAATGGCATCTCTCAACATCTCTCTTCCGCAATCCTTGAAGGAGTACGTGGAAGGCCAAGTCAGCAGTTGCGGATACAGCACGCCAAGTGAATACGTGCGGGAGCTGCTTCGCCAAGACCAGAAGAAGCGCGCCGAAGAAAAGTTGGAGGCTCTGCTGCTGGAGGGCCTCAATTCCGGAGATGCGATCGAGATTACTCCTGAGTACTGGGAGCGAAAGCGCACGCAGCTCGTTGAGAGGCACAAGAAAAAGACGGGCACGCGGTGAGCTTTGGATATGTTATCCGACCACGGGCTGATCAAGACATTGATGAAATCGGAGACTACCTCGTCGAAGAGGCTGGCCTCGACGCTGGCTTTGAGTTCCTAGCCGAGATCTAGGAGACCTTCGCGCTGCTGGCTTCTCAGCGAGAGATGGGCTGGCACTGCAAAGTTCAACATCCGCAGCTCGCGGGCGCCAGAACTTTCCGCGTGAGTGCCCGGTTCGAGAAGTATCTAATTTTCTACCAACCTTTTCAAGATCGCATCGAAGTGCTTCGTGTACTGCATGGCTCGCAAGATCTGCCGGCCCTGCTTGGTAACGAAGGGATTGAATAGCCGTATTCGGATGCTTTGGGAGATACTCGCGGACGTGAGCATTGGCCCTACGTAACAACCATATTTCCAAGCTATGAGCCGTTCCGGCTGAGGCAAGCCTCCGTCAATATCGGCGGGGATCTGGCCATCAGAGGCAATTCAGCGCCGGTCTACATCCCGAGCAAGTTTTCGGCTGTCGGCTGGGGTTTTGCGGATTCGCCATCGTGATCCGAAGTGCGGGTTTCGGATGAGCATGAGCGCGGGCTGAAATCGCAGTTGGGGATGGGGGTAAAGATTATGAGCCGCTGATGAACGCAGATGGACGCAGATAATTTCATGGGCTGTGAATGAAACCTTGCGTACGGAGCGGAGTATACGTCGATGCGAGGAGGCAGCGGAATGAAAATGTGCCGCGGGGTGGTTGTGCTTGTTTTTGCTTGTCTGGTGAAAGGGCAGACCGCTCGGGAGATTGCGGAGGCGCTGGAAAAGGACCTCCATACTCCAATGGAAGAGCCCTTTTTAGGGATTCGACTGATGTATCCCATCGAGCTTGGCAACGCCATCGTTACGGCATTGTCGATTCCCACCATCGCACCGGCTGAAGATTTAGGCGCGCCGGTTTCGGTTGCGCAGCTTCGACACAAGGTGCCTAAGAGCGCGCGGAAGGCATTCGAACGGGCCTCCCAGCTGAGCGGAAAGGGGGACTATCGCGGGGCGGCGCTGGAGCTTGAGAAAGCGATCGCGGAGGATCCGAAATATATGGAGGCTTACTGCAATCTGGGGGCTCAGTATTTTCGCTTGGGGATGATGGAGCGGGCCGCTGTGGAGGCTTCGATGGCGATTGAGCTGGATCCAAAGTCATCGATAGCACATGCGAATCTGGCGGCGATTCAGTTGGTGCTTTCGCGGACGGGGACTCGGTAGCGCGGCTATTCCAGGGTCTTCTTGAAGCGGCTGATGCTGATGGAGAGGATGATTACGCCGAAGACCCCGAGGGCGACTAGGTTGGGCCACAGGATGTTGATGCCGGTGCCTTTCAGGAAGATGCCGCGGACGATTTCCAGGAAGTAGCGCATGGGGTTGATGTAGGTGAAGTATTGGATGGCGATGGGCATGCTGCGGATGGGGAAGGAGAATCCGCTGAGCATCATGAAGGGTTGGAATAACAGGAACGTCGCCATGTTGGCTTGCTGCTGGGTTTTGGAAACGGTCGAGATGAGCAGGCCGGCTCCTAGGGTGGTGAGGATGAATAGGAATGCGGCTAGGCAGAGGAGCCAGAAGTTGCCTACGAAGGGGACTTTGAACACTATTAGGGATGCGGCCAGGACTAGCAGCATGTCCCAGAAGCCGATCAGGATGAACGGAAGCGTTTTTCCGAGGATCAGTTCCATGGGGCGAATGGGGGTGACCATGAGCTGCTCCATTGTGCCGATTTCTTTTTCGCGCACGATGGCCATGGTGGTCAGGGAGAGGGTGACCAGCATGATGATGTTGACGATGACGCCGGGGACGAAGTAGTTGCGGCTTTTGAGCTCGGGGTTGAACCACACGCGGGGTTCGGCGACAACGCGGGGGATGTTGGCGGCGACGGGGGCTCCGGCGGATACGAGTCTGGATTGCTGGCGCTGGTTCATGACGACGGTGGTGTAACGGCCGATGGATTGGGCGGCGTAGGCGGACACGAGCTGGGCGCTATTGGAATCGGTGCCGTCGATGAGAATTTGCACGCTGGTGGAGCGGCCATGCGCGATGTCGCGGGCGAAGCCGGGGAGGACGCGGATTACGGCGTCGACGGTGCTGCGGTCGAGCAAGTCCTGCATTTCGGTTTGATTGGCGGGCGTGGCCAGGATTTCGAACAGGCCGGAGCCTTGGAATTCCGACAGCAGCTCGCGGCTTTGGGGGGAGCGGTCCTCATCCATCCAGGCGATCTGAGCGTGGTTCACGTCGAGGTTCACCGCGTACCCGAAGATGAGCAACTGCAAGAGCGGCGGGAAGATGAGCATGGCTCGGGTCTGGGGGTTGCGGAAGACCTGGCGGAATTCTTTTTTGATGATGCAACGGAGACGTTGACCCATGATCTTTATGCAACCTTCTGGCGCAGTTTGCGCGTGGCGAAGTAGAACATTCCGGCTCCGTAAACGATGAGCAGCAGCAGGTCGAACCAGAGCAGGCGGAGTCCGACGCCTTTGAGGAAGATTCCCTTGGCGATGTTGATGAAGTAGCGCGCGGGGACGAAGAGGGCGACGGCTTGAATCACGAAGGGCATGTTTTGGATGGAGTAGACGAAGCCGGAGAGCAGGAAGGCGGGCAGGAACGAGGTGAAGGTCCCCATCTGGTAGGCGGTGAGCTGGCTGCGAAAGCTGGCGGAGATGAAGATGCCCCAGGCCATGCCTCCGAAGAGGAAGACGCAGGAGGAGAAAAGTAGCAACGGCACGCTGCCTTTGATGGGGACGTCGAAAATGTAGACGCTGACGAAGAGGGCGATCAGCATGTCGGTGAGGCCGATGAGGAAATAGGCGGCGAGTTTTCCCATGGCGAGTTCGGCGGGGCGGATGGGGGTGGAGAGGAGTTGTTCCATGGTGCCGTTTTCCCATTCGCGCGCGATGCAGAGGGATGTGAGCAGGGCGGCGATGATCATGGTGATGACGCCGATCAGACCGGGGACGATGAAGTGGCGGGATACCAGGTCAGTGTTGTACCAGACGCGGACGCGGGCTTCGACGGGGGGCTGCATGGTGGTGCCGGTGCGCATGGCTTGGGCGGATTCGCGAGTGACGGCGGCGTAGGTTTGGATGATGCCTTGCGCGTAGCCGAGCGCGATGGAGGCGGTGTTGGAATCGGAACCGTCGAGCAGGATTTGCACCTGGGCTTCCTTACCTAGGGCGAGGTTGCGCGAGTAATCGGTGGGGATGACGATGCCGACGATGGCGCGGCGCTGGTCCAGGGCGAGCTCGACGTGTTTGTAGTCGCCGGGTTCGTCCACGATTTGGAAGTAGCGCGAGCCGCGGAATTCGCGAGTGAGGCTTTCGCTTTCAGGGGAGTGGTCGCCGTCGAAGATGACGGTGGGGACGCGATCGACGTCGAGGCTGAGGGCGAAGCCGAATAGCAGGAGCACCAGCAGGGGTTGGGTAAGCGCGGCCATGAGGCTGCGGGTATCGCGGACGATGTGGAGCAGTTCCTTGCGGGCGATGGCTCGAGTGCGGCGGAAGTTCATGACGGGAGCGCCTCACTTTTTGTTTCGCGCTGGGCTTGGAATTCGAGTAGGGTGACGAAGACGTCTTCCATGGACGGGGGGATGGGTTCGAGCACTTGAATTTGGATACCTCCGGCCTCAAGGGCTTTGCGGACTTCGGCGGCTCCTTCGGTTTGGTTGTCCACCTTCACGTGCAGGCCGGCGCCGAAAACGGCGACATCTTCGATACCGGGGCGGCCGCGGAGCATGGTCATGGCTCCGAAGAGGTCGGAGGTTTCGAGGTTGAGGAGGTGGCCCTCGCCGAGAGAGGCTTTTAGCTCTTCGGGGGAACCGAGCGCGATCACTTTGCCGGCGCCCATGAGGGCGATGCGATGGCAGTATTCTGCTTCGTCCATGTAGTGCGTGGTGACGAAGACGGTGTGGCCGGCGGCGGAGAGTTGATAGATCAAGTCCCAGAAATCGCGGCGGGCCATGGGGTCGACGCCGCTGGTGGGTTCGTCGAGGAAGACTACGGGCGGCTCATGCAGGATGGCGCAGCCGAGGGCGAGGCGTTGTTTCCAGCCACCGGAGAGCAGACGCGTCATGGTGCTGCATTTATCGGCGAGGCCAGCCATGCGCAGGACGTATTCGCGGCGCTGCGGGAATTTTGCGGGAGTTACGCCGTAGATGCCGGCGAAGAATTCGATATTTTCGTCGACGGAGAGATCGTCATAGAGGGAGAATTTCTGCGACATGTAGCCGATGTTCTTGCGGATCTCTTCGGACTGGGTGGCGACGTCGAAGCCGGCTACTGTGGCTTTGCCGGAGGTGGGGGTGAGCAGGCCGCAGAGGATGCGGATGGTGGTGGATTTGCCGGCTCCGTTGGGTCCCAGGAAGCCGAAGATTTCGCCGGGGCGGACGTCGATGGAGACGTCGTCTACGGCTACGAAGGTGCCGAAGCGTTTGGTGAGGTGCTCCAGGTGGACGGCGGAGGTTAGGTTAGGCTGCATGAGCGACCTCCTCGCGTTTTACAAGGGCGATGAAGACGTCTTCGAGAGATGGTTGGATGCGGTGGTATTCGAAGGGAGTCAACTGCGACAACTTGGCTACGTCGGCGATGGATTCGTTGAGGAAGAGGTGGAGGTCGGCGCCGGCGGGCTGCACTGTTATTACGCCGGGCTGTCCTTCTAGAAATTGGCGGGTCTTGCGAAGGTCGGGGGAGGTGACGCTGTAGCAGGCTTCCGTGAGTTCGCGACGAAGAGCGGAGGGGGTGTCGCAGCGGATCATGTTGCCGAGGTGCATCAGGCCGACACGATTGGCGCGTTCGGCTTCGTCCAAGTAAGCGGTGGCGACCATCACGGTGAGGCCGTCGCGGACCAATTGATAAAGGATGGCCCAGAAGTCGCGGCGGGAGACTGGGTCTACGCCGTTGGTTGGTTCGTCCAGGAACAGGACCCTGGGTTTGTGCAGCAGGGTACACATGAGGGCCAGCTTTTGTTTCATGCCGCCGGAAAGTTTGGCGGCCTGGCGGTCACGGAAGGGCTCCATGCGGGTCATTTGCATGAGGCGGGCGCTTAAATCGTCGCGCTCTTTGCCCAGGATGCCGAACAGATCGGCGTAGAAATCCAGATTTTCCTGGACGGTGAGATCGCCGTAGAGGCCGAAGCGCTGGGCCATGTAGCCGATGTGGTCCTTCACTTCGTCGGGGTTTTTGGCGACATCGAGGCCGGTGACGATGCACTTGCCTTCAGTGGGATCCATCAAGCCGCACAGCAGGCGCATGGTGGTGGTTTTGCCGGCGCCATCGGGCCCTACCAGAGCGAAGATTTCTCCGGGGGCGATTTGCAGATTCAGGTTGTTGACGGCGGTGACGTCGCCGAATTTACGGGTGAGGTTTTCCGCGATCACGATGTTGCCGCCGCCGATGGACGGCGTGGTCATAAGACGATTTCTCCATCCACGGGCATGTTGTTCTTTAACTCATGGGCGGCGTTGTCGACGTTGACCTTGATGCGGTAGACGAGTTTCACGCGCTCCTCTTTAGTTTGGATTTGCTTGGGCGTGAACTCGGCTTCCGACGAGATGAAGGTAATTTTGCCTTCGTACTTCTTGTCCTTGAAAGAATCGGTGCTGAGGGACACGGTAGCGCCGAGGTGGACGCGGCCAAGGTCGGTTTCGTTGATGTAGGCACGCAGCCAGGGATGGTCGATGTCGCCGATGCTGACGATGGTGGTACCGGCAGCAACTACTTCGCCGATTTCGGCGGCCTTTAATAGGATGACTCCGTCGATGGGGGCGATGATGGTGGTGTCGTTGATCTGGGTTTCGGTGATGCCGACCTGGGCGCGATTGCGGTCGATGTCGGCGCGGCGTCCGGTGAGCTCCTGTTGTTTGCGCTTGAGCTCAATGCGATTGGCTTCGGCAGTGGCGACCGCGGCATTGGCTCTGGCTACGGCGGCGCGGGCGGCCACGATTTCTTCCTTGCGGGGACCTTCCTGAACGAGAGCGAGCTTCTGTTGGGCTTGGCGAAGTTGGGCGGCGGTGCTTTCGACTTTGGTTTTGGCCTGGTCGAATTGCGAGGTGGAGATGTCTTCCTTGGCGTACAGGGTCTGCGCTCGGGCGAGTTCCGAAATCGCGATGTCGTTCCAGGCTTTGGTGTCGGCTACGGCGGCTTGGGCTTGGGCGATCTCCTGTTGGCGGCTGCCGGCTAACAGGTCGTCCAGGCGGGCTTGCACTTGAGCGCGTTCCGCCTGGCGGAGGGCTACGTCGCTTTCGATGGTGGCTTTCTGAAATTCGATGGAGGTTTCGAGCTGCTGATATTGGGACTGGGCTCCGGCGACGGAGGCTTGATCGCGGTTGCGCTGTTGATCGAGGGTGGAGGCGTCGAGCTTCGCGATGACTTGTCCTTTTTTCACCCAGTCGCCTTCGCGGACGTTGAGTTCCACGAGGCGGCCTGGAGTTTTGAAGGACAGGTCGACTTGGGTTAGTTCGAGATTGCCGGAGACCAGGATGTGATTCGCGTTGGCTGCGGCCTGCTGGGTGGTCCAATACCAATAACCTCCGCCGGCGGCGGCTAACAACAATAAGATGGGAAGACGTTTCTTCATGATGGGGTCCTATGTGGGCGAGCTACGGGTGCACGAAGTCCTGTATGTGGCCGGTGGCGACAGCGAGGTCGAGGCGGGCCAGGTTGTAACTGTAGAGCGCAACAATCTGGTTGTCGCGAGCGCGGTCCAGGCGGGCCTGCGCGTCGGTTACTTCAAGAGGTACGGAGACGCCGGCCTGATAGCGGCGGCGGGCTTGCTCCACTTCGTTCTGGGCCAGGTCCAAGCCTTCGCGCGCGGTGGACACCAGGGCTTGGGCGCTTTGTAAGCTTTCGATGGCGAGGCGGACTTCGAGTTCGATCTGCTGTTCCAGGTCGCGGGTGCGAATCTCTTCGGTCAGAATTTGCGAGGTGCTTTCCTGGCGGCGGGCTTTGCGACGGCCGCCGTCGAGGATGGGAATGGATACGCTGACGCCGACGGTGTGGGTGGCGGCGAGACCGATCTTGGGCTGTCCGATGGAGCCATAATCGCCGAAGGTAGCGACGGAGGGCAGGCGCTCGGCTGCAATGGCCGAGTAGTTGAGGCGGGCCACAGCTTCCTTCTGTTTCTGGGCTTTCATCTCGACGCGCACGAGGCGGGCTTCGGTCAGGGAGGCTTCGATGCTCTTGGTGTCGACGGGGGTGTAAGCCAATTTGTCGGTGAGAAGCACGGGCAAGGCCAGGTCCAGCCCCATGGCGCGCAGCAATTGCAGGGCGGCCCGGGCGCGATCATTGCGGACGATGAGCAAGCGGCCGTTATCGTTGGCGAGTTGGACTTGCGCGCGGGTTATTTCGATACCGGTGCCGGTTCCGGCGTCCTTCTGAGATTGGGCGAGGGAGCGGAGGGCTTCGGAGAGCTCCAGATTAGCTTGGGCGGCTTCTAATGCGGCGTCCGCGCGGAGAGTTGCGAGATAGGCTCGCGCGACTTGGTCGGAGACTTGGGTGCGAGTAACTTCGAGGTCGGCTTTGCTGGAGTCTACTCCACCTTTGGCAGCTCTGTAGCGCTTGAGGGCGGTGAAGTCGAGGACGTTCCAGCGCGCCTGGGCCCTGGCGTCGACGACGGTGAAGGGTCCCACGACGCTGGGAAACACGAAGCCGGGAATATCGAAATTGAAGCCGAAGGTTCGCAGGTTGGTGGTCTGGCTGCGGTCCTGCACGCCGCCGTCGATGGTGGGCAGAAGGGCGGATTTCGCCTGCGCTACCTGGGTGGAGGCTCGCTCAATGGATTGCTCGGCCAGCGCGATGCGGGCACTGCCTTCAGGAGTTAGGGCGATGTCGACGGCGCGGGCCAGGCTGAGGCGCAGAGATTCCTGTTGGCCGAAGGCGGTGGAGGAGAGAGCGAGAATGACGATGACAAGTCGCATGATTTTAAGGTGTATTGGATGCTGGGGCGCGGAAGCCGGCGGCAAGGAATTGCACAGCCCTCTGCTGCAGGGCCTCCCTATCGTCGATGCTGCACAGGCCGTTGGTGATTCGGGGAAAGATGGGTCCCCATAAAAGGGTGTGGGTCATTACTGCGACGGAGAAGTGCATGCGCCAAGCCACGTCGGCTTGGGAAAGGTCGGGAAGAGCTTGGGCGAAGGCGGCAAAAAAGCGCTGGCTGACGGGCGCCAGGTGCAAGTTAAAAACCCGGTCCACGAAGAGGTCGGGATTGGAAAGCATGCGTCCAAGGAGCGGCACGATGGGTTTGAGGGGGATTTCGAAGACGGGGCGGAGGAAGCAGTCGAGGATCTGTTCAATGGACGGATGGGGGCCGGCGGCGTCGAGAAGTTCCATGCGGCGGCAGTTTACGGGTACGATGCGGCGGGCGATTACGGCGTCGATTAGGGCGTCTTTGGACTGGAAATGGTAGTTGACGGCGGCGAGATTGACGTCGGCCGAGGTTGTGATGTCACGTAAAGAAACTGAGTCGAAGCCATTCAATCCGAAGAGGTTTTCGGCGGAGTCGAGGATTCTGGATTTGGTGTCTGGCCGTTCAATCATACGTACGTTTAAATCGTACGATTGAAGTTGGGTGATGTCAAGTAAGAAAGAAATGGTATTTCGATGGTATTGTGATGGTATGAAGACTACCATTGATCGGGCTGGGCGGGTGGTGATACCGAAGGCGATACGGGAGAGGGCGGGGTTGGTGGCGGGGGCGGAGGTGGAGATTCGGTACGATAACGGCATCGTTGAGATTGAGCCGCCGTTGGCGACTGGTCACGTGGTAGAGGATGGCGGAAAGCTGTTCTGGAAATCGGCTCCGGGAACACCTCCTATCACTCCCGAGATGATTAACCAGGCCATTGAGGATGTACGACGGGAGCGAGAAGACGAAATTATTCGTGGGGTGCTAGGTCTTGAAGATCGCACTGGACACTAACGTCGTCGTTGAATATCTGACAATGGATTCGGCAAAACACGGGGTGACGCGCGCCTGTTGTGATCGGTACGAGGCAGCCGGGGCAGAGTTTGTGCTGGCGGAACACTGCATCCTGGAAGCGTTTTCGGTTTTGTCGCGGATGCCTCGTTCTGTTGCCTTGCCGCCCCGTGATATCGAAACTCTTTTGCTTCGGGGCTTCGGCCACGCGACCGTTGCGCCGATTCGTCGCGGACTGGCGTGGGAGACTGTACGACATACGCTGGATCGCGGATTTTCGGGGGGCAGGGTCTACGATGCAGTCATCGCGCTGTCGGCGTTTGAGGCTGGGGCGGAGGTGCTCTTGACTTGGAACATGAAGCATTTTCTGACGATTGCTCCGGTGGGGTTGGAGATTCGGGAACCGCGATGAAACTTTGGAGGAGCGGGCGGCGTCGATTGCCCATGGTCTTTTTTAGGGCGGCTGGGGTGTGTCTGATGGCGGCTGCTCTGGTTTGGGGGCAGGAGGCGGAGACGCCTATCTTCCGGACGGGGACTCGGCTGGTGCAGGTGGATGTGGTGGTGCACTCCAAGAAAGCGCCGGTGGCGGGGCTTACTAAAGACGACTTTGAGGTTTTTGATAACGGAAAGCGGCAGGCCATCGCGGTTTTTAGCGTGCGCGAGGCTACGGCGGTGCGGGCTGCTCCGGTTGCGCTTCCGGCTGGGGTTGTGACGAACCGGCCGGTGTACCGGGGACCGGAGCCTGTGACGGCGACGGTGGTGTTGATGGATTCGCAAAATACAACTCCGGAGCATCAAGGGCGCGCGCGTTTGCAGGCGCTGAAGTATTTGGACCGGGCGGGGCGACGAGAGCTGATCGCGCTTTACCAGTTGGGCACAACTTTAAAAGTTTTGGAGCCGTTCACGGAGGATCGCGATGCGCTGCGGTCGGCGGTGGACAAATTCAAGATGGAGCAGTCGTTCAATCTGCAGGACGGGCAAGGCGGATTGCTGGCGGGCATTCGAGGGAACGCGGCGAACGAGACGCGGAAGATGAATTTTCAGCGCCAGGCGGATATTACGACGGCTGCGTTCGAAACAATTGCGCGGCATTTGCAGGGGTTGCCGGGGCGGAAGAAGCTGATTTGGATTACGGCGGGGTTGCCGCTGGATTTCCAGCAGGAGAACGAGCGCAATCTGACGACGATGACGGAATACACGAACCTGAGCAAGCAGATTTACGCGCCGATGAAGTTGATGAACGAAGCGAACGTGGCGATTTACCCGATTGATCCACGCGGGGTGATGTCGCCTATGGAGGGCGCGGGGTTGATGGATCCGAACCTCAACTCCATGAACCAATTGGCCGCGATGACGGGCGGCAAGGCGTTCTACAACGACAACGATCTTGTGGCGGGACTGGAAGAGGCGATTGCGGATACGGACCTGACGTATACGCTGGGGTTCTATCAGCCTGAAGATGTGGTGGACGGGACGATGCACTCGCTGAGGGTAGATGTGCTTCGGGGTGGGGCGGAAGCGCGGTATCGGAAGTCCTACACGGCGGAGGGGCCGGGCAAGCCGCCGGCGGCGAAATTTCTGAAGGCGACGCTGGCGGGGTGGTTGCGGCAGCCGCTGGAATCGACGGAGATTCAGATTCGGGCGGCGGCGGTTCCGTCGAAGAACAAGTTGGGATATTATGACGTGGTAGTCGTGGTGGACGTGGCGGGGCTGAAGCTGGAAGAGAAGAAGGACCGGTTTGCAGGCAGCATTGAAGTGGCGATTGTGCCGGATTCGAACAAGACGCCGAAAGGCCTGCACCAGACCATTCAAGTGAATCTTACGCAAGATCGATTGCGGACGGCGCTAGACACGGGCATTGCGGTATATAACCAGGTGCGGGTGACGAATGACAAGGGCAAGCTGTTGGCGAAGGGGCTGCATTTGGTGGTCATGGATCAGGCGACGGGGAAGACGGGATCGGTGCGGATTCCACTCAACGGGAAATAAACCGCGGCTTGTCCTATTGGTGTTGCTGTGCATGCAAGCGGCGTACGCACAGGGGCCGATATTGGCCGATGGATTTCTGGACGGTCAGCCCATCACGTATCAAATTATCGATGGCGCGGCGATTTTCCAGGGCGATATTATTCTGGCGCCGGGTGCTCCGGATGCGGGCAAACCGTTGGCGGCGCGGGCGAGTTCGTTTTACACGGGCAACCTTTGGCCGGGCGGGGTGATTCCTTACGAAATCGATGCGGCGATTCCGGCGGCGACGCTGGCGCGCGTACAGACGGCGATCGATACGTGGAACTCCTACGGGACTCCGATTCACTTACAGCCGAGGGCGGGGGAGACGTCTTACGTGCGTTTTACGCGCAAGACGACGCCACCGGTGGGCGCCTGTTCTTCGTCAGTGGGCAGGTCCGGGGCAGCGCAGTCGATCTTAGTGGAGGACTCCTGTGGGACGTCCACGCTGGTGCATGAAATCGGCCACACGGTGGGGTTTTGGCATGAACAGGCGCGGATTGACCGCAATTTTAACGTGACGGTGTTATATGAGAACGTGGCGAAGGCCTACGCGGGGAACTTCACGATTCAATCCGTGTCGGGCCAGGATATAGCTGGGTACGAATACGGGTCCAGCATGCATTATGGGGCGTTCGAATTTAGTGGCAACGGTTTTCCGGTGCTGGAGACGGTGCCGCCGGGAATTCCGATGGGTGAAACCAGCGGCATGAATGCGGCGGATTTGGACGCGGTGTCGCGGAAATATGGGCGGGTACCGACGCAGACGACGGTGTCGTCGAATCCACCGGGGCTGACGCTGCTTGTGGATGGAGCCGCGATTTCCACTCCTCGGGTGTTTGCGTGGGAGGCGGGCAGCCAGCATACGCTGAGCACGCCGAGTAATCCGCAGATCTTGAGCGGACGGCAGTACACGCATGGGAAGTGGAGCGATGGCGGAAGCCAGAGCCATACGATCCAAGCCAGCGCGGAGGTTACGGTATACACGGAAAACTTCATTCGCAAGGTGCAGGTGGTTGTCACGACGAATGCCGGGGGAACGGCCACGGCCAGTCCCGCGTCGACGGACAGTTACTACCCGGCGTTGACGCAGGTGAGGCTGACTGCCACGCCAGCGGCGGGATTCCGTTTTTACCGCTGGACTTCGAGCCCTGGCTTCTTCTGTATCACGACGTCGGCCAACCCGCTGACGGTACCCCCGCGCAGTAGTTCCAGTGGTTGCGCGGCGTCGTTCACGCAGTCCGCCATCACGACGATCGATAGCGATCCTCCGGGGCAGGTGGTGGTTGTGGATAACGGCAGTTTTGCGGCGCCGATAAATTTTATTTTCGCGGCGGGCAGCGTGCACAGTATCAGCGCGGGCTCTCCGGCGGCGCAATTGGGGACGCGGCTACTGTTTCCAGGGTGGAGCGATGGGGGTGCGGCAGCGCACAACTTTACGGCGCAGCAAAATGGCGGCGTGATTACGGCGCGCTTCACCAGACAGTACCTGTTGACGGTGAACCAGCCGTCCAGCAGCGTGGCATCCCTTGTAGTGAACCCTTCCTCCAGCGATGGGTTCTACGATGCAGGCACGGCGGTGACTGTGCAAGCGAACCTGGCGGGGTTATTTTCGTTGAATTATTGGACCGGTGATTTAGGAGGGCGCACGAATCCGGGCACGCTGGTGATGAGTAATGAGCGGCAAGTGGGGGGCATCTATACGACCGTCTTGCCTGCCGTAGCGATACTGAACTCATTGAGCTTCGCCACTGGTGCGATCGCGCCCGGGGAAATCGTTTCTATATTCGGCACGAATCTTGGACCGCCGGGAGGCGCGGGGGCGATCCTGGATTCGGCGGGCCGGGTAGCCACGGAAGTGGGTGCGACGCGAGTGCTGTTCGATGGCGTAGCAGGACCCATCATGTACGCTTCCCCGGAGCAGGTAAATGTGGTGGTTCCGTATGCACTGGCAGGCAAGACGGTGACTTCGGTGGCCGCCGAATACAAGGGCGTGCGGAAGACCGCGGTAGTGCAGGCGGTGGCGGCGACGGCTCCTGGAATTGTGGGGAATGGGTCCGGGCGGGCGGTGGTGGTGAATGAAGACGGCAGCTTCAACGCTCGGGATCGACCGGCGCGGCGGGGATCGGTGATTGTGTTTTTCGCTACCGGCGAGGGTGTGACGGCTCCAGCGGGAGTGGATGGGCGTGTGGGAGTGTTGCCGCTGGCGAAGCCGACGCAGGAAGTCTCCGTGAGGATAGGCGGCAGGGTGGCGGAAGTTTTGTTCGCGGGCAACGCGCCTAACTTTGTGGCGGGGGCGATGCAGGTGAACGTACGGATTCCCGAGGATGTGCCGGCGGGCGAGGTGTCGCTGTACCTGGTGGCGGGGACGGCGAGTAGTCCGGCGGGGACGATGATTACGGTGGAGTAGCGCTATTTCCAGTGGTTCAGCGTAGTGGCCTCATGAGGGATGGGCCCGATGAGTGAGGTGCCGGCGTTGGGGTCGGTATTGGGGGGGCGGTTGGCGAGTTCCGGGGGCAGATTGTCCTGCGAGGTGACGATACGCATTTCGTTGCCGGAGACACGAGCGGTGACGTGTTTGTCGAAGGGAATGGAGTAGTCGCCCCAATCGTCATGGAGGATGTTGAAGCGCAGGATTTCGCCATCGATCACGAAGTCGTCGAGCGCGGCCATGGTGTAGGGGTTATCGCAGCGTCCACAGACCATGCCGCGGAGTTTGTTGCCGACTTTCTTGACGATGAAATACTGCTTGTTGACGCCGGTACCGAAGCCGAGCCAGGAGCCGGCGATGACATCGGGGGTGAGTTTCAACCACGGACCTGGGGGAACATAGCCTCCACGGCCTCCTCCTCCGCCGGGTGGTGCGGCGGGGACTGGGGGAGTTGCGAGCGCCGGTCCAGCTTTGCCTTTTGCGGCAGCAGGGGGGCCGCCGCGTCCGAGGATGGGGATTTCGCGGCCGGGGGGCAGCATCAGGATAGGGATGGGGAGCGGGTCGGGGCCGCGATCATCTTTGATCATGGTCCATTTAAAGGTGCCGCCGCCGGGGCCGCCGAGAGTGCCGCTGACAACCAAGTTTGGTTTTTCGAATTTGGCTGCGCCTTTATCGGTGAACGTAGTTTTCCCGTTGTTGTCCACGTGGGTAACGGTGAAGGAGAGGCCGTCGGGGCCGAGCTTGCCGTCGACGAAGGCGAGAGTGGTGGCGTCGGCGCACCAGGTGCAATAGATGCCGCGGACGGTGGCTCCGCGAATGGAGAACTCGTAAGTACGGGGGGTGCCGTTGACTTCCAGTTTCCAGCCGCCGCGGTAGTCGTCGGCGCTTTGGGCCAAGGCGGCGGGCGCGAAGGCGAGGGCGGTGAACAGGATGGTGAGCTGCTTCATGGGACTCTTCATGTTTAGATTTAGATTATTTTTGGAGTTGAGAGTAGAGCATGCGGACGAAGCGGTCGGCGCTGGTGCCGCCGCCGGGGGCTACGCCCAGGGCTCCCGGGATTTTTGCATCGTAGGCGGCGGTCGGTTTGGCGGCTAGGATTTCCGCCTGGGTCTTGCCTTGTTTGATCAGCGACTGCACCTTGGATTGTACGTCGAGGATCATATTGCGGTAGGGGATAATGTCCTCGCGTTTGATGATGGTGCCGTGACCGGGGATGAGTTTTGTGTTGGGGCCGGCGAGCTTCATCACGGCGTCCAGACCATCGAGCGCTCCCTGGAGGCTGCCACCGTTGGCGGTGTCAATGAAGGGGTAGCCGTAATTCCGGTAGAAGTCGCCGATCATGATGACGTCGGCGTTCTGGAAACGAATGATGGTATCTCCCCCGGTGTGGGCCGCGCGGATGGGAATGAGGTCGACGACTTCGCCGTTCATGCGGAACCGGATGGGGTCGCCCATACCGTAGGTGATGCTGGGAAGGCGCGCGGGGTCGGTGTTGGCGGCGCGGGCCATATCGCTGCGGAGTTCTTCGCGGGCGATGAGGAGAGCTCCCTGCTTGACGATGTTGGCGTTGCCTCCGGTGTGGTCGACGTGGAGGTGGGTGTTGGCGAGGTAGCGAATGGGTTGGGGGCTGAGTTTGCGGATGGCGGCGAGGACTTTGGCGGTGACCTGCTCATATTGAGAGTCGACCATGAAGATGCCGTCGGGTCCGGTGAGCAGGCCGATGCGGCCGCCGGCGCCGTCGGGATGGTTGGGGTCGGCGTCACCGGGGGCGCCGGCGAGCATATAGAGGTTGGGAGTGTATTGCTCGGTTAGGATTTCGATTTTGGCGTAGTTGATTTGCGCGTACGCCGTGAGGGTGATGGTGGCGAGGGCAAGCAATTTCATTGGGGACTATTGTCGCTTATTGGGGAGTTGGATGTAAGCGGGGTTTCTCGCAAGGCGGGTCCGGGCTGGCCGCCCCACGACAGCTTCGCCCACGTCGGGATATGGCAATTCGGGGATCACCGCGCTGAGCGGGTACGAACGATTCGAAAGCATGGACTAGCTTAGCTTGGGGCTGGAGGGGTGGGGGGGCGCATCCAAAAAAGGATTGCAGGAGAGATCAACAAAGAGCGCAACTTAATTGTTCATGGAGGCCACTTCATGAATGAGGGGCAACCTTCTGCGGTCATCGACAAGACCAAGAAGATGATCGAAGATCGTACGTCTTTACGACACTTCATTCAGCCTCGTAAAGACACCCTAAGAAGACCCTGGTGAGTTGCCTAATATATTGTTGCCCAAATTAAGGTCTCTAAGGGCGGTCGGGCAAACTGCCGATAACCCGAGTGATGACGAGAATATTTCAGGTGGAGCAGGCGGTACCCGGCGGGGAGCCGCAGTATGCGAAAGAATTTGAAATTGTCATGGGGCGGGGGCAGATGGCTAGCGTCTCCTTTCTGGTGCTGGTGGCGCTGGCCTGCGGGGCTGGAGGGGCTTACTGGGTAGGGAGGGCTTCGGGGCGCGTTGTCGAGGTCGCGGCTCCTGCTGCTACTGCGGCTCGGGCTGCGGCTCCCGTTACTTTGCCGGTGAGTTCGCCAGTGACTGCTCCTGAGATTGTTAAGGCGGAGACGGTGAGTGCTCCGCTCTTCGCGCAACCGTTGAAGGGGCCGTTTTATATCCAATTGGGCTCGGTCGAAAAGGGCTACGCGGCGTTAATGGCGCAGGGAGCTCGCAAGGTTGGGTATCCGGCGATCGTGGCGGCGGGGGCGAACCAGAACGTCTATCGGGTGCTGGTGGGGCCGTTTCAGACCGCGGAAGATTATCGGAAGGCCAAGGCGGAGTTTGACGGGATGGGGTTGGACACGTTTTCGCGCAAGTATCAGGAGTAGGCTGTTTGCGGGGGTTGCTACAGTGGCTTGAGTGGACGGAGTCATTGTAGTCGACAAGCCTTGCGGGTGGACCTCGCACGATGTGGTGAACAAGATGCGCCGGTTTGCGGGCACGCGCCGGGTGGGGCACTTGGGCACTTTGGATCCTAGCGCTACGGGTGTGTTGCCGCTGGTGGTGGGGCGCGCGACACGACTGGCGCAATTCTATACGCGCAACGAAAAAGTCTACGAAGGCGTGATCCGGTTCGGGTATGCCACCGACAGCTACGATGCGGATGGCGAGCCGGTGGGCGAAGTTCGCGACGTGGCGGTGACGGCGGAGGAGTTGGAGCCGGTGCTGGCGCGGTTTCGCGGCAAGCTTGCGCAGATGCCTCCCGCGGTATCGGCTAAGAAGATTGGCGGTCGGCCGGCGTACGAATTGGCGCGCAAGAAACTTCCTGTGGAGCTGAAAGCATCGGAAGTGGAAGTGTATGCGCTGGACTTACTTTCGCTGGAGGGCTGCGAGGCGAAGGTGCGGGTGCATTGTTCGGCGGGCACGTATTTGCGGAGCATCGCGCATGACGTGGGCGCGGTGCTGGGATGCGGGGCGCATTTGAAATTGCTGCGCCGGACGCGATCGGGGGAGTTCCGGATTGAACAGGCTCGCACGCTGGACGAGTTGCGGGCGCTGTCGGAGGCGGAACGATTTTCGGAAGCGCTGATCCCGGCCGCGCAACTGTTGCCTGGGTTTCCGGCGGAAGTTGTCGACGATGTGACGGCGGGGCAGATTCGCAATGGGCGGGCGTTTCGGGTGTCGCCGTTTATGGGGGCGAACGATGCTCGCTATGTGAAGGCGTTGAATGGGGACGGGGAGTTGATTGCGATTGGCGAGGCCAAGATGCCGGGTCTGTATCACCCGCTGTTGGTGCTGTAAGGAGTCGGATAGAATGGATTCCGCTATGAAACTTGTGATGGTGGGAGCAGTGCTGGCGGCCTCGGCGTGGGCGCAGGCGCCGGATACGATTTTGGTGAACGGCAAAGTGTTGACGGTGGATGCTCGCGATAGTGTGCAGCAGGCGGTGGCGATTCGCGAGGGCAGGATTGCGGCGGTGGGCACGAACGCGACGGTGCGGGCGATGGCGGGTCCGGCTACGCGGGTTATCGATGTGGGCGGGCGCACGGTGATTCCGGGGTTGATCGATTCGCACATGCACGCGATTCGGGCGGCGCTCAGTTTTTCGACCGAGGTGAACTGGATTGGCGCGCGGTCGATGGGGGAGGCGATGCGGCGGATTTCGGAGGCGGCCGCGGCGAAACCCGCGGGGTCCTGGCTGATTGTGGCGGGCGGATGGACGGCGGATCAGTTCGCGGAGCGGCGCGCGCCGACGCAGGCGGAGTTGGAAAAAGCTGCGCCTAAGAATCCGGTGTACGTGCAACTGGGATATTCGTGGGCGCTGCTGAACGGGATCGGGTATCGCACAATCGAGATCGACGAGGAGGCTACCCTGCCGGCGGGTGCGCGATTCGAGCGCGATGCGGACGGGAAGACGACAGGAGCGGTGGTGGGCGGGCAGAATGCGATTGTCGCACTGTTTGACCGCTTGCCGAAGCCGACGGCGGCGCAGCAGTTGGAAGGCACCCGGCTGTTCTTCCGCGAGCTCAATCGGTTGGGATTGACGGGTGTCGTCGACCCGGGCGGCAACAACTTGTTCCCCTGGGATTACGAAGCGGTCCAGCGGGTCTGGCGCGATCGGCAACTGAGCGTGCGCATCGCCTATGCGCTGAACGGACAGACGGCGGACAAAGAGTTTGACGATTTGCGAAACCTTACGCAGATGACGCCGATGGGTTTCGGAGACGATTTTCTGAAGTTCAACGGGATTGGCGAGCGCATTACCTTCGCGATGAATAATAACGATCGGCCTAGCGACGTGCAGAAAGAGAAATATTTGCAGATCGCGCGCTGGGCGGCGGAGCACGGCATGGCGCTGACAATGCATTGGGCGAATAATTCGTCGGTCAATCAACTGCTCGATATTTTCGAGCAGGTCAACAAAGATATTCCGATGGTCAATCTGCGTTGGTCGATTGCGCATTTGGGAGATGCGACGGAGGCGACGATGCGTCGCATGAAGGCGCTGGGCGTGGGCTGGACGGTGCAGGACGCTACGTATTTCGGCGCGGGACGCGGGGCGGCGATGCCGGCGTTGAATTTGGCAAAGCGCGTGGGTGTGGCTGTGGGCGCGGGGACGGATGCGCATCGGGTGATGTCTTACAATCCATTTACAGCGATGCAATGGTTGCTGGATGGAAAGACAGTGGCTGGCGCGGGGATCGGCGGGATGCAGGAAGCTCCGGGCAGGGAAGACGCTTTGCGGTTGTACACGATGGGCAGCGCGTGGTTCTCGCGGGACGAGGGCAAGCGCGGGTCAATTGAAGCGGGCAAGCTGGCGGACCTGGCTGTGTTGTCGAAGGATTACATGACGGTGGCGGTGGACCAAGTGGGGACGATTGAATCGCTGCTCACGATGGTCGGCGGCAAGGTTGTGTATGGGGCGGGGGCGTTCGGGGCGCTGGAATCGCGATAGCAGGCGGCGTACAAGGCCAGCGCCACGCGGCAACGGTCGTGGGCTACTTTCAAAGATTTAACATATGAAAAAACGAGAAGCTAGGCAGGCATCACGGATCGCGTGTGGGATATCGCGCAATTGCTGGCCACGGCACTATAGTCCACAATCTCCCGGTGGCGCTGGACCAACCACGCAGCTCTAAAACATCCCGCCTGTTAGCGTTCCACTGCCATTGCACGCGGGGCAGACGCCCTTGCCGGAACATTGGGCGCACTTTGCCTCTTTCTCGTTTAGGTGAGAATTGACGCCCGTCCCGAAGCACGCGCTACACTTGCCGCTGCCTTGTGGATCGCACTTGAGGCACTTATTGTATGGAGGCATGTCAAGAAGGGTATCATCAACGCACGTTTAGGACATTGCCCGAAATTCGGTATTCGCCTAAGGCGTACCGTCACGACTGCTAGCCCGCGACCCACGATAAAGGTCGTGGGCTACTTTGAAAGTTTTGCACAGAAATCGCTTCCAAAAATGGAATATGGCCGAAACATTTAAGCATGTCTCCGAATCATCCCAGCGATGTTGTCGCGGCAAAGTGAGAAGTTCCTAATTGGGCAAAGTAGAAAGTTCCTATTGAC
>JBDTSJ010000062.1:0-244364 GCA_039931205.1 Acidobacteriota bacterium
GCGTCGCGAAGGGCAAGGTGTTTATCGGCAATGCCGGCGCTGAATTTCCTCCGTTTCGCGGATACGTTTCCGCATTCGATGTAAACACCGGCAAGCTACTTTGGAAGTTCTACACCACACCGGCCGATCCATCGAAGGGCTTCGAGAATAAGGCTATGGAAGCTGCGGCCAAAACGTGGGTAGGGGAATGGTGGAAGCAAGGCGGCGGCGGGTCCATGTGGGATGGCATGGCTTACGATCCGGATGAAAATCTGCTGTATGTCGGCACCGGCAATGGAACGGTATGGTCCGCGGACGTTCGCAATGGCGGCCGGCAGGCATCGAATCCCGACAATCTCTACATCGCCTCTATCATCGCCATCAACGCGGACACGGGTCAGTTGAAATGGCATTACCAGTGCACGCCCGGCGATCAATGGGACTACGACGCCATCCAGCATCTGCTGCTGGCGGATATTCGGATCAACAATCGCAACCGCAAGGTGGTGATGCAGGCGAACAAGAATGGCTACTTCTACGTAATCGATCGCACCAATGGCGAATTCATCTCCGCATCGGAGATGTCGCAGGTGAGCTGGGCTACAGGGATCGATCCCAAAACCGGGCGGCCCAATGTTCACCCGGACGCGCTCTATTCTTCCAAGCAAGGCGTGACGGTATATCCGGTGCAGATGCACAATACGTCGCAGATGTCGTTCAATCCGAACACGGGCCTGATCTATGTTCCGATCGCCGTCGAGAACACGTTCAGTTTCGTGGCTTCGGAGAGCTACACTCCCACTCCAGGGAGCCAAAACTTCGGACTGAATTTGGGTGGAGCACGGGGTGGCATCCCGATGAAATCCCCACCTCCTCACGGACCCGAGCGTAAGAATGCCGATGGCACCAAAGTGCGTGGCGGCGTGCTGACCGCATGGGATCCGGCCACGCAAAAGGAACGCTGGTTCGCACTGGGCGGCGGACAGACCGGTGGCGGCGCGCTGTCCCTGGCTTCAAACCTGGTGTTTCAAACCTTGAGCAACGGACGCCTGAAAGCATTTACAGCGGATAAGGGCGAATCGCTTCTGGACATCGCGTTGCCGGTGACTTCCGGCGTCGGCCCACCGATGACCTATATGTTGGACGGCAAGCAATACATCGCCGTCATGGGCGGTACCGGACCTGCTGCTGGACGTGGAGGAGGCAAGGGTGGCCCACCGCCGCAACAAGAGGCGACGGCGGCCGCGGCCAAGGGCAAAGAGGCTGGTCCTCCGATTCCTCCGGCCGTGCCTGTCAGCAACAACAATCCGAAACTTCTGGTTTACGCTGTTCCGAATTAAGGACAGCCCAGGCAGCTCACTTCGCTGGTTCGGGGATCTGCATATGCTGCCACGATTTCTCGTTCTCTAAGCAGATCTCGTCAATCAGTTCCGTGTCGAGCATAATCTCCTGCTTCAACGAAACCGTCCAAGGACGCGTGTAGGCCTTCGGATCGTCAATGGTGAGCGCGATATCGAGCGTTCCATAGCTGGGGCGGCGTAACCGTTCGGTCATCGTGGCGGCGCTGGTCATGGGCGCGCCCAGCATGTCGATCCACAGGTCGTCCCGGAAGCCGATGGTGCGAATGACCAGCGTGTCGCCCTCCCAGACGGCACTGGAGTACCCGTTCCACGAAGGATTTGGATCGTCCGGCAAAGGACGCCCATCGATGTGGATCTGGCGATACATGGCGTTCACTTCGTACAGCAGCACCAACAGGCGCGGCGTGTGTACCACTTTCGTCAAGTGCGGCATGACCCACGTGCGTGGAGGATTGTCGGGCAAACAGCGCACGTGTGGATCGTCCTTACTGAACCGCTGTTTCACGAGCGCCGCCGCCCACGGTTGATAGGGGAGGCCGCCGGGAAGGTCCTGGCCGATGTTGAGAGCCAGAGGAGAGCCCCCGATTTCCGTGTTGCCGCAGAATCGCCCTGTCGCCGGTTCGCACTGATTGATCACGGCAGTGTGCCAGATGCCGGAGAAGTCGGGCTTGCCATCGGCAAGCCGCGGCGCGGGGGCTCGCAGATTCGGTTTTCCATCCTTGGTTCTTGGTGCGCCCGCCGTCGGGTAGTGCAACCATTGTCCGAAGCTCAGGGTCGCTGCCCCAGCTATCCCGATACCAACCCAGAAGAGCATGTGTACACGCCGCATATGTTTCTTTTAACCCTCGCTATTGGACGCTAATGGCGGATACGCTTTAGGACCATATTGTACTCGCGAATCTTGGTGTTTTCCCGCGATCCGGAAACGACAATCTCATTCTCCCCAAATGTTCCGTTTGCCGTGTTGTGGAATGGAAGGCCGCCGTTGGCTTTGACTTCGGGATCATTCGGATCCTCGTGTAAGACAAAAAAGTGGATCTGATTTCCGCGAATCACGCCGTCGACGATCTTATAGGTTGGTTCGCCCGGCCGGCCCACAATCGTGCCTGTCACCGTGTTCCCGCGCTGGCGAAGAACGAATACCGATTGGCCGCCGGTGGACCAACGCCCGGATAAATCGGCGAGGGCCGGAATGGCGGCCAGAAGAAACAGGGTAGTGGCTCGGAACATCATTTTAGCTCCAATTCGCGCGGCCCCCTGGCCGCTACTACTTCATATGTAAATAATCTTTCTCGTTCTCCAGGCAATAGTAGTCCAATAGTTCGCTGTCGAGCACGAGTGGCTGCTTCACTTTCACGGTCCACGGAGCGGTATAGGAACTGGGGTCGTCGATGGTGATTTCCACTTCCATGTTTCCGTAGTTGGTGCGCCGGATCCGTTCGGTCATTTTGGCTGCATTGGTGAGAGGATTTCCCGCTGCGTCCAGCCACAGGTCGTCCTTGAAGCCGACCGTCTCGACCACCAGCGTGTCCCCATCCCACTTCCCGGTGGAGTAACCATTCCAAGTTGGGTTCGGATCGACCGGGAGAGGCCGGCCATCCAGAAAAATCTGCCGGTATTGCATGTTGCGTTCGGTGAGGATGATCATCCTGCCTGGGACCATGAAGATGCGCTTGTAGTAATCGTCGGTCCAAATGCGCGGTGCGTCGCGCGGCATGCAATGGACGTTGGGATCGGCATTCTGGGTGGCCGACCGCTTTTTTACCAGATCCGCGACTCCCGGCTGATAGGGGAGTTTGCCGTTGAGGGATGCGGCTAAGTTCATAAATTCCCGGGAAATCTGAAAATCGTTACAACGCGCACCGCAATTCGCGAAGGTCTCCCATCCCCACATTCCGGAGAAGTCCGGCTTGCCGTCGGCCGTTTTGGGCGCGGGAGCTGTCAGATTCGGTTTGCCGTCCGGGTTGCGGGGGACGTTGGGAGTCGGGTAGTCCAGCCACTGGCCAGAGGCAAGCGCCGCGGAAAGAATCACGGACGCAATTCTAAATACAGTGGAATCAAGCATTAGGACTTCCTTCGCGACTCAGTATACATGCATGCGATCTAGCTGCGCAATGAACATTGGGCACAGGGAATGGCTGCTGCCCCTTCGAGGACGTTATCAGCCAGTTGAGGAGGAAAGCACAAAGTCGGAGCAGGAAGGGCAGCGCTACGCGACCGATACCGTACGCAATGCCGCTAGTTTCCAGGCTTGACAATGGTAACGCTAATGTTACCATTGGAGATGTTCGAGCTTCGCGGCTACATTTGACGAAAACGGTAAGAAACGTTTCGCCACGTGGTTTGCGAGCTTGGATGCTCTTGCATCTGCCAAAGTTACGATAGCGCTTACGCGCGTAGAACGGGGAAACCTGTCCAACGCAAAAGGCGTGGGTGGCGGGGTTCTCGAATACAAGATTGATTTCGGCCCGGGCTACCGCATTTACTTCGGCAAAGACGGGGATAGTCTTGTGATCCTGATCGGCGGCGGTACGAAGAAGCGTCAAGACAAGGACATTGCGGCGGCGCAGGAATGTTGGAACGACTACAAACGGAGGAAGAAAAATGCCCCTAACCCATGACTTCAAAGAAACCATCCGGGCGCGGGCGCAGACCGACCCGAAATTTCGCAAAGCGCTTTTGCGCGAGGCCGTTGAAAGTTACCTGAACGGCGACCTAGCAACCGGCAAGGCGGTGTTGCGTGATTACGTCAACGCGACCGTGGGATTTCAGGCGCTCGAAGAGCAGACCGACATCCCGGCCAAGAGCCTCATGCGAATGCTAGGGCCAAAGGGCAGCCCTTCCGCGGCGAACCTTTCGAGTATTCTTACGGCCTTGCAGAAATCCGAAGGTGTACACTTTGAGCTTGCGTTAAGACGGTAGCCGGGCAAAGGTCCAAGCAGGGAGAAAGGCTTCCCTTTTGTCCTGCGAGAGTTATCACTTCGGGGGATACGTTGATTCCCGCCAGGAGGCTGTGTGGATATAGAATATTCAGTACGCGTGCGGTCTGCTGCACCAAGCGTTGATACAAGGAGCTAATTATGTGCGATCAGGATCATTTTGAGGACGACCGGAAGCAATACGAGGCGCTCGGTTTGGTGACGCGAAAGCAATTCGGCGTCATGTTGGGAGCCGGCATTGCCATGCTGCTGCCACAGGTTGCGAATGCGGTTACCGTGACCGAAGGCGACGTGACCATTAAGACACCAGACGGCACCGCGGATTGCTACTTTGTGCATCCGTCAACCGGCACAGCGCCCGGCGTTCTGGTGTGGCCGGACATCTTCGGGCTGCGGCCCGCGTTCCGCACAATGAGCAAGCGGCTCGCCGAATCGGGCTATTCAGTGCTGGTGGTGAATCCGTTCTACCGCGTTAAGAAAGCGCCGACAGCCGAAAATGGCGCCACCACCCCAATCGCGGGATTGGTGCCGCTGATGCAGGCTTTGAATGAGACGACGCACATGACCGATGCCAAAGCCTTCGTCGGATGGCTGGATCAGCAACCGTCTGTTGCCAAGAATCGAAAGATGGGTTCGCAGGGTTATTGCATGGGGGGCCCGATAGCACTTCGCACCGCGGCCGCTGTACCGGATCGCGTCGGAGCAGCCGCCTCCTTCCACGGCGCCGGACTGGTGGCAAATGGCGATAACAGCCCACATCTGCAGGCTGCCAAGACCAAGGCGCAGTTCCTGATCGCGATTGCGGCCAACGATGACCAGCAGCGTCCCACCGATAAGACAGTATTAAAAGAGACCTTCGACAAGGCGAAGCTGACTGCGGAAATCGAAGTCTACACAGGCGCGGCGCATGGCTGGTGTCCCCCGGATTCCACCGTTTACAACGAGCCCCAGGCCGAGAAGGCATGGAGCCGTTTGCTCGCGATGTACGGCAAACTCTAGCCTTACCAACCCCTTAGCACGCCGGCCGGCGCCTCGCGATATCGCGATAGACGCCGGCCGCGCTGTTTCTGTCCGGGCCGAATCGAAGCGGGGGCAGCCTTTCGGCGCTGGCAAGAGACCACCAAGGCCAGCTAGTATAGAATCGAGACGGCTAGCGTTGAACATCACGGCTTTATTCATCCAGCGCCCGGTCATGACCGCCCTAGTCATGATGGCGATTCTGCTATTCGGAGTGGTGGGCTATCGAGGGCTGCCGGTCAGCGACCTGCCCAACATCGATTTCCCCACGATACAGGTGCGGGCCGACTTACCGGGCGCCAGCGCCGAAACCATGGCCGCCTCCGTGGCCACTCCCCTGGAACGGCAATTCTCCACAGTGCCGGGGATCGATTCGATGACCTCATCGAGCACGCGCGGACAAACCAGTGTCACGCTGCAGTTTGGATTGAACCGCGATATCGATGCAGCCGCGCAGGACGTGCAGGCCGCCATTTCGCAGGTGATTCGCCGGCTGCCCAACGGGATGCCCAATCCGCCGCAGTTGCAGAAGGTGAATCCGGCGGACCAGGCGATCCTTTTCATGGGACTGAACTCGGCTACGGTTTCGCCCACCGTGGTAGCGGAATTTGCCGACACGTTGATTGCACCGCGCATCTCGCAGGTGGAAGGCGTGGCCTTAGTGAACGTCTTCGGCGCGGCGAAATATGCCGTGCGGGTGCAACTGGATCCGAACAAGCTGGCGGCGCGCGGCCTTGGCCTGGATGAGGTGCAGAGCGCCATCCAGAAACACAATTCGAATTTGCCCGCGGGCACGTTGTGGGGCACGCAGCAAGCCTACACCGTGCAAGCGAATGGACAAGTGATGAATGCGGAGGCTTACCGGCCGCTGATCATCGCATACCGCAACGGCAATCCGGTCAGGCTGGATGAAGTCGGCGAAGTGCTGGATGGCGTACAACAGGACAAGAATTACGCCTGGATCGACGACCGGCGATCGATCATGTTCCAGGTGCAGAGGCAACCCGGCACGAACACGGTGGAAGTGGTGGACCGGATCAAGAAGCTTTTTCCGGAATTCATCGCCCAACTGCCGCCAGCGGTCCATTTGGATACTGTTTATGACAGGTCGATCTCGATTCGCGAATCGGTGGATGACGTTAAGCACACTCTGCTGCTAACAGTGGGGCTTGTCATTCTGGTGATTTTCTTCTTTCTGCGGAATATTTCCGCCACCCTCATCGCCAGCACCGCGCTGCCATTGTCGATTGTCGGCACGTTTGCAGCCATGAAACTGCTGGGGCACTCCCTGGACAATCTTTCGCTGATGGCGTTGACTCTGGCGGTGGGCTTCGTGGTGGACGATGCCATCGTGGTGCTGGAAAACATCGTGCGCCACATGGAAATGGGCAAGCCGCGGCTGCAGGCGGCGATCGAGGGCAGCAAGGAAATTGCCTTCACGATTATTTCCATGACCGTGTCGCTGACCACCGTATTCATTCCGGTGTTGTTCATGGGCGGGATCGTGGGCCGTCTGTTCAACGAATTCGCAGTGGTCATCAGCGTGGCCATTCTGATTTCCGGCTTCGTTTCACTCAGCCTGACGCCGATGATGTGCAGCCGGTTTCTGAAGCCTCCCTCGGAGCATCACGGGAAGCTCTACAATTTCTTTGAACGGGGGTTCGATGCTGTCCGCGATGTGTATAGCTGGACACTGAGCGGTGTCATTCGCCACCGCATTGTGACTGTTATGGTCGCTATTGGCACGGTGGGCGCAACCTACGCTGTGTATCGCCAGCTACCCATGGGATTCATCCCCAGCCAGGACACGAACCAACTCAACGGCACCACGGAGTTTTCGGAAGACGCCAGTTTTGACGTGATGGCCCGCTTGCAGCAGGAAGTCGCGAGCGTGGTGGCGAAGAATCCAAACGTGGAAGCCTTCTTTTCGAACGTCAATGCCGGCAACGCCAACAATGGTTCCAATAGCGGACGTCTGCAGATTCGTCTAACGCCCGGCGGGTCACGCAAGGAAACGCCGGAAAACATCATCGAGCAACTGCGGCCCATGGTGAACGCGATTCCCGGCGTCAAGACGTCCTTCCAGAATCCCCCGCTGATCCGCATCGGCGGTCAGCAGAGCCGCAGCCTGTATCAATACACCCTGCAGGCGCAGGATCTGAACGAGCTGTACACGGCTAGCGCGGCCCTGGAAAAGGAGTTTCAAGAAATTCCCGAACTGTCCGACGTGAGCAGCGATCTGAAGATTTCGAGTCCTCTGGTGATGGTGGATATCGACCGCGACCGCGCCTCGACGCTGGGAATTTCCGCGGATCAGATCGAAGGCGCGTTGTACAACGCGTACGGATCGCGCCAGATTTCGAGCATCTATTCGCCGGTCAGTGACTACGCGGTGATCATGGAGCTGCAGCCCAAGTATCAAATGGATCCGAACGCGCTGAACCTGATCAATGTCCGCTCAAGCTCAGGGAAATTGATCCCGCTGAACGCGGTGGCGAAGGCTCGCACGACGGTGGGTCCGTTGTCGGTAACCCATCTGGGACAGATGCCTTCGGTTACGATTTCGTTCAACCTCGCTCCTGGAGTGGCGCTGGGCAACGCGGTGTCGAAGATCGAAGCCACTGCCAGCCAGACGCTTCCGGATACGGTACACACCGCGTTCCAGGGGACGGCGGCGGCCTTCCAGGATTCGATGAGCGGCATGGGCTGGCTGGTGGTGCTGGCCATCGTCGTGATCTACATCGTACTCGGGATTCTGTATGAGAGCTTCATCCACCCGCTTACGATCCTTACGGGCCTGCCCGCGGCCGGCCTGGGAGCGCTGACTACGCTCTGGCTGTTCGGCAGCGAGCTGAACATCTACTCGTTCGTCGGCATCATCATGTTGATCGGCATCGTGAAGAAGAACGCGATCATGATGATCGACTTCGCCCTCGAAACCCAGCGCTTGCACAACGCTCCGGCAGCGGACGCGATCTACGAGGCTTGCATCGTCCGCTTTCGCCCCATCATGATGACCACGATGGCGGCGCTGATGGGCACGCTGCCTATCGCACTGGGACTGGGCGCGGGATCGGAAGCACGGCGTCCGCTTGGCTTGGCGGTGGTCGGTGGTCTGGTGATGTCGCAACTGCTGACGCTGTACATCACTCCGGTGTTCTACATTTACATGGAACGCGTGCGCGGCATGTTCGAGCGCCGCACGCCACCCGCCGCGAAACGTCCAAAGAAGTTCGCCCCGGAACCCGTTCGAGAGACTGCAGTCGGCGACTGAGGCGAGGTTGCCTGTGTAGAGGGCGCCGGATCGCGCCGGGTTTCAGCAATCCCCGTTCCTTCGTAGAATGGAGACTTCATGACAATCCTCGCCCGATTGGAGCAGTGGAAGGAACACGGCGTAATCTCGCCGGAGCAGCACACGCTGCTGGCAGGCCTCTCGCGCGGAGAACCCTTCTCGCTTTTTCTCGAGCTGAACATTCTGCTTTACGGCGGGATTCTAGCGTTCGTGGGAGGACTCGGCTGGACCGTGACCACGTGGGGGCAGCAACTGGGGGACATCGTAATTCTGACGGCCCTCTCCGCAATGCTCGCCACATGTTTTTGGTATTGCTTCACGCGCGCTTCCGCATGGTCCCCTTCGGAAACCTCGTCGCCCAGTCTGGTATTCGATTACGTGCTGTACCTCGGCAGCCTCACTTGGTCGGTGGCACTCGCCTACATAGAAACCCGGTTTCATTTGCTCTCCGGACAATGGGACCTGTATCTGTTGGCGACCGCCGGCCTCTACTTCTTCCTGGCTTATCGTTTCGACAACCGCTTGGTGTTGTCGCTGGCGTTGTCCTCACTGGCCGGATGGTTCGGACTCACCATCGCACATTGGCCGTCCCATCAGGACGCGGAGTACCGGCAATATGCGATTCTCTACAGCCTGATCGTGGGCGTCAGCGGAGTCATCCTGCAGCGCCGCGGCCTGAAAGCGCATTTCCTGGGCACTTATCTGAACCTCGCGGCCAACGTACTCTTCTGGGCGCTACTCTCCGGAGTCTTCCAGCGGCAGGACTACCTCGTATGGTTTCTCGCACTGCTGGCCGCCTGTGGCGCGTCTCTCGCGTGGGGGCTACGGCGACGGCAGTTTGCGTTTGTCGCCTACGCAGCCGTCTATGGCTACGTGGGTATTAGTTCCGTTCTCATCCGCGACGTAAATAGCGTTACCGCTGCGCTGACCTATTTCGTTGTTACAGGTGTGGCCATGCTGGTCATGCTGGTTATGATTGCGCGTCGCTTCGGGAAGGAAGCATGAGCGCCTACAGCGAGTCCGGCGAAGAAGCCCTGCATGCCCGCAATCTGCTGAAGGATTGGGCCAGCGAATGGCTCCTCACCGAAACACAGTACCAGCACATGCAACAGGAAACGGTCTGTGAATTCCGCCGCACCAACATTTTCCTGCGGCTGGCTTTGTTTTTCTTCACATTGATCATCGTGGCTGCCGCCGCGGGTCTGGTCTTCATGGCTTTTCTCTCCCACGCGAAGGCGCCAACCATTGGCGTTTTTCTGTTGTTCATCGCGGGAATCTCCTATGCGGCCGCTGAATTCGCCGTTTCGCGGTTCCGGCTCTATCGATACGGCATTGAGGAAGCCCTCGTGGCCTGCGCGGTTGGCTCTCTTTGCATGGGAATCGAGGCCACACTGTTCACTGACCGCCTTTTTTCGGCTCAGGCGAACTTCGTGGTTCCAGCTGCCGGCGCCATCGCTTCGCTGTGGATATGGCGCCGCTTCGGGCTCCCTTATGCATTTCCCGCCGCGCTGATCTTCGTCTTCTGGGTGCCGGGCTTATGGACCTCATCCCCATCGGTGCGCCATTTGATCGTCGCGGCTATCTACGTTGCCGGTCTGGTAACTGTGGCCGCGGTGCGTCCCCATCACCTGCTCACCTACCTCAATAGCAGGTATTCGGCTGCAGAAGCGGCACTGTGGGGCGGCATCTACGTGTCAATCAATATCCAGCTTTCGTCGCTGGAACAGACCACCGCCGGATTCTCGAGGACGTTCTACTGGGCCAGTTGGGTTCTGACCTGGTGCCTGCCCCCCGCCATACTCGCGCGCGGTGTGCGCCAGAAAGACCGCTTCGTGATCGCAGTTGGCGCAATCGCCGCGGTTCTGACACTGGCCACCAATAAGTCCTATCTGGGCTGGCCGCGGCATACCTGGGATCCGATGCTGCTGGGCGCATTGCTGATCGGCGTGGCGCTCCTGCTGCGTCGCTGGCTCGCCCGTGGAGCCGGTGGAATTCGCCAAGGCTTTACCGCTCAGCGGCTCTCCGGAAAAGACAAACAGTGGATGAACGCCGCATCCGCTGCCATCGGCCTCGTAACGCCGCAGTCCATCACGCTAGGCCCGCAAGCAACCAATCCCGACGTTCGCTTCGGCGGGGGCGAATCAGGAGGCGGAGGCGCCAGTTCCGATTTCTGACGGAGGAGGATGGGCACCAAGCGAAATGGTATAACTGTTATACAGGATGCGTTTCAAGTTCGACGCCGCGAAGAACCGGGATGTCGCACGAAAACACGGCGTCGGCTTGGATGAGGCACAGCGGATTTTCGATCAAGTCTATCTGGTCGATCAGAAGAATGATAACCCGGAACAATGCAGAGCGATCGGGTGGTGCGATGTCCAGTTGTGTTCCGTGATCTTTGAGATCCGGTTCGACAAGATAGGCGAATACTATCACTTGACCACCGCGTGGAAAGCCACCGAACAGGAGGAACGAGCCTATGCAGAAAACATCTAAAACAACGCGTACCGCCGATCAGATCGCGGAGATGGCGTCACGCGGGGAAGATGTCTCGTCACACTTTACTGGGAAGTTTACGGTTGTGCGACCCATTCGCCGGGTAAATGTGGATTTGACGCAGGGCATGCTGCGGGAATTGGATGCGCGGGCGGCTCGGCTGAATATCAGCCGGCAGGCGGTGATTAAGACGCTATTGGCGCAGGCGCTGCGGCAGTAATGGAGACGAGGTGGGATTGTAGCCGGCTGATCAATGGGCTTGGCTGCCGTCGAGCTTTTGGCCGCTGAGCAGGCTTGAGAATCGGCCGAAGTCGAAGCGGGCTAAGGAACCAAGGGCAGCGTTCAGGCGGAAGGAAAAGCCTCCGCCTTCGTATTTGCCTAAGAATTCCGATGCGCCGACCATACGATCGGTGGCGGCGAGTTTTTCGTTTTGCAGGGGATCGGGCTCGGCGTGGATGGTCGCGTGGATGCCGGGGTAGCAGCGGATCTTTTTGCCTGCGCGCCGGATTTGCATGGCTAACTCGGCGTCAGTCCAATAGTGGCCGTAGCGCTGGTCGAAGTAATTCATCGCCTGGACGAAGCTCCTGCGGACCATCAGCGCGTCCAGCGACGGGAATTCCACGACGACGTTATCCGCGGCCGCATCGATGGGCACGGTGGGCAGAGGGCTGCCCTGCGCGGCGGCAGTCAAAGCCTCACGGTTGGGGAGGCGGAAGATGCGCGGGGCGGGCTGGCCGTGGGGGTCCAGCAACAAAGGGCACGCGGCCACGGTGTCGGGTTCCGATTGCAGGCGGGTGGCCAACGCGGAGACGGTATCGGGCGTCACCTCGACGTCCGGCGATAAGAACAACAGCAGATCAGCTTTGGCGGTCCGCGTGGCGATATTCATGGCGCGAGCGGAGCCCATGTGATGCGGCAGCCGCATCATATTGATCGCCGGGAACTCAGTATCCAGGCGCGCGGTGCCATCCTGGCTGGCGTAATCGACCACGATAATCTCCAGGCGGTCGCGTTCGCGCGAGGATTCCAGCGCCGTGAGAGCGCGGCGGACCGAGGCGGCTTGATTGTAGGCCAGAAGGATGGCGGAAACTCGGAGGCCTTGCGGGATTTCCTGGGGAGATGGTTCAGGCATGCGGACAGTGTTGATGATAGCGCGAACGGGGCTACAATAATCGCATGCGGCTCAATCTTTTGCTCCTGCTTGCGATTGCAGCCGCGTGCCCGGTTGCCCTCGCGCAGGAATTCGATGTGCCGGGCAGTGGCTCGTGGCTGGACACCAAAGTGGATGTGCGGGCGCAGGATGAAATTTCGATCACCGCTAGCGGTAGCCTGACGATCGCCAACGCGGCGGTGACGGCGGCAGGTACACGGCGCGGATTTCGCGACTTGCTGCGGTCGTATCCGGTGAACACGGCGGGGCAAGGGGCGCTGATCGCGCGGCTGGGCGATAGCGCGGCGGCGCAGGCGTTTCTGATCGGGACGGAGCTGAAGTGGACGGCTCCGCGACCGGGCCGTTTGTTTTTGGGGATTAACAAGACCGGTACCGACGCGCCCAAAGGCAGCTTTAAGGTAACGGTGAAGTTTAGCAAGCGCGGGCCGGAGAAGATCACGCAGGATTACAAGCTGCCGGCGGTCACGGTCGCGAGCGTGGACCAGTATCCGCGCCGGATCACGGATGCGCAAGGCAACCTGGGGGACAACGCCAATTTCCTGGTGGTGGGCACGGAGGCTCAGGTACTGAAAGCGTTTCAACTGGCGGGATGGGTGGAAGTGGACCGCTCCAGGGAATCCGCCATCAAGACCGGGATCGAGGCGGTGCTGAACAAGCAGGCGTATTTGCGGCTCCCGATGAGCGAGTTGATGTTGTTTGGGCGCGTGCAGGACCACGGCATGGCGCAAGCCGAACCGCTGGCGGTGGTCGCCGAGCGGCATCATTTCCGGATTTGGAAGGCGCCGTTCAAAGTGGACGGAGCGGAAGTGGTGGTGGGCGCCGGCACCCATGACATCGGCTTTGACCGCGATGCTCGCAATAACGGGGTGACGCATAAGATCGATCCGGATGTCGACAAAGAGCGGGATTACATTGGCAAGAGCCTCGAGGAATCGGGAATGGTGGCGAAATTGGATTACGTGATGCCCTCGAAACCATCCAGGGAAGCCGTCACGGCAACCGGAGCTACCTTCAAATCCGACGGGCGAGTGCTGGTGATTTACCTAGTGCCGGAGGCCGGTAAGGGGGTGGCTCCGGAGACCGGCAAAGGGGTGACTCCGGCAGTTCCCGCCACACCCACGCCCGCCGCGACACCAGGAAATTCTTCCAGCATATTCGACGGCGTGGTAAATCAGCGCTAGAATGGGTGAAACCCCGATATGAAGGGGACCAAGAAGTCCAGATTCCGGAGTTAACCGTGATCGACGCGGCGAAGGGGGGCGGTTTCGCTCCCCTTCTCCCTTTTCAGAGTTGAATTACTCAAAAGTTCAAATGTTCACAAGACGCGTTGCAACCTTCGTGCTGGGGATGTGGATCGGCTGCGCTCTGCTGCTGGATTTGATCTGTTTGCAGAACGCGCGCTTCGCGGATCTGCTGGTCACGAATCCCGCCGATGGGGCCAGGGCCTTGATGCTGAAGATTGGCGCGGAGAACGCAACCAGTTTGTTGCATCACATGGCGGGCCAGCAGGCACGCGCGTTTTTATATAACTGGGAGATCGCGCAGTTTGTGGCTGCCGCGGTGCTGATCTTACTTCTGCTATTCAGCGATCAGAAGAAAGTAGCGCCGGCAAGCATGGGCGGTGTTATGGTGTTGCTGCTGGCCGTACAGCACTTCCTGTTCACGCCGCAGATGAATGCGCTGGGTCTGCAGGCCGATTTTCTGGCCGAAAGCGCTGCATTTTCCGTACGCACCCAACTCATCACCATGACGCAGATCTACGGAGTGATCGAAGCGTTGAAGCTAGCCGTGGGTGGCGCGCTGGCCAGTTATTTATTCGTGATGCAATCGACCGTGGTGCGGAAGCGGCGGCATAGTTCGCGCTCAGAGAGTCTGGAGAGTTCCAGCGCCGGGGAACGCTTTTAGCCGGGTGCTAGGCGCGGACTTTTAGCGCTTCTTCAATGATGGCGAGCAGTTGCCGGCGGGTCAGCTCGAATTTCTCGTCCGCATGATCCGCTCCGGCCAAAACATCCTCCGCGGCAAGGGGCCAGCCCGCTTCATAGTGATTGTTGGATTTCACGCCATAGCGTTCGCGGGCCGCGAACAGCTTCTTGATTTCGGCGCGCGGAAGAACCCGGGGGCCGCCCAACATCTCCGCCACCAACATAATGCGGGCGGAGTGTTCGACCGTCTCCAAGCGATGGTAGGCACGGAAAAGGTCGTCGGCGTAGGCCACTGCGCCGTGATTTGCCAGCAACAGGGCGTCGAATTTTGGAATGTAGGGCAGCATGGCGTCGGATAACGCATTCGTACCCGGCTCACCGTACTCGGCCAGAGGTATTGCACCCAGGCACACGATCACTTCCGGAAGAATTGCGACGTTTAGGGCTCGCCCGGCCACGGCAAATCCAGTGGCTGTGGGCGGATGGGCATGCACAACGGCCGTCACGTCGGGACGATTGCGGTAAATCGTAAGGTGCATTTCCATCTCGGAAGTGCGCTCGCGATGACCGGAAATCTTGCGGCCAGCCATGTCCGTAACAATCAGGTCGTCCGGGGAAAGCATCCCCTTGCTGACGCCTGTGGGAGTGGCCAGAAGCCGCCCTTCGCCCGACTCAGCGGGAGGAAGGCGCAGGGAGATATTGCCGTCATTGGCGGCAATCCAGCCCTTTTCGAACATAAGGCGGCCGACGCGGACGATTTCTTCGCGATGCTGTAGTTCGGTCTTCGACATTCCCAACGTTCCGGCATGGCAGGACCTACCCCTCAGCGCTGGCTGGCAGGCCGGACCTCCGGAGACTTTGATTGTAGCAGGGGTTCCGGCGGCGCGGGATCGCCGGACGCGCTCCGGTTTTAACACTCAGGCATCCCGTACAATAAAAAAACGACACGAGTCCGTTTGTGCACTCATGTCTCAAACCAATATGGACAAGCGCCGCATGTGCTCGAATTGCCGAGCCTTTATAACCACTGACGACCGGGTGTGTCCGTACTGCCAGACGGAGGTGGGTCCCAGGGCGATCGACCGGCAGGGGGCGGCGGATGCCATGGCGGGGCTGATTCAAGGCGATCGTTTTATTACCACTTTGATTCTGTTGATTAATGTGGGCTTTTATGTAGCCACCCTGCTGATGTTCACCGATGGCCGAAAAATCAGCATGGATCCCAGCTTTGACGCGCTTTTGGCATTCGGCGGGAAGCGCGCCGACGCGATTATTGGGGCAGGCCAGTGGTGGCGGCTGATCACCGCGGGATTCCTACACGGCGGTATTCTGCATATCGGAATGAACATGTGGGTGTTGTACGACCTGGGGCCACAGATCGATGAGGTCTTCGGAGCGTTTCGCTACCTGACGATTTATTTTGTCGCGACCGTCGCGGGTTTCGGCGCAAGCCTGTATTGGGCTCCGTTCGTCTTGTCCATCGGCGCGTCGGCCGGAATCGCTGGCTTGGTCGGCGCCATGGTGGGCCTGGGGACGCGCGAAAAGCACAGCGTCATTGGTGCGAATCGCGGCCGCTACGTCCAGTGGATGCTCTTCATCCTGGTGCAGGGATTCATTATTTCCGGAATCGACAATGCCGCTCACATCGGCGGATTCTTGGGTGGTTTTGTTATCGCGTACCTGGCGGGATCCAAGGGGCACGCCCGCGGCGAAGACTTCGTATGGCGCACCGCGGCATACGTTTCGCTGGCGGTGACGGCATATGCGTTCTTCAGAATGTTTCAATGGCTGTTCCGCTAAACATTCCCGTAGGGTAAACTCAAACAATCATGGCAAGCCGTAGCGTAAATAAAGTGATCCTAGTAGGGCATCTGGGACGAGATGCCGAAACCGCTTTCACCGCGTCACAAGTCTCCGTGACGAAGTTTAGCGTGGCCACCAGCCGGCGCTGGAAAGACCAGCAGAGCGGGGAGTGGAAAGAAGAAACCAACTGGACCAACGTGGTGTTATGGCGCGGAGAAAATGTGGCTCCGTACCTCACCAAGGGCAAGCAGATTTACGTCGAGGGACGCATCCAGACGCGCAGCTACGAAGATAAAGACGGCAAGAAAGTCTACGCTACCGAAGTCGTGGCGGACGAAGTGATCCTGCTGGGCGGGCGTGGCGAAGGCGGTCCTGGCGGCGGAGGCGGTGCAGACGAGTATTCGCAAGAAGCTCCCACCCGCAGCGCCCCACGCGCGCGTCCCGCGGCGGCTCCTTCAGCTCCTGCCATGAGCGAAGGGATTGGGGACGACGACGTTCCGTTCTAAAACAAAGCCGTTCGCGCAAAGAAGCAGTGAGGCCGGCTCGCCAGCCTCATTCGTTCCCGCCGCACTTGCCGCCGGGGCAGCGGTTATTTTCTTCACACACGTATTCGTACAGCCCGTCTTTTTCCCATTCAGGCTTGGCTGAGATGCTGAATTCCTGCTTCCACGGGGCGGTGAAGATTTTGGGATCGTCGATGGTCAGCTGATAGGCAATGGTCGACGGATCTTTCCATGTCAGGCGTTCCACGGTGCGCAGGGCATCGCTGTGCATGCGGTATTCGTTGGGATTGGTGTAGAAGTAGTCGTCCAGTCCCCAGCGCTTGAAGTTCTTGGTTTCGATCACCAGTGTTTCGCCTTCCCAGTGGCCCACCGGATCGCCGTAAAACGATGGCTCTATGTTCTCGCGGTGTTTGCGGCCATCGAGTGGAATCACGCGGGTCATGCGCTGGAATTCATGCACCATGATCAGGTAGTCCTTGGATTGGCCGAATTGCATGGCATTCGCCGACAACATCCCGGAGGGAAAACCGGCCGGCATGCAGAAATCCCGAGGCTCGTCGTGGCGCGGGTCGCCGGTGTGCGGCTCGATGAAGCGTTCCCCGCCCGGCTTGAGCGGAGCGAACTGGCGGCGATCGAAGATGGTGGCGGAGCAACTACAGCGCTCGGTTCCGGCAGCTGCTTTGGGCCATTCGTAGGTACCACTGAAATCGGGTTTCCCGTCGATGGCGCGGGGCGCTGCTTTGGCTTGGGCCTTGGCTTGAGCTTGGGCCTTTGCTTGTCCGGCCGCAGGTTGTGGCAGCATCACGATGATCGCGGCCGCGGCAGTGGCAAGCAGAACGGGAAGAAGTTTGTGCATGGAGCTATTTCCCCTTCCCGTCGCCGGGCAGTTTATCTTCTGAGCTGGCGGTGAACACCTGCCGCCCATCTGCGAACGTCACGCGGGCGCCGTTGGCGTTGTTCGATCCGTCCTTGGCGCGGAAGCCCTCCACCGTTATCGTCGAGCCCTCCGGGATCACCTTCTTCACGACGCCGCGCCGCATCAATTGGCCGGGAGCGCCGCCGGAAAAGCCCCAATTCGTAACCTTGCCGTCGTCACCCTTCACGTCCACGTAAAACCAGATGTGCGGATTCTGCCACTCCACTTTCGTGACGACACCGGTCATTTTGACGGGCTTGCTGGCATCGAATTCGGCAGCGAAAGAATGATGCGCCGCCAGCGGGATCGCCGCCCATCCGATCAGTAGTGCGGAACATCCAAGCAGAGTTTTCATGGCAGGCTTCTCCTGTCGGTTTCGTCGCTTACGCTACCGATTTTCGCAGATTTAGCGGAGCTGCACGAAGCGCTCCGCTAGCATGGAGCCCTGTCCGCCGCCCATCAAGTCGCTCAAGGTATATTTGTTCAGCTCGCCCAGAAAGGCCGCCAGCGCATCCTTCAGCTTGGACTGCAGCCCACATACGCCGATGATGGGACAAAGGTTGGTGTCGGTGTCGAAACACTCGACTAAGTTGAGGTTTGGCTCGGCATCGCGCACCACTTCGCCCAGCCGGATCTCGCCAGGCTGCTTGGCCAGCCGAACCCCGCCGGAGCGTCCCGCGGTCACCTTCACGTAACCGTGTCTATCCAGCGTCTGGACCACGCGGACCAGATGGTTCTTCGAAATACCGTACGCCTGGCTGATTTCCTGAGTGGAGACGACTCTGCCGGGGTGCGCGCCCAGGTAAACCAGTACGCGTAATCCGTAATCGGCGTGTAAACTCAACTGCACATTTTTAGAGTAAAGCAGTTAGGACGCAGCAGGTAGAAAGGCGTCGGCGTAGATGTCGCGCAGGTCCATTCCTTGCAGGAACAGTTTCTTCTTCAGCGTCCGCACCAGCGTCGGATCGCCGCATAAATAGCCGCGCCAGCCGGCGAGCTTCGGGAAGCGGTTCAGGACTACCTGGTCCACTGGACCCGACACGTTGAGAAGGGAAGGCACATATTCAAAATTGGAGTTTTGGGCCGCAATCCGCGCCAATTCGTCGCGCAAGTAAAGCCCCGCCTCCTGCAACGCTCCGTGAAACAAGTGGATGGGACCCCGGTGTCCATGCTGCAGCGCGTCGCGCAGGATTCCGTATAGCGGAGCCAGGCCCGTGCCTGTGCCCACCAGCAACAACGGCTGGTCCGGGTTGCCCGGAACGTAGAAGCATTCGCCCGAAGGTCCCAGAATTCGGACACGATCCCCTACGTGAGCTTGGCTGCGCAGCCAGTCGCTCATGCGTCCTTGCGCCAACAGCCGGACCTGCAATTCCAAGGTGTCTTCTTCCGGCAGGCTGGCAATGGAATAGCTCCGCGCCAACCCATCGTCGCGAACCAACGTGACGTATTGACCCGGGCGGAATTCAAAAGGAGCTCCGCAGCGCAGCCGCACGCGCAGCACGTCGGCGCTCAGCGGCTCCAGCGCGGTGATGATGGCGGGAACCTGCGCATCGGCATCAACACCGGAGGCTAAGAGATCTTCCTCCGGGTGGCAAACGCACGCCAGGAAATAGCCGCGAGCCTTCCAGGAATCCTTGAGGCCTTCCTGTGCGCGCCGCGGGACCGAGCCTTCGACAGCGCGCAGCATGCAAGATCCGCAACTGCCGGCCTTGCACGAATAGGACACCGGCGCTCCACTACGCAGCAAGCCGTCAAGGGCGCTTTCCTGGTCGAGAAGTTCGCAGGCATGCTCGCCGTAGCGAACTGTTGGCATCTAGCGGCCTAAGACGTCGTTACGCGTGGATTCGGCGATCGCGGCCACTTGCTGGATCAAGTCTTCCTTGACGCCCAGGTCGGCCAGCGTGGCTCCCAGTATTTCGATGATGGCGTCGACGTGCGAATCGTTCAGACCCATTTTGACCAGGTGAGCGTGGCCGGTACGCATGTCCTTGCCGGAATAGTTGTGCGGGCCTCCGAAGGCCATCGTCAGGAACGCCTTCTGCTTGGCGCGCTGGCGGTCCATGTCAACGCCTTCAAAGAAGCGCGAGACGCGTTCGTCAACTAGTACTCTGCGGTAAAAATTGTCGACAGCGGCTTCTACTGCGGCGGCTCCGCCAATTTGATCGAATAGGGAAACAGTCGTGGGTTGCATAAAGATGCATTCATAATGCATCTTTTACGGCGGGGCGTCAATATCTCTTTGGCGGAATTCGTACTTAGGGCTTGATGGAAGCCGCGCCCAGGATTCGGCGCGACCCGCGATCTTGCACCAGCAAAACAACTTTTAAGCTGGAGCGGATCCATTCTGCGCGGAAATTAAGCCGTGCCTGGGCCACGTATTCGCCGGGGTGGGAACCGTCGAGTTCCGCCAAACGGGTCATCGTGCGAACCACAGCGGCGTGGCGCAGGCGGCGGCCGTTGTTCTCTCCGCCCGCGACGTTCGATTCTAGGCCGTTCTCCGTAATGGCGACAATCACGTCCGCCCGTCCACTGCCCGGCGGAAGTTTGCCGATGCGGACGGAGAGCGTATCGCTGCCATGCATTTCCAGCGCAACCGGCGCACGCGGGGCGGAAGCAACCTCCGCGATAGCCCGCGTCAGTTCCCGGGAATCCGATCCCAGGACGGCCTTTTGCCCGTTCACGACGGCTTGCGGGGTGTACACGGTTCCAGCTCGCAGAGCGATCCCGTAATCCTGCTGGCGGGCCGAAAACAAGGGCGAGGAGAAGCGATCTTTCCAACCCAGGTCGTCCCAGTAATCGACGTGTTCGCCCAGCACAATCACGTCTACGTTCGAATTGCCGGATTTCGTGGCGTAGCGCGCCAGCAGATTGTCCGCAGCCGGACAACTGGAGCACCCTTCGGAGGTGAAAAGTTCCACCACCACCGGAATCCCCGATTGCGCGGCGCACCCGCCCGCGATGAGAACCAGGAGACTAAGCGGCCGGATCATTCGCAAGTTACCTCCCACGTGTTATTCTGACGCCTTCTAGTCCCGATTTGTTGAGTACGCAATTTGAGCTCCCCATCCCCTGCTTGGAATTTCTACGGCAATCCTATTGCCGTCGCCGCCTTGGACACCATGATTCAGCGGGAACGCATTCCGCAAACACTGCTGATTGCGGGTCCCGAAGGCATTGGCAAAGCCACGCTGGCGCGCCGTTTCGCCGCCCAATTGCTGGGCGACGCCCATAAAATTGAGCAGGACGACTTGAGCCTGGAGTCGAACCTGAGCATTCGCGCGGATCGCGTTAAATGGGCGTCCGACAAGCGCAACGACGACCCCCTGTTTTTTGGCTCGCACCCGGATTTCCTCACTTTCGCGCCGGATGGGCCTTTGGACCAACTCAGCATCCAGCAAATGCGGCTGCTGAAAGACCGCGCTCCCATGAAGCCGTTGCGCGGCCACTGGCGCGTATTTCTGATTGATTCGATCGATCATGCGAACTCACAGGCCGCCAACTCGCTGCTGAAAACCTTGGAAGAGCCTCCCGAACACTTAATCCTGATTGCCACCGCGCGTAATCCCTACGATTTGCTGCCGACCATCCGTTCCCGTTCGGTGATCCTCAATTTGGGGCGGCTGAGCGAGCCCGACATGCGCGCCTTCATCGCGGAACGTAAGCTTGACCAGCCTGAACGCCGCTTGGCGCTGGCTGATGGAGCGCCCGGCTTGGCAATCTCCATCGATCTCGAAACCTACGATCGCCGGCGCACGGCCATGTTGACGCTGCTGCGCGTGGCCGCGGGCTTGGAACAGTTCGGCGCCTGGATGAAACACTCAGATTCCATCGCCGCACGGCGCACGGAAAAGCTGGAGCAGTATCTGGAAGTGCTCTACGCCTTACTGGAGGACTTGATGCGTTTGGTGCACGGTGCGCCCGCAGTCCGCAATTTCGACGTTCAAAAGGAACTGGAATCGCTCTCTGGGCGTCTGAACTTCGAGTGGCTGAGGAAAGCCGTGACGCGCGTGGACGATTTGGTGGAGCTGGGCCGCCGCAATATCCAGAAGCCTCTGGCACTGGATGCCTTGGCTGTGGGTCTGCGAGCCCGATAAAGCGGCGCTTTCGAGGTGCGCGAGCGTTTTTCTTGGCTCCGCAAGTCAATCCCCGAATAGGACGATAGCAAAAAGCGCCCCGCTGTGTTATCAAGGAAATAAGCAAACCGCCACGGTCTCACCCCGTCGCATCGAGCCGCGCCAAGGAGTTTTCAAGTGGAAACCGGGAATCGCCGCCTCATCCGTCCCTCTATAAGTGAAATGAAGGAACCACGCCCCCCCCGCCCAGATGGTCCGCCGCGCAAAGACGGTCCACCCAAGAAAGTCTCTCCCCCAGATCAGACCAACGCCGAAAACTTCTACTATTTGAAGCAGATGCAGTCCAAGACGCCGATGACCATCGTGCTGAAGGACGGCGAGACTTTGAATGGAGTTATCGAGTGGTATGACAAATGTTGTCTGAAAGTGAATCGCGAAGGCGCGCCCAACCTGCTGATCTACAAGTCCAACATCAAATACATGCACAAAGCTTGAAACGGGACGGGGCCGGGAAGCGCATCTACTTTGTGTGCGCAAATGTGTGTGTAAAGTTTTTCTAACGCTTCTATTGCCGCTGGGGCTGATCGCGCAAGAGATCCGGCTCAACCAGATCGTGACGGGAACGAGTGCGCCCACGGACATCCAAAGCGCGGGCGACGGCACAGACCGCTTATTCCTCGCGGAACAAGGCGGACGAATTCGCATCCTGCGCGCCGGCGCCTTGCTGCCGCAGGTCTTTCTCGACATCAGCGCCCTGGTAAGCAGCGGAAATGAGCGCGGACTTCTGGGGCTGGCCTTCCCGCCTGGATTCGCCCAATCCCAGCGGTTCTACGTCGACTACACAAATCGCGACGGCAACACCGTGATCGCGCAATATCGCGTGTCGGCAAATCGCGATGTGGCGGATCCGGCCAGCGCCGTTATCCTGCTTACCATTCCCCAGCCGTTCGCAAATCACAACGGCGGACAAGTGCGCTTCGGACCCGATGGTTTCCTTTACATCGGCCTGGGTGACGGCGGTTCGGGGGGCGATCCGCAGAACAATGGGCAGAACCTGAACGCATTGCTCGGCAAACTGCTACGCATCGATGTGGAGTCCGCACCCGGCACGGTTCGCATTCCGCCCAGCAATCCATTCGTAAACCGGGCAGGGGCGCGCGGCGAGATTTGGGCTTATGGCCTGAGGAATCCGTGGCGTTTCAGCTTCGACCGGGCGAATGGCGACCTGTGGATCGCCGACGTCGGTCAGGATAACTACGAGGAAGTGAACTACCAGCCCAGCGAGAGTCCAGGCGGCGAGGACTACGGGTGGCGGATCATGGAGGGCCTGCACTGCTACAACCCCTCTAACTGCAACATGCAGGGGCTCACGCTGCCCGTCGCTGAATACAGCCACGCAGGCTCAGCCTGTTCCATCACCGGCGGCTTTGTGTATCGCGGGCAAATGTGGCCGGGTCTGCGCGGGACTTATATTTACGCGGATTATTGCTCGGGGCGAATCTGGGGCCTGGATCGGTCGGGAAGCAACTGGGTCACCCGCGTCTTACTGGATTCCGGCTTGGGTATCACTACATTTGGTCAGGATGAAGCGGGCGAGGTGTATTTGGCGGCCGCGAATGGCCGCATTTATCGAGTAGATTTGCTTGCGAATGTCCCACGTTTCTACGCGGCCAATGTGGTGAATGCGGCCAGTTTCGCTGGTGGCGCTGTGGCGGGTTCTCTGGCTACGGTTTTCGCAGCGGGTGTTCGCGATACCCCGGGCTTCAGCGTGGCAAGCGGGCTACCGCTACCGCCCACGATGGATGGAATAGCCCTCAGCATGGACGGAATCAGCGCGCCGCTGCTTTCCGTCAGCAATTTAAATGGCGTGGAGCAGGTGAACTTTCAAGTCCCTTTTGAGCTGCAAGGCAGGACTTCCGCCGCGCTGGTTATTTCTCGAGCGGGGGCCAGTAGCGCTCCTCAAACGGTGACTTTGCAGGCGCAGCAACCGGGCGTTTACACGCTGGATGGAACACGCGCGATCGCGGTGCACAACACCAGCTACACACTGGTCACCGATCCATCCCCGCTTGCGGCCGGGGAGTTTGCATTTCTCTATGCCTCCGGGCTGGGCGCCGTCACCAATGCGCCCGTCACTGGCGCCGCGGCCGCATCCTCACCCTTGGCACGGACGGTGGCGCAGGTGCACGTTACGCTAGGCGGACTGCCCTGCGAGGTCCAGTTTTCAGGACTGGCCCCGGGGTTCGCTGGTCTCTACCAAGTGAACTTCCGCGTGCCTACGGGTTTGGCAAAGGGCGTGTACGATCTTCAACTGAGCGTGGGAGCCGAGAACGCTCCCGTTGTAAAATTGCCAGTGCAATGATCAAACAGTCCTTCAACGCGGAAATCCTCCCAGGGCGAGGCGGAGGAGCTTACGTCGAAGTGCCTTTCGACGTGGAGCAAGTCTTTGGCTCGAAGCAGCCGCAAGTAAAAGCCACGATGGAGGGCGAAGCATTTCCCACCCGGCTGATGAAAATGGGAAAGCCGTGCCACATTATCGGTGTACCCAAAGCGATCCGCGTTAAATCCGGAAAGAATTATGGAGACTCCATCGCCGTCACGGTGGTGTCCGACGACACACCCCGGGTCGTCCAGGTTCCGCCGGATCTCAAGCGGGCGTTCCAGGCTAACAAAAGTGCGCGGGACTTCTTCGAGAAACTAAGCTACACGCACCAAAAGGAATATGTGCGTTGGATCGAGGAAGCCAAGCGCGAAGAAACCCGGGCGCACCGGCTGGCGAAGACAATTCAGTTGCTCAAAGGCGGGCAGAAGACAAAGTAGTTTTACGGTGGCGCCTCACGGCCCCTTACCGCCGCAGGTAGCTGGCGACGAATGCCGTGGCCTGCTCCCGCAAGAAGCCTTCGACACCTAGTAACGTTCCCGTGTTTATGCAATATTCCAGCGTGCCATGCGCCAGGGGAGCATGGTCCTTTTCGATCACGTAGACCAGCCGAACCTCACTCGCGGATTCGTGCGTAACCGAAAACCGTACGGCATCCGGGCCTTCGCCGCCGGCGGGAAAGCGGCTGCAGGTTCCTCGCGCATAGCCGAAATTACACAGGTCGTGTGTGGCGGGCGCGGGGGAACCGGCGCGGCACTCGCCCGCGAATAATTCTCCCAGCGGCGCGCGCGGCGGACGTATCCAGCCGGACTCTTCAAGAGACAAGGGTTTGGCCGGGAGAAAGAAAGGGCAAGGCACAACGGTAACTTAGGCTGTATCCTAACAGATTGGAAACCTCACGCATCGAAATTCTTCAGCAGATGTTGGCCGCCGACCCGGGCAACAGCTTCGCGCGCTACGGCTTAGCCATGGAACACGTGAAATCCGGAGATCTGGAAGGCGGGGTCAGGGAATTCGAAAGTTTGCTTACGAGCGATCCGAATTACTCGGCTGGCTACTTCCATGGCGGCCAGACGCTGGAGAAACTGGGCCGCCTGGATGACGCCCGGGACTACTATCGTCGCGGACTGGCGGTCACCCGCGATCCGCATGCGCGCGGCGAACTGCAGGCGTCTCTCGATATACTAGGTGACTAAGAGGTGTCCGTGCGCGTTTTGGTGGTTGGATTGTGGATCGCCCTGCTGGCGCTACCGGCTCGTCCGCAAGCCCGGCCGTCGCAACAGGCCACCGCCACGCAATCTCTAGCCGCCCTGGACGCCAACCCCACCTTGTTCGCCACCTTGGCGGCCATTAACGCGGCAGGGTACGACACCGACATCGACTCACCGTCGAATAATCCCCTGCGTAAACAACTACGCGATCACCTTGCCAAGCTGAACATCCCCATCTTGCCCGCCCTCCGGCGCTTCGTGCGCGATCATAAAAAGCCCAACGCCGCTGAAGATCTGGGCCAGTACATTTCCTTCGCACTGTTGAGCAAAGGGGCTCCGGACTTCGGGCCCGCCATGCCAAATTTCCCGCCTCCGGCGGATGCCGATGGACTGCATGAGCTCCCCGCCCTGCTGGCCGCGTTCTATCGCGATGCGGATGTTCCCGCGCTATGGGAAGCCGTACAGCCTGCCGTGGAAGCCGCGCTGTCTCAATACACCGACCCCGTTTCGCGCGCCATCCAGGGCGTGAACGCGTATTTGCGCAATCCGCAAAATCCACTTACGAAGGGACGCTTTCAAGTCTTCGTCGACTTATTGGGCGCGCCGAATCAGGCGCACGCGCGCATTTACCTGGACGAATACTTCGTCGTCCTTACTCCATCGGCCGAGCCGCGCATTGACGAAATCCGCCATCACTACCTGCGCTTCTGGTCGGATTCCATCGGGTTTCGCTATGCCGACGGCATATATAAATTGAGATCGCTGGGAGATTTCGCTCTGGGCTCGCCGCTGCTGACACAGCAATACCGCGACGACTTCAGTCTGCTGGCCGTGGAATCCTTCGTCCGCGCCATGGAAGCGCGCATCACCAAGCAGCCGGAGCAGGTGACCCAGGCCATGCGCGAAGGCTTCGTGCTGGCGCCCGCCTTCGCCGACTTGTTGCCCAAGTATGAAACCCAGACCGACACCATGCGCGAATACTTCGGCGATCTGCTGAAAGGCATCGACATGCGGCGCGAGGCCGTGCGGCTCGCCAAAATCGATTTTGTGACCGAACGCGCCACTCGCGTGGTGCGCGTCACGGTTCCCGCTAAACCTCCGGTGTTGACGGGGGTCGCGAAAACCTTGCAGGATGCGGAAGATTTGTTCGACAAGAAAGATTACGCCGGGGCCCGCAGCGCGTGGAACGCCTTGTTGGCCAATACCGCCGAAAAGCCGCCGCAAGCCCGTGCGTACTATGGGTTGGGACGCGTGGCGCTGTCGGATCGGGACCCCGAACGGGCGGATCAGCTCTTCCGCAAGGTACTCGAATTGCAACCGGATGCGTCTACTCAGGCGTGGAGTTTGCTGTATCTTGGAAAGTTGGCGGATTCGCAAGGAGAAGCCGAATCGGCCAAACAGTTTTACCAGCAGTCCCTGGCCGTCGCGGGTCTGCCCGATCAAGTCAAGCGGGAAGCCCAACAGGGGCTTTCGGGAGCCTTCTTTAAACCCAGGGCGCCCGAACCTGAACAATGATGGGCTGCATCGATTTCAAGTGAATTCTACAGGGAGCGTGATTAACAATGAAGAACGTGTTTAAAGCAATGTTGGCGATGTCGGTAGTAGCGTTGACGTTGCCTGTCCAGGCCTTTGCGCAGGCCCCTGCCCCAGCTGCGGCTGCGGTTGCCGCCCAGCCCTCGGCTGAAGAAATTACAGCCGCGCAAGCGATCAACATAATGCCGACCAATAACGCGGCGGAAGTGAACGCGCGCAATAGTGAAGTGGACAAGTTTGTGTTGAAGTTCCCGGCCAGCACGCTGAACGGGTTTCTGTTCACACTGGCAGGGGAAGCCAGCCAGAAGGTCCAGGATTCCAATAAAGCCAAGTTCTATTACGAGAAAGCAATTCAGGCGGATCCCACCAGCGACTACGCCATGATCATGCTGGGCGCTGAAATCGCCAACGGCACCAAGGAATACGATCTTGACAAAGCCGACAAGCTCACCCGGGCAACCAAACTGGCCAACGACGGCTTGGCTCTGATCGAAAAGCGCACCAAGGCGCCACAGGAACCGCAGGCGGATTTCGATGCCTCTAAGAAAGATGACAAGGCTCGCGCCCAGATGACGCTGGGCCTGATCGCTTTGGCCGGCCAGAAATATGAGGAGGCGGGAACCAAGTTCCTGCTGGCCGTCGAGACCGCTCAGAACGCGGATGCTTCCAATCTGCTGCGCGCTGGAATGGCCTTCAACCAGGGCAAGAAGTGGGACGATGCCAACAAAGCACTCGACCGCTTTATCGCCACGCCTGGCATGCCGGATCAATACAAAAAGATGGCCGAAGAGGAGAAGAAGCGCGGGGACACTCTCAGGAAGCAGAAGTAAACTTTTCCTGGGATTCAACCGAGTTTTCAACCAGGGTTCCAATCCATGAAGGGCGACCTTTCGGCGCTGGAGGCGGTAATCGGCCATACCTTTCGCGACCGCGAATTGTTAGAGCGCGCCCTTACCCATAAATCCCACGCCCATGAGCAAGCCGGAGATCTCGCTGGGGCTCCCCACGATACCTCCGGCGACAATGAACAATTGGAGTTTTTGGGCGACGCCGTACTGGGCTTTGTAGCCAGTGAATATTTGGTCCGGCACAACCCGGATGCTCCGGAAGGCCGCCTTTCTAAACTCAAAGCTCACCTGGTCAGCGCGGCGCATTTGCACGAAGCCGCGCAAGCTTTGGGACTGGGCGAATTTCTGTTTCTGGGCCGCGGCGAAGAAATGTCCGGTGGCCGCGAGAAGAAGGCCCTGCTCGCCGACGCCCTGGAAGCCATCATCGCCGCGATTTATTTGGATTCCGGAGCGGACCCGGCGCGCTGCTTTATCGAAACCCACGTCCTGGGAGCTTTCCGCCTGACCGAGGATGGAGCCGGCAGCGCCGCCACGGATCACAAGAGCGCTCTGCAGGAGATGGCCCAGGCCTTGAAGCTGCCCCCGCCCCGTTACGTCATTGTCGCGGAAGACGGACCAGAACACGTGAAGACATTCACGGTGGAAGTGCGCGTAGGCAAAGATTGGGTCAGCCAGGCGCAGGGCTCGTCCAAGAAATCCGCCGGGCAACGCGCCGCGCAACAGGTGCTGCAACAGTTGACTGAGTGGGGCAGATAAAGATTAAAACATTTCCTGGCCGGAAATGTTTCGCGGCCGCGCCCCTATCAGTTCTCCACTAGAATATAGAACAGCATGGGTGTCCACCGGACAGTAGCGTCTCTGGGGGTGTTTGCCCTAGCCGTGGTTTCCCCCGCAGTGTCCCCTGTGGTTGCCCAAATCCAACTCTCCGGCGTGGGCACCAGTGTTCATCTGGTACCCGACGACATGACGATCCTGGAGGCGCAGATCCCGCGCAAGGACCTGCCCTGTGAAGTGAAACCCGCCGACCCCGTCCTGGGCTTTGATCTGCGGTTCCACACCGGCTACGACGTGACGATTCCCTTGAAGGAACTGGCTGGCAATGAAAACCTGCTCTCCATGCTTTTCCGCGTCACTCCCGAAAAAGATCCCGACAAGCCCATGTACTTTACGCAGCACATCCGCGTGCCGCCGATTGATGAGAACGCCTCCGGCGAAAGCACCTTGGGAGGCATTTTCGATATTGGCGAAGGCAAGTATCACGTCGACTGGCTGATGAAAGACCGCGCCGAGCATGTGTGCGCCTTCTTCTGGGATTCCAACGCCGAGCTTGCCCAGCGCGACAAAGAGATTGAACTGGCGATCGCTGCCAATACGGTGGAACCCTCGCGAGCGGAACAATTTCTGGAAGATCCTCCGGTTCAGCGAAACGCGGCCAATCCGCTGAACGTCAAAGTGCTAGTGAACTTCGCGCCGCAAAACCAGAACTCCTCCGCCATGCGTCCCATCGATACCTTGGCCCTGGTGACGGTAATGCGCCGGATCACGCATGAGCCGCGCTTCGGAAAATTTTCGGTAGTGGCGTTCAACATCCAGGAACAAAGGGTCTTATATCGGCAATCCAGCGAAAATCGGATTGATTTCCCAGCTCTGGGGAAGGCCATTGCCGATGTCCAGCCCGGCGTGATCAATATGAAGCTGTTGGCGAACAAAAGGGGAGAAGTGGAGTTTCTGACCGACCTGATCAAGAACGAAATGTCGGCTTCGGACCGCCCTGACGCGCTCATTTTCGCCGGCCCTAAGTACATGGTTGCCGAAGGTTCGCCCGAGGATGAGCTGAAAGCTGCTACCGAAGGCATCGACTATCCGATCTTTTATCTCAATTACAATCTCTCGCCTCAGACCACTCCATGGCGCGATTCCATTGGCCGGGCCATACGTGTGTTTGGCGGCAAGGAATACGCCATAACACGTCCCCGAGACCTGTTCTTCGCGGTAACGGAGATGGTCAGCCGTGTAGTAGAATCGAGACAGAGGAAGGGGGCTTCCCGGTGAGGTTTTCCATGCGTTCAACCGGTGTTTTCGTGGCTTGCCTGTTATTCTGCGGAGTCGCGTCCGCCCAGCAAGCTCCAGCCTATTCCAGTAAATTAGCGCCCTATGTGGCATCCCCTTCGCGCGTCGTGGAATTGATGCTCGACATGGCCAAGGTCAAACCCGGCGAGACTTTGTACGATCTGGGTTCTGGCGATGGCCGCATTCTTGTGGCGGCAGCCGGGCGCAAAGCCAACGCCGTCGGTATTGAGATCAATCCCAAACTGGTGGCCGCCGCCAATGATGAAATCAACCGCGCCGGTGTGGCCGAACACGCCAAGGTCATCCAGGGCGACGTGATGCAGACGGACTTCAGTTCCGCCAACGTGATCACCCTCTACATGGACACCGGGTCAAATGCAAAACTCCGGCCGCAGCTCGAGAAGTACCTGAAACCGGGGTCGCGCGTGGTTTCGCACGACTACGAGATTCCAGGTTGGAAACCCGTACGCGTGGAAAAGACGGAAGAGCGCCAAAGCCACACCGTCTACCTGTACGAAATCGGCCCCAAGAAGTAACTACAGTTTTCGCGCAATCGATTTGGCCTGCGTGAATAAGTACAGGTAGTCCGCGCCGCCCGCCTTGGAATCCGTCCCCGACATGTTGAATCCCCCGAACGGGTGCGCGCCTACGATGGCGCCCGTACATTTGCGGTTCAAGTAGAGGTTGCCTACATGGAAATCGCGCTGGGCTTGTTGCAGGCGTTCTTCGGACCGGCTATAGACCGCGCCCGTCAAGCCGTAGTCGGTATCGTTGGCGATCGAAAGTGCCTCCTCGTAATCGCGCGCCGGGATCACCGCTAATACCGGTCCAAAAATCTCTTCGCGAGCAATGCGGGCGGTGCGTGGGACATCGGCAATCACCGTAGGCTCCAGGCAGTATCCTTCCCCGGCAACGGCCCCCGCAACGCGCTTGCCGCCCGCGGCTATGCGACCTTCGGTCTTTCCGATGTCGACGTACTTCAGGATCGTCTCAAGTGCCGCGGCATTAATCACCGGACCCACGGGAGCGTTTTCCGCTGGATCGCCCAGCTTCAATTTCGCAACCCGCGCCAGCAGCTTTTCGAGGAACGCGTCGTATACCGCCGTTTCCACAATCACGCGCGAGCAGGCCGAGCATTTTTGACCCTGGAATCCAAACGCCGCGGCCGTCACTCCATCGGCCGCGGAATCCAGATCGGCGTCGGAAGCCACCACGATGCCGTCTTTGCCGCCCATCTCCAAAATGGTGCGCTTGATCCACAATTGTCCGGGCTGTTGCCCGGCGGCAGCCTGGTTGATGCGCAAGCCTACATCTCGCGATCCGGTGAATGCGATGAAACGGGTCTTGGGATGGTTGACTAGACCGTCACCGAACGTTCCGCCTGCCCCGGGGCAGAAGTTGACGACACCAGGAGGCAATCCCGCTTCCTCCATCGCTTCGAAAAACTTCGCGGCTATGGTGGGCGAATCGCTGGACGGCTTCAGCACCACAGTGTTGCCGCACACCACCGCGGCCACGGTCATGCCGCACAGAATCGCCAAGGGGAAATTCCACGGCGGGATCACCGCGCCCACGCCCAAGGGAATGTAACGCAGCATGTCGCGCTCGCCCGGCAGTTGCACCACGGGCTCGGCCTGATCCAGATGGCGGGCGCTGCGTGCGTAGAGTTCACAGAAGTCGATGGCCTCGCAGGTATCAGCCTCCGCTTCCGCCCAGTTCTTGCCCACCTCCAGCACCAGCCACGCGTTGAACTCGAGTTTACGCAGCCGGAGAATCGCAGCTACGCGGAATAACCAATGGGCGCGATCCTCTACGGAAACATTGCGCCAGGATTCAAAGGCAGTGAGCGCGGCTTGCATCGCCGGCTCGACGTGTTCCGGACCCGCTTTTTGATGAATGCCGACAATCTCGGAAGGGTGGGCCGGATTCAGCGATTGAATTTTGCCTCCCGTAGAGCTGCGGCGGCCTCCGATCACCAGTTCGTACTCGCGGCCAAGTTCTCCCCTCACCTTGACGAGGGCGGCCTGCATGGCAGCGGCGTTCTCCGCAATTGTGAAATCCACCAGAGGCTCATTGCGAAAATCGCTTAAAAAGGACATTTGCTCCCAGTGTAACCGCTATAATTGCACCTAAACATGAGCGCGACGCCAACATCCTCCTCCAGTTCCTCCCCCACCGGATTCGTCCGCGGCCTGAACCTGTTCGACGCCACCATGATCGTGATGGGGACGATGATTGGCTCCGGGATCTTCCTGGTTTCCGCCGACATGGCGCGCCTGATTAACTCGCCTGGATGGCTGCTGGCCGCGTGGACCCTGACGGCGCTGTTGACCATCGCCGCCGCGCTGTCCTACGGCGAGCTCGCCTGCATGCTGCCGGAGGCGGGTGGCGTGTATATTTTCCTGCGCGAGGCGTACTCGCCGTTGTGGGGCTTCCTCTACGGATGGACTCTGTTCGCCGTCATCCAGACCGGCACCATCGCCGCCGTGGCGGTCGCTTTCGCGCGGTTTTTGTCGATCCTAGTGCCGGGAATCGCCGAGAACAACTACATCATTCCGCCTTTGCACATCACCACCGGTTATGCCGTGTCGCTTTCCACGGCGCAACTGATGGCCGTGGCCGTGATTCTGCTGCTCACCTGGACCAATTCGCGCGGCCTTGAATATGGCAAGATCGTCACCAACATTTTTACGACGGCGAAGATTGGAGCACTAGCCGCCCTGGTTCTGGCGGGCGTGTTTCTGGGGCGCAACAGCGAAGCCATGAACGTCAACTTCACGGACCTCTTCCGCTTCGGCAGCTTCGACGCATCCCTGGGGGTAGCCGCCGGCAGCGCCTTCGGATTGCTGGTCGCCATCTGCGTGGCGCAGTCCGGGTCATTGTTCTCCGCCGATGCGTGGCACGACGTCACGTTCATCGCCGGTGAGGTTCGCGATCCTAGGCGTAACCTGCCCAAGGCCATGGCCATCGGATGTACCGCGGTGGTGCTGTTATACGTCGTGATCAACGTGGTGTACCTGATGGTGCTGCCGCTTGAGGGTATCCAAAACGCACCATCGGATCGCGTAGCCACGGCCGTGGTGGATCGCATCTTCCCGGGATTCGGAGCAGTGGTGATGGCCATCGCCATCATGGTTTCGACGTTCGGTTGTGTCAACAGCCTGGTACTCTCCGGCGCGCGAGCCTATTACGCCATGGCGCAGGATCGCTTGTTCTTCCGCCGCGCGGGAACTCTCAATGCCGCGAACGTCCCCGGACATTCGCTGTGGATGCAGGGAGCATGGTCCGCCGCGCTGGTCCTGCCGCGAACCTTCAACGTGGCTACAGGTACGTACGGCAACCTTTACGGCAATCTGCTGGATTACGTGATCTCAGCCGCCCTGATCTTCTACATTCTCACCATCGCCGCGGTCTTCCGCCTGCGCGCCACGCGGCCTAATGCGGATCGGCCCTACAAAGTGCCCGGTTATCCCGTCGTCCCCGCCCTGTACATCCTGGGAGCCGCTGTGGTGCTGGTGGTGCTGTTCGCCTACCGGCCCGCGACAACGTGGCCGGGCCTGATTATTGTGCTTGTGGGGGCACTTCTGTATGGTGGCCTGTCGCGCCAGCGCGCGACGCATCCCGGAAGTGGTAAATCGTAACTTCGCCGGCGCGATACACCTTTTCGAGGCTCGGGCTGGCTTCCAGCGCCTTCACGATCCCCTGATGATCTTCCTCTACCAACCCGTGCGTTAGATCCACATCCGGAGCGTAGTAATAATCGAGCTTGTGCGTGCGCGCAAACTCGGCCACATTGCCCCAATAGTCGACGATGGCTTTGTGATCTTCGTGGTACCAGTAACGCGGCAGCAGCGGGCGGCTGGTGGCCGCGTGCCCCGTGTAAAGGTAGAGCAGCGGGTCCAGATGCGCGTAGAACGCCGCGTCGCCCGGCACATTCGCGTGGATCCAATCGAAGGCCTTCACTTGCTCCACTCGCTGCGCGCGATGGGAAGCCGCATCCTCCGGCAGGAAAGAAACGTCCACCACAATCTGGTACGCCAAGGCCCCGCCGAATATGACTACTACGCCGGCCATGACGCCTAACGCTGCCACTCTCTGGGACCGGTCCTTATGTTGCCGCGCGGCACGCAGCATCGCCGTGACGTGTTCCAACTCCGTTAGCAAGCCTGCGAAGGCCAGCGGCCACAGCGGCATCACGAAACGCTCGTCCGGCGGATAATGCCAGATCAGTAGCAGCACCGTGCTGGCGGCGGCGAACATGGCGTATAGTTCGGCGCGCCCTTGACGGACCATTCGCACCACTCCGCTGATCATCGCAACCGCGATGGATTGCGCCAGAATCTTCAACAGCAAGCTGGAGACGATCTTGGGAATCACCAACGATCCCAAGCCAAGGAGAAAGCCGTCCAGATTCCTCCACAAGTAGAGGGGGAAATCCTGCAGAGATACGTTCATCCGCTGGTATCCTGCATAATCCGTGTAGTAAGTCAGCGACGGATCGCTCGTCGGGGTGAGATGCATTTGCTGCCAAACGATCCAGGCGGCCATCAGCGGCAGCATCGCCGCGGCGAAACCGATCGCCTTCTTTCGTCCCCGGAAGCCTTTGCCGCGTAGCAACAAATACAGGAATCCCGCCGGCAGCAGGGCCAAGCCTGCCGACCGGGTCAAATACGCCAACCCGGCAACGATTCCCGCCGCCAGCGCCACCGCCACCGGAGCTTCGTGCTCTCGGCTGCGCTCGATCAGTATCATTGCCGCCAGCGCCAGCGCCAGAAACGGCAGTTCTGTCAACAGTTCCGTACTCAACCAGATCACGTAGGGGTTTAACGCGAACACGATCAGGAGCAACCACATGCGGCGGCCGGAAAGCCCCCAGCGCGCAAATAAGGAGGGCATCAGAAGGAACAACGCCGGCATGGCGAGCCAGGAGATCCAGCCGGCCATTTGCAGGTTCGCGGGGAAGGCCGGACCGAACCTCCATGCTGCTGATAACACAAGCGGATAGAGTGGAGGATATTTGGTCTGGGGAGGCTGTCCAGGCAGGCTGGCGATGCGGTAGCCGTCGCCCGCAGCCAGCGATTTGGCTCCCACGAAGTAGAGTGTATCATCGTGAAATTCTCCGAAAGTGGGCAAATCCGGGTTCAGGATGAGGTATGTGGCGGACGGCAAAAGTAGGCAAATTAACGAAACGAACCCAAGGACTTTTGACTTTACGGATGCGGTTTCGAGGATCACTGTCGGGACTATCGTCAGAAACAGGCCCTTGACTTACTTCTATACTTCCATTAATGTGGAAGTATAGAATGAGCCATTCGCCTGATAACACCGCCCGCTATGCTGACATGTTCGCCGCCATGGGGACCGAGACGCGTTTGCGGATCATGAGGCTACTGCTGAGTGCCCATCCGGACGGCATGGTGGTGGGCGAAATTCAGGAGGAACTGAGCCTGACTGCTCCCAATCTCTCGCACCATCTGGAAAAACTGCGCAACGAGGATCTGGTGCATGCGAAGCGCGAGGGCACCTTTCAGCGTTATACAGCCAACAGCGCGGTGCTGGAGGAATTGCTCGGGTTTCTGTACGCCGAATGCTGCACGCGGTCGAATGTGATCTCGCCCGAGAAACTTTTCAAAGCCTGTTAGGGAGGTAATTCCATGAACGTCGAAAGTATCAAAGAATCTGTCCAACAGAAGTATGGTGAAGCGGCCCTGCGGGCAACCACGGGAGGAAGTTCCTGCTGTGGCGCGGCGCCGGGCGCCGGTTGCACCGACCCGATCACCAGCAATTTGTATTCAACGCTGGAAACGGGCGAATTACCTGAGGCCGCCTTATTAGCCTCGCTGGGTTGCGGAAACCCGACGGCGCTGGCGGAGCTGAAGCCCGGCGAAGTGGTGTTGGATCTTGGCTCTGGCGGTGGCATCGACGTACTGCTATCGGCGCGGCGCGTGGGACCCACAGGCAAAGCCTACGGACTGGACATGACGGACGAGATGCTGGCGTTGGCCGAAGAGAACAAACGCAAGGCGGGCGCGACGAACGTAGAATTCCTGCGGGGCGAGATCGAGAATATTCCGCTTCCCGACAATTCCGTCGACGTGATTATTTCGAACTGCGTAGTAAACCTCTCCGCCGACAAGGATCGCGTGCTCGCGGAGGCATTTCGCGTGCTGAAGCCGGGCGGACGTTTCGCAATCTCCGACGTGGTCGTGCGAGGGGACGTTCCGGAAGAAGTTCGCAGGCACATGCTGCTGTGGGTGGGCTGCATTGCCGGGGCACTGCGGGATTCCGACTATTTCGCGAAACTGGCCAAGGCAGGTTTCGAAAGTATCGATCTGGAGCCGACTCGCGTTTACAACATCGAAGACGCCCGAGCGATGTTCAGCGCGGAAGGCATCGATGTGGACAAGATTGCTCCTCAGGTGGAGGGCAAATTCATGAGCGCCTTCATTCGAGCGCGCAAACCGGCCACGGCATGCTGCGCGCCCGGATGCTGTTCCTAGGGCGATGGACCGGACACGGAACGTCATAGCGGAAGGTGTCGGGACCGCATTCCTGTTAGCTGCGGTGGTGGGCTCCGGGATCATGGGCGAGAGGCTCAGCGGAGGTAATGTCGCACTGGCGCTGCTGGCGAATACGCTCGCTACCGGAGCCGCGCTCTTCGCGTTGATCGTGACGTTCGGTCCCATCTCAGGTGCGCATTTCAATCCGGCAGTTACCCTGGCACAGGCTTCGGTGGGCGAAATGCGTTGGTCCGAAGTGCCGGGCTATATCGTGGCGCAGGTAGTGGGCGCCTTCGTGGGTGTTGCCTCGGCGCATCTGATGTTCGGCGAGCCCCTGTTCGCGGCCTCGCAACATGTGCGCGCGGGCGGCCCCCAGTTGTTCAGCGAATTCATCGCAACGTTCGGCCTACTGGCGGTGATTCGTGGACTGCGCGGACGCTCCGATGTCGCGCCGTTCGCGGTAGCGGCGTATATCGTGGGCGCCTATTGGTTCACGGCATCCACGTCATTCGCGAACCCGGCCGTTACCCTGGGGCGATCTTTTACGGACACGTTCGCGGGCATTCGTCCACAAGACGCGCCGGGATTCATGGCCGCGCAACTCGCTGGCGCGGCAGCGGCCACACTGCTGTTCCGCATCTTCAAGTCTGAGCCTTCCCATGTCCCTTAAACATAGACTTCTGTTCCTGTGCACCGGAAATTCCGCGCGTAGCCAGATGGCCGAGGGGTTACTTCGGCACGCCGCAGGGGACCGTTTCGAGGTCTTCTCCGCTGGCACGCGTCCCACCGCCGTCCGCGCCGAGGCCGTCGCGGTGATGGCCGAGCTGGGCATCGATCTCTCGACCCACCGTTCCAAGAACGTCGACGAATTCGTGGACCGCAAGATCGACTCTGTGATCTCCGTCTGCGACAACGCACGCGAGGCGTGTCCCGTCTTTCACGGCGCTGTAACGCATCTGCATTGGCCGTTTGAAGATCCCGCGGCGGTGGCAGGCGACGAAGCCACCCGGCTTGCGGCGTTCCGCGCGATTCGCGACCAGATCTCCGTCCGCCTTGCCCACTTTATTAATACAGCTGTGACGTGATACGATGAACGGCTGCTAAATGGGCCAAGCGACCATCTTTCCACCAATCTGTATCGCACTTGGATTGCCCGACGTCGACAGCCTTGTGTCCCAAGCGCGCGCCGAGTATCTTGCGGGCGAACGTTTTCTGGAATTCCGTTTGGACTACCTTCCAGACCCCGAGAAGGGCCTGGCGGCGATGCGCAAGTTTCTGCTCAAGCACACCGACTGCACCATCCTGGCAACGTGCCGGCGGCGTCAGAACCAAGGCCGCTTCACGGGCAGCATTGAAGAGCAGCTCCGCATCCTGAATGCGGCGAAGGAAGCCGGCGCACATGCGGTGGATCTGGAGATCGAGAGCGCTGAGAATTGCGAAGAGCGGTTACCTGAGCTGCGCGCTTCCACTTATCTGTTGCTCTCCTATCACAACTATGGCGGCACTCCGCCGCGCTTGGATAACGTATTGCGCCGCATGACTCGCATCCCGGCACATGGCTACAAGATCGTGACCACGGCGCGCAAGCCGTCCGATACTTCGCGTCTGTTGGCACTGGCGAAATCCCACCCCAAGACGCCGACGATCCTGCTCGCCATGGGGGAGACGGGCTTCGCCACGCGAGTCCTTTCACCGGCATTCGGCGGACTCTATACTTACGCCGCGCCGAACATGGCCGGGGGAACGGCCTCCGGGCAGGTGAACGCAAAGAAGTTACGGGCGTTGTACCGGGTAGGCAAGTTCACGCGCGATGCACGGATTTACGGCGTAATCGCCGATCCAGTGAGCCATTCGATTTCTCCCGCGGTACATAATCGCGCGTTTCAATCCCGCCGTATTGACGCGAGCTACCTTCCTTTTCTGGTGCATCCCGGCCAGCTGAAGGATTTCTTCACCATGGCCGAAGACCTGCCGCTGGCCGGCTTCAGCGTGACCATTCCACACAAGCAGAAAATCATTCGCTATCTGGACCAGGTGGATTTGGTGGCTAAGCGTATCGGCGCGGTGAACACGGTATGGCGTAAGGGTGGCAAGTGGCGCGGGACGAATACGGATGCTCCCGGTGTCACAGTGCCACTGGAGCGTCACCTGAAATTGAACAAGTCGCATATTCTGGTGGTCGGCAATGGCGGCGCGGCTCGCGGCGCTGTGTTCGCGCTGCAGGAAGCCGGCTGTAAGTTGTCTTTGACGGGCCGTAACCTGGACCGGGTTCGAGCTCTGGCGTCGGCCTGCGGAGCCGAGCCTTTATCGCGCGAACACGCCGAGGCGCGCATGTTTGATGCGGTGGTACACGCAACGCCGCTGGGCATGTCGCCCAACGTGGACCGCTGCTTCTTCCGCGACAAGATCCCCGCCCAGCTGGTTTTCGACATGGTGTACACGCCCATGGAAACCGAGTTATTGAAGCGCGCCAAGGCTCAGAAGGCGGTGGTGATTCCGGGTCTGGAGATGTTCCTGGAACAAGCCTCGCGGCAGTTTGAGATCTGGACGGGAGACAAAGCTCCACGCGCGGTAATGCTACAGGCTGCTGTGGAAGCGCTGGAAGCTCGCGCGGCCGCGCACGGATAGGAGAAGCCGCGTGACAAACGGCCGCACCTTTTCGCTAGTCGTTCTCTTCCTCATCAACCTGCTGAATTTCTACGACCGCAGCATGCCCGGCGCTCTCACCGAACCGGTACGCAAGGAGTTCGGTCTGACCGATGCGCAGGTGGGCTTGATGGGCAGCGCGTTTATCTGGGTCTACGCGTTCATCGGCATCCCCCTGGGTCGCGTCGCGGATGTGTGGAGCCGCCGCAAACTACTGGCCTGGGGCGTGGGCATCTGGAGCCTGATGACCGCCGCTTCCGGACTCGCGTCCAGCTTCATGACGCTGCTGATTCCACGCATGGGAGTGGGCGTCGGCGAAGCGGTATGCGCGCCCACCGGAGCCTCGTGGATTGGAGATTTGTTCCCCCCCGAACGGCGCTCGCGGGCGCTGGCGCTATTCATGTTGGGCTTCCCGATTGGTGGCGCATTGAGTTTCATCTTCGCCGGATCGATTGCGGATGCGTGGGGGTGGCGCGCGGCGATGGTCACCGCGGCGGCTCCTGCTCTGTTGTTGATCCCGGCGCTACTGATGCTGCGGGAACCGGTTCGCGGAGCGTCGGACGCGGTGGCGGCTCCTGCTGGTTCCATGTGGGTGGTGCTCCGAATCCCCACCATGTGGTGGATCATTTTTTCGGGCGCGCTACTGAACTTCAACATGTACGCGATCGCGACATTCCTGCCGGCGATGCTGGGTCGTATTCATCACGTGTCGAACGCGCGGGCGGGGCTGGGGACGGCGATCACGTATTTGATCGGCGGTTCGGCCGGCGGCGTTCTCGCGGGGTGGCTGGGGGACAAGGTGGTTAACAAACGCACCGATGGACGAATGCTGGCCGCAGCGGCCTTGGCGTTGGTGGCAGTGCCATTTTCCTATTTAGGAATCATTCAACCCGAGGGCGCGATCGTGTTCTCGGTGGCGATGCTGACGGTCACTTTTGGCGTATTGAACGGCTACTACGGCTTGGTCTACGCGGCGATTCAGGACATCGTACTGCCCACGCAGAGGGCGTCCACGATGGCCATCTACTTCTTCGGAATGTACATGGCTGGAGCGTCCTTCGGGCCAGTGCTGACCGGGAAATTGTCGGACACTTTGGCTCGGCGGGCCGCGACGGCGGCAGGTTCCGTGGACGTGTCCGAAGCTTTCCGAGCCACAGGATTGCAGCAGGCGATGTTGGTGATTCCTGTCTTGTCGGCGGTACTGGCGGTGGTGCTGTATGCAGGCTCGCGGAGCATAATCAAAGACGCCGCCCAGCGGCAACGTTTGGCGTCTTAAACCCATGCGGCGCGCTCACTGGTGGGTGGGGACGGTCACTTTAGTTGTCTTTTTAGGCACAGGTGCGTATATGCGCTGGATTCACACGCCACCGATGGATCAACTTGGCGATGCGACTCGCGCCGTGTATCGCTCACGGCATTTGTTCATTATGCTGGGCGCGCTGGCTAATCTTGCGCTTGGCAATTCCACAGGCACAGGCTTGGATCGCGTCATCTCAGTGCTGGTACTGGGAGCGCCCGCGTTGCTGATCGCCGGTTTCTTTACGGAACCGGAGCACGGTATCTATGGCGGGCCTTGGTCGCAAATCGGATTGTATTTGCTGTTTGCCGCCGCGGCGTTATTGGTAGTACGGCGTTTTCGTGAACGCTCATGACGCACTAAGCTAGTGCGTGATGGCGTAGGTGATGTGGTTCAGCATGATGCGGAAACCCAGCGCTGAATAATGTTCGGGATATTCGGGAACATCGGCCCATTCCCACGAATCGCCCGTGTCGTTATTCAGCCAAATGGCGATGACCATGCGGCCTTTCTCGTCGAATACGCCGCGCCAATGGGGGTCATAGGAGACTCCGTCCAGCGGCCGGAAGCCGTTGCGGATCCCCCATTGACCGATGATCTGGTAGCGATCATTGAGGTCAAAAAGGCTGTGCATGACGGCGTCGGTGTTGCCTAACTCGACCAATTCGCGATTGGGGTAAAGGCGTTCAATGGTGTCGAAGATAGCTTGGTGCTCCGCGGGTCCCCACATGTCGTCAGCGACGAAGAAGCCGCCGCGGTCGATGTAGTCGCGCAGTTTATGGATCATCTCATCGGTGAGGTTAATGGACGTTGTGCGGACCGCGTAAAGGAAGGGCCAGTTGAAGACATCATCGGGATCTTCGAGGTTGATAGGTTGTTCCACGCTGCGGGCCTGAACGAAGGTGAGACGGCGGATGGCCATCATGAGGTGGCGATCGGCAGCGGGGTAATCGTTGGTCCAGTTATTGCCGTTCCCGCCGTTCCGCCAGTCGCGGCCGCCTCCGCCGAAAAATCCGCGGCCGCCGGCGCTAGGGTACATAAGGTGGCCGAAGACGAATTCTGACGGGTCGCGGGCGTCAGCGGGCAGAGGCAGGGGGCGCTCGCCGCCGTATTCGCGGAATTCGCGTTGAAAGGCGAAAGCCGCGCCGAGGTTGCATACCAGGAAGGCGACCAGTCCAGCGGCGATCAAACGCAGTCCGCGGAATTTCACTTTTCGAGGATAGCACCCAGGGGCCGGATGAGTAACGCGGAAGCCAATTGCAGGTTGGGCCCGAAATTGCGCATAACTTTGGTCCCGGAGCCGATGAGAGTGGCATGCCCGTGTCCGCTCTAACCATTTCGCCCGCCCAGCCTTCGGAACCGGCAGCCGCGGACCTCGCCGCGTGGAAAGAAGTTACGCTGCTGGTAGCGGGAGCGGCCTCGGATTACGCCGCCCATGGCAACGCCGTGGAAGTGGAGTCATTCCGGCGTCTGGTGCGCGAGGCGACGGACACATTCGGAAATTCGCCCAGTGTCTCCCAGATGTTGATTGCAGCGGGGGTAGTCTCGCAGGCGATCCGGCACTGCGGAGTCCAGAACCAGAATCGCTGGGAAGCATTGACGGCCGATCTGGACAGGACGGCAAGAACTCTACTCGATCACTTTGAGAAACTTTCTTCGAACGGCGATGCGCAAGCCGCCGTGCTCAAACTGAGGGCGACGGTTGAATCCGCGCTGCGGGCAGATCGATTACCGGCAGTCCATGCCGCGATCGAAGCCACGGGAGAGCGCCTGCTGGACGAGATGAGACGCGAGCGCGCGGAACTGGCAGAGCGTTGCGCGTCCTTGCAGGATCGCGTAGCCGGTTTGGAGAAATCCGCTTCTCATGCAGCCAAGCAGCCGGTGGCTGCTATCACCACGGCCGGCATTGAAGGGTGCGCCTTTGAGCCGATGCGGGCGCAGGCGGAAGACGCCCTGCGCCGCGCACAGGCAGCGGATCTTCACTGTTATGCGGCCATCGTCTACGTACATCGGCTCTCGCTCATCAACGCCCGCTATGGCGAGGCGTTTGGTAACCAGGTGATCCAACTCTACAGCCAACATATTATTTCAACGTTGGCCGAAAAGGGAGATGCCTTATTCCGCTGGCGCGGCCCGGCGTTTGTGGTCATCCTGCGGCGGTCCGAATCGAGGCAAGTGGTAATCGCCGAGGTGCAGCGCATGATATCGGCGCCACTGAGCCGCTTTATCCAGACCCCTACTGGCAGCGTATACGTGCCGGTGCGAGCTACGGCCGAAGTGATGCCGCTTTTCGAACCGCAGGCGAGCCAGGTGGTTTCCCGCATCGAAGAGTTTATTCTGCAGGCCTCCGGACAAACCGCGGAATAGCCGGCAGCTTATTTCCAGCGTTCGTCGATTTCGACTCGATATCCCGACACGACTTTGTTGTTGGCGTTGGCGAAGCCTACCACCGCGATCAATTCCTTCAACTGATCGTCGCTCATATTTTTGGACCGCGCGGAGGCAGTATGCGACGTGATGCAGTATTCGCATTGGTTGGTCATGCTGGCCGCCAGATAGATCAACTCTTTGGTTAGCGGGTCCAACGCGCCCGCACCCATCACCTGTTTCGCGGATTCCCAGGTGCGCGCCAGCAAGGCGGGATCATGCGCGATGGCTTTCCAGAAATTATTGATCCAGTCGGTTTTACGCGTGGCCATGATGTCGTCATAGACGGCGCGCACTTCGGGTGAAGCGTCTTGATATTCGATGAGTCCCAGAGTTGCCATACGTGTAGTGTACGGCGCTGGGCCGCGGGATTCCGCGCCGGGTGCTAGTTGCGGGTGGCTTGGGGTTCCGTACGCCCCGCCAAGGGCTTCACGACGCTGCCGCCACACACGCCCACACCGGTATTGAGCAGCGCGTTGAGGAAATTGTAGAGCACTGCGTAAATGGTCTGCTCGGTCACGGGCGCCTTGTTCGGCAGACGGAAGGTGACCGGCAATTCCTTATTGATCTGTACCCGGATGGCGTTGGGCAGAACGCGACCTTTGGAATCCTTCTGGTTCGCCAGTTGAATGGGAGTTTGCAGCACGGCGCCGGAGATGCCATCCACGTAGAACTGGCAGCGCGAGAACCACCCGAGATTAGCGGGATCCGCGGCGTCGAACAGCAGCAGAGGCGACTGGCGGCCTTCGGCAGAAAGATCCAACACCATGCAGCGGTCCTGGTCTTCGATCTTGAATTCGAACCCCGCCTGGCGGGCGATGTTCTCGACAAATTCGGTGTCCAGCTCCAGTAACAGAAGCTTGTGCCGGCCTGCTTGCAAAACTTGCATTCGAAGCCAATTGTAGCAGGATGCCCCACAGATCCGGCTATCATGAATGTGGATGCCCTCCGCCCCGCCGCAGGCCCTGGTCTTGTTCGATATTGATGGTACGCTGCTGCGCCGCGCCGGGCCGCATCATCGGCACGCGCTGATAGAAGCCGTCCGCAAGATCACGGGCATCGAAACCAGCTTGGATCAAGTTCCCGTTGCCGGCATGTTAGACCGCGATATTCTTAGCGCCATGCTGGCACACGCGGGGGCGTCGCAAAGTTTGATCCGCAGGCACATGCCGGCCGTGGTCACACAAGCGCAACGAATTTACGTGCGCAGGTGTCCGGACCTGCGGCGGAAGACGTGCCCAGGCGCGCGCCTGCTGCTCTACAAACTATGGCGCAGGCGAGTTCCGACTGCCTTGGTGACGGGTAACCTGACGCGCATTGGCTGGACGAAAATGGAGCGCGCCGGCCTGCAACGCTACCTTCGCTTTGGCGCGTTTGCGGAGTTGGCTCGCGACCGGGCTGGCTTGGTGCGGATCGCCATCCGCCACGCCCGCCGCGAAGGTTGGATCAGCCGGTCCAGCCCCATCGCGCTCATAGGCGATCACCCCAACGATATCCGCGCTGCGCAGGCGAATGGGATACGGTCCATCGCTGTCGCCACCGGGGTGATCGGCGCTGCCGAGCTGGCCACTCATCATCCTGACATTCTGATCCCGGATCTACGCGCCCTCTCGCTGGAGTCTTTACTGCAATGAAGTATGCCATTCTGACGCTTTTCACCCTGGTGTTGCTGACCAGCTGCGCTGAACCCACGGCGGAGGCCGGCCTGAAGGCCATCGTCGGCGGGCGCCTGGAAGTGTCGCTGGACGCTGAACCCATTCCCTATTCGGTGATCGTGATCGGCGGTGGAAAAATTCGATCTGTGGGACCCCAGGCCTCCACGCCTGTACCTAAAGGGGCCGAGACCATTAATGCGAAGGGCAAGTTGATTCGACCCATGCCCTACGATGCCACGATTGTGGCCGGCCAGCCCGCCAACTTTATTCTGCTCAACGCGGAGACCGGCGCACCCGACTCCATAATGCAGAGCGGGGAGTGGGTGCGCTAGAGTCGCCATGCGGCACCTTTACTCGGCTTTCACCCGAGAGGCCTTGAACTTTCCCGTTCCGTTCGCCACAGCACTTCCGCCGTTCGCCAGAATCTGGAATGTGAAGTCTCCGGACATGGCGTCCGTGCCGATTCGATGCATGTTCAATTTGACCTGGAACAAGCCGGCTGCCGTACCGTCCGGGTTGATGGTATTCAAAACCAGCGTCATCACGTTGAGGTCGCCGTCTTTCGGGACCCACTCCCCTCGCGCTTCACCGGAAAAGTGATCGTTGGCCGGACCGTCAACCGAGCCATCCTCATGCAACGTCGCGATCTGGATGCATTGGCAGGGTGGGGCGCCGTCGAGTGTGATGTAGAAAACCCAGGTTCCGTCGATTCCCCGAGAGTTGCTCTTGGCGGAAGAAACCGACGAAAACGCCGACAGCAGTAAGGCCGTCAGTAGGATAAAGGTGCGTCGAAGTGTCATGTTGAAAATCTCCTTGATTTAGAATCGGGGCGCCTTTCGGCCACTTCCCGATTGCCAGAATCGCCGCAAACTGGTGCAGAATAAAGTGAGTTAGAGTTAGCTCACAGTGAGTTCCGCCCCTACGCCGCATCCCGATGCCGTCCGGTCCGCGCTCGCGGAGGTGATTTCCAGTCCCGGCTTCACCAATTCGGAGCGCATGGTCCGCTTCCTCCGGTATGTTGTGGAAAAGACGCTCGCGGGTGACCCCGACGCTATCAAGGAGTACACGCTAGGTATCGAAGTCTTCGACCGCGATCCCTCCTTTGACCCCAAGATGGAAACCATCGTACGAGTGGAGGCCCGCCGGCTGCGGCGGAAACTCCAGGAATATTACGACGGCCCCCGTGGGCAAGCCTCCATCCGCATCGAGATGCCCAGCCCGGGATACGCACCGGTTTTTTCGGTCCTGGAGTCTGCTTCCCCGAACCCGGCCGAGCCGGAGCCCAAGCCCAGGAAACCGCGTTTCGCCTGGCTGGCGGTTGCGGGCGGGCTGCTTGCCGTGGGCCTGATCGGGGCCGCGTATTGGAGCATGCGTCCCACCACCAACCAGTTGAACTCGGTGGCCGTGCTGGCCTTCGCAAACCTTTCCGGAGATCCCAACCTCGAATACTTCTCGGACGGTTTCAGCGAAGAGGTGATTGACCGCCTGACGTCCATCCCGGATCTCCGTGTGGCTGCGCGTACATCCGCCTTCGAGTTTAAGAAAAACCCGCTGGACATTCGCGAAATTGGCCGGCGATTGAACGTGGACGCACTGGTGGAAGGCAGCATCCGGCGCGGAGGAGATACGGTGCGGATCACCGCGCAACTGGTTCGATCAAGCGATGGAATTCATATCTGGTCCAAATCATGGGACCGCCCGTTAAAGGATGTTCTGGCGGTCGAAACCGAAATCGCCACGGCCATTGCCGAGTCGTTCCAAAGAAGTTTGGCGTCGTCCCGCAGTTCAGCCGGTGTGCCGCCCAGTCTAGAAGCGCACGACCTGTACCTGCTGGGTCGCTACCATTGGAATCAGCAAGAGCCTGAAGAACTGGAAAGGGCCATCGCCTACTTCAACCAGGCGATCGCACGGAGCCCCGACTACGCATTGGCGTACAGCGGACTTTCTGAAGTGTACTCTTACCAGATCGACCTGGACTTCGCGCCGACCGCTGAAGTGGCGTCCAAAGCTCGCGCGGCAGCCGACCGGGCGCTTGTATTGGACGATGCGCTCGCGGAGGCGCATACCTCCAGGGGGCTTGTTGCGGTGGAGGCCGATTGGGACTTCGCCCGCGCGGAACGGGAATTCCAGCGCGCCCTTCAACTTAAACCCGGGTTTGCTTACGGCATCCATTGGTATGCGCACTACTTCGAGTATCTCGGGCGCCCGGCCGAGGGACTTCCCTATTTGCAGCGCGCGATCGCGCTGGACCCGTTATCGCGGATGTACCGATTGGATCTCTCCGCCAACTATTATCAGCAGCGGCAATTCGATCAGGCATTGGCAGAGGTGGAACGCGGGCGGACCATCGAACGGGAGTGGCCGTTGTTCGACCTCGCGACGGCTGTTGCCTACTTGGCCCGCGGGGACAACGCACGCGCTGTAGAATCCGCCCGAAGTGCGGCCCAAAAACTGGGACCCATGCCCTTGGCGATGGTCACGCTGATCCAAGCCGAAGCGGCCTCTGGTAACCAGGCGGCGGCACGTGCCGAACTCCTCCGTATGCAACAGGCCGCGACGCAGGGGTACGTCCCAGCGTTCGCGTTTTCCCTGGCGCACTACGCACTGGGGAACCGCGAGGAAGGCTTCCAATGGCTGCAGAGGGCCTTTGACCAGCGCAACGGCGGCCTGATGTGGATGCGTAGCTGGCCGCTGTTTGACCCGGTGAAAAAAGACCCGCGCGCCAAACTTTTGCTCGATCGCGTCGGCGTGAACCGGCCTTGAATTCCAATGACTCACGCACACAATTACCCAGTCCTAGACTCGCGCCAAGTTTCGTTCTCAAGCCGTACTTCTGTCAACCCATTTGTTGCTCACCAGCTTGGCGCGGGAGTGTGTTGCCCCTGTGGCTGCGCCCGAACCATCTAAGTCTGAGCGGCAAACCAAGGGTCGTGAGTTTCTAGCGAAACGCCTTACGGTTTGGCAAGCACGTCCGCAACTTAAGGACTGGAAGATTTCCCTGGACACGGCAGGGCAGGAAGGGCTGCGGGCCGGAACTATAGGTAACATTCACTGGGATGCGGACGCAAAGACAGTGCGGATTCGGGTGTTGGACGCCGCGGGATATCAACGGCCCTTCAAAGCGGCGCTAGAGGACAATGAGGACAGCCGTAATGACGAAGAGTACGCAGTGAATCGCATGGCCGAAGCTCTGCTCCAATTGGACGCCCGAAAGTAACCGCCCGCCTCGCGTACAATCAAGCTTGCCAGCCTAAGCATGGAAGCCCAGCCCTTCTCCGTTAAACGCGCTCAAGTCGAATTCCATAACTTCGCCTCCCTTGGGGAACCGGAACGCAATCTTCGTATTTACGCGGAAGAGAATACTCGCCGGGCTACAGTGATTCGACGGCATGCGGCGTTTATCGGCAGGCTGCCGCAAGCGATGACTCCTTTTCTTGAGATTGGAGCCAATGCCGGGCATACCAGCTACATGCTGGCGAACGATTTCGGCGCGCAAGGTTTCGCGCTGGATATATCCGCTGATTCGCTGCGCCACGGCCGCCACCTGATGCAGGCGTGGAATCTTACGAAAGCTCCGATCCGGATCGCTGGGGACGCAGTGCACTTACCATTCGCGGACGAATCCCTGCGCTTCGTGTGCACTTTTCAGACGCTCAGCCAGTTCATGGACATCGAAAGCGTATTCCGTGAAGTGGCGCGCGTGCTGCAGCCCGGAGGCGTGTTTCTGTTCGCTGAAGAACCCTTATTAAGGAAACTCTCCCTGCGGCTTTACCGCGCACCTTACTACGACACGATGAAACCCTGGGAGCGCAAACTCTTCGACTGGGGATTGTTGGGCTATCTGGTCCGCGATGTGATTGGGGCGCATCAGGAAGAAAGCTTCGGTATCCGCCAGAATCACACCATGGGGTTGGCGGACTGGGACGTGCTTGCCAAGAAGTATTTCTCCGCGCAAGAATATGACGCGTTTGTTCCGGAACGCGGCTGGGGGGAGCGCCTGGTGAAACGCGCGGCGCTTTCGAACTTAAGGGGCGCACGTTGGCTGGGGGGAACCTTGGCGGCCGTTTGCCGGAAGGCCGGAGCCCCGCCATCCGCGCAACCGTTTACAGCTTTCGAAACGCTTCTGCGCTGTCCTGATTGCAAGGGTAGCCTTGCTTTGGACGCAACCGCGACGCTCCACTGCGCAAGTTGTTCTTATGCGGCAGCCAACGAAGAAGAGGTCTACAACCTTTTGCCTTCCGCCGACCGCGCAGAGCTTTACCCTGGCGACCGCGACGACATCATCGACTTCTCACTGCCCGGCCACGAACTGCGGCTGGTGGGCGAGTGGTACCCGCTGGAAGGCGTCCACGGCAACAAATACCGCTGGATCGGCGCCCGCGCCGATGCCTTTCTTCGCCGCGTCAAAGCCGGGTCGCAGAGCTTGCGCATCCGCGGCCATGCTTCACCTCAAAGCGTTCCTGGCGAAATCCGTGTCGTGGTCAACGGTGGGTCCCTGCGAACGTTTCCCGTCGACCGTACGGGCCTCTTCATTCTGGAAGCCGACCTGCCGGCGGCAGACGAGTACTGCGTTGAAATTCACGCCTTGCCCACATGGACCGTACCGACCGATCCGCGGACGTTCTCGGTCAACCTCAGCCAGATCCGCCTGGTCCAACCTGACGTGTCATCGGAACTCGCGTAGCCCTCTAACAAACACGTCTGCCGCGAAGTAGAGGAACAGCAGCGCGGAAGCGAACGATAGTCCCTTGGCCAGTCGCCAGCCGAGCCAGTGCTTCAATGCGGCCGCACCGTACGCGAAGGCGGCAGCCCAAGCTACACCCGCTAGTGCGAACCCAGCCGCAAAGAATAAGAAGGTACGCCGGTTGTCGCCATCCGGCGACCCGTAACTCGCGATCACGCTGCCGCCCACCGCCGCGAACCACAAGATCGCACTGGGGGAAGCCAGAGCCAGCCCAACGCCCGTAACGAACAACTTCGCCAAACCACCCTTGCTGTCAGGTAACTTGCCATCCATCGCGAGCATCTTCGGATGCAGCACTTCTCTCACCGCGCGAATGGCAAGGACTAGCAATGTAATGGTGCCGAAGATCCACAAACCCAAGCGCACTGGACGCGAGCCAAGCAACGCTGTAGCGCCCATGACGGCCAGCGCGAAGTAGACCAGATCCCCGACGACCGATCCCAGCCCCAGGAAAAATGCGGCTGTCGCATTCCGCGATAAGGAGATACGCAGGGTAACGATGTTCACCAGTCCCAGATCCATGCACAGAGACAAGGACAGCAGGAATCCGTGCAAAAATGCCGCCATGATGGGAGTATCGTACAATCCAGATGCTAGTACGTTGGAGGAAAGCGATGCGTCTTCTGTTGGGCACTATTGCGTTCGCAGCGGGCCTTTCCGCTCAGTCCGCGGCTCCGCTGCTGGAGCCCGTGCGCGTCACCGTGGGGCGGTTGGAGTGGGACCGCTACAAAGCGCACATCAAGGGCCTGTCCCAGTTCGGAGATCGAAACCAAGGAACGCAGCGCAATCGCGATGCCATCGACTTCCTGGAAAAACAGTTACGGAGCTTCGGATATACAAACGTCGAACGGCAACGCTACATGTCCGGCAGCGGACCCTTGGAAAACATCTACGCCACCAAGATCGGGAGCAGCACGCCGGGCGAGATGTACATCGTCTCCGCGCACATGGACGGCCGTGGCGGCGGCGAGGCAGCGGATGACGACGCTTCCGGCTGCGCCGTGGTGTTGGAATTGGCGCGCGTCTTGGGCATGCGCGACGTGCGCACCGGCCCCTCCATCCGGTTTATCTTTTGGAACAACGAGGAGTTCGGCATGGACGGCAGCGGCACCTACGCTCGCGAACGAGGGCCCCTGCAAGGAACGCCGGCCGAACCGAAATGGCTCGGTGTGATTCAGCACGACATGATGATGTACGACCACGGGATGCCGCCGCTCGCGAACCAGAGCCCCACCGCGGACATCAACGTGGAATATCAGGAAAACTCGTCCATGGCATCCGACTCAACTAAGCTGGCAGCCGCGTTGCGGGCCGCGAATCAGGCCTACGCAAAGGACTATCCGGTAACCATCGGCGCGAACATGGCGGGTACGGATTCGATTCGGTTCGAGGATCTGGCGCCTTCCGTCAGCGTACGCGAAAACGAAAGAGTCGCTGGAATAGTACGGGGTTCAAATCCAAACCATCATGAGCGTAGTGACAAATACGAGAACTATAGGGAGGAAGACTTCCGCCTCGGCTTCACGGCCGCGCAGACGTCGCTTGCTGCGGTGGGGGGACTTGCTGGAATTACCCTAACCCAGGCCCGGTAGCCAGGATGGCTGAGAGTGCTAACTATCAGCCATCCTGTCAGGTGAACGCGTTAACGACTACGAGCGCTACCAACGTCTCCTGAGATGATCGATTCACCGGAGATCACCAGCTCCACTCGCCGATTCTGCTGGCGCCCCGCCGCGTTATCGTTCGAAGCTACCGGCAGCTTCTCCCCGAACCCTCTGGCGGTAATGTGAGCAGAGTTCAAGCCTTGCGAAATCAGGAAATCCCGAGCTGCAGCGGCGCGGCTTTCCGACAGTCTTTGATTTAGCTCATCTGACCCCGTGCTGTCCGTGTGACCTTCCACCTGCAGCGCCAAGTCCGCGTGTACAGAAATGATGCCCGCCACCTTGGAGAGCTTTTCCCGTGCCCCAGGCTTCAACGTGGATTTTCCAACTTCGAAGAGCACATCGGAAATATTCACAATGAGACCACGGGCGGTTTGCTTCGTCTCTAGAACCAGATTCAACTGTTGTTGCAGGCGTGAGCGTAGCTCCGTCCGCTCCTGATCGGCTTTGGCTGCAAGTTCGCGAGCTTGCTGGGCATCCCGCTGAGCTGCTTCTTGCGCGGATACCGCTTGCTGGCGCGCATTTTCCGCAGCCTCTCGCTCGCGGACCAAGCGGTCCGCTTCGCTGGCGGCGGCCACCCGGGCGGTGTCCAATTCCAACTTAGCTCTCTCGGCAGCTACTCGAGCTGCATCTGCCTCGCGCGTAGCCGCCACTCCGGCCGCTTCCGCGTCCAAGCGAGCTTTCTCCGCCGCGAGCCGTGCGGCGTCGGCTTCGGCTTTCTGTGTAGCGGAGCGCTGCGCTTCCTGCTCAGCCATGCGACGCGCCTGGGCTTCCGCATCGGCGCGCACGGCTGCTTGGGTGGCTTCCGCTTGCGCCCGGGAACGATCCGCCGCCGCGCGCTGCGCGTCTAACTCCGCCAGGCGCCGTGCGTCGGCTTCCACAGCGGTATTGCGATTGGCTTGTGCGGTTTTCTCTTCGGAGACACTCCGTTCTTTCGCCAGGCGAGCCTCTTCCCGCCGCTGCAACGTAAGCAGGCGAGCATCCTCGGCTGTCTGGACCGCCTCGCGCGCGCTCATGATGGCAGGCTTGCGGTTCTCGCTCTTGGCCAAGTAGGTATCCGCTTGTGCGAGCTGGTTGATCGCCTTCTGCAAGGTGTCCGGCGCGTATTTTCCAGCTCCAGCCGCGCGAGCAAGGCGGATCGTGTTATCCGCTTCACGAACCTCCAGAGGCGTTTTTATGGTCGCAACACGCTGCGGCGCCAGCACCTCATCGCTCACATTTTTCATATAAACGCCGCGGCCCAGAAGCTCGAACTTGGCGTCTACCGATTCTATTTTCCCCGCCGTGTCGGGTCGAATCACATTTTCGAGCACAACTACGTCGCTAGGAGTGGAGACTGCAAAGTAGGGTTCCGCTGTGACCAACATACTGAAGGCTTGCAGTTCAGTGGTTACGTTCAATTTGCCACGATTCCCGTCCAGTAGCAGCTCGCCCATGTTGGTAGGGCGGCCCTCCGGAGTGATGGCCCACAACACGTAGGTGAGATATTCGGGTCCGAACGAAGTGGCTGGCTTCAAGTCATCGAATTCCACTTCGATTTCGATATAGCCTTTTTTACTCTCGACTTTGGCCTCGCCATTCCCTTTCGGAAGCATCGGAGTGCCTTCAAAATCGATCTTTGTCGACCCACCGCGATGCCGATAATTGACCGCTTTGGTAGTGCGCTCCACGTACTCGACGACACTGACCCGATAGATCGGCACGTCGACTTGTGCGGTAGGGTTAGGCGCCTGCGCAAAGGCGGCAGGCATCAGGAAAATAGGTGTTACGGATAAAACTACGCAGGGAACATTCAGTAAATATTTGAAAGCGATCTCGTCCTCCCAGAACGAGTGGTGCAGCACCTAGAGTGCCATCAAACATTTGACTGGATTATGTTGGGTTTAGAAAAAGCCGTCAGGCACTTAGTTTCCCACCCAGAAAAATTGTCCTGGCATTTGCTACCATCACCGGGACAATTTTTCGGGTGACCAAAGCAACCTAACTACATCCGCTAGTGGAGCCGCAATTTTCGCACTTGTAGCACGAGCCATTGCGCGTCATCAGGCCGCCACATTCAGAGCATGAGGGAGCATCGCTGATCGCGTTTGCAAACGGCAGGGCCTGCTGCGGGTCGGGCTCGGTTGCGCGAAGCTCGGAGGTTTCCCCGGCTTCGTTGGCCACCGCGGCCTCTGCGCCGATGAACCTTGCGGCCATCCAGCGGAAGATGTAATCCATGATGGATTTTGCGTACGGCACCGTTGGATTGCCGGTCCAGCCGCTGGGCTCGAAACGCACGTGGCTGAACTTATCGACGAAGAATTTCAGCGGCACGCCGTACTGCAGCGAGTAGCTTACGGCCGTCGCGAACGAGTCCATCAGACCCGAAATCGTGGAGCCTTCCTTGGCCATGGTCACGAACAGCTCGCCGGGCGAACCGTCCTCGTACAAGCCCACCGTCAGGTAGCCTTCATGACCGCCGATGGAGAACTTATGCGTGATCGCATGCCGTTCATCGGGCAGCTTGCGGCGGATGGGGCGGTATACGATGCGCTCCTCAATTTTCACCGTCGGAGCTACGGCAGCGACCGGGACGCCGCCAGGGCCATTGGCAGCCTTTGCGCCCTTGGCTGTGCCCGAGCTCAGAGGCTGCACGCGCTTGGAGTTGTCGCGATAAATCGCCACAGCCTTCAAGCCCAGCTTCCAGCTCTCGGTGTAAGCGTCCACTACGTCTTCGATGGTGCACTCTTCCGGCATGTTGATGGTCTTCGAGATCGCGCCGGAAATAAACGGCTGCACAGCGGCCATCATGCGCACGTGACCCATGTAATGAATGGACCGCGCGCCGTTCTGCGGACGGAAGCTGCAATCGAACACGGGCAGGTGCTCTTCTTTCAATCCAGGGGCCCCTTCGATGGTTCCGGTGGAATCAATGTGATCGACAATCTTGCTGGCTTGATCCGGCGTGTAACCCAGTTTGATCAGCGCGCTGGGGACCGTGTTGTTCACGATCTTGATCACGCCGCCGCCCACCAGCTTCTTGTACTTCACTAGAGCGAGATCGGGCTCGATGCCGGTGGTATCGCAATCCATCATGAAGCCGATGGTGCCCGTAGGCGCCAGCACTGTAGCCTGCGCATTGCGGAAGCCGGCCACGCGACCCAGGACGTAGGCTTCTTCCCAGCAGCGTTTGGCGTGTTCGTAAAGCGCGGCAGGCACGCGCCGGTTATCGATATTCAGCGTGGCGTCCCGATGCATGCGGATCACATCGAGGAACGGCTCCTCGTTGGGGGCGTAGCCTTCGCAGGGGCCCGTGGAATCCGCTGAAATACGAGCGCTGGTCAGATACGCCTGTCCGCACATGATCGCGGTCAACGCGGCGGCCCAATCGCGGCCGGCGTCGCTGTCATACGGAATGCCCATGGACATCAGCAGCGCGCCCAGGTTGGCGTAACCCAAACCCAAGGGCCGGTAATCGTGCGAATTCTTGGCGATTTTCTCAGTGGGATACGCCGCGTTGCCTACTAAAATTTCCTGAGCAATGATGACCGTGTCCACCGCATGGCGATACGCTTCCACATCGAACTGCCCATCCGGACCCACGAACCGCAGCAGGTTCAAGGACGCCAGATTGCAGGCCGAATCATCCAGGAACATGTATTCCGAGCACGGATTCGACGCATTGATGCGCGCCGTATTCGGCGAAGTGTGCCACCGGTTGATGGTGGTATCGAACTGCATGCCGGGATCGCCGCATTGATGCGTGGCTTCCGCGATCTGGCGCAACATATCTTTGGCTTGATGGCGGCTCTTGCGCTCGCCGTTCACGCGCGAAACGGTCCACCAATCGGTGTCGTTCATCGCCGCTTCCATAAACTCGTCGGTGACGCGCACGCTGTTATTGGCGTTCTGGAAGAAGATGGAGCTGTAGGCTTCCCCATCCAGAGAGGAATCGTAGCCCGCGTCGATGAGCGTGTGAGCCTTTTTCTCTTCCTTGGCTTTGCACCAGATGAAGCGCTCGACGTCCGGGTGGTCGGCATTCAGGATTACCATCTTGGCCGCGCGGCGCGTCTTGCCGCCGCTCTTGATCACGCCGGCGAAGGCGTCGAAGCCCTTCATGAAGCTCAGCGGACCGGATGCCCTGCCGCCGCCAGATAAGATGGCGTCCTCTTCGCGCAATGTGGACAGGTTGGAGCCTGTGCCCGAACCCCATTTGAACAGCATGCCTTCGGTCTTGGCTAGTTCCAGAATGGATTCCAGCGTGTCGCCCGCGGAATTAATGAAGCACGCCGAGCACTGCGGCCGCGATTCACCCGGGTTGATCTTGTTGATCCGCGCGGTAGCTTCGTCGTAATACCAGCCATACCCGCGCGGTTCCTTCACGCCCACGTTGAACCACACCGGCGAGTTGAAGCACGCCTTCTGCGTCAACATCAAGTGGGTCAGATCCAGGCGGAAGTTCTCTGCGTCTTCGGCAGTGCGGAAATAGCGCTGCTCATTCCCCCAGCCGGCAATGGTGTCGCACACGCGCCCCACCAGTTGGCGGACGCTGGTTTCGCGCTCCGGCGAGCCCGCCTTGCCGTAAAAATATTTGCTGACGACGATGTTGGTGGCCGTCTGGGACCAGTCGGCGGGCACCTCCACGTCGCGCTGTTCGAAAATTACGGCTCCCTTGTCGTTGCCGATCGTCGCGGCACGCAGTTCCCACTGCACCTCGTCATAGGGAGTTTGTCCGGGCGCCAGCCGGGACGTGAAATACCGGGGGAACGCCACCCCCATCCGATCGGGCACCGGAATCGGTTTCCGAGCATCTCTCAACTTCATAGCAACACCTAATCCTAATTGTCCCATTTTGATTCTCCGGATGGCGGTAACGACTGGATCTGCCGGGGGTCGTCTGTTACCTGATTTTTACGGCTGACGGCAATCTTAACCCCTACATATAGCGGTGTCAAGGAAAAATACCCAAGTGGTGGTATGTCTAATCTTATCTGACGGTTCACTCAATCATGACATTGCGACTAGACAATGTACCTTTTGTGGTATACTAAATCCAGTGAGCAGGCTCAGTCACTTACAGACCCTGGAGGCCGAGAGCATCCAGATTATGCGCGAAGTGGTCGCGGAATTTCAGCGCCCGGTCATGCTGTATTCGATCGGTAAGGATTCCTCCGTCATGATCCGGCTGGCACAGAAGGCATTCCATCCGGGACCCATTCCTTTTCCGCTGCTGCACGTCGATACCAGCTATAAATTCAAAGAAATGATCGAATTCCGTGATAAGTTTTGTGCGGAAATCGGCGTCAACCTGATCGTTCACTCCAATACCAACGCCCTGCAAGCGGGCGCCAATCCGTTCCGCCTGGGCACGGAGCGCTGCTGTGGATTGTTGAAAACACAGGCTTTACTGGAAGGCTTGCGGTCGGGCAACTACGACGCTGCGTTCGGCGGTGCGCGCCGCGACGAAGAGAAATCGCGGGCCAAGGAACGGATTTTCTCTTTCCGCGATTCGCTGGGCCAGTGGGATCCGAAAAATCAACGCCCGGAACTTTGGAACCTCTTCAACGGCCGCGTGGAGCCGGGCGAGAGCATTCGCGTGTTTCCGTTATCCAACTGGACGGAGATGGACGTGTGGCAGTACATCCATGTCGAGAACATCCCCATCAGCCAACTGTACTTCGCAAAAGACCGCGAGATGATCGTGCGCGGGACGCAATTGATCAAACCGGAGCAGCCGTTCATCAAGCCCGGCCCCGGCGATAAGGTGGAAGTTGTGAAGTGCCGGATGCGCAGCCTGGGCTGCTCCCCTTGCACGGGAGCCATCCGATCCGAGGCAGACACTCTGCCGAAGATCATCGCCGAACTGGTGGGCGTGAAGAACTCCGAGCGCGAGAACCGCGTGATTGATCACGATCGCGAGGGGTCGATGGAGTTGAAGAAGCGCGAAGGCTACTTCTAGACTCCGCTACTTGATCGAAAGAAACACCTGCGCGGTCAGCGCCGTCGTTGCTCCCACTGGCTTGAACGAGATCGTGTAGGGCTGGCTGGCTCCCACGGATGCGCCTAGCGGGATCGTTATGTTGACCTGGGTAACTCCCTGAACCAAGCTGGGGGCGGCGCCGGCGAATCCTACGGGCGCATCCAAAGGCGCTGCGGCACCGGCGCAAGCGAAGATGCCGCATCCACCACCGGTGGTTGCTTCAGCCGTCGCGGTTACGGTTCCTTCCACGTGCTGCAGCGGCAATACGGATACACCGCCATCCACTAGATTGCCTTCCACTTGTCCGAAGCCCGTCATGAACAACTGCACGACAGATCCGCGGGCGGCGGGATTGGTGAGTTCATGAACGGTATTGTCCCCATTCAGCGCGGCGGTGATCGCTCCGCGCTGGAAGGCTCCCGGTACGGCGACGGTGGTTCCCACCTGTAGACAAGTAGTAGCGCCATCGTACGTCACGCAGACGGGGACGGCCGTCCCGTCGGTGCGCAGGCTCCACGGCACGATGAAATTAATTTGTTTGTCATAAGTAAACAGCATCGGCGCAGGTTTGCCGTCCACGGTCACACTCACTCCCGCGAGCGTGGCGGGAACCAAATTGTTTACCAATTGGAAACTTGTGAAAGCTGCGGGACCCAGGTGGTCTCCGAAAATGGTCATGATCGCGCCCGGGCTGAATAACGTGGCGTTGAAGCTGGCTCCGTGGACCAGGCAGGAAGGCGAGACCTTGTCCGTGGGGACGATGTCCTGATTGAAGCGAACCACGCCGCGGAAAGCCGTACGGTCCGGAAGGGTGAATAAAGTCTGCGTTGCAGCGGTATAGATACGTCCGCTGGTGGGAGCGACAGCGGCCTGCGCCACGTTGGTAGTGATGAACGTCGCGTGCAGCACGGCCCCATCGGCGCCCAAGATCATGAGAGCCTGATCTGGCGGAACAACGCCTCCGCCCGCCCCAATAAGTCCCCCGCTGGCATCGGCGCCCGGAAGTCCCGCAATGCCGTTGGGCGCGGCAATGTTGGCCAGACACGCCTGCGTCGCATTCTTGGTGGGGAAGTTGATCCCCGCCGGTTGTCCAAACAAATAGATCCGGCCCGTGGAAGTAACCGCCATGCGCGGCGGCACAGTGGTAGACACCAGAGGATAGGTCTTGTCGAGAAGCACTGCCTGACCCACGGCCGCGTATTTCTTCAGGGCGAAGCCGCCGCCCGCGGCTAGCGATGTTCCCGCCACATAAATATTGCCCGTGGAGTCAAACGCAATGCGCGCGGGGTTGATTCCGACGTTGATGCTCGAAGTCTGTTGCGCCAAGCCGGCGTCCAGCGTCGCCATGGTCCCGTTGCTCAGAATCACAATACTGTTGGTTCGCACCGCGACCGCTTCCACATACCTGTCTTTTTCCCCAAAATACGTGGCGAGTTGCACTGTGTCCCCGGCTGGAGCAAGTTTAATGATGAATCCCAAATAATCATCCGCAGTAGTACCCGCGGCGGGCGATGGCTTCAAAACGCCGGCCGTGGCCGGCAAATCGCGCGAATTGGTGCTGCCCGCTATGTATGCGGCGCCGCTCGCGTCGATGTCCAGAGCCAGGGCGGTCATACGCGAGCCCAACTGCGTAGAATACGTCAGCGCGGTACCGGCCGGGTTTAGTTTAACCGCCACGGAGCCAATGGGGAACGTCGGGTTTGCCTTAACGGTTGCCGGGAAATCCTCAGACAGTGTCGATCCCAGCAAATATACGTTGCCCGCCGCATCCACTCGAATGGCGCGCAAGGCTTCACTTTCCGATCCGCCGATGGCCGTGGCATAAATGATCTGATCCGCGGCAGAATTTGTCTTGATTACAAAAAGGTCGCTGGAACCACGGGGACCGATGCGAGTGGTGGCGCCCGTGAATCCGGAAGAACTGACGCCCGCCAGGTAAACATTTCCCGTTGCGTCGACCGCAATTTGCTGCACTTGCATCCCGGTCTGCAGGATGCTGATGCTCTTGGAAAGGTCCACAGTGGGCGGAAACACCTGAGCGGACACGAGCGTGGACAGAAATAGGGCGATGGAGGGAACAACGGGTATGCGCATGCGTGGTTAATCGTAGCAAGTCGTATGCCATTCCCAACTGCCGTAATGACTGGCGATGCTGTGGAAAACCCCGCTGGCAGCGAGTCGGGATGCCGCAGCGCCCGGGTCTTCACGCCACAAACAGCGCCGTATACAAGTGATATGATTTCGTCAAACAGACAAAAGCGCAGGTGTGGATTCAACACGGCATTCCAACACCGGCGAATTTGAACAAAGCTCAGGCGTTTTTACGGGTAGCACGGAAGGATACCATGCGAATCAAGACTTGGCTGGCAATGGCGGCAATGATGGTTCCAGCGCTCGCGCAGCCGGCTTTCGACCGCTGTTCAGTGTCAAAGGATTTGCGTTTGGTAAACGGACGAATCCATACTTTGGACGCACGCAACAGCATTGTGAGTGAGGTCGTGATTCAAGATGGGCACTTTACGAAAGTGGGTGACGCCGGGGACGCCCGTCTGGACGCGTGCACGCGGACCATCGATCTAGCTGGCCGCACGGTCGTACCGGGGCTGATCGACAACCACAACCATATCGTTCTGCTGGGAATGCGGCCGGGACACGACATTCGGATCGAGACTGCGGCCTCTATCGCCGACGTACAGGCGATGCTGCGCGAAAAGTCCCGTACGGTTCCGAGAGGCGAGTTCATTACCACTATGGGTGACTGGAACTCCAAGCAGTTTGCCGAAAAGCGTGCTCCAACGATGGCCGAGTTGGACGCCGCATTACCCGATCATCCTTATCTAATGAACGGCAGCGGGACCATCGTGAATACGCGCGCCAAGAAGTATTTCGAAGATAAGGGCGTGACAGTCACAGCGGAGGGAACGATTGTTGGGCCTGGGTTTCTGCAAGCGCTGAACATATTACGCAAGGAACAAACGTTCGCGGACATGAAGCGCGGCACGCTGGAAGCCATGGCATACATGAACAGCTTCGGCCTCACCACTAGCGTCGATATGGGGGCATTCACCATTCCCGGGACGCCCAACATGCAGGATGCGCAGCAGGCCGACAACGTGGAGAGCCTGAATCCGTGGACGATGTACGATGCCATGCTCGCCGTGCACCGCGAAGGCACGATGAATCATCGCGTGCGTATCTTTTTCCTGACCCAGGACACACGCGCTGACGTGCCGATTCTGCGCGAACGCCTCAACAATGCATTCATGGATTTTGGGGATGGAATGTTGAAAGCGTCGGGAATCGGCGAGTTTGGGGCGGCGTGGACATTCCGCGGGCAGGAGACGCCCGCGAATTACGAGACCGCTCTAAAGTTAGTCGCGGAGAAGGGCTGGGCGTTCCAGCAGCATACGCTCTCCCTGCGAGAAGACCAGTTCACGGCCGCCACGTTCGAGAAGGTCAACGCCGTAACCCCTATTCGCGATTTACGGTGGTCGATCGCGCACGTTCCTCAAATCGATAAACCAACGCTCGAAAAGCTGAAGAGCATGGGAGCGGGCGTGGCGGTTCACGGGTGGCTCTATTTGGGTGGTGCTCCGGGGCGCGGTGGACCACCTTATCGCACCATCGTCGACAGCGGCGTGCATGTGGGCGCGGGTTCTGATGCGGCGGCTGTCTCGGTATTCAATCCGTGGCTGGAGATTTACTACATGGTCACCGGTAAGAACTCCGCTGGCGAAATAATCAACGATGGGCAGCAATTGACCCGCATGGAAGCTCTGCGCCTGTATACGGCGGAGAACGGCTGGTTCACGCACGAAGAAGCCACGCTGGGAACGATTGAGCTCGGCAAACTGGGCGACGTGGCGGTACTGAGCGCCGATTATTTCGATCCGGCGCGGGTGAACGATGAAGGGATCAAACAGCTACGCAGTGTGCTGACGGTAGTCGACGGCAAAGTGGTCCACGACCAGCTGCGCTAGGCGATTAGCCCTTACTGGCCGTCGTCCGGAGCCTCGGGGGCGGCGTAGTCCGCCAGCCGCACGTTCGGGATGTCCATTGTGTACCGGAAGTACGCAACAGGATCGTGAACGTTCAGGGTCACGGGCCGCTCCGGCGCTAGCGGAGCAAGCTCTTTCTCCTCCTCGCCCGCCAAATGATAGGTGCGCGCGAAGACGGGATGCACACTCACGAACGCCGGAAATGGCGAATAAGAGCCGACGATGGATTGAAGGGACCGCCCAGTAATCGATGATGCCAAGCGGTCGGAAAAGAACGCTCGTGGTTGGCGGAATGCGGAACGGCAGACTAGAATCCGTTGGTCCCAATTCGGCGCCGTTCCACATTGACCAACCTGGTCAACATACACAGGCGTTCCGTCCAAAGGCACGTCCGTGGAACGGGTGTTGCCGAACTGCGTCAGGTAATACTCGGCCTTCACACTTACGGGAGCGTTCTTGACGCTGTCGAAAAAACCTCGGTCCAGATAAGTAAGAATCTGCCAGCCTTGCGGGGTCGGCTCGACATCGGCCCGCGCGCGCCGCGTGACTCCCGCCAGCGTCTTGAATGTGACCACGGAAGACTGCATGTGTAGATTCTGGGGATCGGCGCCGGTGATCAGCAGTGGCAACTTCAACAGTTGGCGATACCGATTCAGGGTTTTTGAATTCGGCTTCTGCGGCGCCGCGGGGCCCAGCTGCACCGCGAATTGGCCCTCGTGAGAGCCCAGCAAACGCGACTGGATCGCGAACGCCACGCTGTGCGGAAAGCCTAGAAAAAGGACGATTCCCACAAACGCCGAAATGACCGCCAAGAACGCAGTGGTGCGAGCTTGCCGCCGCCGATACTGCCTCCAGACAACGGCCGAGGCGATCCCGGCGGCAACCAGAAGACCCAGCGAGGAGCGGATCCATTCGAGAGCTCCCAGCGCACTAACTTTGCCCTCGTTGACCGGTCCCGCCATGAGCGCGACGGTCAACACCGCGGCCGGAACAAACTGTGCGAGATTGCGTGTGAGCACGGCAGCCGCCGCAGCCGGCAGAAACAAAACCACGGTGATCAACACTTGATTCCACAGCAACCCACCGAGGTTCGAAAACAACGGCAGACCGTCCAAACTAACGATCATCGCCTGGGCAAACATCAACGGCAGGTTAAGGAAAACGGCAATGAACAAAGCCTTGCTGAGCACAAGGCTGGTCCGGCTGTAGGGGCGCGTAAGCCAAAAGTGGCGGTCGCCGGGTAACGCTTCGGCTTGAATCACGCGGGCGATCAGCAGGCTCCAGGTTATCGCCAGCAGTACGCCTAAAATCTCGCCAGGATCGGAATTGGGCCCACCACGCTCCTGCAAACTCTCCCACGATTGCACACCCGTGAGGATCAGCAGTAGCGTCAGGATCAGAACACCCGCGATCTCAAGACGAAATTCGCGCGCGTCTTTCCGGAAAACATGCAGGGCTTGTTGGAACGTCGTAAGGGAAGGTGACATGGGTTTCTCCAATATCGGTTTTAGCGATTAGGCCGCGACCTGAGATGCCCGCGCTAACGTAACAAAAATTGAGCGGAGCGGCATGGGGTTCGCTTCAATGTTCGTTACTCCACGGAACAGAAGTCGGATTTCGCCGATGGTGCGGTCGGGATCAAAGTGGGTCTCGACGAAACGCACCACGGCCGGCGAAGCTTCCGGCCGCAGCCAATGAGAGGGCCAAGGGGCGGGTAATGCGGGCTCCTGCAGCGTGACCTCCATTTCACGGAAGCGCGCGGTCAATGAGGAGAGCTCTTCGGAGAACTCTAATTTGCCTTTGTCCAAATATCCAATGTGACTGGCAAAGCTTTCGATGTCGGCAAGGTCGTGCGAGGAGACCACGATGGAAGATTCCGGCTCACTCTCGAGCAACGCCTCGATGAGTTCCTCGCGCGTCAGCGGATCCAGGCCACTGAACGGTTCGTCCAGCACCAGCAACTTGGGATGATAGGCCAGCGACGAAGCCAACGAAGCTTTCATCTGCATGCCGCGCGAGAAATGTTTGATGGGGCGGTCGAGTGGCAAGCGGAACTGGGCGACCAATTCCGCCGCTCTCTCGTCGTCCCATGTGGGATAGAACGGCTTCAGGTAATTGAGCAGATATTTCATCGTCATCCAGCCCGGTTGATCCTGATTTTCCGAGACGTAGCCGATTTGCTGGAAGTGCCGGCCCTGCAGGCGACGCGAGTCGACACCTAGAACCTGGGCCTCGCCGGAAGTAGGCTCGTGCAAATTCATCAGCAGTTTCAACGCCGTGGTTTTGCCCGCGCCGTTCGCGCCTAACAAGCCATAGACGCTGCCTTCCGGGACCGCGAAGGACAACTGGCTGAGGGCCACGTGTTTGCGGTAACGCTTGGAGAGGTTGTGCGTGGTGAGAACGTCGCTCATGATTTCCTTCCATTCTTGCCGTCCAGCCGATACCAGTGTTCATGGACAGCGTGAGTAACATCGTCCAGTTCCAGGCCGAGTTTTTTGGCCTGAACGACCAGTTGTTCCAATTCGGTGTGCAGCAAGCGTCCGCGTTCCGCCGCAGTGGACGCGGAAGGCTCGGCTACGACGGTTCCGATGCCTGGCAGAACTGCCAGCATGCCCTCAGCCATCAACTGGGTGACTACTTTATGCGCCGTGTTGGGATTGATCCTGAGCTCTTTGCTGAGCGCGCGTACCGAGGGGAAAGGATCGCCAGGACGCATTTGTCCCGCAATAACGGCCTTTTTGGCGGCATAAACCACCTGCTCATAAATCGAGACGCCGGGTCGAAATGTTAGCCGGAACGGGATCACGTGTGTACTATAACACGCAGTACAGCTACTGGCAAGAAAAACTTTCGCGGCGGAAGGAACTAGCGAATTTTTGCTAACAGCCAGTCAACGAGGCCTGCATCTACGACCATGTCAGCGAGACGGTGTGGTAATACTAGTTCAGCTTCCGGCGTGCTTGTCAGCCGGTCCAAGCCTCCTTCAGGCGTGTGAACCACGAAAAACAGTTTTCGAAATCCCTTATTTGAAAAGTCACCCCGGTATTTTTCGAAGTCTTGGATAGTAGCCTTCGACTTCACTTGCACCTGATACTTTTCCTTGTTAATTGGTTCCTGGAGCTCGAGATCGGCAAATTTCATTGTTTCGCCCAAGACACTGAGACGTCGCCATCCAGCTTGGCGGAATAGCAGGTCGACCACTGTCTCGAAGTCCTTCCAGTGGAGTTCTTTCAGGGCGCCTTCGACCTCGAAGGCCAAAGCTTGGCGAGCTACAGTTACTCTTCCATGAACGGGGCTTGGTTCGCCGCCCAACAAACGGCGGAGACGGTTCGTGTCGAGGACTCTACAAACCGTGCCCCGGAATCCTTGCAGGCTCGAGAGTGTGCCGGGAATTTCGGTAACCGTTAACAATCCTCCCCGCTCATCATGATCATCCCAGTTGCCCTGAACACGGCGGAATTTCGACAAGCCATCTTCTTGAACGGGCCCTCGCGCTAATCGACACCAGTAGAGTCGAGAGGAGGAAAACGTGATCCACACATCTTCGGGGCTGGATTCTACGATTTGGCGAAGGGCGTTACAATCTCGCGTCGCAGTTCCTCGATGTTTTTGGGCACTGCGAAGCTGAGTTTCTATCGTCGTCCAGTTGCCCGAATTGATGTCTTCGAGGGAGTTGGGAGCCCATCCGATCCGCATGAGATCGTGTTCTAAACTATCCTTCTCCCACTCGCCGCCTTTCCCTAGTTTTATGTAAAAGGCCTTACGAAATTGCATTTCTTACTTCGCTTTGCCTTTACCTTTGCCCGCGCCGACGGGAGGACCGCCACCGGGGGTGACGCCATTCAAGCGCGCATAGACGACCATCTGTCCGTAATGGTCGTAGCTATGCAACCCGATGAATGCTGCTGCGGCGGCGCGGGTGGGTTGCTGGAACGGAGGAGGCACTGGCTGCAGAGAGTTTTCCGCGGTGATGCTGCGCATGGCCTTGTGCGAGAACGCGATCGCTCCCTGGAAATATTGAATGATCTGATCCTTGGTCTGCAGCGAGTTCGGACCATCATCTGTGGTTCCGATATCGACCGGGGGCTTCTCACCGCCCAGCACCGACGAACTGATCTGATACATTACGGTCGCGATGTGGCGGACCTGAAGCCCGAACGTCCGGACGCCATCGAAGGTGCCGCTGGGCGGGGTGCCCGTGGCAGGCGCGAAGTTGTAGCGCTCGGCCGGCATCTTCTGAGCCAGTCCGAGGACCTCGCGCTCGATGGTAGTCACCTGGCCATCGAATACTTGTGCGAGCCCTGTGGGGGCTTGCGCGAAAACCGTGGCGGACGCCAGCAGAGTGAGAGTTAGAACAGTGCGCAAAATGGAAGCTCCTTCTGTGTCATTGTATATGGCGGAGGTTTGTCATGTCGCAGGCGAAAGCCCGCCGCCCCGTCGCGCGCCGGGAAGCACGGAATGCTGTGAACACGCACGCCCCTTTCGTGTTCAAGCCCGCCACGGAGGATTGGGAATTCGAGCAGATCCATCGCTTGAATTACAAGACATTTGTCGAGGAGATTCCGCAGCATCAGGCGTCACCGGCGCTGCGTTTGGTGGACAAATTCCACGATGAGAACACGTATCTGTTGTGCCTGCGCGGCCGCCAACTGGTAGGGATGCTGGCCGTGCGCGGTAAGCGCCCATTCTCTCTGGATCACAAGCTGCCAGACCTGCACTCGTTTTTGCCAGCAGGCCGAAGCGCGTGCGAGATTCGCCTCTTGGCCATTGAAAAGGGATTCCGTGGATCGCGCGGAGGTCGCGTACTGGCGGGATTCATGGCCTTGTTACGGCGGCACTTTACGGAGCAAGGTTACGATTTGGCGATCATCTCCGGGACCACACGACAGTTGAGACTGTACACGCGTTTGGGCTTTCTGCCTTTTGGACCCTTGCTGGGGAATCCGCAAGCCCAATTCCAGCCCATGTATCTGACCTTGGAGAGATTCGAAGAAACGGCTCCCAGAGTGCACAAGGAGCCAGCGAATTTCCTTCCTGGCCCGGTCACGATGAGCCGCGAAGTCCGGCGAGCCTTTGAGCAGCTGCCGCAGTCGCACCGCGGAGACGCATTCAAGCAAGACTTCCAAGCCACGCGGCAAGCGCTTTGCGATTTGGTGAACGCCAGGAACGTTCAGCTATTCATGGGCTCCGGGACACTCGCAAACGATGTGGTGGCGGCCCAACTTTCGCTTACTCAAGAGCGCGGGATCATCATCAGTAACGGTGAGTTCGGAAATCGACTGATAGACCATGCCCGGCGTTTCGGACTCAATTTCGAGGCGCTGGAGTTCCCGTGGGGCGCGCCAGTAGACTTGGCAGCGATTCGCAAGAAGCTCGCGGTACGCGCGTCTGCCTGGTTGTGGTGTGTCCATTGCGAGACCTCGTCAGGGCTCATTTGCGAACTGGAAACGCTGAAGCGTCTATGCGCGGAGCACGGAGTGAGACTGTGCCTGGATTGCGTCAGTTCCATTGGAACCCTGGCGGTCGACCTCAGTGGCATCTGCCTGGCCTCCTGCTCCAGCGCCAAGGGTTTGCGCGCGTATCCCGGACTTTCCATGGTCTTCCACGATCACGAAGCGCCGCCCCAGCCGGTTCGGCTTCCGCGCTGCCTCGATCTTGGGTTCTACGCCCGCGAGCAAGGAATCCCATTTACGTTTTCCTCCAACCTTCTACAAGCCCTGCGCGCGGCGCTTCACGGAATAGACTGGCGAAAACGATTTGCCGCGACCGTTGAGCTCTCGTACATTCTCCGATCCCGTCTGACGGAGATGGGGTTCCGTTTGATTGGCGACCGTGAGGACACTTCTCCCGCAGTGATGACCATCGCGCTTCCGCACCACATGAACTCCCGGCAAATGGGCGAGGCCCTGCAGGAAGGCGGCTTTCTACTGAGTTACAACAGCGAATACCTGTATCGCAGGAATTGGATTCAAATCTGCTTAATGGGCGAGCGAAAGCATGGAGAAGTCGAATTGCTGCTACTCGCGCTCCACCGATTCGAGACTCAGTCGCGCCTGTTAACGCATGCCGTGGGCATGCAGTGAGGTAGGAAACTATGTCGCATGAGGGACGGCGCGATTTCTTGCGAGCCGTGGCACTGGCCGGATTGGCGGTTGAGGCGCGAATACAAGCGCAGGTCCCGGCATCAGCTGAATCTGCTATCGACGTCACCCGGCGGCTGGCGCGCTATGTGGTCAACGCGAAAGCGGACGACGTTCCGGTGGCTGTACGCAAAGAAGCGGCGCGCACGCTGCTGAATTGGGTAGGCTGTGCGGTGGGCGGATCTCGTCATGAGACTGTCGACATCGCGATCGCTGCCTTGGCTCCTTTCTCGGGGCCCAGGCAGGCGACAGTCCTCGGGCGGCGCGAACGTCTGGATGTCTTGCACGCGTCGCTGATGAACGGCATCAGCAGTCATATTTTCGATTTCGACGACACCCACTTGAAGACCATCATCCATCCTGCCGGTCCGGTGGCGTCGGCAATCCTGGCGCTATCGGAATACCGTCCTGTGAGTGGACACGATTTCGTGCACGCGTTGGTGCTGGGGGTGGAAGTGGAATGCCGCATCGGCAACGCCGTCTATCCGGCGCACTATGATGCAGGCTGGCATATCACCGGCACTACGGGCGTGTTCGGCTCCGCGGCGGCCGTGGGAAAGCTGTTGGGGCTAAATGAGCAGCAGATGATCTGGGCCCTGGGACTGGCAGCGACGCAGCCCGTGGGTTTGAAAGAAATGTTCGGGACCATGACGAAGAGCTTTCATCCAGGCCGCGCGGCGCAGAATGGATTCACGTCAGCATTGTTAGCGTCGCGTGGATTTACAAGTTCCAATCAAGGCATCGAGGCGAAGGCCGGGTGGGCGAACACCTTGAGCACGAAGCGCGACTACTCGCAAATTACCAGCAAACTGGCCGAGACCTACGAAATCTCACTGAACAGCTACAAGCCGTATGCCTGTGGCATCGTGATTCATCCGGCCATCGACGCTTGCATTCAACTGCGCAACAAATACAAGCTGACGGCGGATCAAATTGAGCGGATTGATTTGCGAGTGCATTTGCTGGTGCCGGAGTTGACGGGAAAACAGGCTCCGCAAACAGGGTTGGAGGGCAAGTTCAGCGTCTATTTCGCGGCCTCCGTCGCGATCGTGGAGGGCGCGGCCGGCGAGAAACAGTTCAGCGACAAGCTGGTACGCGATGAGCGAGTTGTGGCGCTCCGCGACCGCGTGCGGCTGGAGGTGGACCGCTCGCTCAAAGAGGATCAAGTGCGCGCGGCCATCACGTTGAAGGATGGCCGCCGGGTGGAGCAGTTCATTGAACACGCCATCGGCAGCGCGGAAAATCCGATGACGGACGCGGCGCTGGAAGCGAAGTTCACCGATCTGGCCGCGGAGGTCCTTCCAGCGGCTCGCGTACGCCAGTTAATGCAACTGTGCTGGAAGATCGAAACGCTAGGCAGTGCGGCCCAGCTCGCGAAGGCAGCCGCCGCTTAAGACCTGTTACTCCGGCAGTGCGAACACGTAAAGCGCGTGACCCTGCGTACCGGGCTCCACATCGGGAGCCACATAGCTAGGCACTTGGCGCGGGCTACCGCCACCTTGTCCCGTAGTCACGGCGATATACTGTTTGCCGTTCACGCTAAAGCTGAGCGGGAAGCCTTGCACGGACGCGATCAGCCGGGTCTTCCATAGAATCGCGCCCGTGCGGGTATCGACAGCCTTAAATTCGCGGTTCAGGTCCCCTACGAAAACTACATTGCCCGCCGTAGACATAGCGCTGGTCATGAACGGAGCGCGCTGCTCCAGCTTCCACTTTTCCTGCAATGTACGGACGTCATAGGCCGCCAGCTTGCCGATATTGCCGTTCGAACCCGGCATTTCCCAGAAGCGCCGCAGCGCGCCGCCACCATTGCCTCCACCTGCGATCTTCGCGACTTCCTGCGGGAACAAATCCATGCAGGCCTGGCTCACAGGAGCAATAATCGTGTTGGTGGACCGGTTATACGTCATGGCTTGCCAATTGTGGCCACCCTCGGTAGAAGGGCACGCAGTGTACCAATTGCCGAACTGCTGTTCTACGATGTCATTTCTAAAGTGGGGCTCACCCGTAGTCGGGTTGATGGAGTCATAGACATTTTGGAATACCGTCTCCTTGTGCCCGAGGTATTTCCCGTTGGTACGATCCAGCTTCCACAGGATGCCGGTCTTCCCGGCGCTGAAGACATACTTCTGCCCGCCGTCGTCTACCAGGATGCGCTCGAAGACTTCGTCCAGATCCAGCGTTTCACCCGGAGCATGGGAGAAGTACCACTTCAACTTGCCCGTGTCCAGGTCCAGCGCGACGGTGGAGTTGGCGTACAGCGTGGGTCCGTTGCCACTGCCGCGGCTGATGCGGAACCAGGGCTTGGATTGCGCCACCCCCCAGTAGGTCGTATTCAAATCTGTATCGACGCTGCCCGTAATCCAGGTTTCAGCTCCCGCGCGGAAAATATCCGGTAGGCCACCCCAGCTATCGCCCCCAGGCTCATTCGATTTGGCGACGGTGTAGAAGCGCCATAGTTCCTTGCCGGTATTCGCGTCGTAGGCGCTGATAAAGCACTTCTCGTCGCGATACGCCTGACAACCGCCCAGGCCTTGGATAACTTTTCCGTTGGCGACGATGGGTCCGCTGGAGGTGCTATAGCTGCCGCCGGTCCGGTCGCCAATCGTCGTATCCCAGAGGCTCTTTCCAGTGCGAGCATCAAACGCCATCAGGTGCGCATCGGAAGTGGACACGATGATCTTGTCCTGATAAATCGCCATACCGCGCTGGGCTGCGGCCGCGGCGTTGGCGCCGTAGTTGTTCTCCCATATCAGATCGCCTGTGCGAGCGTCCAGCGCCTGCAGGATGTTGCCGGTGTTATTCAGATACAGCACACCGTTGTGGACTAGCGGAGCAGGCTGATTCGTCCCGCCGTTATTCATGCTCCAGCTCCACACCAATTGCAGGCCTTTCACGTTCGCGGCGGTGATCTGCGTCAAGGGGCTGTAATTGTGTGCGGCGAGGTTGCCGCGAATCGTCAGCCAGTCCCCTGCCGGCGGATTCTTAAGCATCGCGTCGGTGACCGGAACATAGTTTTTCACTTCGCCCGGGTGCGTGATGCCCTTGGCCTGCGAAGGAGCAGCGCCTCTACCTCCCGCGGCGGGAGCGGCCTTGCCTCCGCCCTTGCCTGCCTTGGCTTGCTGATCGCTAGGCGGGGTGCCGGTCGCGAACATACCGATCGCGGTGGCATTGTTCGCCGCCAGAGCCTGTCCACCGGCCGCTGCTCCGTTGCGATCCAGAATATATGCCGTGATGTTCAAATACGTCTGCTCACCCAAGCGGCCCGCATTGGTCGGCGGCATCGCCGTGGAAATGAATCCGTAGAGCTGGCCCGTGGTACGCGCGCCCCAGCTGGCCATGAATGGCGTCCCCGCCAGAGGAGCCGCGTCGCCGCTGCCGGTCAGCGTGGGCATGTGGCAGGAGGTGCAATTCGTGTCATAGGCAGCTTTACCGGCCGCCACCTGCGCGGCCGTGAACGGGCCCGCGGGCCTCGTTTGCGCAGTCAGGTTTCCGGTAACGATGACTGCCACCGCGGCAGCGCCGGCCGCCAGGACGACAAGCAGATTCTTATGGTTGAGACGTTGCATGGTGATTCTCCTGAATTAACTCAACACGGATTACTGAAACGCTATGGCAGCATCCAGCCCCACAGATGGCCTTCCGGACCGCCCTTGGCGCTGTGGATCTGGATATAGATCTTGCCTTCTTTGAGATGCGTAACTTGCTCGGCACTTAAGTTGACGGTGCCGGAAATCTTGCCGCTGGCGGCCTTGTCAATGGTCAGATCGCCGATCACCGGTCCGCGCATCCCCCGTAGCACTTTACTGTCGTGCAGTTGCGCTATTGTGGCCGGCGTTCCCATGCCTTCAAAAGTTCCGGCGATCGTCACGACGGAGCCATTGAGCGTCGCGGTAGAGTTTCCAGTCCCGATGATCTCGGGGACCATCTTCGCATCCACCGGGACCTTCGACAGACGTCCTTTAAAGACGTTGGCGGTCGCGGCGGACGTCGTTACCTTCGCCTTGGCAGACGGCGGTGCGCCAGTCCCCTTCGGGGCGCTCTGCGCTACGCCCGGCACGCCGAACCATCCCAAACAAATGCCGGCGGCCAGGGCGGCCATCCATAGTTTCCTTAACATGAGGCAACCTCCCGGTCGCGGGTCAGAATACCACAATCCAGCGGCCCAAAGGTAATAGAGTGTGGAGGATTCGGCGGCTAAGCGGAAACAGCCGGTCCTCCGAGGAGCACCTGACTAGTACTAGGGGATTCCGGGTTCTACTTTGTCCCCTTTCCTGATTTCCCAAATTCCAGGCACGGGGTAATGTTGACTTCAACCCTGCTCAAGGAGACGTCGGAATGACCATAGGCATACGGGCTGTACTGAACGCGGGAACGTTTCTGATGATGGCTCTGCCTGCACTGGCAGCGGGCAATGGATTGCGGGGAGATTACTTCAACAATACCGGCCTGGCAGGTTCCCCCGTGGCCGTGCGCATCGATCCCACCGTGAACTTCAGTTGGAACGCCGCACCGGTGGTCGGCCTATCCAACAACTATTTTTCGGTGCGCTGGACCGGAAAACTAGAGGCTCCCGTCACGGGCGCGTACCAGTTGGCTACCGACTCCAACGAAGGAATTCGAGTTTGGCTCAACAACAATCTGGTCATCGACCATTGGACATCCCACGCGCTGCAGAAGGACACCAGCGCCGCGGTCCAATTGACCGCAGGCCAGCAGTACTACTTGAAGATCGAGTTCTACGACGGCTCCGGAACTGCCGTTTCGAAGCTGCAGTGGAGCTATCCCGGGCAGACCGAGACTGTGATCCCGCAAGCGCGCCTGTATTCCGACGCATCGGTAAGCAGCCTTCCGGAACCTGTGTATTTGAGCAGCCTGACGCCCGTGCTTTCCCTGAACGGCTGGGGCCCCTACGAGAAAGACTTGAGTAATGGCGAGGCCCGCGCGCGAGATGGACAAGGAATCAAGATCGACGGCGTCCGCTATGCGCGTGGCTTAGGCGTGCATGCGGCCAGCGACGTGCGCTACCAGTTATTGGGCAAATACAAGACCTTCTTCGCGGATTTGGGAATCGATGACGAAGTCACTAACCACGGCAGCGTGCTCTTCGAAGTGTGGGTAGACGGCGTCCGCAAGTTCGCCAGCGAAATGCTTGACGGCACACGCCATATCGTTCCCATTATTGTGGATGTAACCGGGAAGAACGAGTTGCGCCTGGTGGTTCTGGGGGGCGACGACATCAGTTACGACCACGCAGATTGGGCGGGAGCGCGCGTTGTGGACGCGACTGGCGCATCAACGCCGCCTCCGGTTCCGATTCCGACCGTTCCTTCCGTGCCAACTGAACTCTCGGCGACCGCCGGCAACGCAAAGGTCACGCTATCCTGGGCCGCCGCTAGCGGGGCCAGTAGCTACAAACTGTATCGGTCCACGACATCCGGAGGACAGGCCGAGCCCCCTACTACCGTGGGTGTCACCGGGTTGAGTCTCATCGACACGGGGGTGACGAATGGGACGATGTATTACTACAAAGTAGCCGCAGTGAATGCGACTGGCTCCAGCGGCATGTCGGCGCAGGCCGGCGCGCAGCCAGTGGCTCCACCTGCGGCGCCGGCAGCCCCTACAGGTTTGACCGCGACTCCCGGCAACACGCAGGTGACCTTAGCTTGGACCGCCGTGCCGGAGGCCACAAGTTACAACTTGTATCGCGCGACCGTCTCCGGCGGGCAGGGCGACACTCCCGTAATGACAGGAATCTCCGGCCCGGGCTTCATCGACACGGGATTGACGAACAACACCACGTATTACTACAAGGTCGCGGCCGTGAACGCGAACGGGATCAGTCTGAAATCCGGTCAAGCAAGCGCAAAACCGGTGCCACCACCCCCGCCGGCAGTTCCCACCGGCCTGACAGCGGCTCCCGGCAACACGCTAGTGACGTTGAGCTGGACGGCTGTGACGGGCGCCACCGCTTACAACTTGTATCGCTCAACCGTTTCAGGCGGACAGGGCGATGTACCGGTTATGACCGGGATCGCAAGTCCGGCGTTCGTCGACACGGGCCTCACTAACAACACCACCTATTACTACAAGGTCGCCGCCGTAAATGCGAACGGTAGCAGCACGCTGTCCAATCAGGCCAGCGCGAAACCCGTGCCGCCCCCTCCGCCCGCCGCTCCCACGGGACTGACCGCAACCCCCGGAGACAAGCGCGTAACCTTGTCCTGGAACACGGTCACGGGGGCCGCCAGCTATAACGTCTATCGCGGGACAAGAACCAACACCCAGGCACCTACACCACTCGCAACCACCATCACAGGAGCAACCTGGATGGATACACCCGTCGAGAACAGCGCTACCTATTTTTACAAAGTGGCCGCGGTGAATGAGTTCGGCACCAGTACGAAATCGAATGAAGCGAGTGCGACGCCAACGGCTCCTCCCGTCATCTTGAGTTCCGAACAGAAAGCGGCCTTCCGGTTCTTGCGCCAAGCCACCTGGGGACCGACACCGGCGCTGATGGACCACGTGGTGCAGGTTGGAAAGGCGGCGTTCCTTGAGGAACAGTTTGCCCTGCCTGCGACGGACTATCCCCAAACGCTGGTCGACATGCCGAACATGGAACTGGTTAGTGAACGCTTCTTTCAGAACGCCCTGCAGGGCCCCGACCAGTTGCGGCAGCGCGTGGCATGGGCATTGAGCCAGATCTTCGTTGCGTCCGCTATCAAGGTGGACAACACGCACGCCATGGTGCCCTACATTCGCATTCTTGAAGACGGCGCGTTCGGCAACGTTCGCGATTTGCTGACCAAGGTCACACTGAGCCCGGCCATGGGCGAATTCCTGGACATGGTCAACAACAAGAAGGCGAACCCCGAGACAGGCACGATGCCCAACGAGAACTATCCTCGCGAGTTGATGCAGTTATTCACTCTGGGCCTGGTAAATCTAAATCCGGACGGCAGCCCCACCACTGCGCCGGCCTACACTCAGGCGGATATTTTGGAGATGGCGCGCATTCTGAGCGGTTGGACCTACGGCGATACTGTAGCCGGCGATCCCACGCGCATCAACCAACCGTTCTACGACGGCCCCATGGAACCGGTTTCCCGCTATCACGACCTGGGTGCAAAAACCTTATTCTCGGGGACGCCGTTTGTTTCCAACTTCCCCGCCAATCAAACTCCGCGGGCGGATCTGGACCAGGCGTTGAACGCGCTCTTCAACCATCCCAACATCGGCCCGTTCCTAGTGAAGCAGCTGATCCAAAGGCTGGTGAAGTCGAGCCCCAGCGCCACCTATATCGGCGACGTCGTGGCGGTTTTTAACAATAACGGACAAGGTGTTCGCGGCGACTTGAAAGCGGTGGTCCAGGCGATCCTGCTGCATGCCGAGGCCAGTGCAACGCCGAACTCGGGCAAGTTCTCTGAGCCGGCGTTGTTCCTGCTAACGTTTGCGCGCGGCTTAAACTCCACCGTAGTGGACCATCCCTATCTGACGGATTTTTCTCAGGACATGGGGCAAAGGATCTGGTTTGCGCCCAGCGTGTTCAATTATTTTTCACCCGGTTATCGCCTGAACGGTGTATTAGGACCCGAGTTGCAGATCTGGTCCACCGCGACCGCCATGACGCGCACAAACTTCGTGGCGGCCCTGGTGAGCGGCGGCTTCGGGACGGACTTCAAGATCGACACCACACCCTACCTGGGCGTAGCGGGCAACCCGCAATCGCTGGTAGATACCGCGGATTCTCTGGTAATGGGCGGCGCCATGGGCGCGGAAATGCGCCAATCGATCCTGACGGCGCTGGCCTCTTCCACCGGCAATACCGACCGCATTCGCACGGTGCTCTACCTGATCGGCTCCTCCATGCAATACCAAGTGGAGCACTAACCACCCGCCGCTAATCCCAAGGAGATCCACATGAAATCACGCCGTCAATTTCTAAAACGCTGCTGCACCATGGGAGCCTGCGCCACAGCGGCACACCTGACGCGCTTCGGCCTGATGACCGCGAATGCGCAGAGCACCTCCAGCTATAAGGCCATGGTGTGCATCTTCATGTTCGGCGGCAACGACGCCAACAACATGATTGTGCCGCTAGCCTCCTCTGGAGTGGTCAGCTATCCGACCTATAGCTCGGCGCGCGGCGCGCTTGCTTTGACGCAAGGCTCGCTGCTGCCGGTGACGGCAAACGGAGGCGTACCATACGGTCTGCATCCAGCACTCACGAACCTTCAGCGCCTCTACAACGAACACAAGGCCGCAATGGCGTTCAACGTGGGCACGCTGGTCCGCCCCACCACGAAACAGACCTATCAAAGCGGAGGCGTTCCCCTGCCCCGGAATCTCTATTCGCATTCGGATCAGACCCAGCAATGGCAAACAGCGAATCCCACGGTAGCGGGCGGCACCGGCTGGGGAGGCCGCGTCAACGACGTAGTCGCACCCAGCACTCCGTTCCCCGCTGGCGTTTCCGTGGCCGGCAACGCCGGTCTGTTGACGGGAGCCATAACCGGGGGCGTCACCATCGCTCCCGGTTCCAATTTCGGACTGAACGGCTTCGGCAGCGACACCGCCATGCAGGCGCGCTTCGCCGCATTGCAACAAATTCTGACGTTCGACAGCGGAGTGCAACTGATCGCCGCCAGCGGAGGAGTGTTGAATAACGCCTTGGAGTCCGCCCAGGAAATCAACGCCGCTCTCAGCAGCGGCACCCCATTGCAGACGGTTTTTCCGAATACCGGCTTAGGCCAACAGTTGGCGCAAGTCGCGAAAATCATGCAAGTGCGTGGTGCCCTGGGCATGGACCGCCAGATCTTCTTCGCCAGCATCGGCGGCTTCGACAATCACAGCAATCTGGTCAACGATCAGAACGGTCTACTGCTGCAATTGGACGGCGCCATTGGAGCCTTTCAAACCGCGCTGGGAGAGTTGGGGCTGGAACAAAACGTCGTCACCTTCACTGAATCTGAATTCAGCCGCACCATGAACGCGAACGGTACCAACGGCAGCGATCACGCCTGGGGAGCGCATCACTTTGCCGTCGGCGGCCCCGTGAAAGGCTGCGAAGCATACGGCACCTTCCCCAACCCCGCGCTGAACGGTCCGGATGACGTCGGCAATCGTGGGTTGTGGCTGCCCACATCCTCGCTGGATCAATACGCGGCCACCATGGCATCGTGGTTCGGCGTCCCAGACGACAGCCTGACCACCAGCGTCTTCCCGAATCTAGGATTCTTTGCGCCGAATCTGAAGATGGGGTTCATTTAGAATAAGGAGGTCATGAACCTCAAAACTGCCGTCGCACTTGTCACAGGTGGAAGTTCCGGAATCGGACAAGGCATCGCCGAAGCCTTGCTGGCCGGAGGCGCGAAGGTCGCGATCACCGGCCGCAACAAAGAGAAACTGGAAGCGGCCGCCAAAGCCATGGGAGCCCATCCGATCCTTGCCGACGCGTCTGAGGAAGACGACGCCCAGCGAGCTGTCCAGGAAGTCGTCACCAAGTTCGGCGACCTCGACATCCTGGTCAACAACGCCGGCTTGGGCGCTTTCAAGCCGCTGCTCGAAATGGACTTGGCATCCTTTCAGCGAACCTTCGACACCAATGTCACCGGAGCCATGCTGATGGCCCGCGAAGCCGCCAAACACTTTATTGCGGCGAAAAAGAAAGGCAACATCGTCAATATTGGGTCCACGGCATCGCACCGCGGCGCAGCCAACGGGACGGCCTATTACGCCAGCAAATTCGCGCTGCGCGGAATGACTGAATGCTGGCGGCAGGAGTTGCGCAAGCACAACATCCGGGTAATGCTGGTGAACCCCAGCGAAGTGATCACGAATTTCGGTGCGGCGATCGGCATCAAGCAAAACGATAACGGATCCAAGCTGAAACCAGCGGACATCGCCCACGCCGTCCGCACCGTGCTCGAAATGGACGACCGCGGATTCACCACGGAGCTCACTGTTTTCGCCACCAACCCCATCGATTAACCCAAGCACGCCATGCTGGTCCAGATCACAAAACGCGCAGATGGTGCGGGTGTACTGCGTTGCGTCCGCGATAATGGCTCCGTTACATGGCAAAAGCTGAACCGGGTACCGCGGTCTTCGCTTTGCACGACCTGACGCATTACGCGGTCGAGACCACCCGGGTTATCGCCGAGGCTTCTTCGGCTTGATTTCCGAGGGCTGGGACATTGAGGACACCACCGGATCGCGCGGCCCCCTGCCACCCGCCGCGTGCGAAGTCGAAGTCATGGTTGGCCTTCTCGACGCCGAGCGCCAGCGGAGCCATCTGGACGCTGGAAGAGTTTCACGAGTTCGGAAGCTCGGGCGCTCGCAAACTGGATTCCAAAGACTTAGCCGCAATCCGCAAACGGCGCGGTGAGCTTTTCCAACAGTGGTTCGCCGTCCTCGCTGGCGGCGTTCTCGAACTGAGTTTCTAGAAATCACATAAAACTGATCTCGATGCAGTACACTAGATAGTTCGATCAACTGCGGCCCCGGCCTCCGCCCGGCCTTCCCGAATTTGGGATACCCTTGATCGCAACCAGGTTTTAATACAAGCTTTACTGTACTCATGCATTCGTAACGCGGAGGTTTGGATTTTGTCTTCTCTCACGATGACTTCGGCGGTTTCCCCCGTGAAACCCCTCACTCGGCAGTTCGATCAGGACCGCCTCGAAGAGACCGGTTTTCTGACGGCCATGACGCTGGTGCTGCTCGGCAACTACGCGCAGACCGGTCACTATGGCGGGCCGCTGGCGTATACGCCCTACAACGTCGCCGTGCATCTCGCGGGTCCGGAATTCGGCGGCTTGCGCTACGACTATCGCCGCCCCAAACATCCTTATTGCGACAAGTTCATGCTCGCCGGCGGGCACTGTATTCCTACCTGTTACGCCCTGTGGATCATCATGGGCGAGGCGATGGAGGGCAAGTTCAAAGCCACCGGCGACCGCCGCTATTTCGTCGACCCCGAGTTGGCCATGTTGAGCATCGACGCCCTAGGCTTTCGGCGCGGCGCGGGCGCGCTGGCTACGTTACTGCAAGACAACGGCCTCGCTGATGATCCCCTGTTCGCGCAGGCTAAAGCGCGTGGTATCCGCGCACTTTCCGGACATGCCGAATCCATCGACGTGACCAATGACGTCAACGGCGGACCCTCCGGCGTCGGCCTCGCGCTGGCGGCCGGCAAAGCTGCGTTCTGGGACGTCATGGGCGCGCCCATCGATGGCCCCAAAGTGATCGCCTTCGAAGGTGAGTTCGCGCTATGCGAGGGCCATGCACAGGAACTTAAGACGCAGGCACTAGCACTCAAGAACGGCAAACGCCTACGCCTGATGGTCTCCGACAACAACGCCGGCATCGACGACTCCTTGATCGGCGGCGTGATCGACGCGAAGTACGAAGGCTACAACCTGGTGGAGCAATGGACCTCCTACGGCTGGAACGTCTTCACTGTCGCCGATGGCAACGACTACAGTCAGGTGGTGGCTGCGCTGAAAACGATGGAAGATTGGGACCCCACCGATCGCCGCCCCATGGTCATGATTGGCAGGACGATCAAGGGCTGGTGGCCGACTCCGCTGGAGAAACCCATCATCGGTTATCCCAGTCATCCTTACGGCTTCAAGATCAATGCGGAGCATTTCCAGGCCCTCGCCGACACGTTCGAGCAACGCTTTGGCGTCAAGTTCTCGGCCATCCGCGACGGCGCGCCCAAAGACACCCGCGACCGCCTTATCCAATTCAAAACGAATATGGACGTCGCCATGTCTGTACTGGACAAGACGGGCCTGGGTGATTGGCTGGCAAATCGCCTCGTCGAAATCGGCGACCAGGTGAAGGACGACTTCCCGCTGCGTGCGCAAACCAAGACGGATCCGTTCCTGGACGAACGCCTTCGTGTCAAGAATCTTCCGGAAGAGCCGCAGAAATTGAAAGTGAAGAATCCGGTCTCTGGCCAGGAGAAAGAGGTCTCTGTAACTCTGTTCCGCAAACCCGGCGAAGTGGCGGGCACGCGGCGCGGCATCTCCGAAATTCTCAAGTGGATGAATTACGTCACCGACAACCGCTTCCTTACGATTGCCGCCGACCTTTCCGAATCCATCAACCTGGAACACGGCGGTTTCTGGGGGCACTATGATCCCGAAACCAATCCGGCTGCCACGCGCTTGAAGGCGGCGATTCAAGAAGCCGGCAACGTATCCACGGCTATCGGGCTAGTGGGGCAGAACGCCTCCGTCGATCCGGCCAAATTCGCCGGAGTGTGGGCCATCAGCGGCACCTACGGAGCCTTCACTCCACTGATGTATTTGCCTGCCCGCGTGTGGAGCCAGCAGAATCAGGACAGCGTTTTCCGCATGGGCGTTCTGCACATTCTGGCCGGCCACTCCGGTCCGGAGACGGCCGCCGACGCTCGTACGCACTTCGGCATTTTCTCGCCGCAAGTGTGGAAGCTGTTCCCGCGCGGCCAGACCATTCACCTCAGTTTTTGGGACTATAACGACGTAGCTCCCGGCTATTTCGCCGCCGCGGAAATCGCTGCCCGTGAGCAAAAGGTTGGCATCATCTCCATCGAAGTCGCTCGCCCCGACTTCCCCGTCGCCGATCGCTCGAAGTTCGCCGATACGGATCTGCGCGCTGCCGCTAAAGGCTTCTACGTGATTCGCGATTTCGCGCCCGGCGCGCGCCACGGCTATGTTGTAACGCAAGGATCCAGTTCCACCGTGAACCTGCTAAGCATTCTGCCCAAACTGGCAACGGCCGGCATCAACATCAAAGTCATCGCGGCCATCAGCGAGGAATTATTCGATCGGCAGCCCGAAGCGTATCGCCATTCGGTCCTGCCGCCGGAAGCTTATTACGACCTGATGATCGTCAGCACCGGCACTCGCCGCATGTGGCCTTTGAAGGATGTGGGGCCCCTTACCGACGAATATTCCATGACCTCTGATTGGGACCACCAATGGCTCACGGGCGGCCTGGAACCCGACGTCATCGCGGAAGCGCACCTGGATGCTAATTCGATTCAGGGCAAAATCGAGCGCTTCGCCCACGACCGCGAACAGCGCATCAGCCGCCAGCGCGACGCGCTCAAGAATCTCGGTTAATCCGGATCGCGGCCCGTGCGATGCAAGACCACGGGCTTGCCGGTCTTGCGCACACGCAGGTTCAGCAGTTCGACAAACACGGAGAAAGCCATCGCAAAGTAAATGTAGGCTTTCGGGATTTCCTGGTGAAAGCCCTCGGCCACCAAAGCCATCCCAATCAGCAGCAAGAAGCTCAGCGCCAGCACTTTGATGGTCGGGTGCTTTTCGATGAAACCACTGACCGCTCCCGACGTGAACATCATGAAGACCACCGCGATTACGATGGCCGCGATCATGACCGCAACTTCTTTGGCCATGCCAACTGCCGTAATTACGGAGTCCAGGGAAAACACAATATCCAGCAACGCGATCTGGACAAGTACGCCTGTAAACGAATATTGGCCCTTCGTGGAATGCTGTTCCTCTTCCGGTCCCTCCAGCTGCTCATGAATTTCACGCGTGCTCTTCCACAATAGAAATAGTCCGCCGCTCAGCAGAATGATGTCGCGCCCTGAAACACCGTGCTCCAGCACCGTGAAAAATGGCTGCGTCAAACCCATCACCCACGACAACGAAAGTAACAACAGGATCCGCGTTCCCATCGCCAGGGCGAGTCCCAGCGTTCGAGCCCGCGGTTGTTGCTCCTTCGGCAGCTTTCCCGCCAGGATGCTGACGAAGACGATGTTGTCTACGCCCAGTACAATCTCCAGCAGCGTGAGCGTTACGAGCGCGATCCAGGATTCGGGTGACGTGAGAAAAGACATTGTGAGTGGAGAATCCTTCTATTATGCAGGGTAGAATCGTGTGGTGGCCACTGAAACAGAAGTGACGCTCGAATTGCGGGCTATTCCAAGCGAGATGCTGAAGTGGTCGCTCCTATGGATAGTAGCGGCTTTGCTAGCTGCCCCGGCGGCTTGGGTCACGGCTGCCGTTGCGCGCTGGTTCTGCGGAAACCTGGTCTTCAGCGACGGCACGACCGCCGAGTTCCGCGGCACCGGCGGTGACGTAGTGGTGTGGCACGTCTTTCTCGTCTCATCCGTTGTCGCCGCCATCGTGTTTCGGGGTGTGTTCATCGTGCTAGCCGTCGCCGTCATCGCGGCAGTTGCCTTCACCTTGCTCAAGTGGTTCGTCTACAATCTACGCCTTAGCTCGGGACCACCGTTGACGTTCGCCTCCGGCAGAGTCAAAGGACCCGGCGTCATAGTCGAACTTCACGCGAGTTGGTTCGCCTTTTTGGGGCGCACCGCTGCGGCGTTCCTGGCTAGCCTTCTCATTGTGACCATTCCCTTCGTGAAGCTTTGGTACCTGCGTTGGCTGGTCCAGAGCATCACGCTGCGCCGCGGCGTGGATACATCCTGGGACGACTTCACGCAGAAACGAGCTCCGCGGAAGCCGTCATCGCGAGCCGTCCCTGAGAACTACGGACCCATAGGCTGATCGATCCACTCTCCGGCTTGCCGCACACCACAAACGGCTCCGTGTCGAACACCGGACTCACCGCGCGAAACTCAAAGCGCTGGATCGCAGCCCTCGGAACATTACGGCGGACCAGATCCAGTAACAGTGTCGCCAGCAGAGGACCATGCACCACCAACCCTGGGTAGCCCTCTTCCTCTAAACAATATCGGCGATCGTAATGAATGCGGTGGCCATTGAACGTCAACGCCGAGTAACGAAACAGCAGAACGTCATCCGGGTGAATCGTGCGCTGCCAGGTTGCCTCCGAAGGCGCGTACTGGGTCGCGGCCGGAGCCTCGCCCGCTACAGGATTGTCGCGATATACAATGTCGTGCTCTTCTGCCAGCGCAAAGCCGCGCGGCGAGTGGATCTCGTGCCGTACACCGACAAACAGCAGCCTCCCGGAGCGCCCCTGCTTCTCACGCACATCCGCGATGCGCGAGGTGCGGGTGAGGACATCCCCCACGCGCAGCGAATCCTGAAACTCGAACCGCCCGCCTGCCCACATGCGCCGCGGTAAATCCACAGGTGGCAGAAATCCTCCACGCTGCGGATGTCCATCGCTGCCCAGCTCGCTTTGGCGATGCACGGGCAGGAAGTACAGCCAGTGCCACAACGGAGGCAGCGGATCGCCGGGCTGCGGCAGCGCATCTTCGCGGTCCAGCGTCGCCGCAAGCGCCGTCAAGGGCCACGCCGTGACCACATCTTCACATGTCTCGCTTCTTCCAATCCAATCGTCGTAACTCAAGTGACCATGATAGACTGACCGGACGATGCCAGCATCCATAGCGGGACGCACCACCGATTGGCGCGTCTGGGTAGCACCCACCACCATGATGCTGTGCACGTTGCTCAGCTACATCGACCGTCAGGTGTTGGCCGTGCTCTCGCCCACCATCCTGAAGGACACGGGCTTAACCGCCAGCCAGTACACCAACGCTGTGTCCGCGTTCTCTTTCACCTATATGCTGACGAACCCCATCTGGGGTTCCTTGCTCGACTACATCGGTCTGCGACGAGGCATGCTGATCGCGGTCAGCATCTGGACCGTCGCTAGTGCATCACACGCATTCGTGGGTCAATCGACCGCCGAACTCGGTGGTACGGCCGGATGGTTCGGAGCGTACTTAGGGTTCGCTCTGGCCCGCGGCCTGCTGGGTTCGGGCGAAGGCGCGGCCTTTCCGGGAGCCCTTCGCACAGCAGTGGAAGCCTTGCCCGAGAACCGCCAATCGCGCGGCATGGCGCTCGGCTACAGCGGAGCTTCAATGGGAGCGCTATTAACGCCGCTGATCGTGACCCCCATCGCCGCCATCTACGGCTGGCGTTTCGCATTCCTGGTCACAGGAGCACTCGGCTTACTGTGGCTCTTGCTATGGCTAGCGGTCGCGCGACCACCGTTTCTCCCGCAACACCAGCCCGGCAAGCTGCGAATGCAGTGGCCAGACTTCCGCGAGCGGCGCTTATGGGTGATCGTGTCAAGCTTCGGCCTTGGCGGCATGGCGCTCGGCATCGTCGGCTACTTGAGCCCACTCTATTTGAACCGCGTGCTCGGCCTGTCGCAAGCCGAACTGGGCCGCATTTTGTGGATTCCCTTCCTTGGCTGGGAAATCGGCTACTTCTTTTGGGGTTGGATCGCCGACCGCTACGCCGCCCACACGGACCGCCCCGTTCGCCTCTTTGTGCTGCTGACGGTGCTGAGTCTTCCGGTAGCGCTGGTAACGCTCACCAACAACTGGATGATCGTGATCGCTCTCTTCTTCTGGGCTACCTTCGTAGCCGACGGCTTCGTTGTGCTGAGCCTGCGCGTCGGTTCACGCATCTATCCCAAGGACCGCACCGGTATGGTGGCCGGCATCGGCTCCGGCTCCTGGGCCGCGGTGCAGGCGGCGATCCTGCCAATCTATGGCCAATGGTTCGACCACGGCTGGTACACGGCATGTTTCGTGTCAATGAGCGTGCTGCCCATGCTGGGCACCCTCATTTGGTTCCATCTCAGCAAGCCGTGGGACAAGGAACCGGCCCAAAAATCGTAGCGGCGTTAATCTGCGTTGTTCTGAAAACACCGTTGGAGTCATTGAGCAGAGGGCAGGTCTGAAAGCCATCGATCAAGAGTTTTGATGCGGCGGGAATGATGGCGGCGCAAATTCGCGGAGGGCGTTTTGAATCATAAGGCTGTTGCTTGGATAGCACCTCGTAGATGTGAAGGGCCAGCAGATGGGCTGCCGCGACAATCGCGCGCTTATGCCCAATGCGAGTTTTAAGCCGGTCGTAGCGCTCTTGAAACTCTGTGTCTTTGGTGCGCGAGGCCGCCCACCCCGATTCCACCAGCGCCGCCTTGATATGTGGATTCCCCTTCATCGTGGGAGCCCGCTTCCGCACCCCCGCGCTCTCATTGTTACCCGGTGCCACTCCCGACCAGGAACTGAAGTTCTGCGGCTTGGCAAACCTGTGTCATGTCCGGCCCGCTCTCCGCCAGAATCGTAGCCGCCGCGGTCTCGCGAATGCCCGGTATGCTCTGGAGCAGTTGATACGCTCCGGTAAGCTGCGCCTCTTGGATCAGCGCTTGAATCTCGATGTCGAGCGACTCCACTTCCCGGGCCAGAAACGCCATGTGCTGCATCGAATGCCGGATCAGCGTCTGATGCACGGACCGCATCCGATGCCCTTCGAGCGAGGCTTCCAGTTCCGCAATTTTCTTGCGAGCGCCCCGCTGAGCTTGCTGCGCGATCTCGATGCTGCTCGCCTTGCCTTCCACCAACGCCTCCAACATCAGCTGCCCCGACAACCCGAACACATCGCTCAACACATCTCCAATCTTCACGTTGGCGTCTTCGAGTAACTTCTGCACCCGGTTGCGTTCCTGCGAAGCGGCTCCAATGATCTGCTTGCGGCGTCGCGTGAAGTCCCGCAGATCCCGCAACGCCCTAGACGGTATGAAACTGGGGCGTACCATTCCGTACCACAACAGATGCGCCAACCAACGCGCATCGTGCGGATCGGTCTTGTGGCCCGTGATGGCTTTAACCTGCTGCGGATTCGCCAGCACGATCCGCAGCACGTACTCCGGATCGTCTTCCAACACATTCAGCACCGGCTTCCAGTAACAACCCGTGCTCTCCATCACTACGTGCGTGCAACCTTCGCCTTTCAGCCACTCCCGCACTTTCACCAGTTCCGAGCGAATCGTGCCGTACTTCCGCGTTTCCGCTTGCGCTTCTTCCTTCGCTGGTCCGGTCATCACGCAAACCGCCAGAAACTTCTTTCCAACGTCGATGCCCGCGCATCGCTCGATCACAGCCTGGATCATACCGACTCCTTTCGGCTGAAGCTCGCCAGCGCCTACCTGATCACAAGTTGTTCTGCGAGCCGAAGCTCATCCAGGGTGCGCTCCACGCCAGCCGAGCCAGGTTCATTCCGGGTGACTTTCGCCTCCCATAACGCAGAACGGCTCCCTTGCTCCAGCCTCCCGATTATCTCTCCAGCCAACTCCGTTTTCATTCCCCAGGGTGGCCGCAGGCCATGTGTGGTTCATCTGCGGCTCATAATTGCATTTCGAGCTACTGAGTGATCGCCTGAGCCACCAGATTCTCGAAATCCCGATTCACTTCCTGGTTCGAAGTCTGCACCATCAGCACACCGACCAGACCTTCGACCGGATCAACAAAAAAGTGTGTGCCGTAAACACCGGACCATCCATAAGTCCCCGTCGAAAGCAGCGTCCCGTTCCTGGCGTGATCTTCCACCACGCGCACGCCCAGCCCGTAGCCCTCGCCCGCCGCGCGCCCCGGCAGCGAATCCGGCACATGCACGGAACTCATCATCTCAACTGTCTTTTTGCCGAGTAACGTTTTGCCGTTCCAGGTACCCCAGTTGGCCAGCATCATGCCGAACGGAATGTAATCCGAAGGCGTAGAGATCAGTCCGCCGGAGCCCATGAAATACACCTGGCTCGACATGCTGTTGGGGTTGTTGTTCTTCGCCAGCGCGCCATTCGTCAGATTGTAGACACTGGCCACGCGCGGCCAATTCGCCTCCGACGGCCAGAACGAAATATCCTTCATGCCCAACGGATCGAAGATCCGCGTCTGGAAGAATTGATCCAGAGGCATGCCGCTGGCGATCTCCACAATGCGCCCCAGCGTGTCGTGCCCCGCCTGCGCGCTATACGCCCAGCGCGTGCCGGGTTGGAATTCCAACGCGGTGGAGCCCAGCCGTGGAATGTAATCCGCCAGCTTCTCGCCCTGCTTGCGGGCGATTGCCTGCACCGTGCTATTGCTCATAGTTCCGCTAGCCAATCCTGAGACATGCGTCAGCAGGTCCTTGATCGTAATCTCGCGCGACGCCGGCATCGTGTAGAACGACGGAGCGCCACCACGTCCCCCGGCAGCAGGAGCGGGAGCGGCCGGAGCGCCTCCACGACCGCCCGCTGGAGCACCGGTTGTCACAGCCACTTTCATTCCCTTGAACTCCGGGATGTAGCGCGAAACCGGATCATTCAGGCGTACCTTGCCCTCTTCGATCATCATCATGATCGCCACACTGGTCACGGGCTTGGTCATGGACGCGACGCGGAACATAGTATCCGGCGTCACCGGCTTCTTGGTCTCCAAATCCATCACGCCGGCCGCCGTCTGGTACACGATCTTTCCCTTGCGGGCGACAATGGCCGACGCCCCCGACATCTCCCCGGCGGCGATGCGGCGCTGGATCATTTGTTGAATTCGTTGCAGCCGCTCGGTCGACATCCCCACTTCTTCAGGCTTGGCCGTGGGCAGGTTGGCGGCGCTCACGGAGAGAGCTACGAGGATCAGGGCCAGCGGGGCCCGAATGACGAGTTTCTTCATGGAGATCTCCTTCGGGGATTCTTACAGCCCCTCGGGGATTCTATCAGCAATGACGAATGACTATTGCAACAGGCCGTCAAGCACAGGCATCGGCACGGCACTCTCTTTCAAGGCGCGATCGTGGAAACCCTTGAGGGAAAACGCGGCGCCTTTGCGTTGTTTGTCTTTCTCACGCAGTTCCAGCCACGCCTTCCAACCCGAATAATACATGGGCAGTTGGGAAGAAGAGAGTTGAGCGCGCTGCAATTTGGCCGTCGCTTCTTCCTTTTCCTGATAGGTATCGTTGATCATTAGATCCAGCGCCTGCTGATCCGTCATGCCCATCGTCTGCAACCGAATATCCAGGATGGCATTCGCCAGCGCGCGCAGAATCTGCTTGTAAAGCGTCATGCGCATACCTACCGCGTTATCCATGTAGCCTTCTTCTGTCATCATTTGCTGGGTGTAGAACGCCCAGCCTTCGATGTAAGGCCCGTTGCCGAAGACACTGCGCAATACGCGGCGCGATTTTGGTTCGATGGAGTTCGCGACTTCCAATTGCACATAATGCCCAGGCATAGCCTCATGCACGGTGAGATGCTGCAACCCAAAGGAATTGTATTCGCGCAGTTTCGAATCCACGCGGTCCTTGCTCCATGTACTCGGGATGGGCGTGACCCAGTAAAATGCGCCCAGTTCCGGCTGTAGCGGAGGCGCCGAATTGAATCCTCCCACTCCATAGATCCCGCGCATGAACGCAGGCGTCTCGATTACCTGCAGGTTCGATTGCGCGGGCAACGTCACCAAGTCTTTTTGTTTCACAAACGCGCTGGCTTGCTCCAAGGTTTTCTTCGCGTCGGGCATGTAAGTAGCCGGGGTGGAGTGTTGTTTCGCAATCTCATCCAGAGCCTCTTTAACCGACCTTGGAGCCGCTAGTGCGGCCATCTTCTCGCGGGTAGCCTTAAGATCCGCCTCCGCGGAAGCCAACAGTTGCTCGGGCGTTTTGCCGATAGCCAGCGTCCATTCAAACTTCTTGGCGTATTTTTCCTTGCCGAGCCGCCAGTCGCTGGTCTTCTTAGAGAGCTCCTTTTCGAGGTAAGTAGTAAACTCCCGCAATGCAGCCAGGGCGGGCGCAGCCACCAGCGCGTACTCGGCCTTCTGCGCGTCTGGAGTCTCCTTGCGCAGCAGCTGGTCTATCAAATCGATGTTCCCGCTGTTCTCCTCACGCGCCACCCGATTCCAGACTTCCGGAGCGTCCACCAAATTCGCTTTGGCCTGCAGCATGAGCGCGGGGACTTGCCGCAGACGGCTGATGATGTGCCCAAACCGCTGCTCCTTCGGCGCGTAGTTCAGAACGTAAGGCGTATAAAGCGCGTTTCCAACTAACTCGGCGTAGGATTGTGGCGAATGTTTATAGGTTTGAATCTCGTTGAGATCCAGCAGGCTCAGCTGGATGTTATTGCGCATAATGGCAACATCGGCAAGTTGTTCTTTATCCAGCGTGGCCGGATTCAAGCCGTCCAAGCGGCTGGCGAACCCCGTGTAGAATTTGCGCGTGGCCTCGATTCCGTAAGCGCCGTAATCATCCAGAGCTTCATCCAGAGACTTCCCGTTGTGCGCATGATAGCCTGCGCCCGTAGCGCTCACCGGCGACAGCGCCAGGCTGCCGTAGACGAAATCGTCGACCAGTTTGTTGAAATCGACGGCCGTGGTCTGCGGTTTCTGTTCGGCGCAGCCCGCCAATACCAACGCCATAAGCACCGCTGCGGACGCAATTCGTTTTCGCATGCCACACTCCTCTGTCGTGAGTATACGAGAGGAGCGAAATCCTTAGGGAAAGGACGCCTCAAGCTTGAGCCAGCTGTGGAAGAAGTGCAGTTCACTTTCCCTGATTAATAGGATCTGCCCCACTGGCTGGCCAACCTTCGCTGATCCCATCGCCAACAGCAGGCGGCCTCCTCCGAGACGCCGTAGCCGTACGCCGTAGTCCGCCTCCGGAAATTGAAAGACGTGCGTTTCCGCCTCGGGAAAGAGGGCGTCCAGTATACGCTCCGGCTCATAAGTGTGGGTGACGCTGATGAGCTCGCCGGTAGCGCGACGGAATACGAATTGATGCGAGAAATCGTGCAGATCGGCGACGTCTATTTGATACTGCCAGGATTCAAAATCGCCGAACGACGCTACCAAGGCGGGCGCGCCCATGCGTTCTCTGACTTGCTCCCTCGTCTCAGTCAATTGGAAGCTAGTTACTGGATCGATGCCGCTTTGCGTCTGCGAGAAAACGGGCGCCGCGGTCAGCAGCGCCCCCATCAATAAACACACTTTGTTCATCTTTGCTTTCTTGGAAAACCTATTTGCCGGGCGTCGCGGGGAAGCCGCCGGTTTTCGTCAGCACCTCCAAAGCCTTGTCGATCACCGTGGTATCCATGGACGCCGACGCAGCCATCTTGAAGAAGATGTCCGTCTGATCCATATAACCGGTGAACAGCAGGGCCCCAGGACCTTCAGCCGTGACCGGCACGCTGGACCCGGTGTGATCGCCAGTGCGGAAGCCAACCGCGAGGCGTCGAATGCCGGTACCTGAGTTGACCGGATATCCGTTGCTTCCCATCTTGTAATAAGGCAGGCCGGAGTAAGTGGAAAACGTGTCGCTGGCAGGATCCGCCGCGGTAGTCTTCGGCGTGAAGGTTCCCGGCATCCCGGACGGACCGGTGTTGTTCGAGGCCGTGGTGCTGAGGTTGACGAACGGCAGACCGGCGCGGGCATTCGAAAACGAATCGCCATAAACCGTGAAGCCCTGGGCCCCCACTGGCGTGGTCAGCGACATGTTCAGGCTCTTGTTGCGATCAAAGTATTCCGCGTCCGGCGTGTTGCTGACGCCAATGATGCTCATGGATTGATCGTGATCGGCCGTGACAACAATCAGCGTGTCTTTCGTTTCGCGAGCGGCGGCCCAAGCGCGGGCGACGCCGACGGATTTGTCCATCTCAATGGTGTCCCAGATCGTGCCCGCCGCATTGTTCGGATGCGACTGCTTGTCGATGGAAGCGGCTTCCACCATCAGGATGTAGTTCTGGCCGGTAGCTGAGAGAACCTCGATTGCTTTCTGCGTCATCAGTTCAAGCATGGGCTGATCCGTAAAGGCTCCCAATGCGGCCGCCGGTTCGGAGGCTGGCCGCGTCAAGCCGAGTTTGTCATAGGCCACATCCATGTTGACGTCGCCGGTCGCGATCCCATTGCTGGAAGGCGCGGGGCTGGTGGAACCCTTGAACAAGCCGATCAGCGGCTGGCCGCCGGTCACAGCTTTTAGCTCCGTAGCCGTCTTCACATAGCGGAAACCAAGACCGACAAATTCGCCGACGAGGTCGCGCTTGTCGGGACGTCCAGCACGAGTGAACGGATCGGCTCCGCCGCCGAGGATGACGTCGAATGCGGGCGCGCCACCCAACATCGGGTTCTCGCGATACTGGCGCGCGATTTCGAGACGCGTCTGGCGGTAGGCCGTGTAAGCGCCTTCCACTGCCGGCGTCGCGTCCGTGATAGCAGCGGTGCTCACGATCCCGGTGCGATACCCGTACAGACGCTTGAGGTATTGCCATAGATTCTCGACACGCGGGTTGTCCAGAATGAACGGCAGTGTCGTCGCGTTTTGCTGGCCGTTGAAGCGCCACTTGCAATCCGTACCGTCTTCCATAGCATTCAGCGAAGCGGTAAACGTCTTGTTGCCACTGGCCCAAGCGGTACCAGTATTGCCGGAATCCGGAACGATCGCGTCGGTACCAGAGGTCATCACCATTCCCGCTACCGGCAGCTTGTCCATCTCCTGTAAACTATCGAACAAACCTTCGCGGAAAGAACTCTTGCCTGTCGCATCCACAATCGCCCTTCCTACCAGACGGCCTGCATCGCGATACGCGGTACCCATGGCATCGCCGATGAACAGGATCAAATTGCGGCGCTGCGGCTGGTCGAATGGGCGGACTTGAATGAGGCGGGTGTCGCTGATGGACTGTCCGTCCGCTGTTAACCGCACGGTCAATTGCACGGTTCCGGAGTTAAAGGACTGCAAGTTCGCGCGGTACACCCAATCGGAGCTGGCATTGCAATCCAGTTCCGCCTTTGCCGCCGCGCTGAATTTCGGCGTCAAATCCAAACTGGTGGCATATGCGCTGAAACCGCTTACGCTGGTGGCGTTGCGAACTTCCACCACCAAGTCGACCAACTGGCCCTGCAGCAGACGAGTCTTTTCGGGCAGTAGAATCCTGACGCTAGGCGCAAGACTCTGGGCTACGCTTGAGCCGGCCACGGCCGCGAACAATAAAGCGGCGGATAGGTTCTTCAGATACAAGGGTGATCCTCCTTCTAGTTAGGAAGGATCATCCTACCGGTCAGACATCAACACCCATTTGCAGTTGCGTGAAAGTCTGGTCAATGTCTTTCGCGTGACGGACCTTTACGTGAGAAATGTTACGTTTTCGGCATCACGTCCAGCCGAGCGACAATTCCTTCCAGTCCTGCATTCGGCGCCGGATAGCGTGCCAGCACCAAAGGATCGTGCCCAGGAATGACATGAGCAGGCGATTCCGCCAACTTCTGAATTGTCTGGAAGCCTTCCAGCATTTCCGCCACGTCGACGACCACAGGATAGGGGCGGCCCTGCTCCATGTTGGCGTAGAAATGCGTGGCGTCCGAAGCCAGCACCACCCAGCCGCGCTTGGTGCGGACGCGCACCACTTGCAGTCCCAGGGAATGCCCACCCACATGGTGCACTGTCACGCCGGGAGCCAGCTCGTCGTCCCCGTCGTGAAACGCCACGCGGCCCTCAAAAATGCGATGGACCATGCTGGCGACGTGCTCCCCTTCGAACGGGAAACGTGTCGTCGCGTGGCACATCGAACGTCCAGTGCAGAATGCCATCTCGCGATCCTGCAGGTGATAGCGAGCCTGTGGGAATTGGTCCAGGCATCCGGCATGATCGTAATGCATGTGCGTCACGATCACGTCGCGAACGGTGGCGGGATCGATGCCGATCAGTTTCAGCCCGTCCGCGGGAGTCCGAAATAGCTCACGCTGCCGTTTGCGCGCCATGGCTTGATCGAATCCGGTGTCCACAACAAAAGTACGCTCGGCTCCCACCACCGCCCAAACGAAAAAATCGATCGGCATGGGACCATCGTGCGGGTCGCCACCCAGGAAATTCTCACTGGCCTTGCGTGGGTGATGGGCGTAGCGAATCGCATAGACCTCATAGGTGTCGCCGGTGAGTGGTGTTGTGGTGGCCATTCTGAATATTGTAGGCTGGCCAGTACACATGTCCAAAGAACTATTTGAAGCGGGTTTAGCCGTACGCAAAGCCGTACTGGGCGCTGAGTTTGTGGAAAACGCGATCGCGAGCGCGGACGATTTCAATCGCCCGTTGCAGGAACTGGTCACGGAATACTGCTGGGGAGCCTGCTGGACGCGCGAAGGCCTGTCCCGCAAGACCCGCAGCATGTTGAATCTTGCCATGCTTACGGCGCTGAACCGGCCGCATGAGTTGAAGATGCATGTGAAGGGCGCGCTCCGAAACGGCGTGACCAAGGAAGAGATTCGCGAAGTGCTGATGCAGACCGCGATCTATTGCGGCGTGCCCGCCGGGGTAGACGCCTTCCGCATAGCGAAGGAAGCATTTAAAGAAATGGAAGCCAAGTAAATGCCGGAGCACATCGGGTTTGTCGGGGTTGGCCGCATGGGGGCGCCCATGGCGCGCAACCTCATTCACGCCGGTTTTGAAGTCACCATCTTCGATGCCCACCCCGCGGCGCGGGCTCCTCTGTCGGCCATGGGAGCCCACGTTGCGAGTTCCCCTGCCGCCGTCGGTTCCGCGGCCGAAATCGTGATCGTCAGCTTGCCTACTCCCGAAATTGTTCGCAAGGTCGCATTAGGAGAAGGCGGCGTTTCCAGTGGCTCGCGCGTTAAGATTTTCATCGATGTTTCGACCACCGGACCAAAAGTGGCCGCCGAGATTGCCGCTGGATTAGCCGCGAAAAACATTATTGCCGTCGATGCACCGGTCACCGGCGGCGTCGGCGGAGCGCAGAAAGGCACGCTGGCGATTATGCTCGCCTGCCCGCGGGATTTAATCGATCGGCTGACGCCGATCTTATCGCCGCTGGGCAAGATTTTCTTTTTGGGCGAAACGCCCGGTTCCGGTCAGTTGATGAAGCTCGCCAACAATTTGCTCTCCGCGTCCGCGCTTGCAGTCACCTCCGAAGTAATGGTGATGGGAGTGAAAGGCGGCCTGGACCCCAAGGTGATGCTTGACGTGATCAACGCCGGCACCGGCCGTAACAGCGCGTCCGTCGACAAGTTCCCGAAGGCGATTCTGCCGCGCACGTTCGACTTCGGCTTCGCCATCGGTTTGCTGCTCAAAGACGTTCGTTTGTGCATGGAGGAAGCGGCCACGCTCGGCGTGCCGATGATGGTGGGCAGCGCGATCCAGGAACTGCTCCGCATCACCGCGCAGAACCAAGGTGATGACGCCGACTTCACTACCATCGTGAAGACAGTGGAGGCAGGCGCCGGAGTTGAAGTAAAGGGCTAGCCCGATGTAAGGATTAAACGCTGGCGCTAACCCATCACGAAGGGGTTGCGTGTGGTGCCCGATACATCGATCCAAACGCTCTTGGTTTGCAGGTATTCGTGGATCGCGCCCATGCCGCTCTCTCGCCCAATGCCGGAGCGTTTATAGCCGCCGAACGGGGACATGTAGCTGACGGCTCGATACGTATTCACCCATACCGTGCCCGCCTCCAGACGCTCGGGAATCGAGATCGCCCGGCGAATGCTCCGCGTCCAGACGCCCGCCGCGAGCCCGTAAATACTATCGTTGGCAATCCGCACGGCGTCGTCTTCGTCTTCAAACGGGATCACCGACAGCACCGGGCCGAACACTTCTTCGCGTGCGATGCGCATGCTGGATTTGACGCCCGTGAACACGGTAGGTTCAACAAACCAGCCCGCTCCGCACTCTGGGCGCGTGGCCGCTGCACCGCCCAAGCGGCACTCCGCGCCTTCGTCTTTGGCGATGCGAATGTAATCCAGCACCTTGTCATATTGCGGATGCGTGGTGACCGGTCCCACTTGCGTGGTCAGTTCCAACGGATTGCCCATGCGAGCCGTTTTCGCCAAAGCCAACAGCCGTTCGACGAATCCGTCGTGGATGGATTTGTGTACCAACGCGCGCGATCCCGCGATACAGGTCTGTCCTGTCGCCGCGAAGATTCCCGACACTACGCCATTCACGGCCGCGTCCATATCGGCGTCCTCAAAAACAATATTGGCGGATTTACCGCCCAATTCCAACGTGACGTGTTTAATGCCGCGCGCGGCTAACCCATACACGTGTTCGCCGGTGCTGTCGCCGCCCGTAAACGCGACCATCGCGACATCAGGATGCGTGATCAAAGGCTCGCCTACGTCGCCTCCGAAGCCGGTGACGATGTTGACTACGCCCGGCGGGAAGCCGGCCTTCTCAAACAGTTCCGCCATCGCTAGCGCCGAAACGGACGAATGCTCTGAAGGCTTCCACACCACCGTGTTCCCCGCAGCCAGCGCGGGCGCCAGCTTCCACGCGGCCAGAAGCAGTGGCGAATTCCACGGCGTGATCGCCGCCACCACGCCCAAAGGCTCCTCGCGTGTATAGTTGAACACGCCCGGTTTGTCGATCGGGATTACGCGACCCTCTATTTTGTCCGACAGCCCACCGAAGTAGTGAAACCACTGCGGGATGTAGTTCAACTGTCCACGCATCTCCGCAAAGAGCTTGCCGTTATCCGTAGTTTCGACTTCCGCCAGACGATTCGCCTCGGCGGCCAGCAAATCTCCAAGTCGCCGGAGCAGCGCCCCGCGGGCAGTTGCCGTCAGCTTGCGCCATTCGCCATGGAAAGCCGCGCGAGCTGCGGCCACGGCCCGTTGCACGTCCTCCCGCCCGCCACGTGGAACCAGCGCCCAGGCTTTCGCCGTAAACGGATTTATTGACTCGAACCATTCTCCTGAAGCCGCTTCCACGCGTGCTCCGCCAATCAACATTTGATATTTGTCCATGATGTCCCTTGCTTTCGGGCTCGCGACGCTCACCTGGCGGCCAACAGCGCTCCCAGCACTCCGATATCTTCCTGCTCGTCTAACGTGTCTATAAAGGCGGCCACAAACAGAGTAGCCTCGCGGCCCAAAACCAGCGACGCTGCCTTCTCGAAACGTCCGCGCACTTGGGCTTCGGAGGCGGGCGTCAGATTCCGCAATCTCTTTCGCAACACGCGCCCGTCGCGCAGAATAACACTGACTTCCGAACCTTGCGCGCCAGGATAAGCGCGGGAGAATTCCGCGTCTTCCACCAATGTTGTAACGCTTGCCAAGCGCCGGATCTCCGAGTCCTCCAGTGCGCGAAAATTGCTTTCTTCCACGGTCCCTCGTGCGAGTGTCGCCGCCACACAATACTGGATGCTCATCTTGGCTTGCAACACGCGCTCAAAAGGTCCGCTCGCGTTGCAGCCGGGATAATTCAGCGCCGCGGCAGAGCAGCCTACACTCGCTCCCTGAACATCCGAGCTAGCAAAGTTCTCTTCTGTCGCCACTGCCAAGGCCGCCTGAATCGCCGTCTGCGCGTAGTTGCATGCACCGGCAGGCTTGTGGAACACGTCCATGATTTCTAAATGGTCGCCCAAGAACGGCTGTACGTCCGCGGCCCGCTCGGACCTTCGCAACGCCGCGAACAGTCCCGCGCGGCCATCCAGCGATGTCTCCGAAATGAACGCACCCAGTTGCGCCAGTTCCACCGCTGTCACCGCATTGCGCGCCGCGTAACCCACGTGGAAAAACATCTCGTCGCCCCCGTACTGCGGCCATTCATTCAAGCCCACGGTTGTATTCGCCGCCAGGCTCAGTGCGCTCGTAGCGGCGTCCTCCGTCAGCCCCAACATCCGTGCGCCAGCGACGGCTGCTCCCAAAGGCCCTGTAATGCCTGTGGGCCGGAAGATACGTACCGTCTCGGCATCCATCAGCGCCTTGCCAACCGCCGCGCCAATCTCGTAGCCGCAAATCGCGGCATCTACAAATTCGCGGCCTCGGATCGGCTGCGCCTGCGAAAGCGCCAACAACGTTGGGAAAATCACCACCCCCAAGTGGCTCACCGATCCCGTGTGCATGTCTTCGCGGACCAACCCATGGCCCAGCGTCGCGTTCACGAACGCGGCCTCCGGCGCTGCTATCGAAAGCGGAGTGCCGATCACCGTCACACGCCCCCCTTGCCAGCGGCTCGCCATCTGAATCGCCTGCAGGCTCTGGGGCAGGCTCAAGGATTCGTACACACACGACAAGTAATCCAGCAGCGCCAGCTTAGCTTTCGCGCGCGCTTCCGGCGTGAAGCCGTCCGCCGCATTCCTGGTAGCCCGCACCATCCGCCGCGCCAGACTGTCCATACTTACGCTCGCACCGTCGGCGAACTTGACCGGAATCGCATGAAGCGTAGTCTCTCAAATTCCCACCCCCTTCGGGAGTCTGCGCTCCGCTCCGCACAAGATATGCTGGAGCGATGCCGACGCCGGGCAAAGCCACGGGCAGCACGCCCAATCCCGCGCAAGAAGGTCGCTATACCGCGGGCACCATCCTGGCGGGCCGCCTGAAATCCGCCAACATCATAATCGATGGCCGCGGCCACGCCCGCATCACCGATTTCGGGATCTCTCCCGCAGTCACTATAATGACTGTCGATGACCGTACCAAATAAAATCTCTCTCGTCACGGGAGCGGGCTCGGGAATTGGCCGCGCCGTAGCGATCGGACTGTACCAGGCTGGCTATTCCGTGGTGCTAGCGGGCCGGCGAGCGGAAACTCTGCAAGAAACGATCACTCGCGCGGGCGGATCGAGCGACAATCGGCTGTTGGCGATCCCTACCGATGTAGCCAACCCGCAGCAAGTCCGCGCGCTGTTTGACCGTACGCTAGCAGCATTCGGACGTCTCGACTTGCTGTTCAATAATGCCGGCGTCGCCACGTTGGGCGTGCCCATCGATGAGTTGCCCTACGAACAATGGCAAGCCGCGGTGGACGTCAACCTCACGGGAGCCTTCCTGTGCGCGCAACAAGCCATCCGCATCATGAAGACGCAGGACCCTCGCGGAGGCCGCATTATTAATAACGGGTCGATATCTGCCTTGTCGCCTCGTCCCAATTCGGCACCATATACGACCACAAAACATGCCATTACGGGATTAACCAAATCAATATCGTTGGACGGCCGGGCTTTTGACATCGCTTGCGGACAAATCGACATCGGCAACGCGGCCACGGATATGACCAGCCGGATGTCGTCGGGTGCGGCGCAAGCAGATGGTTCGGTGAAGCCGGAACCACGCATGGATGTGCGTCACGTCACCGATGCAGTACTGTATATGGCCGGGCTGCCGCTCGATGCGAACGTGCAGTTCATGACACTGATGGCGACGAAGATGCCTCTGATCGGCCGAGGGTGATGCCGGCACATGAGTGTAATTCCGCAGCAATGAGGAGAATACTTACGAAAAGTTCGTATATCCAGGATAAATAGTACTGAGTTCTAGAAAAATCCATTTTAAGTCTGGATATAGGTGGCGGCTTTTGTTAGTGTTGATACGCATCTTAAGAAACTCGAGGTACCAGTGGCCCGCCTCCCCCAAGGCCTCTCGGTCGCCCTTGCCTTATGGTTGGTGTTGTCGCGTACCTCGACGGCCAGCCGGACTGGATCGCCGAATTCCAGCCACTGGTGGGGAACCGAAGATTACACCCGCGTCAAACACTCCGCCGAACAACTCCGGCGCACTGGGGATTACCCGGCTCTGGAGAAGCTCTACGGACAAGCTCTTCAGCAGGCCCGCATCGCAAATCATCCGCTGGCGCAAGTCAGCTACCTAACGGCGCTGGGAAACACGTATGTATTTCTATTCCGCTATACGGATGCCTTGAACGCGTATCGAGAAGCGCGCCAGGTGGCGGAATCCATGGGCGATTGGCTGGCGGCTGGCGCCGTCGCACCCGGCCTTTCGAGTGTCTACTTTCTAGTCGGGGATTCCACGGCTGCGTTGGGCGCCATTGAGGAAGGGATGGCCGCCGCACACCGCTCCGGCGTCCATCCTTACTATGAAGCGCAACTGACGCTGCAATACGCGCGATTAAGTACCGGAAGTACTCAAACTGCGCAGACTATCTTGCGTGCAATCGAGGCCGCACGCACCCTGGACGCTGAGCACCCCCTTGATAATGTCGGGCTGGAAGCCGAGGGATGGGACCTGCTGGGAGAAGAGCGGCTCTTGCACAGTGATTTAGTGGGCGCCGATAACGCACTTTCGGAAGCCTACCGGCTGCGCGTGTTGCGGCACCCCGCGGATCTGAGGTTCTCCTATTGGCGCTTGGGCGCGTTGCGATTGGCGCAAGGCCGATTGACCGAGGCGGAACACCTGACCGCGTTGGCCATAACTGCGAACCAGGAAGCAGGCGCGGATCTTTCACGCGGAACCCTACTGCATCAACGAGGCTTAATTCGCCAAGCGCGCGGAGAGACTCGACCCGCATTGGAAGATTTCGCGGCCGCCGCCGAAAGCGCCGATGAGTGGAGGTTAGCCGTGCCTCCGGCCTCACAGGCCACGTTAGCTGCCGCCAATGCCGCGTTGGAAGAACAGGTTTTCCGAACGTTCGTAGAAGCGGCGGCTCACGAGGCTCTGGCCCAAGGCAGGGAAGAGTGGATCCGCCAGAGTTTCCTGGCTTCAGAGATGAATCGCGCGGCGAGCCTTCGCCAATCGAAAGATCTGGCAGAGGCCTGGCACCGGAAGCTGCCTGCCCAGTACTGGACCGCGCTATCCCGCCTGCGCATGGTGGAGATGCAGAGTCTTCGTGAAGGCCCCGTGAAAGCCAGGACAGGATACCGGCGTCCGGAGGTTGAGAAACTGCAGCTGGAGCTCGCCAGTTATGAGGCTGGGGCAGGGCTAGGTGCTTTACCCAATAAGATCGAGAACTTTCTTAGACCATCCTCACTTATACATATTCAACAAGGCTTAGCCGAATCGGAGTTACTCCTCAGTTTTCACACCGGCAAGGGGGAGTCCTATCTCTGGGCGGTGACGGGAAAGAGTCTGCATCTCTACCGTCTCCCGGCCGCGGAGCAGATTCAGCGGTCGGTGGACGAGTTTCGGAGCGCGATTGCAGGCCACGCAGCCACCGTGCAACAAGGTGAAGATTTGTACAAGATGCTCTTTGGCAAACTGGATATCCGGGAAGCGAGCAAACCTTCCTGGCTCTTATCCCTCGATGATGCACTCTTTGATTTGCCCTTCCCTGCCCTGCGCCCGGACCCAGAGCATTTCCTGATTGAACGGCATTCTCTCCAGATCACGCCAGGGGCTTTTTCCCTGGCACACTCGTCAACAGTCCCGACAGGTGGGTTTGTAGGCGTCGCGGATGCGGTCTATAACGCCGCGGATGCCCGAATGGCTCCCTCCCGTTCCCAGCAAGTCCCCAGCAGCCGGCTGCAATTGAACCGCTTGCCCGCGAGCGCGGAGGAAGTGGAGCGCAGTTCCCAGATCTGGAAGAGGCGCACCCCCTCCCCGCCACGCGAAACCCACGTGCTGGAGGGTCCCGGCGCTACCCGTAAGGCCTTTGTTGACACCTTAAGCCAGGCTAAGCCGGCCACGATTCATTTGGCCACACATGTTGTTGCCGACACCGGAAATCCGGAATTGGCTTACCTGGCCTTTGCTGTCGATGCCAAGGGCGATCCCGAGTTGCTCGGAACCGCTGAAATCGCCATGCTCAACGTTTCGGGCGCCATGGTGGTTATGACTGGCTGCGCTTCCGGCGTGGGGCGAGAACTTCCGGGGGCTGGATTGCTGGGCTTGACCCGCGCCTGGCTCGCGGCCGGCGCACAAGCCGTGATTTCGACTGGCTGGCCGGTGGAGGACGCAAGTGGCGACCTTCTGCCATCTTTTTACACGCATCTGTTTTCTAACTCTACAAGCTTGACTCTCACTGCGGCGGAAGCGCTGCGGCGAGGGCAGGCCGACATGATTCATTCAGGTACCTGGCAAGCCGACCCCGCCTATTGGGCGGCTTTCCAAATCACCGGCGGTGTCCGGTGACTGGCGCCCTGCAGGAAGCTCAGGACCCCGAAATGTTGCAGACATCGACGGCCATCGCTCTCGAGGGGGAACCGATTCTCCTCCCCGCTCATCCATTAGAAGAGTTTGTGGATCATCCTCTGCCCGCTGCGGTGGTGCCCGATGCGGTGGTTCCCGAAATCGAGGATGCCTATGCCGGCTGGGTGGAGCTAGTCGAACGCATCCACAGCGGCCAGACCGATGGCATGGAGGAGCTGTACCTGCTGTTCTCGCGCGGGATTCGCTACTACCTATGCCGCCAGTTAGGCCCCCAGGAACTGGATGACAAGATCCACGATACGTTCTTGGTCGTTGTGCAGGCAATCCGGCGGGGGGAATTGCGGGAGCCGCAGCGGCTGATGGGCTTTGTCCGCACCATCGTCCGCCGCCAAGTCGCCGCGCACATCGACCGGGTAGTCCACAATCGCCGCGAGCAGACCGACCTGGATTCCACCGTCCGCGTCGCCGACCCTCGGGGCAACCCGGAAGAAACAGCCATTTTCCGCCAGCGTACCGATTTGATACACCGCGTTCTGTCAGAACTCTGCGAACGCGACCGGGAAATTCTTACCAGATTTTATTTGAACGAACAGAGCCAGGAGGAGATCTGCACCCAGATGTCGTTGACAGAAACACAGTTCCGCCTTTTGAAGTCGCGCGCAAAAGCACGCTTTGGGGAATTGGGAAAGAAAAAACTCGCCCATAAAAGTTTGCAGGCCATTTTCCTGAGAACTTCGGCGACCATCTCGCACTCAAAGTAAGTTCCACTTTGGAACAGCGCCCTGTTATGGAGCCTGAAGCCTTGGACTTAAATCGATCCCACTCCGCGCACCCGCCGGAAGACGTCCTTGAACTATACGTTCTGGGACGCCTGTCACCGCAAGAATCAGTGCAGTTTGAGACCCACCTGCTGATTTGTACTCACTGTCAGGAGGCGTTAGCTGAGACAGATGAATACGTAGGGGCCATGAAGGTGGCCTTAGCGCAACCCCTGCGTCCCGTCACTGCACCGGCAACCCCACCTACAGCCCCCCGTTGGCGTCCGTTAGATCAGCCTCTCCGGAGACTACTCGGCATGCCCTTCTCGGCTCCCGCCGCATTCTCCGCCCTAATCGCCGCCTTGGCCTTGGTCGTGGTCTATTCCGAGGACCCTATTTCGGTGACACACCCCACGGAAATCGCACTGCGCTCCGTGCGCGGTCCGGACTCGGGCGAGAGTACGGGTCCTGCCAATCGGCCGTTACACCTAACCATTCAATCCGCTTACTTGACGATTCCGGTGGACGGACGCGTGGACATTGTCGACTACGCGGGAAATATCGTCTGGACGGGACAGCTCACGTCGACACGCGGACCGCGCTTTGACGTCGACAAATCGCTGAAAGCGGGTGTTTATTGGGTACGGCTATATGCCGAGACGAACAATAAGCTACTCCAGGAATATAGCCTTCGGTTGGAGTAATGCGTCAAACTCGCAGTTCGTAGCCCGCGGCGCGCATACCCTCGATCACCGCAGTGCGCACGGCCGTCACTTCTTCAGTGGAGAGTGTCCGATCCGCGGCCCCTACCGTGAGGCGATAGGATAGACTGCGCTGGCCCGTTGGAAGCGCAAAATCGCGTAGAAAGGCGATCGCCAGCAGCGGCTTTCCTGCTAACTCCCCGATGGCGCGCTGAACGTCCGCGATCAAGACACGGGCACCGGCCACAACGGACAGGTCGAACTCGCTGGCCGGGTGACGGCGCAGCGGCTGGTACCGCATCCCGGCGGGCTGCAATTCGGCCAGGATCTTCAAGTTGAGATCCAGAACAGCGGCGCGGCCCTGCTCCACCATCCGGGGGTGAAACTCGAACAAGCGCCCGGCCACCTCACCGTTCCCAATAACGTCGCAGGCTCGTTGGGGATGCTCAAACGGGCGCGTCGATGCCGCGGGACGCACGGTCGCTCCCGGCAACAGGCATTCGGCCAGGCGTTTCAACTCCAGCAAACCCGACGCGCCGTCGTCTTTGGCGAATACGGCCGCCGCAAAATGTGGAATCTGTCCGTCGTCGCCGGAGTGAATTTCACGGCCGATTTCGAAGAGGCGAAATTGATCGAAGTTCTTCGCGTTGTCCAGAATGTTCTTGCGGATGCCCGGCAGCAGGCTGGTGCGCAACAGATTCTGGTCGGCCACGATCGGATTCAACACCGCTATGTGGTCAGCCAAATCGAACCCGAACGCTTGGGCCATCTCTTCACTCACGAAGGAATAGTTATAGACCTCCGTAAATCCCTGCGCCACGGCCATTTCACGGACCTGATGCTGGAAGCCGCGTTCCGGACTGGCCGCAGGGACGCGCGCGGGTGTTAAAGGCGCTGTAGGGGTTATGGACGCGTACCCGATCATGCGCCCGATTTCTTCCACCAAGTCTTCTTTGATCGACACGTCCTTGGTAGCCCGCCAGCTGGGCACGAAGACCGCGAAGGTGTCCTCATCGATGGCCTCTACTCGAAATGCGAGGGATTCCAGTATGGCGCGTACTTCTCCGGACGGGATGCCGCGACCCAACTTGCGCTCCAGCCAAGGCAACGGCAGCGCGATGGGCGGACGTTGGGCAGGCGCATGATAGGAATCGGCTAAACCGCCGGCCAAGCGGATGCCGGGGGAGACCAGCTGCAGCAGTTCGTAGGCGCGTTCCAGAGCGCGCACCGTGTTCACGGGATCCTGCGCCTTTTCGAAACGCATCGAAGCGTCCGTGCGGAGCTTGATCTTCGAGGATGTTTTGCGAATACTGGACGCGTTGAAATTCGCACTTTCGAGCACCAGTCGAGTGGTGGCGTCGGAAATAGCGCTGCCTGCGCCACCAATCACTCCCGCGATCGCAATGGCTCCCTGGGGATCGGCAATTACGAGGTTGGAAGGATCCAGTTCATAGCTTTGATCGTTCAGCGCCTCGATCACTTCGCCCGCATGCGCCGCTCGCACTTGGATGGGACCGTCGTGCAGCTTGTCGGCGTCGAAGGCGTGCATGGGCTGGGCCAGTTCGGCCATCACGAAGTTGGTGACGTCGACGATGTTATTGATTGGATTCAAGCCTACCGCTTCGAGTCGCGCCCGCAGCCATTCGGGCGACGGCTGTACGGTGACGTTTTCAAAAGCGAGCGCGGAATAACGCGGGCACAAGGCATGATCGTCGATCACGATGCGGACCGGTGCTGGTTTAGCGGAAAACGCCACCGTTTTCACGGGATCCAGCAGCTTCTTGCCCGTGATAGCCGCGACCTCGCGGGCCATGCCGTGGTGTCCCCACAAATCCGGGCGGTGGGTCAGGGATTTGTTGTCGACCTCGATCACGAAGTCATCCCCATGCGCTTCGACGCCTTCGCACTCAGCGGTTTTGATAGTGATCAGGCGTTCCAATTCCGCCGGAGCCGTGTCCAGCCCCTCCACCATTTCGCGTAACCAGTTGTAAGAAAACTTCATCAGAATTGATTCAAGAACCGTAGATCGCCACCGGAGAAGAGGCGGATATCATCAATTTCGTAGCGCATCATGGCCAGCCGCGTCAGCCCGAGGCCAAACGCGAAGCCGTTCCATTCTTCCGGGTCCAGGCCCCCGGACTTCAAGACGGCAGGGTGCACCAGGCCACATGGCAGCAACTCCACCCATCCGGATTGCTTACAAACCGGGCAACCTTTGCCGCCGCAGATCAGGCATTGAATGTCGAGCTCAAATCCCGGTTCGACGAAGGGGAAAAATCCCGGCCGCAAACGCACAGTGACATCCCGATGGAAAATCGCCGAAAGCAGGGTCTTCATGAAGTAGATCAGGTGCGCGACGGACACATCGCGATCCACCATCATGCCTTCCAGTTGATAGAAGGTGTGTTCGTGGGACGGGTCCACTTCCTCATTGCGGAAGACGCGGCCCGGAGCGATCATTTTGAGCGGTGGCCCCAGCTTTTCTAGGGCTCGGATCTGCACAGGCGAAGTATGCGTGCGCAGCAGGCGGCCGTCCTTTAACCAGAACGTATCCTGCATGTCGCGCGCCGGATGATCCGGAGGAATGTTGAGTGCGTCGAAGTTGTAATACTCCGTCTCCACCTCGGGGCCGTCCATGATCGCGAAGCCCAGTGACACGAACAACTCTTCGATTTCGCGCTGCACTTGCGTGACGGGATGCAAATGTCCCGGCCGGACACCCGGCGCGGGAGCCGTCAAATCCAGCCATTCGGACGCCAGGCGCGCGTCTAACGCTACCGATTCCAGAGCCGCTTTGCGGGCATCAATATCGGCTTCCAGTTCCTGCTTCACGGTGTTCAGCAGTTTCCCTAAACTCGCGCGCTGTTCGGGAGCCAGCTTGCCGAACGTCTTGCTTACTTCAGCGAGCTTTCCTTTGCGGCCCAGCGCTTCGACGCGTACTGCTTCCAGCGCCTCCAGCGTCGTGACACTCTCCAACGCCTTGTTGGCCGAGGCGCGCAGCTCAGAAATAATGGATTCCGGAGTTTGATCGACGGCCATTAGAGATTGGCTCCATGTGCTTCCAAAAAATCGACCATGGCTTGGTTGCCTTTAAGCAGAGCCAAATCCAAAGGACGCTGCTGGTTGTCCGCGCGGGCGGAAACGTCGGCTCCGTTTTCGACCAGTATCCCCGCCATTTCCACATCTCCATTTTGCGCGGCGGCGTGCAGAGGAGCCCATCCGCCATGTTGCTGCGCGTTCGCCGGAGCCCCGCGTTCCAGCAGCAATTTCACCAGTTCGGTATTCTTGCCGGCCGCCGCCGCATGCAACGGCATGTTGTTCATCGCGTTCGTCGAGCGCATGGTTACCGACGCCCCTTTATTCAAAAGAAGCCGTGCCGCCTCCGGCTTGCCGAAGAAGGCAGTCAGATGCAGAGGCGTCCAACCATCCGTGCTGACCGCGGTGGTGAGAGATCGATTGGCGGTGAGCAGTGCTTCCAGACGGTCGACATCTCCCAGGATTGCCGCGGCGAAAATAGCCAGCGTGGGATCGGAGGCCACCAGGGTCTCCACTTTCGCCAGGTCACCGGCGCGCACAGCTTCGAATAATTCTTTCATGTATTTAAGACGCTTCCTTGTGGTCGCGGCTCGTTCCCACCGGTGTTAGGCTGCAGGAGCGAAAACTTGTTCGGCGTTCGCCACTTCCCAGCCCAGGTGATTGATATAGAATAGCAGCGCGGCCGGAGGATACGTCTCGCGGAAGGCTTCCCAAGCCCTCTGCTGCCAGCCTTCGGTGAGCATCCCAGCCAGGTCCGCATCCTTCGAAAAGAAGCCGTCTTCGTGGGGGATGCCGAGTTGATCCAGCACGGCTTTGATCATTTCAAAGTGTGAGATCAGAATGGCTTGCGACAGTTCCGCCGTGAAATCTTCGTCCCGTTCTTCAACAATCCTGGTCCAGATGCGCGGAGCCGCCTTGCGCAAAGACTCGGAATTCAGCTTGACCAGGTGCAACCGCGTTTTCATGCGGTCAAACAGCTGGAACGTCTTTAAGCGGCCAATGGAAACGGACCGTAATAACTGATCAAAACGGTCGCGGCCGAGGCCGAGATAAATGTCGGTAACCTGCATCTCAGATTATTGTAGCCCGTAGCGGCAAAATGTCACCGCTGAAACAGCATTGAAACCCTCGGATTGCTACAATAGTTCGCTGGAGCCACGCTACGGACTAGTCTGCCCGTGCGCCCAAACAAGCCAAAATGAGCAACGTAATCGTCCTTGGTGCCCAATGGGGTGACGAAGGTAAAGGTAAAGTTGTGGACCTGCTCGCCGAGCACTTCGACGTGGTCGCGCGCTATCAGGGCGGCCACAACGCGGGTCACACTGTTTACATCGGCCCTAAGAAGTTTGTATTGAAGCTGATCCCCAGCGGCATTTTGCGTCCCGGCGTGATGGCCGTGATCGGCAATGGTGTCGTGGTGGACCTGGAAGCCCTGTGTCAGGAGATGGATTCCCTGGAGGCCGCCGGCGTCCCCGTGTCGAATCATCTGCGCATCAGCAACCGGGCGCACGCCATCTTCCCGTTCCACCGCCTGGTGGAAAAAATGTCGGAGGCGCGCGAGAATCGCATTCCCATCGGCACCACCGCGCGCGGCATTGGCCCCTGCTACGAAGACAAGATCGGCCGGCGCGGCATTCGCATCGCGGATCTATACGATCCGGAGAGTTTCCGGGCGCTCTACGACACGCTGGTGGAAGACAAAACCGCGCTGGCGGAGACGTTCAAGATCACCGACACCGTGGATTACCCGGCGATTCGCAAGCACTGCGAAGAGCTGGCAGCGCGGATTAAGCCGATGGTTTGCGACACCGCGGCGCTGCTCGCGGAAGCCATTGCCAATCGGCAGCGCATTCTTTTTGAAGGCGCCCAGGGGGCAATGTTGGATATCGATCACGGAACCTATCCCTTCGTGACATCCTCCAACGCCACCGCCGGAGGCGCTTCCACAGGCACCGGCGTTCCGCCTACTCGTATCCAAGGCGTGATCGGTGTTTCGAAAGCCTACATCACCCGGGTGGGTTCAGGGCCCTTTCCAACCGAAAGCGACGCCGCCGCGGGCGAGATGCTGCGCCGCGAAGGCAATGAATTCGGCGCTGTGACGGGACGGCCGCGCCGTTGCGGATGGTTCGACGTTCCGCTGCTGCGCTATACGGCGATGGTCAACGGCTTTGATACTTTGATGATCACCAAGCTGGATGTGCTCGACACCCTGGACGAGATTCCTGTGTGCATCGGCTATCGGCTGCATGGCCAGGACATCCACGAAATGCCCGCGACGTATCGCGCCCTGGAAGCCATTGAGCCGGTGTATCAAAAGTTGCCAGGATGGAAGTCCGTCACGCGCGGCATTCCTACATTTGAGGAACTTCCGGAGCGCGCTCGCGCGTATCTGAATTTTCTGGAAGAACGCTCGGGCGTCGAGATCGGTGGGATTTCCACGGGTCCGGAACGCAATGAGACGATCATTCGGCCGGGCTCGAAGTTGGATCAACTGATCCGGTAGCCGATCAATTTCCGCGGAAGCCCGGAACTACGGTGCGGTCGCGCAGTTTTGCCAACTCACGGCGCGCCACATTGGCCCACGTGCTGGCAGGATCCAGCTTCAAATAAGTGGTCCAGTGTTTCACTGCCTTCATGGGCTGGTTCGAACCCTGATACAGCAGCGCGATGTTGTAGTGTGCGTCGGCGTATTGCGGGGAGATGCGCAGCGCCTCCACGTAATGTTCGACGGCGCGTGTGCGATCGCCGCGCTCGTCGTAAAGATTCGCCAAATCGAAATGCGCCAACGGATAGTCGGGGTCGGCGTCCAGGGCCTGCCGATAGAAGCGCTCCGCCTCGCGCCAGTTGCGCGCGTTGAAGTGCAGGGTCCCCAGGTTCACCATTGCCCCAGCGGCATGCGGGTCTAGTTCGATGGCCTTTGTATAGGCGTCAATCACTTCCTGATGCGGGGCGCCCTCTTGTTCCATCTCCAGGCCGCGCTGAAACCAGCGGTCCGCTGTCAGGCGCCGTTCGCGATCGGCAGCGGCAGAATCAGGAGCTCGAAATTCCAGTAAGCGACTGAGTTCCACTTCGTCGAAATTCAGCAATAGCTGCCCGGATTCGGCCTCCATCGTGCCGCCTTCCACTTCCACGCGAATGCGCTTGCCATCCGTGTAGAGCTTCAATTGCGTCAATGGGTCGGTGACGTGGCGCAACTTGGCGGTGAGCGCTCCTACGGCGCGCCCAATCTGCGTGACGGGGCGATGCGCCTGCCGGAGCTTAATGATGGCGCGCAAAGCGAGCAGGTCCTTGAAGCCGTAATGCTCACGCGGGGGGATCAACTTCTGATGCTCCCAACTGGTGAGTTGCTTCTCCGTGAGCTTCAAGAGACGGCAAGCTTCCGCGCGTGAATATGCTTGTTTCGAAGCCACCGCTGCCACGGATGAATTCTAGCAGGCGGAGGGCACCTTCTGAAAGAGCGAAATTCCAGCAACCCCTGCGGCGCCTGTCGCCATGCAGGAAGAAATGTTGTCCGCCGTGATCCCGCCTAGCGCTAAAACGGGCACCCGGGTCGCGCCTACAGCCTTCGCTAGACCCTGTAGGCCTCGCGGTGCGAGGACGGATGTTTTGGAGATCGGGGCGAACACAGGGCCGAATAATACGTAGCCCGCGCCCTCTGACTGCGCCGCAGCCACTTCTTCTACTGTGTGGCAGGACACACCCAGCAGGAAACCCGCGGGTACGATCCCGCGCCAGCGACGGCATTCAGGGGAGCCGGAGGGTAAGTGGGCTCCGTCGGCACTGGCCGCCAAGGCTACGTCGATGCGAGTATTTACGATAATCTTAGTGCCACCCGGATTCGGCAGAGCTTTCGCCGCACGGACCAGTTCGTACAGGTCGCGCGCGGACAAATCTTTTTCACGAATTTGGATCCATTCAATTCCAGCGCGCAGATTGAGCGCCACGCTATCGAGACTTAGGTGGGGAAGGCTCGCCGCCTGCCCCACAAGCCTATCGGTGATGTAGCAGCGAATCATCGGCGACGGCTGTTCTTTCTTTCCATGCGGCGGACCTGACCCTCGTCCATTCCAAAGTAATGCGCCACTTCATGCCATACGGTTTCCGCCACCAACGCCTCCAGGTGTTCGCGATCGCGAGCCATACGCTCATGCGGGCCCTGATAGATTGTGATCTGGTCGGGCATGTGAAATCCATCGGCCACGCCGCGTTCGGTTAAGGGACGCCCTTGATACAAGCCTAGAAGGCCGGGCCTGCGAGGCTCCTGCTCCACAATGATGGCGACGTTCTCTATGCGCGAACGAAAGCGCGCGGGAATGCGGCGCACGGCCGTTGCTACTAACTCGTCGAACTCAGTCGCGTTCACGGAGCCACACGCGTCATACGACCAGTTTACGCCCTCAAATAACAACGAAAATAGTGATCCATTGTTTCGCCGCGTTATAATGGGCGACGGAGCATAAGTGAACAAGCAAGAAATCATTCTGGCCCAACAGAAGCACATTTTCCCCAGTGTTTTTCACTATTTCAAAGAACCCCTTTTACTAACAAAGGCGAAAGACCAGTACGTCTGGGACGCTGACGGGAACCAATACTTGGACTTCTTCGGCGGCATCGTCACAGTAAGCGTCGGCCATTGCAACGACGAGGTAAACAAGAAGGTGAAAGAGCAAATGGACACGCTGGAACATGTGTCCACGGCCTACGTGACCGCCCCGCAGGCTTTACTCGCGCAGCGCATTGCGGGCATAACGCCCAACCAGGGAATTTCCAAATTCTATTTCACCAACAGCGGCACGGAAGCGAACGATACGGCATTCCTAACGGCCCGCCTGTACACCGGATCCACCGAGATTGTCGCACTGCGGCACGGCTATCACGGCCGCTCAGCTACCGCGATGGCGGCCACCGGTGTCAGCACGTGGCGCCTGGGCGGAGCACCGGCGGCGGGATTCACGCACGCGATCAACGCGTATTGCTATCGTTGCCCGCTGGGCTTGAAGTATCCTTCCTGCAACGTCCAATGCGCGCGCGATATGCAGGAGCACATTCGCACGGCCACGTCCGGCAAGATCGCCGCGTTCATTGCCGAGCCCATCCAAGGCGTGGGCGGCTTCATCACTCCTCCCAAGGAATATTTCGAAATAGTGCACGGCATCGTCAAGAAGTTCGGCGGACTGTTCATCAGCGATGAAGTGCAGACCGGCTGGGGCCGCACCGGTAAATGGTGGGGCATTGAACATTACGGCGTGGAGCCGGACATGATTACGGCGGCCAAGGGCGTAGGCAACGGCCTGCCGATCGGCATCACTGGGGCGCGCCCGGAAGTGGCCGACGCCTACAAAGGCTTAACGATTTCCACGTTCGGTGGCAATCCTGTCACCACTACGGCGGCGCTGGCGGTCATCGATTACATCGATGAGAATAAGCTGATGATCAATGCCGCCGAGATGGGAGCCTACCTGCGCGGCAAACTGGACGAGATGTACAACAAGATCCCGCTGATCGGCGAAATTCGCGGTATGGGGCTGCTATTGGCGATCGAGTTGGTGGAAGATCGCGAGTCCAAGGTTCCGGCCGCGGCCGCTACCAATGCATTATTAGAAGCCGCGCGCGAAAATCGAGTATTGATCGGCAAGGGCGGTTTGAACGGCAACGTGCTGCGAATTTCGCCTCCGATGAACATCAACAAGAGCGACGTGGATACGTTCGTCGAACGGCTCTCGGCCAGTTTCACGAAAATAACCGCGGATCGCATGGCAGGCGCGTCGCGCTAAGGATTGCCCAACCATGGAAGAAAAATCATTTTATAAAGAATCACCCACCACCAAGCCGGCGATGCTCAACTGCCCCTTCTGCCGCACGCAGGATAGCTATGACTTGCGCTGGATGGTGCGCAAAAAATTGGAACAGCTCCCTCGTGGCGCCGATGAACGCGACCGCGCGCGGTTCGCGAAATTCCTGAGTTACATGGTTTTGATGGACGACAAGGCCATGTGCAAAAATATGCGCTGCCGCAAACAGTTCGACATCAGCGGCGTGAAGACGATGGCGTTTATCTAAATACTCACTTCGCTAAACAGCCCGATTCTCGGGAACGTTCTTATCCAGCCAGTCTTGCACCACGCGGTAGACCTCGTGGTTGTTCTTCTCCATCAGCATCAGATTCCCGTTGCCAACGATGCCGTAATCTCGCAAGCGGATCATTTCGGCGGCGCAGCCCACCTGTTTCAGGTACGCCACCTGCGCCACGGGCGAACCACCGCCACCGTATTCGCTGGTCACCCAGCCGACCTTCTTGCCCTGTAGATTTTTCCACTTGCGAGCGGGCTCGGCTTGCAAACGATACGGCGAGACCACTGGGCGCGGCGAATCCGGGGGAGGCGTCACATCCACCAATCGAAACTCCCCTGGATCATTCACCGGCGGATCGAATGTCATCTTCTGCGCCGTCAACCCCCAGCGAAACTGGCCCGCGAACGGATTGCTATTGATCTCCATGGCCACGATGCCCTTCACCAAATCCGGACGCCGGTCGGTGACTCCCCATGCGAACATCCCGCCGAAGGCATGCACGAACAGGACGCACGGCCCGATGCGGTCGAGCAGTTCGGCTCCGCCGGGCCACACCAGATCGCTGTGGAAGGCTTCGTCGCTCACATTGCCGCGCTCATTCGCCATGAACTGATCCACCAGAGGATCGTTCATTCCGCCGGGACCCGGCCATTGCGCCGTATTGAACACCGCCGTGCTAGTGATCAGAAACTCATAAGCGGGCACAATCGGCAGATGGCTGGGACCCAGCGCATCCGGATGATACGGAGAGCGGCCGTAGCTGGGCCGGTCCACCCAATACACGTCGTAGCCATTTTGTACGAAGAAATGCACCCAGCCAGGTCGCCGCCCGATGCCCATCATGTGGCAGCCCTGCCCGCCTCCGCCGTGGACCATCACCACCGGCAGCGGGTGTTTCTTCTCGGCAGGCTTCATATATTGCACGAACATCTGCCCCATCGGGATCGTGCCGTATGCCGTCTGTTTGCGTTGCACACCCACCCAGAAATGGCCTTGCCCGGCCAGCTTGAATCCGGTGGACTCCACATTGCGATTGGGATCGATACCTTCCGTGACGCGGTTCGCAGCGCCCCCCTCCGCCGCGATCATCCATTCCAGAATCGGTTTCAGCGCCTCGCGATTGTTCTTTTCCAAATGTACAAACGGCCCGTTGCCGCGCACGCCTCGCTGAGCTAGTTGAATATGTTCGACCGAACAACCGGCCTGCCGCAGTGTAGTGGCGATACCGGGGTCGGTCGTGTTCGAGACCGACATCTCCGCGCTGACGATCGCAACGGGAACTTTGGCCATATCCTGCCAAGCGGTCAGCCCTTGCAGGGAATTTGCCGATTGCTCCACGGCCACGATGCCCTTGACCAGATCCGGCCGCGCCAACGCGGTGCCCCATGCGAATGCGGAGCCGTCACCATGCGTCAGGAAAATCGCGGGCCCAATTTCCGCCAGCAGCAGAATGCCACGCGTAGTCCACGTTTCTTGCGTCACCGCCTGGCGTGGAAGAGCCTGGCCGGCCGCGGCGGCAAACTGGGTTACCTCCGGACTGGCCGCATCTGGCGCCCCTGGCCATTGCGTCGATCCCGTTCCGCGCACATCGCGCAGCGCATTTTCAAACGTCGGCGCTTGCGGAGCATAGTTGCCATGCAACATCGGATGATATGGATTCCGCCCCTGCCCCGGGCGGTCGACAATGTAGACTTTGTAACCTTGCTCCAACAATTGCGACGCCCAGCCGCGGCGGCCATCCGGCGTGGACATCCAATCCACCGCTTGGCGATTGCCGCCATGCACCAGCACCACTGGATAGGGATGACGAACCTGACGCGGGATCCAATGCTCCACGTAAATCTGCCGTCCGTTGCAGGATGTCCCGCGAGCGAGCAGGACGTGCTCCACGCCGTACCAATAATAGGTCCACTCGGCGATGTCCAATACCGGATCGGCGGCCGTCGCGGCTCCAGCTCGCGTCTGCGCCTGAATCTGTAGCGGAGAAGCTGCGAGAGCGCCTGCGACCAATCCGCCCATTTCCCGGCGCGTAAGTTTAAGGTTTGTCGAGTCCGCCATGCGCACTAGTATAGAATGGTCGCCGTGAGACTTCGACTCGCCATCGGGCTTGCATTGCTTGCTGTCGCGGGCTCGTTGCTGGCGTTCGAAACACCGTGGCGCGAATATCCGGCCCTCGAACACAATTCCTTTCCGGTACCCGAGGATTACAACAAGAGTACCGATTTCGTTTTCGCACGCCTGATGTTTCCCACCACGCCGTACGCGCGCTTCGATCGGGCAGGCCCGCGCTGGGCGCAAGGCATGTCCACATGGACCCAGGATTACCCCGCCGCCGACCGGCACTTTATGCTGGCGCTCAATCGCTTGACGTTCGTCAACGCGCGCAGCGTTGAGCAAGCGGTCAATCTGGATGTGGACGACGACGTCTACAACTATCCGTTCCTCTACGCCGTCCGTCCCGGCGAGTGGCAGCTGACCGATTCGCAAATTGCCAAAATGCGCGACTTCATCGACCGCGGCGGTTTCTTCATGTGCGACGATTTCTGGGGCACCGCGGAATGGAGTGTGTTCATGGACTCCTTCGGCCGCGTGTTTCCAGACATCGAGGTGATCGATATCCCCAATGAGGATCCCTACTTCCATGCTATGTTCGATCTGGATGAGCGCTATCAGATCCCCGGCGCATGGGGCATCAACGGCCGCGGGTTTCAAAATGACGGGTCCGTGCCCTACTGGCGCGCGATTTATCAGAAAGGCCGCATCGTAGCGCTTATGATCCCCAATTCCGATTTGGGCGATTCGTGGGAATACGCCGACCAGCCCAGATACCCTGAAATGTACTCTCGCCTCGGTCTGCGGCTGGGAATCAACGCCATCGTCTACGCCATGTCACATTAAGGCGCGAAACACGACACGTACGTATTATTCAGCATGCACGTACGTGCGAGCATTAAGCCATGAAGGTCAGCGCCACCAAACTCCGGCAAAACCTCTACGCCATCCTGGATGAAGTCTTGGCTACGGGCCAACCGGTGGAAATTGAACGCAAGGGACGCGTGCTTCGTCTCGTTCTCGCGGAACCCCCGTCCAGACTAGCGCGACTCAAGAATCGTAACAGCGTGGTTGGCGACCTGGACAGCCTGGTCCACCTTGACTGGTCGATGGAGTGGTCGGAGCTGAAGTGATCTACTTCGATACCCATGTCATTGCTTCTCTGGCCCGTGAGTGCGCCGGAAGTCATCGTAGCCCATCTGGCCGCCGACATCGGCCTAAAAGTCTGCGACTTACCGTTCGCCGCCGTCGCACGTCAGGCTTCCGAAGAAACGTGGACACGCGACCCTTTCGATCGAATTATCGTCGCACAAGCCCGCGTGGCCAACGCCACCTTGATCACGCGCGATGAGACGATTCAGGCACGCTACAATCGAGCGCTCGGCTGACAGTTTATAATCGTAGTAGATATGCGATTCGCCGCACGTTTTGCCGCTCTTTCCGCCGTTCTCTGCATGCTACCCGCCCTCTACGCCCAGGAACTTCCCGCAGGCGAAGGGAAAGACTTGGTCGCCAGCCAATGCGCCTCATGCCACGGGCTGGAACAAGTCACCGCCCATCGCGACTCCAAAGATGGCTGGGATGGCGTGGTGGGATACATGGTCTCACGCGGCATGTCCGCCACGAATGACGAAGTGAAGATCATCGTCGATTATCTGGCGAAGTCATTCCCGTCTCCGCCGCCCGCGCCGAAACCGGTTCCTGCCAAGGGCAAATAGAGATTCGACGATTAGGGCCCGACGGTAATATAGAGACTCTGATTGTTTGAAACGCCGTCGACGATGAATTCAATCGTTTGATCCGCCGCGCCGACGGGTGGAATCACGACATTCAACTGATACAGTCCGATGGTGCCCGCCAGCAGCCCCGCAAAGCTTACGGTCGCCGGCACCCCGCCGATTTTCACCTGATACGGGGACGCCAGCACTGCGTTCTGCGACGCCGTGACACCGGCCTGCGTGGGGGGATTCGTCGGCCCAGCGCCCAACGCATAGATCGACACCGTATCCCCTGGACGCGGCGTCACGAAAGACACGCCCGCGATCATATTCGGCCTCCCGATAAACGAGGCGAAGTTCGGCGTCAGCGCCGCCACAAATTGCTTGCCCCCAATGTTGAACGCGGGCGTGGTCAACATCGCCGGCGACAGCCGGGATCGCTGGGCGTTAATCGTATTGCTGGTGCCCGCCGAGGTGATCACCTGGATCGAAACCGACCCAGTGGCCGTGTCCTCCGGGACATTCACATTGATCTGCCCCGGACTCACGTAATACACGTACGCCAGCTTCCCGTTAATCCGCACGCTGACGCCCTCCAGCGACGTCGGTGCGTTCGCGCCGCTGAAATCGGAGCCCGCCCATACTCGCGAAACGTTGGAAAAATTTGTCCCGTAAATCTCCACGTACATGTTCGAGGAAAATCCCGCATTGCCCATAAATGCCGGGACTACTGTGTTGGTCGTCCGGATTGTTGGCGGACCCAGCGGTGGCGCATTCACCTTGCGAATGCGGTTCCCTTGGAATTCCGCGAAATAGACATTGCCGCCGGCATCCACCGCCACACCGGTGGGATTATTGATCAACGCATTGGTGCCCAGCCCGCCATCTCCGGTGGACCCCACAGTCCCATTTCCCGCGATCGTGGTGATGATGCCGCTGCCATCCACCTTCCGGATGCGATGGTTCAGCCAGTCAGAGATATATAGATTCCCATTCGAGTCAGGCTTTACGTCCCATGGCACGACATTCGCGGCGGTCGCGGCGCTGCCGTCTCCATTGCCCCGAATGGTTCCGCTGGGCAAAACCGTGATCACTTCCCCATTGCCCGCGACAGTGCTAATGATTCCGGCGGGATTGATCTTGCGAATACGATAGTTCGTCGTGTCCGCGATGTAAATATTCCCAGCCGCATCCACGCCCACGCCATGCGGAGCATTCAAGCGCGCGCTCGTCGCCAAGCCGCCGTCACCCGCGTAGGTGCTCAGGATTCCCGAAGCCGACACCTTGCGAATCCGATTCGTTCCGCTGTCCGAGAAATAGAAATTCCCGGACTTGTCCGCGACCACATCCCACATCGGCGAAATGGAAACCGAAGTCGCTGGACTTCCATCGCCCAAATTGACCGGCAGCTGACAATTCAGCGAGAAGGATCCGCATGAGGCGACAGTTCGAATGGTTCCGGACCCGTCAATCTTGCGAACTCGATAGTTCAAATAGTCGGCGATGTAAATGTTGCCGGAATCGTCCACGAAAACTCCGTCGGGATTATTCACGCGCGCCGCGGTCGCAGGACCGTTGTCGCCCGAGAATCCACCTACCCCCGTTCCCGCCACCGTGCTAATGAAGCCCGGTTGCCCTAAACACGCCATCCCCCCCGCCAGCGCGAGAACCAGCAGCTTATATCTGCACATACCAACCATCCTGTAAAAGTCGATGATACAATACCCCCGAATGCAACGCTTGAGCCATCACCTACATCAGCGCCGCGCGTTTTTGCGCTTCCTCGCCGCCAGCCCGCTCCTGACACAAGCCATTGCCCAGGACGGGAGCCTCCGCACCACGGGAGCCTCATCCGCGCCGCCCACTCCAGCCGATATGCTCAACATCGCCGATTTCGAAGCGCTTACCCGCGAGAAACTGCCACCCGCGCATCTCGGCTACCTGATGACCGGAGTCGATGACGACCTCACGCTGCGTGCCAATCGCGAAGCGTTTCAACACTTCGACCTGCGCGCCCGCCGCCTTGTAGACGTTTCAAAAACCGACCTCCGCACCGAAGTCCTCGGGATGCCTTGGGACAGCCCGATTTTTCTAAGCCCCGTTGGCGCGCAAGGCGCATTTCATCCCGAAGCCGAAGTCGCCGTCGCCCGTGCCGCCAAGTCCCGCAAACACACGCAGATTCTGTCCACCGTCACGTCGCGATCCGTGGAAGACGTTGCCAAAGCGCTCGGCACGCCCCCCTGGTATCAGCTCTACATGCCGTCCACTTGGGATGCCACCGAGAAAATGGTCCACCGCGTCGAAGCAGCCGGCTGTCCCGTGCTGGTCTGGACGATCGATCTCCTGGGAGGCCGCAACACCGAGACCGCCACCCGCATGGCGGCCCGCGACACGCGTGAATGCGCCAGTTGCCACATCAACGGGATGAGTTCCTTCGCCCATCGCCCCATGTTCCGCGACCTGGCCGCCGACGTCACCATCAATCCCCGCAATGCCAACTGGACGTTTGTGGAACGGCTGAAGAAGCTGAGCAAGATGAAGCTGGTGATCAAAGGCATCGACTCCGCCGCCGATGCCCGCCTGGCCCGTGAAAATGGAGCCGACGCCATCTTGGTCTCCAATCACGGCGGCCGCGCCACCGAGACTCTGCGCGGCACGATGGACACCCTCCCCGAAATCCTGGACGCGGCCGGCCGTAACCTTCCCGTGATGATCGACAGTGGATTTCGCCGCGGTACCGATATCTATAAAGCCCTGGCGTTGGGTGCCCGCGCGGTCGGCGTGGGTCGCCCGTATATCTTCGGCCTCTCGGCGTTCGGCCAGGCCGGAGTGGAGCGCGTACTCGATATCCTCCGCGCCGAACTTACGCTCACCATGCGCCAATGCGGAACCCCTACAATTAAGGACATCACTCCAGCTTCCGTCGGCCGGAGGGCGTAATTATTGGGAGCGTTGCACATGCTTCTGCAGCTAACCGCCGCATTCGGAATGGCAGTGGTTGCCTTCCAAGCCCAGCCGCAAGTCCCGGTAGTGCGCACACCCGCGCTAACACCAGAACAGACCCGCGAGCGCGCTATTGAGAGCCACGTCGACCTGCCGAAGCCCGCGCCCGCAATTCCTTCTCCGCTGGCAACGGCGTGCAAATCCGCGTGGGCATCCGGCTTTGTGCCTGAGCGCTCGCCTCTCTGCCTCGCATCATTCCGGGTGCTATTGAATTCACAAAGCGCCGGAACCACCACCGCGGACCCGCAACAATTCGCCGCAGCCCTAAAGCAGAGGCCCCTGGGCTCGCCTGCTTGGATCTACATCCCCGGACGTGGCCGCTATTGGATTTCGTTGACTCCTGTGCCCGGCTTGACCCAGGCCGGCGAGGTCCATGGCGACACCATCACCTTCACGCTCTTCGCCGAGCGCGTCACCCTCAACAGCACCGTCCCCCTGATTCCCAATGAACAGACTTATCCCGTCTATCTGAAGCGCGACGCCGCATGGACACCGGAGTCCGCTGCGGACGCCATCCAATCCGGCACTTGCGCCTCGCGGGACTGCAATCCCTAGACTCGCTGCCCTATGTGCCTAAGTGTGACTTCGAGTGGCAGTTAGGATACGATGTTGAGAAGCCCGTGAGGTGCGAAAAAGGCTAGCCCGTTGCGAGCCACGGCGTATTACGGCAACGATCGGACAGAGGTGGTAACCTATACGCCTGAGTCGCACGGTGCGCGGGGGCGCTCGCGAGGAACGAAACAAAGAATCGCAGTCAGCTGCATCAAGCGCCTTCAGACGTTGCGCGCAGAAGACAAGGAGAATCACACAAAACATGCGTAAAGTACTTTCAGTCGCACTCGCGATGGTGGCGGCCGCGGCCCTCATCGTCGCCCAGGACAAAGGTAAGGGCGGTGGCGGCAAGGGCGGTGCCAAAGGCGGCGGAATTGTTCTGCCTCCCATGATCAAAATGACCGTCGCCGGAACGCAGGATTTGGGCGCGTTCCCAGCAGCCAACGCGGGCCAGGGGAAATCCCCCGCGATTTCCTGGTCTGGAGCCCCCGCTGGAACCGTGGCCTTCGCCCTGCTGTTCCATGATCCCGACCCGGCCGGTCCCTTGCTGCAGGGTAAGGCAACCGCCGACGTCACGCACTGGCTCGTTTACAACATCCCCGGCACCGTCACCAGCCTGCCTGCAAACTTCCCTGCCGGCGATCAGCCAGACGGCACTAAGCAAGGCGGCAATATCACCGGTCAGCCCACGTATATGGGCCCCGGACCGCCCGCTGGCCACGGCCCGCACCACTATACCTTTGAACTGTGGGCCCTCAGCGCCAAGATCGAACCCACCGCCAACACCCGCGACGCCATCATGGCAGCCATGGACGGCAAGGTGCTCGCCAAGGGCTACATGGTCACAACGTTTGAAAATAAGTAATTAGTAACAAGGGGACGCTTTCGGGCGTCCCCCATCTTCTCGAAGGTAAATATTTATGGCGGACCCAAAGCATCCCTCCCGGCGAGCCGTTCTTGCAAGCGCCGCGCTTGTCCCCGTAGCAGCTCTCACCGTTCCCGCCCAGCAAACCGCGGTAGTCGCGACTCTTTCCCCCGATCAACTGAAAACCCTGGAAGCTTTCGTCGACCGCCTGATTCCTGCCGACGAACTAGGCCCCGGCGCTGCCGCCGCGGGAGCCCACAATTACATCAATATCCAACTAGCCGGATATCTCGCCCCCGAACGAACCGCCTTCCTCACCGGCCTGGATGGCCTGGACGCCTACGCCAACCGCGTCCACGGCGCCGGATTTGGCCAGCTTTCCGCTGCCCAGCGCGACGAAGTGCTGACCGCGATGGACCAAAACAAAGCCGAGGGCTTCCAAAATGCCCGCAATTTTTTCAACCGCGCACGCCGCCTTACTCTCGAAGGCACTTTCGGGGACCCGCACTACGGCGGCAATAACAACGGTATCGGCTGGGACATCATTCGCTACCCCGGCCCCCGCCCCGCCGTCACCCCCGAACAACAACGCTTAAGCAATCCCGCGACTCCCTACCGCAACTCGGCGTGGGGAACATCCGAACATGAGCATTAAACATACTTTAGGACGTAGGAGAATTATGAAACCCATTCTTGCCTTACTGGCACTTTCGACAGGCGCGCTTTTCGCCCAGACGCCGACAATTACGGAGGTCCTGAATAACTACGGCCTGATCAATCCGGGCACCGTCGCCCAAGGCGCCATTTTCATTGTGAAAGGAAGTAATCTCGCGGATACCACAGATGGCTTGCTGCACAATGTTCCGCTGCAGACTACCCTCTTCGGTGTGCAGATGAAACTTGTAGCCGGCGGAACTACGCTCTTCGTCCCCCTCTACTACGTGCTGCCACAGCAGTTGGCAGGCATCATGCCTTCCGCAATGCCGGAAGGGCCCGCGACTCTGACCGTTCTCGTCAACGGACGCACCAGCGCGGGAGCGTCCGTGAACGTGGTGAAGAGCGCCTTCGGCATGCTGACGCTCAATGGTGCGGGCACGGGCGGCGCCGCCGTCCATAATCAGGACTATGTTCTGTTGAGCAATAGCAACACCACCAACCCAGGCAAGAATGTGGTTTTTTACGGCAGCGGTGTAGGACCTACACGTGGTGATGAAACCGTTGCCCAAACCGGCATCAATGCGTCTGGCGATTTAACGACCATTTCCATTTCCGTGGAAATTGGCGGCAAGGCTGCGCAAGTCTTATATCACGGACGCACAATCTACCCCGGTCTCGACCAGATTAATGTGGTGATCCCCACGCTCGATTCCAACACGTACAGTTGCACCGTCACCGTAGTCATCAAAACGAACAACGTGTCCGCCAACATCGGGACCATCCCCGTCGCGCCGTCCGGCACAACCTGTACCACCGGCGGCGGAGGCGGCAACAACGGCGGCGGCACTAGCATCAACCCAACCCAGTCGGAAATAAATTCCTGGATCTCCCGAGGCAGCTACACAGCGGGCGGCATCACGCTCAGCAGGAGCACCACCTACTCCTTCGATATTTTGACGGGTGCCCCTAGCACAACCAAAGCTGATTCCTTTAGCGCCCAGTTTACCCGCTACAGCGGCGCCGACCTCGGGAGGTCTCTGCGCGGAGAACTGCCGCCGGGCTACCCCGTTCTGAATCCAACGGCCGGGAGCTGCGTCGTCTACAACATCACCGGACTCACAGACCCGTACCCGCTCCTCAGTTACGTCAACCTCGACGCCGGGCCCCAACTCACATCCATTGGACCGAACGGTACGCTGTTGGCTCCGCGGGGAAGCCAACAGGTGACTGGCTTCACCTATAACGCGAACAACGTTCCCAATAACTATTTGGCTGCGGGTAACTACGCTCTCAGCGGGCCCGGCGGCGCCGACGTCAACTCGTTCTCTGGAACCCTGACGACCGTCGCGGATCTTGTGGTCACCAATAACGCCAGCGATTTCACAACCATCAATCGATCGGGTGGATTCACCGTCCGCTGGACCGGCGGCGAACCGTCAACATTTGTCTCCATCACCGGACAGAGCGTTGCGATCGATCTAGTGACCAGCGCCGCTACCGGCGCCGCTTTTATCTGCATCCAGCTCGCATCCGCCGGCCAGTTCACCGTACCAGGCAGCATCCTCTCGCAGCTGCCCGCGAGTTCCGTGACGGTGATTCCAGGGTTTGGCAGCCTGATCACCCGCGGAGGATTTGGGGTTACAGCCGCTGGCAAAGGCGCTCGCTTCAGCACGCCTTCCAATGTGGACATCATGACCGCCAATAACTACTGGATCTGGACGTATTCGCCGCAATATCAGTAAGCGCTACTTCTTCGGCGGATACTTATCGAAGGCCTTCTTGACCATCTCGTCGAGCCGGCCTTCGATCTTCGCCGGATTCTTCTCGTCCTCCGACACAATCGCCCGCCACACCAACTCCTGATCCAAGCGCGAGCGTAGATCGATGATTAGCGTCCCTTCCGTGTATTGATCGCGCACAACCCGCCGCTGACGGCCTAGCCGGCCCGCTGGAATCGTGGTCACATCCGTCCGCGGATTCGCCCCCAGGTTATAGCGCACACCCAGATCCTGCTGCGCCGTGACTTCCTTGAGCCCCTTCGCCGTAAGCCGCTTGCGAATTTCACCCTCGATCTTCTTCTTCACCAGCTCGTTGTTGAGCGCCGGAGCCTTCGCGCTCACCGTCTGATTCACGATCCGAAACGTCTTGAAGGTGCTGAAATTAGCGCCCTCGTCGAATTCAATATCTACGTCCTGCGCCAGCGCGATCATTGGCGCCAGCAGCAGGGGCGCCACCAGCAACACCGCCAGAATGAATCTTTTCATGCAGTCTATTGAAGCACGTGTAATAGTTCGGAGCCAACGGGTACCAGCAGGCTGCCCTCGGTAGTCCCCTCAGGGGCCAGCCGCTTCAACCGGCGTGCCAATTCTTGCGAAGGTATGCGACCGGCAAGCCGTTCTGCAAAGGCCCCCGCGATGCGTTCCACACGCTCGGCCGACTCATGCACGAACTCCAGCCGGAAATGCCGCACGCCCACCGCCTGCCAGTCATCCAAATGCGCGCTGGCCTCTTGCGCCTGCGCCCCAAACACCGTGTTGCGGCACCCGATGTCCGCCACCACGGCATGTTCCCGCCCCGCCGTATCCCGCAGCGCCACTTCGTGTTTCTCGCACGGCCGGCCGCAGTCTTTGTAACTGGTGCCGGTGGAAAGAAAGCGGCAGAAAACACAGTGCTCGGTATGGAACACCGGCAGATGATGATAGGCAATCGCCTCGATCCGTCCGGCGCCCACGCGCCGAGCCATCTCCGTGATCTGCGCCGCGTTCAAGTCATGCGTCGGAGCCAGCCGCCGCAAGCCCAGCTCGAACAGCATCGCAGCCGACATGGCATTCGCCGCGTTCAAACTAAAATCGCCATCCACAACGGACCCGTGCAAGGTCTCCAGCAGCCCCGCCGGCCTAACCAGGATCGGCACATCGCAACGCTGCAGGAATTCGGCGATCTTCTCTTCCCCCGGCTTCAGAATGCGCGGACTCGCCACACGAGCCTCAATCCCCGCGGCCTTGACACGCTCCAGAGAAGGCAGCAGCCCGTACAAATCCAGATAGTCCAAAGTGATGCTAGTCGGGGAGGCTCTCAAGGCTCCTTCCATCTGCGCCGGATTCCGCACCAACAAATGTAATTGCGGAGGATCTGTAGGACCAGCGTCGTTCCCGGAAGCCCTCGCGTCGCGCAGCCGCGGCGCATGAATTTCGCGTTCTACCGGACGCCCCTGTAACTCCTGCATCCGCTCAACCGCATCGCGCCGCATCTGATTCAGTAACGACGCCGGAGCGAACGGCGATCCTTCGATCACCGCATCCAACTCCCGCAGCTCATACGGAGTGTTTCCCAACCGCCCCAGTTGCTCCCGCAGAAGTTCCAGCCCCAAGGCCCTATTTTGCGCGCCTTCCAACAGGCCTTCGGACCGCACAGTAACTTGCGCCGCCCCCACCGTCCAAGTGGTCTCCAGCGCCGCCCCCTCGCGAGCCCCCACCCGTACGTCCACGGCTTGCTTTGACACCGGCGAGTTCGCCTCGGTATACGGACGAGCGAGCTTCGTAACGTCGGGATCGTCCGTCCGCCACAACAAGTCTCCTGCCCGAATCCGCGTTCCTGCAATCGCACCGTTGGCAAACGTGATCTCAACGCGATTCGCTCCCGCTGCAGCCACATCGTAAATCCGCCCGCCTTCTTCCTTCTCCTGCGGACTCCGCCAATCCGCCGCGTCAAACACGACGCCGTCACCCGCCTTCAACATGCGCCCGTCGTCCAACGCCACCACCACCCCACGTTCGGAAACCCGTACGACAGAGCCCATCCGCACTCCGCGATGCCGGGGAGCCCGCCCCTCGACCACCGTTTGATGATTCGTTCCACTGAGAAACCAAGGACCCAGGCCGCGAGAATAAACCTGCTCCAACTCTTGTTTCCGCGACGCCTGCACATCGACAGCGTCGACAGCCTCACGATACGCCCGGGTCGTCAACGCCACATACTCGGCATCTTTGTACCGGCCTTCGATCTTCAGCGCTGAAATTCCGATCTTCATGATCTCGGGAATTTGCTCCAGCGCATACAAATCCCCCGGCGACAATAAATACCGGGCATCCCCCAAAGGCTCCACTCGTCCATCCACCACCATCTCGTAAGGCAACCGGCAAGCTTGCGCGCACTGCCCTCGATTCGCGCTGCGCCCGCCCCAGGCTTCGGATGAAAAGCACTGCCCCGAGTAGGATACACACAGCGCCCCGTGGCAGAATATCTCCAGCTCGACGTCCGTCTCCGCCCGAATCGCCGCGATCTGCTCCAGCGATAACTCGCGAGCCAGGATCAGCCGCTGCACCCCCAACGCCTGCGCATGCCGAGCCCCCGCCGCATCCGTAATGCTCATCTGCGTCGAGCCATGAATATGCAGCCCCGGTGCAATCTCGCGAGCCAGCTTCACCGCCGCCCAGTCCTGCACAATAATCGCGTCCGCGCCGGATTTGGCGATCGCCGTCAGCCCCTTTACGGCTTCTTCCAACTCGCTATCGAAGATCAGGGTGTTGAACGTGACGTAGCCCTTCACCCCGCGCGTGTGCAGCGTGCGAAAGACTTCCGGGAGCTCCGCCAGCGTGAACCCCGCCTTCGCGCGAGCCGTAAAATGCGTGAGCCCAAAATACACCGCATCCGCGCCCGCCTCGATGGCAGCGTGCAGTTGTGGCCAGTAACCGGCCGGACTCTTGATTTCAGGCTTCAGAACCACTATTCCTATTGTCGCGCGACAGCGTTACACTCAATACTTATGACCTTCGCCGTCACCATTGAATACGGACCTGACATAGACAAAATCACCGAGTTCCGCCCTCCGCACCGCGAATACCTGCGCGATTTGGTGACTCAAGGAAAACTGGTGTTAGCCGGCCCCTTCACCGACAATTCCGGAGGCTTCATCGTCTACAACGTGGAAGCCGAATCGGAGGTGGAAGGCATCATCAAAGCCGACCCCTTCTACAAATGTGGCGTCTTCCAAACCTGGGTAATCCGCGAATGGCGCATAGTAATCGCCAACCGCGAACTACTCCCGTGAGCGGGCCACCCGCTTAAACTCCACCTTCGGGTGTTCGAGATTGATCAACAAACACAACTCCAGCCCCGACGCCCGCAAGTAATTAAGACACTGCCCCGTGTGCTCGCTATGAAGCCGATCGACACACTTCAATTCAATCAGCAGGACATCCTCGACAAGCATGTCCGCAAAATACTCCCCAACGCTAATTCCTTTGTAACTGACTGTGTAAGAGGTTTGTGCAGTAGCGCGAATGCCCCGCAGCCCAAACTCCAACATGAGCGCCCGCTCGTAAAGCTTCTCCGGAGATCCCGCCCCCAAGGTGTTGGAAACCTCGAAAACCGCCCCCAAAACATTCTGAGTCAGCGTTTCATATCTGCGTTCATCAGCGTTCATCAGCGGCTCCGAATATATGTGCCGCTTTCATCCAGCGCTTCTCAAAATAGTTACACTACTTGACCCGCTTTTCCGCCTCAATCACCAGCTCATGCAACCCCGAGCCCCCCTGCGCCACGTACGCATGGAACTGTTTCCGCATCCGCGGCTCCCAGAAATCCTGCAAATGTTTCGCGACGTGCTGGATCGCCTCTTCTTTCGGATAGGCGGAAAAATTCAAGGCGATCTGGTTCGCCATGTGAACCATGTTGTGAGCTTCCATGAAATCTAAGAATTAATCTCCGTGCGTTTCACTCGCGATGCGAGTAGTCAGGATGCGCTGCTGTTCATATTGCTGCTGCCACGCCGATACCTTCTTGGCCAGCCGCACCTGCACCGCCGTGACCTTGTATTCCGGGCAGCTAGTGGCCCAGTCGGAGAATTCGGTGGTGACCACATTCGCGCCACTCATCGCGTGATGGAACGTCGTGTAGACCACTCCGGGTTGCATGCGATCGGAAACGCGAGCATGCAATGTAATCTCGCCGGCGCGGCTCTGGATCGATACCAGATCGCCTTCGTTGATTCCGCGATTCTCCGCATCCGACGGATGAATATCCAGCTTGTCCTCGGCGTGCCACGTATTGTTTTCCGTACGCCGCGTCTGCGCGCCCACATTGTATTGCGACAGGATGCGTCCCGTCGTCAAAATCAACGGGAATTTGCCAGTGGTGCGCTCTTCAGTTGGCACAAACTCCGTAATCACGAAGTTACCCTTGCCGCGCACAAACTTATCGATATGCATCACCGGAGTTCCTTCCGGAGCCGCATCGTTGCACGGCCACTGAATGCTGCCCATCTCGTCAAGCTTGGCGTACGAAACCCCGGCGAAAGTCGGCGTCAAGCGCGCGATTTCATCCATGATCTCGCTCGGATGGCTGTAATGCATCGGGTAACCCATAGCGTTCGACAACGCCATCGTGATCTCCCAATCCGCCATGCCGTTCTTCGGGGGCATTGCCTTGCGCACCGGACTGATACGCCGTTCCGCATTCGTGAACGTCCCGTCTTTTTCGAGGAACGAACAACCCGGCAGGAATACATGCGCCCACATCGCGGTCTCATTCAGGAACAAATCCTGCACCACGACGCATTCCATGGACCCCAGAGCCTTCTGCACGTGCTGCGTATTCGGGTCGGACTGCGAAATATCCTCGCCCTGTACGTAAATACCTTTGAAGGTGCCTTCGACCGCCGCGTCAAACATGTTCGGAATGCGGAGCCCCGGTTCCGGCTCCAACTTCACGCCCCACGCGCCTTCGAACAACTCTCGCGTAGCCACGTCGGACACGTGCCGATAACCCGGATATTCATGCGGGAACGAACCCATGTCGCAAGCGCCCTGCACGTTGTTCTGGCCGCGTAGAGGATTCACACCAACTCCCGAACGCCCGATGTTGCCCGTGGCCATCGCGATATTCGCCATGCCCATCACCATGGTGGAACCTTGGCTGTGCTCCGTCACGCCTAAACCGTAATAGATCGCCGAATTGGGACCCTTAGCAAACAGACGAGCCGCGCCGCGAACCAGTTCCGCCGGAACGCCCGTGATCGATTCCATGGCTTCTGGCGAATTCTTCTCCAGCGCAATGAAGTCGCGCCATTTCTTGAATGCCGCTTCATCGCAGCGCTCTTTAATGTAGGAATCCGCCAGCAGGTTCTCCGTCACCAGCACATGCGTCAGCGAGTTGATCATCGCGACGTTGGTGCCCGGACGCAATTGCAAATGGTAGTCGGCCTTGACGTGCGCCGTCTTCACCAAATCGATTTCGCGCGGATCGATCACAATCAGCTTCGCGCCTTCAATCAGGCGGCGCTTCATGGACGACGCAAACACCGGATGCGCATCCGTGGGATTCGCGCCGATGACCATCATCACATCCGTGTCGTGTACCGAATCGAACGGCTGCGTTCCTGCCGAGGTTCCGAACGTCGTCTTCAATCCATAACCCGTCGGAGAATGGCATACCCGGGCGCAGGTATCGGTGTTGTTATTGCCGAAGCCCGCCCGAATCAGCTTCTGCACCAGGTAGGTCTCTTCGTTCGTGCAGCGCGAGGAAGTAATGCCGCCGATGGAATCCTTGCCATACTTGGCCTGAATCCGTTTAAATTCGCCAGCAGTGTACTGAATCGCCTCGTCCCACGTAACTTCTTTCCACGGATCGGTAATCTTCGACCGGATCATCGGCTTCGTAATGCGATCTTTGTGGGTCGCATAACCCCACGCGAACCGCCCCTTGACGCAGGAATGCCCGTGATTCGCCTGGCCATCCTTATACGGCAGCATGCGGACGACCTCGGTTCCCTGCATTTCCGCCTTGAACGCGCAACCCACGCCGCAATACGCGCACGTAGTGACTACGGAATGCTCGCCCTGGCCCTTCTGCAGCACCGTCTTCTCGATCAGCGTCGCCGTGGGACACGCCTGCACACAGGCTCCGCACGACACGCATTCCGAATCCAGAAACTGTTCCCCGCCTGCCGAAACCTTTGACCCGAACCCGCGCCCGTCGATGGTCAACGCGAATGTCCCCTGCACTTCCTCGCAAGCCCGCACGCAGCGCGAACACACGATGCACTTCGCCGGCTCAAAACTGAAATAGGGATTGGAATTATCCTTGACGTTTTCTTTGAAGTGGTTCGCCCCGTCGTAGCCGTAACGCACTTCGCGCAGCCCCACCACGCCGGCCATGTCCTGCAATTCGCAGTTGCCGTTGGCGCCGCACGTCAAACAATCCAGCGGATGGTCGGAGATGTACAACTCCATCACGCCCTTGCGCAGCTTGGCTAGCTTCGGCGATTGCGTCGTGACCTTCATCCCCGCCTCAACCAGCGTTGTGCACGAAGCAGGCGTGCCACGGCGGCCTTCTACCTCCACCAGGCACAGGCGGCAGGACCCGAACGATTTCATGCTGTCCGTCGCGCACAATTTTGGCACCTGCACCCCGGCGTCTACCGCCGCGCGCATCACCGACGTACCCGCCGGCACGGTGACGGACTTGCCGTCGATTTCTAATGTGACTAACGTCGTGGCTACGCTAACGGGCGTGCCATAGTCGGTTTCATGCAGTAACGCCATGTTCGGCCTCCTGAGTCTTGTGAACCATATAATTCCTCGGCGCCGAGGCCGCGGGCTTTGCAAAATCTTCCGGAAAATGTTTAACGGCGCTTTCCACCGGATACGGAGTCAATCCGCCCAGCGCGCACAAACTGCCATCCAGCATCAGTTCGCACAAATCGTTCAACACTTCCAAATTCTTCGATCGATCCTGATTGGCGATGATCCGCTCAATCACTTCGACCCCGCGCGTGGAGCCTACCCGGCAGGGCGTACACTTGCCGCAGCTCTCAATCGCGCAAAATTCCATGGCGAAATGCGCCTGCTTGGCCAGATCCACGGTCTCGTCGAACACCACGATGCCGCCGTGTCCCACCAGGCCCCTTTTGGCCGCGAACGCCTCGTAATCCAGCGGCGTATCGAGAAGCGATTCCGGGAAATACGCCCCCAGTGGTCCGCCCACCTGCACCGCGCGAAACGGCTTGCCCGTCCGCGTTCCACCGCCAAAATCGTAGATGGCCTGGCGCAGAGTCAGTCCAAAGGCCTTCTCCACCAAGCCCCCGTACTTAATGTTGCCCGCCAACTGGATGGTCAACGTCCCGCGCGATCGTCCCATTCCGAAATCTTTGTAGTGCGCCGCGCCCTTATCCAGAACAATCGGCACCGTCGCCAGAGAGATGACGTTGTTGACCGCTGTCGGCTTCCCGAACAGCCCCTCAATCGCCGGCAGAGGAGGTTTGGGCCGAATCTGCCCGCGTTTCCCTTCCAGGCTCTCCAGCAGAGAAGTTTCTTCACCGCAAATATAAGCGCCGGCGCCCAGACGGATATCCAGATCGAAGCGCTTGCCGCTGCCCGCCGCATTCGCGCCCAGGTAGCCCTTCTCATACGCGATCTCAATCGCGCGCTTCATGGTCTTGAACGCGTGCGGATATTCCGACCGGCAGTAAATATATCCGCTGGTGGCGCCCACCGCGAAACCCGCGATCGTCATGCCTTCGATCAGCACGAATGGATCGCCTTCCATAATCATGCGATCCGCGAATGTGCCGCTATCGCCCTCGTCCGCATTGCAAACGATGTACTTCTGGTCAGCCTTAGCCGCCGCCACCGTTTTCCACTTGATTCCAGTCGGGAAGCCCGCCCCGCCGCGCCCGCGCAATCCGGAATTGGTGACTTCTTCGACAATCTGCTCCGGCTGCAGTTTTAGGGCATTTTGCAGGCCTTTGTAGCCATCGTGACTGATGTAGTCGGCAAGAGAAAGCGGGTCCACGATCCCGCAGCGCGCAAATGTCAGGCGCTCCTGATTCTTCAGGTAGGGGATTTCTTCCGTCAAGCCCAGACACAATTCGTGCGGCTTAGCTTCCGCCGTTCCAGAGGCCGCCGTGCCAGAAAATACCCCAGCCTCGAACAATCCAGGAACCGCCTCAGCCGTGACCGGTCCATACGCCACCCGGCCTTTGGGAGTTTCCACTTCCACCAGCGGCTCCAACCAAAACAGCCCGCGTGACCCGTTACGCACCAGCGTAACGTCAGCCCTGCGCGTGGACACTTCTTTTTCAATAGCGCGGACCACAGCGTCCGCCCCCACGCTCAAAGCGGCCATATCGCACGGAACAAATACCTTCACGCTTTCCTCCGCGCATCATCAATCAAGAAGTCCGCCACGCTCTTGGTCACGCGCCCGTAGGGCTTCCCGTCCAGCATCACCGCCGGTGACAACGAACAGTTACCCAGGCAATAAACGGCATCCAGCGTAAACGCCCCGTCCGCCGTAGTCTCTCCCAAGTGAGCTCCCAGCCGCTTTTCCACATGGTCGATCACCGCGTCGCACCCCATCGATTGACAGGATTCCGCCCGGCACATCTTTAAAACATGCCGCCCCGGCGCAGCCTGCCGATAATCATGGTAAAAAGTGATCGTGCCATGCACATCGGCCTTCGATATATTCAACGCCTCCGCGATGATAGGCACCGCGGCCTTATCTACATATCCAAATTCATCCTGCAATGCATGCAAAATCGGCAGCAATGCTCCGGGCAGGTCTTTTAGCTGTTCCACAAGGGTGACAGCGCGCGCATTATCCCAAGCTTCCATAGGTCTGAAACTACTATTCTACCTGTTATGAGGTACGCTTTTCTCGCCGACACGTATGCCACGGAACGCCTTAAGGTTTTGAGCGTCTGGAGCATGTTCCAAGCAGCCGATCTACCCGTCCGGCCCCACCCCTCCGACCCCCGCGGCCGCAGCGTCCGGGAACAGATGATCCATCAATGCGTGAGCGAAAACCTCTGGTTTAAGAACATGTTAGGCATCGATGTCGATGCTCCGCCCTTGCCTGCGGAAGAAACCCGCGACGCGTTCATCGCCCGCTATGCCGAAGATTCCGCCAAGCGTCTCGCCGTTTTGCAGTCCCATGTGGACGACGACCTTTGGTGGGAACAGGAGGCAACTTTCTTTAACCTCCCCCGCACGCGAGCCTGGATCGTAGTCCGTCGCATCTCCCACACCTCGCACCACCGAGGCCAGCAAATGGCCATGCTCCGCATGCTGGGCCGGGACCTGCATTCCAATTACGGACCCACCGCCGACACGGGCGGACTCATGGCCAACCAAGCCCCCGTGATTTACGCTTACGCCACCGAGGCCGCACTCTTGGCAGGGGAGCCAAAAGCTCCTCTGCCGGGCCCCGGCATCAAACCTTCGACGGAGAGACCCGATGACCGCTGACCCCTTCATCACACCTGATCTCGAAAAATCGTTCCTCCTCACCATCGACGTGCAGAATGACTTCACGCTCCCCGGTGCTGCGGCGGAAATTCCCGGCACCGCCGCCGCTGTACCCAACATGGTCCGCCTGGTAAACGCCTTTCGCGCTGCCAGGCGCCCCGTGATTCACATGGTCCGGCTGTATAAAGAGGACGGCAGCAACGTGGACCTGTGCCGCCGGCAGCAAGCCATGCGCGGATGGAACGTAGCCTGTCCGGATACCCCAGGCTCCGAATTAGTCGACGAACTCCGCGTCCCAGGGAATACTCTGGACGCAGCGCTGCTGCTCAACGGCCTGCCGCAGAAGGTGGGCGAGCATGAGTGGATCATGTATAAGCCGCGCTGGGGAGCCTTCTATCAGACATCTCTCGATAAGATGATTTCCTGGCTACAACTCAACACAGTCGTGGTGTGCGGTTGCAATTTCCCGAACTGTCCCCGCACCAGCATCTTCGAAGCCAGTGAGCGCGACCTGCGCATCGTCGTCGCGTCCGATGCCATGTCCGGACTGTACCAGCAAGCCCGCGTGGAGCTGGAGAATATCGGCGTGCAAATACTAGATACCCAATCCTGCCTGGACTGGCTCACCTAGGCTCTACCGCCGCCCAAAAACCAATAAATCCTGGTCGTGGAACACTTCCACCATACTCCCGTCGCCGCGTAGCACCCCCGCCAATTTCGGGGTCAGCGCAGGATCCACCAGGATATGCGTCGCGCGCAAATCCCGAAACGCAGCATCCACCGCAGGCGCATCCGCGTTGTCATCCGCGAGCTTCCGCCACTCCCAATAAAGGGCGGGATCGGAGTTGTAGAAAAGTGTAGGCTCCATCCCCGTCACATAGCGGCTATGCGGATTCCAGAAATACAGGAACACATACTGCTGCCACGCTGTGTTGATCACCATCGTCTCGCCGGGCTGCTTTGCCAGAAACTCCGAGGCCGCTCGATAGCGATCCACATTCGGCGCGGAGCGCACCGTGGACAAAGCCGGAACCAGGCTTGCCGCGCAAAGCAGATAAGCGAATCCGAAGGCGTAGGCGCTCTTCTCGCGATTCCGCAAAATCAGAGGCGCCAACACCGTCGCCGCCAGCATCGCCGCGAAAGGCACAAAGTAATCGAACATCCGTGCCGCCCGAAAACTAACTCCGAGTGCGGCGAGACCGATGCCAAACAACAGCCACTGCGCCGCCGTAGGCCGCTCGCGTTTCCAGCGAAACAACACCACACCAATCGCGATCGCCCAGGCTCCCAATACAGGCATCGACGCGGCCAGCCACCAAATGCTGATCGGTAACACTTCCCCGCCCGCTTTCAGTTGCACCGCCAGGTCCGCCCCCGCGCGTGTGAACGCGGCGGCGATTGAAAATTTTGCATTTTCGGGGAAAAATGGATTCGCCGCCAGGCCCACCAGCATCCCGGCGCCACAGGCAACGCCCAACAGGAAGGATCGCGTCGTCCTGCGGACCAAGAAATAAACCAGCGGCGGCAAGCCTACAAAGAAAAAGACGGAATAGGAAAATGCATGCAAAACGGAGACAATAGCCAGCCGCCAGGGCCTCTCTTCCAGCGTGTAGCGAGTGGCCAAAATCAACAACAGCAGTGACAACAAAAAGGGACGCATCAACATAGCTCGATAGAGCACGATGCCGCTTCCGGCCACCGCCAGAACCACCCAGGCATGCCGCCATACTACTCCCATGCTGTCGAGCAACCGCAGGATCGCCAACATCGAAGCCGCCCACACAGCCGAGCCTACAACCTTCGCCGCCAATATCAGAGGAAGCACTAACGTAAATGGAGCAAGCAACAAATGGTAGCCGAACCACACGTCCACGGGCTTCGGCCACAGGTAAGCCAGGCGCCATGGATCGGCCAGCGCCGCGCGAGTCTCGGTAGCCAGACGATGCGCGAAACGTACATGCCGGTAGGCGTCATCTCCACCCGGAATATTAGGACTCGTCAAGCTGAAGCCCAACATCAGCATGAAAAATAACGAAACGAACCCAAGGTCCACAAGGGCCGGCCGGCGCGTCATGCTTGCAAAAGCCGGACCGCGTTGTCGCGCTCGATGGCTCGCAAATCAGTGGATGAAAAATTACGGAACGAACCCAAGCCGGCGTTCAGCTCATCGTAGGTGCGATACGGATAGTCGCTGCCGTAAAGGACTTGCGAGGATGGAACCATCTCCAATAGAGCCCCCATGGCGCCCTGTGTGTTGGCCTGCGCGGTGTCGTAGTAGAACTTGCGGATCTCGTATGCCAAGCCCCGTGGCAGCCGTTGGTCCATGTTCTTCCCCGTTTGTTCTTCCCTGACGAACCGGCTCAGCAGGAACGGGAGCGTGCCGCCGCCGTGCGAGAGAATCCAGCGGATGTTCGGATACTTCGCCGCCGTCCCGCTGAACAGCAGGCTCGCGGCGGTACGCGTCGTGTCGGTCGCCCACTCGATGGCCCCAGGGCCCAGCCCATAGTTCAACGCGCCGCAGCACGCGGGAGAAAGGGGGTGCGTGTAGATCACCGCCCTGCGCCGGTTCAACTCCTCCCACACCGGAGCGAATGCCGCATCCCCCAGCCACTTATCGTTGTAACTGGTCATCAAACCAATGCCTTCGACTTTCAGAGAGCCGTAGACATATTCGATCTCGCGTAGACTTCCCTCGGGATCGGGGAGGGGGATCGTGGCGAAGAGTCCGAAGCGTCCGCGATTGTCGGTCATCATCTTGGCCCCAAAATCATTGACGATGCGAGCCAGACGCCGGGCTTGCTGGATGTCGGCGGCGGAACCGGCCCCCAGCCATACTCCGGGCAAACTCAGCGACAATAGCGCCCGCTCCACGTTCGCCTTGTTCATGACGTCCAGCGATTGCGCCACCGTCCACGGCGGAAAGGCCGCCGCCAGGTTGCCGATCGCCGTCACATACTCGGTTGGAAATAAGTGATGGTGAACGTCAACGCGATACGGCTTCGCCGCCGCAGGCGCCTGCGCGCGGGACGATCCAACCAACGCTGCGCCAGCCAATGCCGCCAAAACTTCGCGGCGCCCCATCCACGTGGCGGAGTTGCGAGTCATCTCACGATTCTACTGAACTCCATCTACAAATAGAAACGCCGCCCCAAAAAACAAAACGCCGGAAGATGTCTCCATCCTCCGGCGTCGCTTACCGCTCTACACTGACAAACTACTTGGTCATGCCGTGCGGATCGATGATGAACTTCTTGGCCGCGCCCTTGTCGAAATCCTTGTAGCCTTGCGGGGCTTCGTCCAAGGAAATGATGGTCGCGTTGACGGCCTTCGCGATCTGCACTCTGTCGTGCATGATGGCCATCATCAGATTGCGGTTGTAGCGCAACACAGGGCATTGGCCGGTATGGAAGGAGCACGACTTGGCCCAACCCAAACCGATGCGGATGGACAGCGCGCCGATCTTGGCGTTCGCGTCCACGCCGCCCGGATCGCCCGTCACATACAGACCGGGGATACCGATGGAGCCGCCCGCGCGGGCGATTTCCTGCAGCGCGTTCAGCACCGTGGCCGGACGCTCTACAGCCGCATCGCCGCCATGACCGTGGGCTTCGAAGCCTACGCAATCCACGGCGCAATCGACAACCGGCTCGCCCAGGATCTGCTCGATCGCAGCGCCCAGGTTCGGGGTCTTCGAGACGTCGATGGTCTCGCAACCGAAGCTGCGAGCCTGCGCCAGGCGTTCCGGAATCATGTCACCGACAATGACCACAGCCGCGCCCAACAACTGCGCGCCCGCCGCGGCCGCGAGACCCACCGGACCGGCGCCGGCGATGTACACCGTCGAACCCGGCTTCACACCCGCCTGCACGCAGCCATGGAAGCCGGTGGGGAAGATGTCGGAGAGCAAGGTAAGATCTTTGATCTTCGCCATTGCTTTTTCTTTGTTGGGGAACTTGATGAGGTTGAAATCGGCGTACGGAACCATGACGTATTCCGCCTGGCCGCCCACCCATCCGCCCATGTCGACATAGCCATACGCCGCACCCGGACGAGCCGGATTCACCGTCAGGCAGATGCCGGTCAAGCCCTCGCGGCAATTGCGGCAACGGCCGCAGGCGATGTTGAAGGGAACGGTACAAATGTCACCGATCTCCAGCATCTCCACGTCCGAGCCCTTTTCGATGATCTGGCCCGTGATCTCATGACCCAGGATCAAACCCTTGGGAGCCGTGGTGCGCCCGCGCACCATGTGCTGATCGGAACCGCAGATATTCGTCGTGACTACTTTCAGGATGACGCCATGAGGGGCGTCCTTGCCGCCGAACGGATCGGTCTCGCTCTTCGGCATTCTCAGCTTCGGGTACTCAATGGACTTTACTTGAACTTCACCCGGCTGGATGTAAGCTACTCCACGATTGGTTGCCATACTATGTCTCCTTGCTTGCGAATTCTATCTAACGGACTTGTCTGACTATCTATTTTTGCGAGTATGAATGACGTCCTAAAACGCCGCGGCGCCCGCTTCTGCCACCGCGTGATCCTGGTCTCCCGAACCGCCGCTTACTCCGATGGCGCCGACGACCTTACCGTCCTTCTTCAGCGGAATCCCGCCGGCGAAGATCATGATTTTTCCATTGTTGGACGCATGAATCCCGAAGAACTGCCCGCCCGACTGCGAGTACGTGGCCAGGTCCTTGGTCTGAATATCGAAGGCGCGCGAGGTGTAAGCCTTCTTCTGCGAAATATCGATGCTGCCGATCCAGGCATTGTCCATGCGCACGTGCGCCACGATGTTACCGCCGCCATCGGCGATCGCGATGTTCATCGGCTGTCCAATCTCAGCAGCCTTCTTTTCCGCCGCCGCGATCACTCTGCGCGCGTCTGCCAGTGTAACCATAATTTCCCTGTCTCCTTGAATGCGGTAAGTCGATTTTTTACTTTCCCGGCTCAAGAATTATAGCGCAAAGCGTAAGACGTTCCAGGAAGAAAAAACAGGTACCGCACAAATGTTCCGAACGGCTTATGCGGGTCCCGGCGAACCGGTTTTAGCTCAGCGATCCACGGAACTTTGCGCAGACTTTTAGCGCAATCCACACCAACGCATGTGACAGCGGCAACGTAGCGCTAAAGGCCGACGACCTTTAGGAACAGACCCGCCAGCACGCCGCCTACGAGGCCTCCCGCCACCGGCACCGCAAGGCCGTAGCCGAAGTTGGAATCGCCTTTGCCGGGAATCGGCAGAATGGCATGCGCGATGCGAGGACCCAAGTCGCGGGCCGGGTTGATCGCGAATCCCGTGGTGCCACCGAGGCCCGCGCCAATGCCCCAGACGAGCAGGCCGATCAGCAACTGCGCAAGGCCGGAGGCCGGGGTCCCTTTCACGATGGAGACTATTCCCAGCACCAGAACGAAGGTGCCGAGCGCTTCGCTGATGAAATTGGCGACGGTATTGGGAATCGCCGGTCCCGTGGAGAAGCAAGCGAGCTTGCCACCGGCGTCCGAAGTTTCCACCCAGTGTGGCATGAAATGCAGCCACACCAGAATGCCGCCGACGAGTCCGCCGAGAATCTGCGCGAGCATGAAGCCCGGCACGTCCGTCCAAACCCCGGAATTTACCGCGAGGGCTAGCGTCACGGCCGGATTAATGTGAGCTCCGGGACTGCCACACGCCTGCGCCACAAAGATGCCCGCCACCACGGCGAAAGCAAAGCCAGAAATAATCACCGGCCAGCCGGAGTTGTTCCCGAGCGTCTTCTTCAGCACAACGTTGGCAACGGTGCCGTTGCCCAGCAGCACCAGAACCAGGGTGCCCATAAACTCGCCGAAGAGTGCATTCATCGTGTAGATCTCCTTGTGAAACGCCCGTGTGACGGGGTGAAACGCCCGCGCGACGGGGCGGTTTTCGAGTTTACACGATGTGGACGGGCGGAGGCAATGGCGTTCAGGCCAAATCGGCGGGCAGCAGACGAAATGGTTTCCCACGCGCGGAGCGGACGAGCCGGAAATCGCGGACGTCGACGGTCAATATCCGATTCGTGCCGAGGCGGTCCGCCGTAACGGCGACGGCCGCGTCGCTCAGGCCGAGGTCCGCGTCCTGGTAACGCGTGATTAACTCGCCGCATCGGATGAGATCCTGCGGGGTGACCGATTCGATCCGGAACGCTCCACTATTCACGTCGTCGAGAAAGCGCAGCAACGCGCGGTTGCCCAGCCGTGAGCGAAACAGATAGTCGATCTCACCAAGGGTGATTTCTGGGATCACAACCCGGCCGCGTTCCACTTCTATCGCGCGGCGGAGCCCAGAGTGTGCAGGGTCTCTGTTGTCGTATAAGCCGTAGATGCCGCCGGAGTCGGCTACTATTTCCATCGTCCGGTTCGCGCCGCTTCTCTCAGAATCTCTTTCCGACGGGCCGTTGTGTCGGTATGCCCGCTATCGAACATCCCCATGCCGGCAGGCAGTGGCGGTGGTTCCTTGGAAGTGAACGCGCGCACGGCTTCGCGGATGAGGACCGCCTGGGGCTTGGCGCGCCGCTTTGCAATGGCGCGGAGCGTCCGGAGGTCGGCTTCGTCCAGATAGACCGTGGTTTTTACCATACGTAACGTATGGTAGCACCGCGCGACGCTACTTCTGCTGCAACCAGGTCTGGTAAGCCTGAAGGTTAAACGGGCGGCCTAGAAAGTTCTCGACAAGCCTGGCGGCCGGCAATGATCCGCCCGGCGCCAAAACTGCTTCGCGGTATTTTTGGGCGACGGCGGGATCGAAGAGATCCTCCTGGCGAAACTGGCTGAACAGATCCTTAGCGATCACCAGGGACCATTGGTACGTGTAATAGCTGGCCGCATAGTTGGCGGTACCCAAATGAGTGAAGCTGGTCTGACGGTGGAAGTCGTCTGGAGCCACTGGCAGGCCGTACTGGAGCGCTATATCGCGTGCGATGAGGTCAGTGTCCACTTTCTCACGGCCATCGTGATAATACAGCGACATGGTGGCGAGGGCTAGTTGCTGACGGGTGCCCAGAGCCTCCCCGAAGTGGTCCGCGCGCTCCATTCGTTCGACCAATTCCGTGGGGATCGGCTCGCCGGTTTTATAGTGGCGAGCGAAACCCGCCAGCACTTTGGGGTTGCGGAACCATTCTTCCAGCAGCTGGGAAGGGGCCTCCATGAAGTCGCCTTCGGGCCTGCCGAGGCCGGCCCATTTCTGGCGGCCCGCCATGACAGTGTGCATGAGGTGACCAAATTCGTGGAAGTAAGTGCGAGCCAAGTTCGGCGTCATGAGGCCGGGATCGGAGGTGGTGGGGGCGGTGAAGTTGCACATCAGCACGCCTTCAGGGAGTTGGCGTCCGTTCAATCCGGCGCGGACTGTAGATGAGGCGAAGTGCTGGTATTTGTCCGGGCGCGGGAACATGTCGAGATACACGCGGGCAATCACTTCCCCGTTGCGGAGCACGTCGTAAGGTTCCACGGAGGGATGCCAGGTGGGTACGTTCGCGGCCCGGAAGGTGACGTCAAACAGTTTAGAGGCGGCATCGAAGACGCCTTGCTGGACCCGCACGTAGGAGAAGTAGGGACGCGCTTCACTATCGTCAAACGCGAAGCGCTCGCCTCGAACCAGGCGGGAATAGTAGGCGACGTCCCAGGAATTCAGCATCGCCGCTCCCGGCTGGCTGCGGCGCTTGGCGGCGAGCAATATCGCCTGCTCCTCCTGCGCGGCTTGTTTGGTGGCGCGTTCCACCTCCGTCAGAAAGGCGCGGTGATTCGCTTCAGATTCCACCATGCGGGTGGCGGCCGCCATCTCCGCGAAGTTCTTGTAGCCGGCCAAGGTGGCTAAGCGGTGGCGCGCGGCGATCAACTGGTCCAGCACGGCCATGTTCGCGGGGAACCCGCGGTTGGCCGTCGCCAAAGAAACTGCGCGTCGAACTTCTGCGTTGGAGGCATACTGGCCAACCGGTTCGGCATCCGCGCGATCATTAGAGATGAGGATATCGCCGTTGGAATCCCGCTTGCGGCCGCGAAGGACATCTTCGGGAAGTCCAGCCAACTGTTCGGGACGGTAGGGCACTTCCTTGAGACCGTCGACGATATTTCTGTCGAACTGCTGTTGGAGCTTCACGATTTGCGCCCGTAGGTCACCGATTTGTTTTCGGACAGCTTCCGGCTTATCCACGCCGGCATCCCGCAGGGCTTTCAACGTTTTCTCAAGATAATAAGATTCCTCAGGATCCAGGTCTTTTGGCGGGGCGATCGAGGCCAGGGCTTGATAGGTATGCGGATCCAGCTGCACCTCAGTTTGAAAGGCGGAGACAGCTTGCACCATAGATTGCGCGGCCTGACGCATGGCAGCGTCGGGGTGCGTATTTTGAAGGAGGTTGGCGGATTGGGCGGCCAAGTCGCCGTAACGCTGGATTTCGTCGAACGGGACGAGGGTATTTTCGCGGGTGCGCGGACCTGAAACAGCGAGCATTTGCGCGCGAAGCTCGCGAGCGTGGTTGAGCCACTCTCCGGCTTCACGCTGAAAGGATTCGACGGTCTGAGGCACGCTCCAGAAGGGCAGCGCGACGTCGGCTGCCTTTATCTGAGACAGGATTGCCAGACTGAGTACAAACGAACGAACGAATCGCATAGAGTCTCCCAGTGAACGGCTGCTTCCATAGGACTTGGGAGCGCGGGAAATCCACGGGGCGCGCTCATGAGACGTTGTTGTTGTCAGACGCGGCGGAGTTTGGTGAAGCGGCCGATTTCGACCCACTCCGCTACAAAGATGTTGCCTTCCTTGTCGAACGTGGCACCGTGCGGAGCGACGAATATGCCCGGCCTGAAGTCGGCTCGGTTATCGGTGGTGCGCAGGTTATTTGGATTAGGCGCGTCCGCCGGCGGTGCGCCGAAGGTGGCGACGATCTTGTTGCCCTTCATGATGTGCACGCGTGAGCCGAGGTCGGGAACCACGATCAGATCGCCACGCTGCTGGAAGTGGCAGAACTGGCCTGTTCCTTCCGCGGTATCGATCGGCGCGTCGTCCAACGTGTAACGTAGAATACGGCGATTGCCGCGGTCGGCGATGAGCAATACGTGATTTTTCGGATCCCGCGTGTCGATCCAGTTGCCGTGCGGATTGCTGGTGGAGGTCAGGGGCGGAGGAGGAGGCGGAGGACCACCCTTGCCTTTGCCCTGTCCACCGCCGCCGGGTCCACCGCCGCCAGGGGCGCCCTTCGCTTGTGCGTCGCCAGCCGCGGCCACCGCTGCTGGAGGCGGAACCGCGTCGCCCTTTGCGGCGCCCGGACCACCGGGGCCACCCTTGCCTTGGCCACCACCGCCGCCGGGTCCGCCCTTGCCTTGTCCACCACCCGCAGGCGCCGCACCCGGAGCCGCGGGTACCGGACCGCCGAACACCTTCACCAACTCGGGGTACGATGTCGAGGTCTTCTGCTTGTAGTGGAACATGTAGTTGGAGCCGTAGCCGTCGCCGAACCAAAAGTCCAGCGTGGTCGGGTCCACGGCAATGTTGGTAGGACGAAAATTCAAGCCCGCTGCGCCGCCAGGTCCTGTAGAGCCGGGCCCCTTCTGGTAGACCGGCGAGTTCTGCGGATATCCCATGGTCCAGACTTCTTCGCCCTTCAGAGTGCGCTTGGAGGTGAGGCCGTGCTTCTCGCTGGCGAAGTACAGATATTCGGTGCTGCCTTCCTTCTGGATGTGCAGGCCGTGCGCGCTATCGCGGAACATGTCGCCCCAGCTACGGACGAACTTGCCCTTGGGGTCGTACACGACGACGGAATGTCCACTCGGACTGCTCTTGTGAACAGTGTGGTGAAGGTAGATGAAGCCGCTGGCATCCTGTACCACGCTGTGGCAATTGCCCAGCTTGATCGAAGCGGGAAGATTGGCGAGGCCCCAATCGTGTTCGACCTCGTACATATACTCGCCCTGGCCGATGACGGGCAGCTTGGTTCCGGATTTACTCTGGGCGCCCAGGATGGCGGGTGCGGCGATGGCCGCGGCGGCAGCAGCGCCGGCTGTAACGAAATTACGTCGTGTTAGATTTTCTTGGTTGTCCATGTAAAAGCTCCTTCATGTTGGCATGCGGCACCGCAGGGGCCTGCCATCGTTTGGGATTGACGCCAGCAGCGTGAAACCCTTGGGCAATTATACACCACGGCTAATAGGGGATTTCCAAAGAATCTGCTACGCTCAAGCCTACAGAGTGCCCCAGATAGGCAGCAGGATCATCCTGAGCGCCACACACCTGTTCTGGGGGAAACATGCAATCCAAGAGCCGTCGATCCGTGTCCACGTGTGTCCGCACGCTGACTTTGTGGGGTGTGGTGCTGGGAAGCGCGCTGTGCGCCTCCGCGCAGACCTCGATTGATTTCCAGGCGGACGGGATCGAAATTACGCAGGGACTCCAGGATCTGGATCACACGGTCCGGTTGGTTGCCAACCGCTTTACCTTCGTCAAGTTTTACGCCCACATCAAATCCGGCGCCACGTCAGCGCTGGCCGAGGCTTCCTTAACGATTATTCCCGCCACCGGAACGTCAACGAACATAGCGGCGGAACGGGGCGCCAGAACGTTGACTAACAAAACGGCCATCGACCGGCAGAAATACTTTCTGTTTCGCATTCCGCCACGGTTCACCACCGGCAGAGTAGAGTTCCGGGCTCGGATCAATACGAACCCGCCGGACCCGGATTTCAGCAACAACTCGTTCGCCCATGCGATGACGTTTGAAGACGTCCCGGCACCGAAGGTGAATGTGTTTCAGATGCATGGCGCGGACGCTGGGTGCACCAAGCAGGTGGCGGCGCCCACTGATATCGCTGAAAAATTATTGGAATACGGCTATCTGGTGATGCCTGTCTCCGGACTGGCCATTTCGGATCAGGGCCTCACCGACGGAAATCAATTCAATCCCGACGGGGACATTCAGTGCGGCGCGCTTTGGACCAGCAACGGATCGGCTTTCGCCAACCAGGATGTCGCGAGGATTCGGGCGCAAGCGCGAGCTAACGACCCGGCTGGTTTTGACCCGGACGTCCGGTATTTCGCATTCGTCTCTGGAAATCCCACTTATTTCCGGGGAGCGGCTTTGTACCCGGGCGGAGCGCCTGTGGGATCGGCCGCTGCGGGGCCGCCGGGTACGGCTGCGAACGCCTCGGGCAAATTCGTGAAAGCCTCCCGCGGATATGACATGGCGGGATGGGTGGGCGCGCATGAGCTGGGGCATTCCTACGGCCTGTATCATGCCGAAAACGGCTGCGGGGAGACGAACACGCCCAGTGTCCCATTCCCGTACGCAAATGCTTACATCAGTCCGACTGTTGCCGGCGCGGACTCCGACATCTGGGGTTTCAATGTTCTCACGATGAAATCGTACTTAGCCACCTCAAGGGATTTCATGAGCTACTGCATGAACTCTCCGGGCCAATGGATTTCAAAGCAATCTTATCACCGGCTAATGGATTCTCTGATCAACAACTGGCGTAAGTTTCCGGTGGGCGATAAAGGCTGGCCGGACAGCCCGCGGACAGCGGAGATCCAGAGCTCGGCGCGGCAGGCCAGCGGTCCGGCGATGCTGATTTCGGGGATCATCAATCTGACGAACCCCGGGCAATCGAGACTGCAGCCCATCCTTTCCGCGACGGCCCCCATACCCGACCCCGTTACCGGGAGTTACTCAGTAGTGCTGAAGGCGGGTGCCGCCGAAGTGGGCCGAACCGTGTTGGAAGCAGGTACTCCGGTGTTGGGCCCGCCTCTCACTGGAGCGCCTACGCCGGATGAAACTCCCGTTTTCGCGCAGTGGATCCCGTTTGTAGCGGGCGTCACCAGCGTGGAGATTCAAGGTCCGCTACAACAAGTGTTCGTAACCCGGCGGGCGGGGTTGGCTATTCCCACCGTGCGGATTACCGCTCCCAATGGGGGCGAGAATTTGACCGCCAACACGATCAACCTTTCGTGGACCGCGAGCGACGCGGATTTTGACGATCGGCTGGTCTATGAGGTCGCCTTCAGCACGGATAACGGGGCCACCTGGAAGTCCATCCTGGATGGCGGAAACCAAACTACCGTCGCGATACCGAGAACCTCGTTGCCGGGCTGCACACAATGTTTGTTCCGAGTGACCGCCACCGATGGGATTCATTCGGCCAGCGATGTCTCCGACGCAGTGTTTACCCTGCCGAACCAGACGGCCTCGATTGCAATCCTGTCGCCGGTGGCAGGAGCGAAGGCCGCGCCTAACTACCCGATCGAGTTGCTGGCGCGCGTGGCGGATAGCGACCGGCCGTTCATCGCAGAGTCCGAGATCACCTGGACCACCAGCATCGGTGGAGCTTTGGGATCGGGCCGCAGGCTGAACGCGGTTCTGGTGGGCGTGGGCAAGCATTTGATCACGGCGACCGTAACGGACCCGGGCGGAACGGCGAAATCCGCCACCGTGGAGGTGGATGTGGTGGCGAGTGCGGCCGCGCTCAGTCCGAAGGATATGACGCGACTGGAAGTGGATCAGGAGCTGCTTGAGTTCACCGCTTCGGCACCGGCACAAACCTATCAAGTGGCGATCACCAGTCAAAACGATGCACCGGGAGCGGAACTGACGTGGACCGCAACGGCCTCCGCGCCGTGGGTCCGGTTCGGAACGGCAACGGGAACCACGCCTGGCTCGTTGCAGGTACAGTTAGGCGACATCTCGGGGCTTCCGGTGGGCACGACGGGGGCACAGGTAACTATCTCGGCAGCGGGACTGCCGACCGTTCTGATTCCAGTGATCTTCGAAAAACCGGCTCCGGTATCTTCGGTCACTTTGGACGTGGGTGGCGCGGTGAACGCGGCGGACTACTCTCATCGGTCGACGGCTGGCATGATCGCGTCCGTATTCGGCAAGGGATTTGCGACCAAGGTGACTGCGGCGACGGAGGTGCCGTTGTTGCGCACTCTGGATGGCGTGAGCGTCGAGGTGATCGACGGAGCTACAGTGACTCTGGCGCCTCTGTATTTCGTTTCGCCGACGCAGATCAACTTCCAGATGCCGGCGCAGATTACTTCTTCGGTGGTAAAAGTCCGGGTGAAGAATGCGCTGGGTGTATCGGGCGAGGAGCTGATGCCGATCACGCGTAATCAGCCGACTCTCTTCACGCGCGATCTCAGCGGCACGGGCCAAGCGATCGCAATCCGTTCCAACTATACGTTCGTCGAGGCGTCCAGCCCGCTGCGGCCGGGCGAGTATGCGTTTGTGTATCTGACGGCGTTGGGTCCGGTGAGTCCGACGAAGCTAGAAGGAAATCCGGCGGGCGACAACGCAACGCTGGGTCCGATCAATCTGGCGACCGATCAGATCTCCATCAAGTTCGCGGGCCAGACACTGCCGTCTCTATTTACGGGCCTGGCGCCGGGGTTGATTGGAGTATTCCAGGTCAACTTCCAGGTGCCGGCGGTGATCGACGACACGACGTGCAGTTTCCGGGTAGTAGCAAATGGCGTGGAGTCGCAGGGCGGAGTGAGCATTCCTTGTAAGAAGTAGACCCGCCAAAAACAAAACCCCGCTGGTGGAGCTGCGGGGTTTTGAAAACTATGTTTGTGGAGGAAGCTACTACTTGCCTGTGGCGCTATCGCCGGACGAAGCAGCACCGACGCGGCGGCCATCGGACAGAGTCAGCGCGCTGGCATTGGCCAGGTTGGAACCGTCCTTCGCCAAGCTGCCCTTGCAGGTGATTACATCGCCCTTCTTGATGGAAGTACGAGTCCAACCCTGGCGCATCAGGCCGTTCGGGCTGCCCAACTCAAATTCCCAATTGATAACCTTGCCGTCGGCTTCCTTCACGTCCATGTAGAACCGCGCGTGCGGGTTCATCCATTCGACCTTGGTCACGGTCCCGGTAAAGTCGCGCGACTTGGAACGGTCATACTCGGCATCAAACGAGTGATGAGCGGCCAGTGGCAGGGCACCCAGGAGCAAGGCGGCTCCGGTGATAAACGCAGCAAGTTTAGCTCTCATGCAGCCTCCAGTAAAAAATCTTGTCAGACAGGCTTAGTCCCTGTCTTCGTTAGACAAGAATACAGAGGTATGAGGCCGTCGTCAAGCGGGGGGTGGAGGCCGCCTACACGAAGCCAATGGCGCGTCCGCCGGCTCCCACGCAAAACCACAAAACGAAGTTCGCCACTGCCACAAAACCGCTCAGGGCGACCGATCGCTGCCCCTCTTCCTTCTTAAGCATGGCTCGGTAAAAGGTGTATTGAAAGACCAAAACTAGAAACAGACTCGCCATTTTGAACTTGAAACCGTCATTGGCATAATCCTTGAGGGCTTCCGAGCTGAACATCGCGTAGCCGCTCAGCAACATGATTCCGACGCTCCAGTTCACAAAGGGCATCAGCGTCTTCGCCAGCGTTGGCAGAGACTGCTTAGTCATCCCCATGCCCAGCAGGCGCAGGTTCAGAACCATAAGGTTGCCGAACATGACCGCCATGGCCAGAATGTGAATGGTCTCCACGAATGGGAACAGCCAGATGGAATCGGAAATCAGGGTCCCCAGCCAACTGGTATTGTGCCACTCGAAGAACGGATAAGATGCTTCCCACATGTGTATTTTTTAGACCTTAAGAGCTGTAAGCCCTAGAAGTTATAAGCCATGGTGCGTCCGGTGATGATCACCATGGCCCAGATGAACAACGAAGCCACCCCAGCGATCTTGGCCCCGCGCGGCGGGTCTGCAGCGTTATCCCAAGAGGCGCGGCTCTTATAAATTGTGTTGTGGTAGATGCCTGCGTTGATCGCGCCTAGAAATAGGAACAGCACCTTATAGCGAAACCACATGCTTTCGTAACAACGGATGGGTTCGGACCATGTCAGCAGCAGGCCAGTGATAGTCATCACGATAAAGCCTACAGTCATGAAGGGAGCGACGCCGTTAAAGACTTCCGAGACCGGCTGTTTGCGGAAGATTTTCCCCATCATGCGCAAATCGGAGATAGCGATGGCGCCCGCCGAAGTCCCAATGCCCAGAAGATGCGTCCCTTCGATCACGGGAAACATGGTGATGGATTCGCGGATTGCAATGCTTAAGTCAGTATCCCGAATCCACTCGGCGATTTGAAAAAGATCCATTTTTAGTAAAGGCTCTCGGGGATAACAATAGAACGCCGCCCGCCGGATGAAGCCGACGGGCGGCGGCGATCCTTATGTGGGATGAGAAGACAGAGTTATTACTTGCCCGTGGCGCTATCGCCGGACGAAGCAGCACCGACGCGGCGGCCATCGGACAGGGTCAGCGCGCTGGCATTGGCTAAGCTGGAGCCATCCTTCGCCAAGCTGCCTTTGCAGGTGATTACATCACCCTTTTTGATGGAGGTACGAGTCCAACCCTGGCGCATCAGGCCGTTCGGGCTACCCAACTCAAATTCCCAATTGGTAACCTTGCCGTCGGCTTCCTTCACGTCCATGTAGAACCGTGCATGCGGGTTCATCCATTCGACCTTGGTTACCGTCCCGGTAAAGTCGCGCGACTTGGAACGGTCATACTCGGCATCAAACGAGTGATGAGCGGCAAGCGGCAGCGCCGCCAAGGCCAAGATCCCACCCAACAGAATGCTAGTAAATTTTTTCATAAAAACTGCCTCCTCAAGAAACTTTGGGAACCCACGCCATGAGACCAACCGCGCTTCCCTCACAGAAGAAACGTAGCATACATCAGGCAGGTTTACATCTGCTGAACGGTCAGAATGCGGTCACTGACCTCACATGTGACCTGAAGACCACCGTGATCCACATGAAAACAAACTACTTGGATGACTTGCTGCGATCCGGTGCCGGAAGCCCACGATGTGCGACGTAAGAAATATCAATGGGCATGTCGTCCATGGATCGAACCTTCAGGACCACTTGGTAGTAGCGGGGCAGGTTTCCGGAGGCGTCCTGCATACGCTCCACCAGGGTTCGGGCGATGTTGGCGTCTGTAAAAGCCTGCACCCCGCCGGTTATGCTGGCAACGCGGTTTCCGGATAAATACAGCACTTCTCCGTTACTATAGAGACCCGGAACGCGGCTGATCAGTGTGTAACTTTCCTCAGTGTCCTGGGGGTCGGTGGGCAGCCGGTCGGTAAAAATCGCGGGCTCACCGGCTTGCGGCTGGACGTTGCGGATTCCGGTGGGGGTCGAGATGAAGGGGTGCCCTTCAGTCATGGCCTGCATCTGACGGTTCTCGACCATGGGTCCGAGGAAAACCACATTCCCCATGGCGACTTCGGGGGCTTCAATCTGGTCGCTGCGGAGTACCTGGACGCTGGTCTTAAGCGATCCCAGGAATTCGCCCAAGCGGAAAACGCCGCTTGCCGTAGCTCCAGCTGTCACCTGGGAGCTGGCCGTGGAGACTGCGACGATCAGCGGGCGGCTGGAGGTAATGATTGGCTCCCACAGCTGGCGGAGTTCCGGGGTCCATGCGGCGGATTTAGTATCTGCACGTTCCGATTGCCACAGCTTGGTTCCGAAGTAGAGAGCCGAGCCGACCGCGACGAAAAGGGCGGCGACCAGTACCACTTCAAACCAGTAGCGCTTGGTGTGTGCGGCAACAGAGGTTTCAGCTGCTGGTTCGGCTTCGACAGCGGCTGGAGTCGGCCGGGGCTCGAAGGTAACGCGGAATCCACCTTTGGGGAGGTCCACGAAAATGGGGTCGTCGACGCCTTCCGTACGGTAATACTCGCTCAGTTTTTGCCGCAGGCGCGCGACGTGCATGCGGACTGTGGATTCCTGGCGTGGATCGTAGGAAGAGGGCTTGGAGAATACGTCCAGCCCTACGGTGTATTCCTTTAAACTGTCGGATTCGCCAGCCAGGGATTTTTCCGCCAGGTACGTCAGCAGGTTACGATGCACCTCGGACGTGCGGAAGGTCTTGCTTTGCAGAATCCGCTGGACCTGGGCAGACGAGGCTTCCAGCTCTAACACCATTTTTGTTAGTTCGATAATAACACGAGGGCATTTACAACAACCTGGTGGAACGGTAGCCCCTTGTCGGTAGCACGTCATATGAGGGCTGCATCGCACGGGCGCATAATTAGGGGGAGGGCGAAGCCGTGGCCACTACCTCCACACACGCGACGACATTTGCGGAGTTTGAGCAATTGCCGGACACGCGTGAGGGCAAATACGAATTACGGCACGGAGAACTTGTCCTAATTGCCCCTCCGAAGCACGGCCACCAACGCATTCAATATTTCTTACAACGCCGCTTAGGCGCAACGAGCGGCACCGCTTGGCTTGCCGTGATTGAGATAGGATTTCGTCCAGGCAATGAGCACGAATACTGGATTGCGGATGTTGCACTGGTGTCAGCGGAACGCTGGAATCGGACAAATCCAGAAGGGTATTTTGAGGGGGCACCGGAGGTGGTGATCGAAATACTGTGCCCCTCCAACACCACGGCCGAAATGCTGGACCGGCGCGATACCTGTCTTAAGAATGGCGCTCAGGAATTCTGGTTAGTGGACCCGATCCGCCACGGAGTCGAAGTGTCTACGCCGGACGGGCACAGCATGACCTATCCCGCCGGACAGCAGATTCCGCTCCTGGTGGGCGGTGTGTTGGCGGTCGACGAAATCTTCGTCTAGTTACTGCACTGCGATTTGCGTCAGGATCGCGTCGGCGTCTTCGGCGGTGAAATCCTGGGTTTTGTTCGAGTGATTCATGGAACAAAACTTAGGTCCGCACATGGAACAGAACGCGGCGTCCTTGAAGCCTTCTTCGGGTAATGTTTCGTCGTGATACGCTCTGGCCGTTTCCGGGTCGAGCGATAACGCAAACTGCTTGTTCCAATCGAAGGCAAAGCGCGCGCGGGAGAGCTCGTCGTCGCGATCCCGGGCACCCGGACGATGGCGGGCAATGTCGGCGGCATGGGCGGCGATCTTATAAGCGATCAGGCCCTGCTTGACGTCCTCTTTATTAGGCAGGCCCAGGTGTTCCTTGGGCGTGACGTAGCAAAGCATCGCGGCTCCGTGCCAACCGATCATGGCGGCGCCGATGGCGCTGGTGATGTGATCGTAGCCCGGGGCGAAATCGGTCACCAACGGCCCTAATGTGTAGAAAGGAGCTTCGTAGCACAGCTCTTTTTCCAGCTCCACCTGCATCTGGATCTGATCCATGGGAATGTGGCCGGGGCCCTCAATCATCACCTGGACGTCGTGCTTCCAGGCAATTTTCGTCAGTTCCCCTAGCGTCTTCAGCTCGGCGAACTGCGCTTCGTCGCTGGCATCGGCCAGGGAGCCGGGACGCAGGCCATCGCCCAAGGAGAAGCTGACATCGTGCTTCTGGAAGATTTTGCAGATGTCTTCGAAGTGTTCGTAGAGCAGGTTTTGACGGTGGTTCTTGATCATCCACTCGGCCAAAATGGCTCCGCCGCGGCTCACAATTCCGGTGATGCGTTTCGTCGTCAGAGGAATGTACTGGACCAGAACCCCGGCGTGGATCGTCATGTAGTCGACGCCCTGCTCGGCTTGCTCCTCAATCACTTCCAGCATCACATTGATATTGAGATCCTCAACGCGGCGGACGCGGGATAGGGCTTCGTAAATCGGCACGGTTCCGATAGGAACGGGCGACTCGGCGAGGATGGCTTTGCGAATCCGCGGAATGTCGCCGCCGGTGGACAGGTCCATCACGGTGTCGGCTCCGTATTTCACGGAATGCTGCAGCTTGGCAACTTCTTCGTCAATGTTCGATGTGGTGGAGGAATTCCCGATGTTGGCGTTCACCTTGCAGCAACTGGCGACGCCGATACACATTGGCTCCAGATTCAGGTGATTAATGTTGGCGGGGATGATCAGCCGGCCACGAGCCACTTCGTCACGGATGAGTTCGGCGCTCAGCTTCTCGCGCTTGGCGATGTATTCCATCTCCTCTGTGATGCGCCCCTGGCGGGCGTAGTGGATTTGGGTCCGGATCTTGTCGTTCGAGCGTTTTGCCACCCATTGTTGCCGCATGATGACTCGATATTAACATGTGGCACAGCGAGGCTAACGCCGCGGCTTGACGGTCCGCGCTTGAGAACTGAAGGGCGCAAGGAAATCTCGCTCTGGCGGCGTCAGATCGCGGGATTCGCCGGGGGGAAGTGTGCCGAGATGGATGTCTCCAATGGCCGCGCGAACCAGGCGGAGCGTCGGAAAACCCACCGCGGCCGTCATGCGGCGGACCTGGCGGTTGCGGCCTTCGGTCAGAATGATCTCGATCCACGCTGTGGGGATCAAGGCTCGGTAGCGAATGGGCGGATCGCGCGGAGGCACGTCCGGCTCCTGTTGGAGAAGGCGGATCTTGGCGGGGCGGGTCTTGAAATCGTCCCAGATTTGTACGCCTTCCCGCAGTTTCGTCAGCGCAGCCTTATCGGGAATACCTTCGACTTGCGCCCAATAGGTCTTGGGATGGTCGTAGCGCGGGTCGGTGAGGCGATGCTGTAGCCAGCCGTCGCTGGTGAGCAGGACCAAGCCTTCGCTATCGCGGTCCAGGCGGCCCACGGGATAGACGCGCGGGACGGGGACGAAATCGGCGAGGGTGTTGCGGCCGCCTTTCGCGTCACTGAATTGGCAGATGACGTCGTAAGGCTTGTTCAGCAGCAGGTGGCGGTGCGACATGGCTATCTCCGGTAGACAACGACGCGCGGGCCGTTAAAAGATTGCTCGGACTGTTTGGTGAAGCCCCGTGCCGCCAGAACTTTCTCGGCATTGGGCGCGGCCTGCGCGTCGCCATAGGGTGAGATAGCCAGCACCACCTGGGTTGCCTCCTCCGTGCAGGTTTTCACCGCCGGGACGAAGTAAGAATATATCTTCTTGGAATCATCCACGAAGGTCACGCAGTCTGCGTTCTGAAGAGCGGCCGCGGCCGCCTGCCAGTCCTCGCGGGGTTTGCGGAACCAACTGATGTCCTCATAGAGGGAAACGGCAAGGAAGGCCGCGAGCACGATATTGCCGAGGCGGCCGGCGCTTTCGGCGCCTCTCACGTAAAGCAACGCGCAGACCGGCAGATTGTAGATGAGCTGTCGGATCGCGAAGAAGTAGTGGAAGACCGAGTTGCCGAGCGGCACCAGCACAAGCGGAATGACGGCGGATAGCAGCCAGAAGAGCCGAAGCTCGGTGACGCGGCGCAAGCCCAGCGCAAGTCCGCCCAGCAGCAACGCGGTTCCTGCGTAGCCACTGCCGGCGAATTCGTGGAAGAAAACCAGGATCGTCCACCAGTTCCCTGGGCCGAGGTTTTGTTCCGCGGTCACCATGCTCCAACTGCCCCGAAAGTAGAGGTACCACGGGAGTATGGCGAGCGCTGCGAGAAGGATAGCGAACGCGGGTATCCGCACAGCCGCGCGGTTCGTCATCCCAGCCCACACCAGGTGTGCGACTGGGATGAAGATCGCGTAGGGTTGGGTGAGGGTCGCGGCGACGGTGAGCAGCGCGTATAGCCCGATCCGAAGCTTCGACGAGGGATGCTCCAGCAGCGAGAGAAAGAGTTCCGTCGTCCACACCGTGAGCGCCAGTGCGAGTGCGTAGGGGCGAGCTTCCAGCGCATAACGGAATTGCATGGGCCATAGCGCGAACACCAGCACTGCCAGAATCGGTCGGCGCAAGCGCATACGCTGGGCCAGGAAATAGACGGCGGGACAAGCGGCGATGCTGGCCAGCGCGGAAGGCAGACGCGCCGTGAAGGCGGAGTTCCCGAAGACAGCGATCGACCAGTGCGGGACCAGGAACGCGAGAGGTGTCCCGCCGGGTACGGTTTTCAGATAGTCGAGGAGAGCGTTGAGATCCGGCTGGACTGCCCCCAACAGCGTCAACACTTCGTCCAGCCATAGTGACAAATGGGGCAATAGCAGGGCGAGGGCAACAGCGTACACGGCCAGGAACACGGCGAGCTGTCGCCGGGCCGACTGCATTAGCGCTGCACGCGGCCTGAGCCGCCGTCTTTCAACAGGGCGTTCACCTCAGCCAGGCTGACGCGACAGAAATCGCCGGGGACGGAATGTTTCAGGCAGCTGAGCGCCACCGCGAATTCCAGACCGTCGTCATATCGGGACATGTTCAGCCACGCGTAGATCCAGCCGGCCGCGAAGCTGTCGCCGCTGCCCACGCGGTCGACGATATGCGTGATGTCGTAGCGCCGGCTGGTCAGAAACTCATCGCGGTTATTCACACATGCCGACCAGACGTTGTGCGATGCGCTGCGGGATTCTCGCAACGTCACCAGCACCGCTTTCAGGTTTGGATATGCGTCCAACACCTGCTGCGTTAATTGTTGATAGGCCGAATGATCCAGCGAACCCGCGTTCACGTCCACCTTGGCTTGGATTCCGAGGGTCGTCTGTATATCCTCTTCGTTGGCGATCACGAAGTCGCAGCAGCGCACGATATCCGGCATTACTTCGCTGGCGGGACGTCCCCATTTCCATAGGTTTTTGCGATAGTTTAAATCGCAACTAACAAAGAGACCAGCCTTCTTTGCGTATTGCACCGCTTCCAGCGCCAGGTCCGCCGCCGTGGCGCTGATGGCGGGCGTAATGCCTGTGATGTGCAACCAGGCAGCGTCCGCGAACGCCGCGGCGAAGTCGATGTCGCCGGATTTGGCAAGCGCGATACTGCTGGCCGCTCGATCGTACACCACTTTCGACGGACGTTGATTGGCTCCGTGTTCGACGAAGTAAATGCCCATGCGCCCGGCGCGGCGGACGATGTGTGACGTGTCGACACCGGCGCGGCGAAGTTCCGCAACGCAGGCGTCCGCTAGTGGATTATCGGGCAACGCCGTGACGAAAGATGCCGGCTGGCCCAGCGTCGCCAGCGCAACCGCCACATTCGCCTCTCCGCCACCGAACGTAGCAACGAATTGCGGAGTTTGCAGCAAGCGCTCATGGTCCGGCGGCGCTAACCTCATCATGATCTCGCCGAAGGTGACAACGGTTTTGGAACTCATGCGCGAGCCTTCCGGATCGCCTCCAAAAATCGCTTCGCTAATTCGGTAATGGATTTGTAGTCACCGGTCTTGGCCCCGGCGATGAGGTTGCCTCCCACGCCGACAGCTACCGCCCCGGCGCTGATCCACGTGCCTACGTTGTCAACCGAGACTCCGCCGGTCGGCATCAGGTTGGCTTGCGGCAGCGGAGCTTTCACGGCTTTGAGGAACGTCGGCCCCAGGGTCTCGCCAGGAAATACCTTCAAGATGTCGCAGCCGCATTCCATTGCTTCCACCACTTCACGCGCGGTAGCGACGCCAGGCATGTAGGCAATCTGATAACGATTCGCCAGCCGCGCCGTGTCCGCGTTGAGTGACGGGCTGACCAGGAACTGCGCGCCGGCGAGTAGCGCGATGCGGGCGGTCTCCGGGTCAAGCACCGTGCCCGCTCCAATGGCGATTTGATCGGGGCGGTAGCGCTTGGATAGATTCTCAATCACGGAGGCCGCGCCAGGAACTGTGAATGTGACTTCCAGCGCCGCCACGCCGCCTTCCGCGCAAGCATCGGCGATGCGGTTGGCCTGGTCCGGCGAATCGGTTCGCACAATCGCCACTAGGCCGGATTCGACGACGCGCGAAAGCACCGTCAGTTTCGGAATGTTCATGCTTTCGAGATTATGGCACTACCGTGAGCTGCGTCACATTGGCGGTGTAGCCGCCTTGTTTCACGACTACATCCAGCGGCGTGTTCAAACGCGCTGTGGTGGGGACTTTGAAATTGATTTGGAAGAGTCCTACTCCAAACGGCGTCAGTCCGCTGAACGCGACCTCGACCGGATCGCCATCCAGTGTCACCGTGACGGGCGATGCCGGTACGCCCAGAGGAGCCACACCAGGCGATGGGGCGCCGGAGACTACGGGCGGGTTGGTGTTGCCTAGCCCGACCAAATACATGATCAGAAACTCTCCACGTTTGGCTGGTTTCGCGCTCTCCACCAGATCAAAGTTGGCGTGCTGGGCGATCAGACGTCCATCGGCGAAGGCCGCGACGCCAGGTTGCACGCCGACCACGTCGATTTCGTCGGGCAGTGTAATGGCGCCATTCGCGATCACCAGAATTGGATACGCGGTGTTCGCGGCAAGCTCGCTAGGCAGCTGGACATTCAGTTGGCCGGGGCTCACGTAGAACAGCGGCGCCTGGTAGGGACCGATCAGAACGGTGGTGCCTTTGAAATCCGTCTGCAACGGCACGATTCCGGTGGATTCGGCGGTACCCGCCAGACCACTGCCATAGACCGCGGCGACAAGCCCTGGAGCCAGCAGTCCGCCGACCTTGGGGTCCAAATTATTGACCGTACCATCGCGGTTCAGCGTAGGCACCGCGTTGCTCTTCACTGTGCCCAGCAGCGTGGTGCTGGCTTGCGGATAGTCCGCGCTAACAGCGGTGACAGTTACGTTCATCGGGTCTTGAACGTTCACGGGCTGCCACGTAGCCGAGTATGTGCCGGTAAGATCATCCGGGAAGAGGGTGAGCGGCGGATCTCCATTTGTAAACGACGCTACAACGGAGACATTGGAAACAGCCGCGCCGCAGTTATCGTAGACATTCACAGTAAGAGTCGCGGGCCACCCGGCCGGAACGGCGAAACTATTGGTTAACCCGGCATTGGCGACAGCCATGCGATTGGCCGAACAAGCGCCGGCCGCGCGCGCAGGTGCGGGAACGGGGTCGCTCAGAGGGTCTATGACGACGAAGGTAATGCTCAACGTCTGGGACGAATCGGCCGTCGCAATCGTGACCTGGCCGGTATAAACACCCGCAGTCAGGTTGGCCGTATCGGCTGTCACCGTCAGCGTCTCACTCTTGGCCGAAGACACGCTGGATGCTATCGGCGAAACCGAGAGCCAATCCCCGCCGTTATCCGTGGATGTACCAACTTGAAATGCGACCGCCGTGGAACTGTCGGCGTTCAGCGTGAAGACGTGGGAGGGGTTACCGCCGGAGCGGACCACGCCGATCAACGCGACTCCGCCGCGATCGACATCGATATCGGAAGATTGCGTGGACGCTTTCACGTTGAGCACGGCCACCACGTAACGCGGAGAATAGGACGCCCCAGGAGAGACGATGCGAATCACGGTGTAATAGGAACCGGCGCGTAGATTCGCGGCCGCCGGTTTGATGGAAGCCTTCAGAATACCCGGCGTCGTGGAAGTAGCCGTACCGCTGGCGGGCGAAAGATTCAACCATTCACCGCCGCGGATAATGTCCGCGGACCATTGCAGCGTATTCACAGGCTCGCCATTCAAGATCTTGATTTCGCGCACCGCTTGCGTAAAGGTGCCTTCGGTCATCGAGAAGCGAATTCCGGTTTTATTGGTGCTAAGCAGCGGCCCAGCGGGCGCGACACGCAACACCACAGGCACGTCGACGGTACCCGCATCCGATGTGAAGCGGATCACGTCGCGGAAAATCCCCTGAGCCAGGCCGGCGCTGTCGATGCTGACGCGCACCGCGATAGGAGCCTTGGCCCCCGCCAAACCGGTATCCGGCGTCACACCAGTAATCCAGGAGCTTTTCTGCAACACGGCGGAGCTATAACGGATCTGTCCGTTGCCGCCGGAGTTGTACAGCAGGATAAATCCATTCTGCTTGCCGGGCGCGGGAACGCGGCTCCGAAAACGCAAAACATTGATGGAGGATTGCAGTTTCGCCGGCACGCTGGCGACCTTGAGTGTGACGGGAATGTCCGCGGAAGGCTGCGTGGCGCCTGCGATAAACAACCGGATCCGCGCGGTATAGGTCCCCGCCGGCAGGTCTCCCTGATTCACGGCAACGGTGAGGAATGCCGGGGTCTTTCCGGAGAGGGGCGTAACTTGAATCCAAGTGGGAGCCACGGAATTAGCCGTGCCCGCGTCCACTGTCACAGTGAAGGTAATCGAGCCTACGGCGCTGGAACTCAGTTTGATGGGCTGCGCCGGCGGAGGCGCCCCACTCACCGCCGCCGTAAAATCCAGGCTGCTGACAGAGGATTTGAGGCTTGTCGAGTTGGGCGACACCGTGATGGTGAAATCCTTCGTCGCAGCGATGCTCTGGTTATCGAAGTCGCGCACGATCACCGTGAATCGAAAGGTCCCGACGGTATTCGGAACTCCGCTCAGCGTGCCACTGGCGGTCAGCGCGAGTCCTGGCGGCGGAAAAACCGTGGGCGTCGGCGAGGCAAACGTGAAGGTGTAGGGCGGTGTTCCCCCTGACGCCTGAATGATTTGCTGATAACCGGACCCGAGCGTCGCGCCCGGAAGTGTAGTTGTGGTGATCTTGAGCGGATCCTGCGGGGCGGTCACCTTGAACGGCAGCGTGTTATTGAAGCGAGGAATCGGCGACGTGGCGTCCGAGGTTCCAGTGGTGTTCACGGGTGCCAGATCGACGTCGCCGTTCAACACCTGAAAGAGGGGGGCTCCGTTTCCATAGGTGAGCGTGAAGGGGATTTCGAGCACCTCAAAGGCGTTCGCCGCCGTTTGGGTGATCTCATAAACGGCTGTCACCTGCCCGATGTTATTACCACCGCTAACGTTGGGCAGCACGCCGGACCCGGCTGGATTGTAAGCTCCCGAGCCATTCGCGGCTGCGTTCACCAAGCGAGCGATGCCCACGGAACCGAAGGATACTGTCAGCGGCGCCGTGACCGTCGCAGAGGTGGGGACCTGGTACATCCGAATCCTTATGCGTGTTCCGCTGTCCGCCTTACCTGCGAAATTCAGTCCCCCGCGTGCACCCAGGTTGGGGAATTTTGAATTATAGAAGCCGGTTTCATAATCCAGAGGGATACCGCCTGGCTGGGCCTGATCTTCAAAAAAGGGACCGGCGGTGGACGCGGTTCTAAAAACGCCCGCAAAGTTTTCACGGAAGATAACTGAGAATTTGGATAGCCGCCCGGCGTTTGATTCCAACTGGCTGTTGGACACATCTGAGAAGCTGGATTGCACCGAAGCCACGGTCTGCGTGGGGTTGGCGATGGGAGGAAACTGGGTGGCCGATATACTGACCTGAACGGCCCCGCCGGCAGTCACCGAGGATGCATTGACGCGCAGGTTGGTGAAGCGGAAGCGCCGCTGCCCCGTAACGCCGGGCGGGTCGATGGGCACGCTAGGCCAGAACAGCGCATTACCACTGCCTAATGCTCCTTGGAAGACGTTGGGGCGGCCCAGGTCTCCGCTATATGTGTTGGCGCCCGTCCCCGTACCCAGAATGGAGCACACACCGTTGCCCGTCGCGCAAACCTGTTGATTGTCGGGAGTCGGCTCATCCACCAGCAGCAATGCTTCCGACCAGCCCTGCGCCAGTTGCCGGCTAGACACATTGGTATTGAAGATAAGGCTGAGAGTGTATTGGGGAACGGTTTGTTGCGCCGGAGTTGGCGTACCACCTGTGCACGTGACCAGCAGATCCGACGTCCGTTCACTCAGTCCTTCAGCCCGGATGAAGGAGGAAACCGCCGAGGCCGTACAGCTTACCTGCCCCGACATCGGTAGAGAGCTGATAGACGCTAGGAAACCTATCGTAAGAAGCGCGCGCAAATACCTGGCAGTACTGTTAGCGAAGGTCACAATGCTAAGATGACTTAAATTGTACCAGTCGTTTCGCACCGTCGGAGTACTAGGCGTTTTTTTAAGCTACATCGGGATTTCTGCGTACGCGCAGACGCCCGCGCCAAGCCCTGCATCCGACGTCCAGCGGATACCGCGCCAAACTTCCTCTACCACTGCGGCGGCCCAGGGCATTTTCCGCACCCAATCGGGTCTTGGATTGGGCAGCGTTCGAGTTCTGCTAGCGCCGGAAGATGGGGGCATGTCGGTCACCACCAATACAACCGGCGACGGCGTGTTCCGCATGTTGGATCTGCGGCCGGGGCGATACCTTCTAACCGCGACATTGGTGGGCTATTTGCCGGTGCTGCGGGAAGGCATCGAACTGCGGGCAGGCGAGGTATTCGTCCTGGAGCAAACCCTGCTTCCCGAAGCAGGTGCTCCAGAACCTGCAAGCCTTCCGGTTCCAGAACTTCCCAGCGTGTATCGCAACGTGCCGCTGGCGCCTCTGCCACCCGCTAGCGTTTCCATCGCCGCCTCGCCCACCGAAATTACTCCGTCGGACAAGATCTTCACGCGGGCGTCGAACCGCTGGGAATACGATTTCCCGGAATATCGCCGCTACTCACCTCCCACCCTGAATACAGCACCCAAGGGTGGCGACGTCCAATACACGCAAGGACGCTGGTATGACCCGTTCAATACCAACCGTCTCAAGGGCGACGCGCCGATATTCGGTCAGCAAACGTTCCTGAACCTACTGTTGGCCAGCGATACAAACACGGAAGGCCGGCGTTTACCCACCACCAGTAATCTGGCCTCCGCCGATCCGGATGCCGAGGAAGTCTTCGGGCGCTTCGGACAATTCTTCCTGAGCCAGAACTTCAGTCTCTCGGCGGACCTTTTCCATGGCGACACATCTTATCGCCCAGCCGACTGGCGCGTGAAATTCACGCCGGAATTCAACATCAATTATTTCAAGGTTCGCGAAAACGGCATCGTCAGTGTGGATCCGCGCCGGGGCACCACGCGGCTGGATACCAAGATCGGCATCCAGGAAGCGTTCGTGGAAGCCCGTATCAAGAGCCTGAGCACGGCGTTCGATTTCGTTTCGGTGCGCGCGGGCATTCAAACCTTCAATAGCGACTTCCGCGGCTTTATCTTCTTCGATCAGGAACCCGGAGTGCGCATCTTCGGCAATCTGCGGTCGAATCGCTATCAATACAACCTCGCGTACTTCACCATGCTGGAGAAAGATTCCAATAGCGGCTTGAATAGCATGTCCTACCGCGGCCGCCAAGTCTTCGTCGCGAATCTGTATCGGCAGGATTTCATAAAACCGGGCTACACCATCCAGGCCAGCTTCCATTACGACAAAGACGACGCCACGCTGCAGTTCGACACCAACCGATTCCTGGTCCGGCCCGCCGCCATCGGCATCGCACGGCCCCACAAGATCCGATCCTATTACTACGGCCTGACCGGTGACGGACATATCGGCCGCATCAATATCACTCACGCGTTCTACCAGGTGCTGGGCTACGATTCGCGCAACCTGATCGCCGGAAAACGCACCGACATCAACGCCCAAATGGCCGCGGCGGAGGCTTCGATAGATAAGGATTGGTTCCGCCTGCGCGCCTCGGTGTTCTTCTCCTCCGGCGACGATAATCCGCGCGACGGGACGGCTCGCGGGTTTGACGCGATTCTCGACAATACAAGTTTCGGCGGCGGGATCTTCAGCTTCTGGAATCGCGAAGGCATCCGTTTGACGGGCTCGGGCGTTGCCTTGGTACACGGCGGCAGTTTGATCCCGTCTCTCCGCTCCAGCAAGACGCAGGGCCAAGCGAGCTTCGTAAATCCGGGCCTGATCCTATATAACGCAGGCATGGACGTCGAGCTGACTCCGAAACTGCGCGCGGTACTGAATTTCAGTACGGTTCAGTTTCATCACACTCAGCCGCTGGAACTATTGTTATTCCAGGCTCCCATCCGGCGCGGCGTGGGTGCTGACACTGGGCTCGGGTTCCTATACCGGCCCGAACACTCCGACAACATCGTATTCCAAGGCGGCTTCAACGCATTTGCGCCATTCGGCGGATTCCGCGATATTTATACAACGCCGATGCTGTATTCGGTTTTCTCTAATGTTCGATTCCAATTCTAAAACTCGGTTGTCTGGATCAACGCTTGGCGCGCTGGCTGCGGGCGTATTGATCCTGGGACTATCGGTGCCACTACTGCCGCAGGAATCGGCGCCTCTGCGAACACAAACAGAGGTGGACAATCAGAGTGTGGGATGCGTTTCGTGCCACGGCTTGACCGAAGCGTCCAGCATGCACAGCACCGGCACCGTGCATATCGGCTGCGCGTTCTGCCACGGAGGCAATCCCGCTGTCCTGCGAGTGGAAGGGGATGCGGCCTATCAAAAGGCGAAGCAGGCGGCGCATCCGAAAGCGCGCCTTCCGGAATTATTCAGGAGCGCGGCGAATCCCGTACGTGTATGGACGGATTGGCTGAAAGAGAGCGAGGAATATATTCGCTTCGTCAACCCAGGCGACCTGCGCGTGGCGGAAAAGACCTGCGGCTCGGCTGGCTGCCATGTGCAGGAAGTGCGCAACGTCTCCACCAGCATGATGGCCCATGGCGGCATGTTATGGAGCGCGGCACTTTACAATAACGGGGCGTTTCCCTTGAAAGACGCGCATTTTGGCGAGAGTTACTCGGCCGATGGTTCGCCGCGGCGCATCAACGCGGTGCCGCCTCCCACGCTTGACCAGACCTTGAAGAAGGGTATCCTGCCGTTCCTGGATCCCTTGGCTCGATGGGAGGTGACGCAGCCCGGAAATATTCTGCGCGTCTTCGAACGCGGCGGCGGCGGGCGCGTGGAGCTCGGCAATCCAAATCCGCGCTCTGAGTCGGGACGTCCGGATGACAAACTCAGCGACCGCGGACTGGGCACGCTGCTGCGGACCGATCCGGTTTTCATTGGGCTGCAGAAGACGCGCTTGCTGGATCCGCTTCTTTCTCTGCCCGGCACCAATGACCACGCGGGCGATTATCGGCAAAGCGGTTGCACCGCCTGTCACGTGGTCTACGCGAATGACCGCTCGCCGCTGCATTCCGGACGTTACGCGGAGTTCGGCAATCAGGGCCGCAGCGCGCAATCCGACCCGACAATCTCCAAAAGCGAGTCAGGGCATCCCATCCGGCATGAGTTCACGAGATCGATTCCCACGTCGCAATGCATCGTCTGCCACATCCATCCTGGCACCAACATGGTGGCGTCGTATCTGGGCATGATCTGGTGGGATAGCGAAACCGACGGGAAACTGATGTATCCCGCCCAGCAGAAGGATCCTTCCGATGACCAGCGTTTCAAAGCCTGGCAACAAAATCCCCAAGGCGCAGCCGTACGCGGTTTGTGGCTGGACAATGATTTCCTGAACAAGCTGGGGACGGCGGACTTCAACAAGCAGTTGGAGAATACGCAATTCGGCGATTTCCATGGGCACGGCTGGGTGTTTCGCGCGGTGTACAAGCGCGACCGCAAGGGCAACCTGCTGGACGCCGACAATAAACAGGTTCCGCAGGACGATCCCAAAAAGTTTGAAAAAGCCGTCCATTTGATGGATATTCACCTGGAAAAAGGCATGCACTGCACGGATTGCCACTTCCAGCAGGACAGCCACGGCAACGGCAACCTGTACGGTGAAACACGCAACGCGGTGGAGATCGATTGCGTGGATTGCCATGGGACGATCAAGCAAAAAGCGAAGCTGACGACCTCGGCTGCGGCGGCTCCCCAGGGCGGAACGAATCTTGCGTTAACGCGCACCGGAACCGGACAGCGGCGGTTCTATTGGGAGAACAACAAGCTCTACCAGCGGTCCTCAGTGGAACCCAATAAGCAGTGGGAAGTAGTGCAGGTGATGGACACCATCACGCCCGGCAATGAACATTACAGCAAGGCTTCCCGGCTTGCCAAGACGATCCTGAAAGACAACCAGACGTGGGGCTCCGGCCTTTCGCCGGAAGCGCAGCTGGCGCATTCCAATGAGCGTATGACTTGTTACACCTGCCATTCCTCGTGGACCACCAGTTGCTTCGGATGCCACCTGCCGATGCGGGCGAATGGCAAATCCGACATGCTGCATAACGAAGGTCTCGAAACACGCAACTACACGCAATATAACTTTGACGTTCTGCGCGACGACGTTTACATGCTGGGCGTGGATGGATCGGTGACCGGCAATCGCGTCGCTCCCACTCGCTCCACGTGCGCGGTAACGGTGAGCTCGCAGAACGCCAATCGCGACTGGATGTATTACCAGCAGCAGACCATCTCATCGGAAGGCTTCAGTGGATTTGGATTCAGCTCCTATGCCCCGCACACGGTGCGCGCGAAGGAGACCAAGACTTGCGTGAGCTGCCACGTTTCGAAGGACGGCGATAACAATGCGTGGATGGCCCAGATCCTGATGCAGGGAACGAACCTGGTGAACACCATGGGCCGCTTCGTGTACGTCGCCGAAGGGAACAAAGGCCTGGAGGCGGTAGCGGTGGCCGAGCGTGACGATCCTCCGGCGGTCTTCGGCAGCGATCTGCACAAACTGGCGTACCCGAAGAATTTTGAAGAAATGACGGAGAAGCATCATCGCCAGTTGGACGAAGCGGACCACCACTCCGGCAACGTGCTGGATCTGCAATTGCGCGGCGAGTATCTCTATGCGGCCCTGGGCAAAGACGGCTTCCGGATCTACGACGTCGCGAACATCGAGAACAAGAATTTTTCGGAAAAGATCACCACGGCTCCCGCCTCGCCTCTGGGTCAACGGTTCTACGTGAAGACAAAGAACGCGACGGCGGTGGCCTCGCCTTCCACGTTGGCGGTGGATCCTCTACGTACGCGCAATCCTGCGAACCAGGAACAAGCCATCGCATTGATGTATGGCTTCCTCTACGTGACAGACGCGGAAGAAGGCTTGATTGTCGTGGGCGATCCGGATTTGAAGGCAGATCGTCCCGGCGTGCTGACCTTGCTCGACGGTGATCCGACGAATAACTTCCTGAAGCGCGCTGCCACGTTTAATCCGAATGGCGTCTTGACCGGAGCCCGGCGCATCACCATCGCGGGAACCTACGCCTACATCCTGACGCCGCGTGGACTCGTGGTTGTCGATATCGCGAATCCCCTGCAACCGAAGGTGACCGCGCAGATCGGCGCTCCCGACCTGGTGGAGCCCACCGGCATCGCGGTGCAGTTCCGCTACGCCTTCGTCACGGATCGAGAAGGGCTGAAGGTACTCGACACCACCAAGTTGGCCGAGCCGCGACCCGTGCGCGGTGTACGTGTGGCTTTGCAAGACGCTCGCAATCTGTACGTCGCGCGGACCTACGCGTATGTTGCCGGAGGCAAGCAGGGCCTGGTGATCGTCGACGTGGAACGCCCCCAGCAGCCGAAGATCGATCAGATTTATACGGCGGGCGGTGAGATTCACGACACTCGCGACGTGAAGCTGGGCATGACGGCCGCCAGCGCGTTCGCGTATTTGGCGGACGGCACAGGCGGCATGAAGATCGTGCAGTTATTCTCCCCCTCGGATAATCCGAACTACCTCGGCTTCAGCCCCAAGCCCACGCCCAAGCTCATCGCCACTCGCCACACGCACGGGCCCGCACTCGCGATCTCGAAAGGCATCGATCGGGACCGCGCTGTGGATGAAAGCGGTAACCAGATAGCCGTATTCAATCGCCGCGGCTCGCGCCCCTTCAATAAGGAGGAGGCCGAGCGGTTGTTTCTCTTCAACGGGCAACCCTACACGGTCACGGATGCGCCTCCTGGTCCGGCGCGACGCTGACCTGGGATATACTCGGCACGTAATGTTTGAGCAGACATTTGTCACGCCGCCGTCCCCTTTCCGGACCCGCGCGCGCATTGTCTCAATCGTAGCCAGCGTCGTGGCATTGTTAGCGCAATCTGCATTTCTGATTTTCGATCTGCCAAAGCCGTGGCAGTTCGTTCCGCTCACCGCATGGTGCGTAATCCTGGGTCTGCAATTCGCCCAGCTTCGCACTAAACAACGCAGCAAGAAGCAGGCCGGCTAACTAATTCTCCGACGGCTGGCGATCCATGTGATCGACGACCACGATCTCAACCGGGCCTTTCGTGGACTCCAATTTCAACCCAAGCTGTTCCTGCAGAGCAGTGAAGAGCGAGGGGCCAGCCGCTGTGTTTTTAGCGGGCGCATTGTCGGTGGACCAGGCCAGCGCTATGTCGTACGATCCCTTGAGGTCCGAATGATCCACAACCGGACGTCCCGCTGGACCCGTCAGGAATTCCGCGAAACGTCGCATGGTTATCTTCGCGGCAACGTTCCAGGTCTCTCGGTTGGAGTTGCTGGAAATGCCACCGTCGGCTTCGGCCGTCTTCACCTTCGGTCCACTCTTCGCAACCGTTAGCGCATACACCGGCAGTTCCTTGGTTTCGCGATGGATCATTAATTGGAACCGGACGCGCAGCAGCGCCTGCAGCATCAGCGGCACCTGATCTGGAGCGGACTGGGCCGGGTACTTCGCCTCGATATCAAAGCGCTCTGTTTCCATCCAGCCGGGCGCCTCGATCTGGTATTGCTGGACGTTATACGCCTTCCCGATCACTTCCTTCAAGTTGACGTTGGAATAGACTAAGCTTCCGGTGTCCGTGTTGCTGGACATACCCGTGCTCGTCCTGCCAATCGCTTGTAGAGGAGCCGGTTTGATGGTCGCGACTTCGAACTCGGCAGTCGCCTGAGCCTGCAACAATCCCGAAGCAGCGATCAGTCCAAGGGTCAGAATTCTTCGAGGCATACTCATCGATTCAGCAGTTCGTCAATCTTCCTCATCGTATCAATGGGCTTGGCTTTCGACCAATCGTGATAGAGGTGGCATTCCGTGCAATTCGCCGCGGCGGAGGGGTTGGCCGAACGGTGGCACTGCTGGCAAGTCTGTATTCCCGGCAACATTACGTCCGCTGTATCTTTGCTGGTTGTAGCCGCGCCGTGGCATTCCGCGCACGCCACCAGCTGATGCGGCATGTGATTGAAGATCGCATTCGCCAGCCAGCGCGCCGGAATCTGAGCTTTCGCAATCTCTCGCGTGGCTGACGGAGTGTGGCATTCCACGCACGTCTTGCGCCACATCAGTGTCTCGGTGTCTTCCATGCCTCGCCGGATCCACTCCGTGGCGGTTCCCGCGGGACCCGAACGCTGTGTCATGATGCGCGGATCCAGCGCGGGTTCCACAATGTTCACGTCCCCGGGATGCGCTGCAATGTATTCCGTCAGCGACTTGCGTGCGAAGGCCAGAACCACTTCGGGCTTGTCGTGCGGCAGAACGTTGTCGATCTTCCGGTTGAATTCCAGGCGATGACAACTCTCGCAGTTGTCCTTGAAGTTCGCCACGGACATTTGCCCGGCTCGATCCGGGTTGTGGCACGCCGCGCATTTCAATTGCGTAGGGCCGTTGGGACCGCGCAGATCCGCCTTCATGTGAACCTGATGGCCGAACTTGATCGTCCCCGGATCGGCTGTTTTCGCCTTCAATAGAGCGAATTCCGGATGCCTGGAGTCGAAGCCCGATACACTCGCGGCCACGGTGCTCTTGCCGTCTTTCGTCTGTAGACTTGCATGGCACTGCGTGCAACTGGAATCGGTAATCGCCGACGCCAGTTCCAACGTGCCCTTATGCTCCACGTGACAACTGAGACAGCTCGGATTAAACGTCTGCTGCGCTTTGTGGGCGGGACCATCGTGGCAGGTGACGCAGGCTTGTTCCTCCACCTTGCGCCCCCACAGCGCGGTGCCCGTGTGGCAGGTGGCGCAGTTGCCTTCCAGGATGTGGTGGCCTTTGGATAAAGGCCCGGCGTTAAAAACCGCACCCGAATTTCCAACCGCGGACGCCAGAATCCACGCCAGGCCGATGGCGGTGAATCCGATCGACAGAATGCGGCGCCAGCGCGGGATCGGATACAGGCGCTTGAAGTATTCGCGATCGATGCGCTGCGAAAGTGTCTTGGTGGTTCTGATGCGGCCGGCCATGTATCAGTAGCGCAGCGCCATTACGGCGTGCACCCCTCCCAGCACCAGCAGCGCGATCGATAAAGGTACGTGCACCAGCAGCCACACGTGCAAAAGATGATACAGGCGGCGCTGGCGCGTCAGCTGCCGCTGCTCTTCGCAAATGCTTTCCAGATCGTCCAGCACGCCGCGGAACGCCGCCGGAGCCAGCGCGCGCAGCGGCTCCACCAGTCCTACCGCAGGCGCGTCCAGGAAGGGACGCACGCGTTGCGCGTATAATTCGCGGAAGCGAACTTTATCTTCGTGCTCTTCGTCCACCTGAACCGCGGTCTCCACCAATTCATCCGCCTCTTCACGCAACTGTCGGCGGATGTGCGGAATCTCTTCGTAAATCGTTTCCAGCGGTACCTGCGCGCTGATCAGGCCGGGGACGTAATGTTGCAAAGCCGCCCCGGCGACGCCGCTGGCGATCACCACGACCAGCAGCACCATCAAAACGCCGGTCAACGGCCCGCGAAATGCGAATCCGCCGTGGAACAGAATCAGCGGGAGACTCAGTAGCCCCAACCACAGATGTCCGCGCATCCACGTTTGTGCCCGCCCGATGCGCCACACCGGCACCTTCTTGCGCGCTCCCAATAATCCGGCAAACAACATGAACCCGTATCCCACGACGCCGAACGCCAGGCCCGCGGCTGTGCCTCCGCGAGGTCCCCCCGGCGTGGAGGAGGCATACCAAACGTAGAGTATCGCCGCCGCGATCAGCGCGACGACCGTCGCCACCAGCCACGGCCGATGCGTGGAATCGATCCTCATAAGCGCTTCGCCGTTTCCACCGTCCCGGCGTTCTCAGCCTTACCGATCAGGTCGCGGAAGAAGACGTTGGGCTCCACGCGATGGGCTGCATCGTGCGGGCAGGCGTACACGCAACTGGGCTCGGCGTGCTCCGTGCATAAATCGCAGGATGTCGCCTTGTTCTTCGTGATCGCGACTTTGCGCCCGGTGAAATCCTCCGCCGACATCTCGAACGGGTGCATGCTGATATTCCCGTACGGGCAGTTCTTCGCGCACAGCCCGCAGCCGATGCACCAATCCTCGATAATCACTTCCAGCGAATTGCGGCGGCGGATGGAACCCACCGGGCAACCCACCATGCACAGAGGATCGCGGCATTGCCGGCATGAGGTCGCGATCAGGTAATTGTCGAAGCGCAGCCCCTCGCGAATCAGCCGAGTGACGCCGTCGTGTGCATCCGCGCAGGCCCGCGTGCAGGCGTCACAGCGGGTGCATTTTTCCAGGTCCAACACCAGCAGGCTCTGCGCCTCCATCAGTCCCTGCGCAAGGAACTGCGTGAGTGGAACATGCGTGGCGGCGGCCACGCGATCGCGATTCTGCTCCGTGTGCTTCGCCGCGACGGCTTCCAATTGCCGCCGAACATCCGGGAAGCTCTGCATCATGCGATGGAACTCGTCGGCATGGATGCGGACTACTTCCACATGGTCCAGCGCGGTGCACGTAGCCGTGCGGCGTCCTTCACCGAGCAGCCCCATCTCGCCGAAATACCCGCCCCGCCCCAGATAAGCGAGCACCAGTTCGCCATCCGAATGCGATTCCGTCACCTTCACGAAGCCAATGCGGACCAGGTAAAACGCATCCGCCAGATCCCCCTGCCGCACAATGGTGTCGCCCTTGTTGTAACGGATCAACTCCACCTTGTCGCGCAAGGTCTCGATGAATTCCGTCGTCAGCGACGCGAACATGGGGACGCTGCGCAGATGATCGTCCAGCGCGCGCCGCCGGTAGTTGGCGTCCAACTGCGCCTTCAACGTCTTGTTGCGTTGCATGATGTCCAGCACGTTGCGCAACATCTCCAGCATCACGCAATCACCCGCGGCCTGCACCGTGGCGGAGCGCGGATAAAGACTCATGCAAGTCATCTCCCCAAATAGATCGCCCGCATGTAACTGAGCGACAGGATTGTCGTACGAGAGATCCACGGAAGCATCAATGGGAATGGTGCGCTTCTCACCTTCGCCCTCGCGCCGGTCTTCCTTACGGCCCGAAAGGCGGCTGGCGAGTTTACTGAAGAATCCCACAGCGCCGCCTGTCGACTTCACGTGCGCCATGGGAGCGGACAGAAAAACGTTGGCCGTGCCTTCCAGAATGTAGAACGCAGTGGATCCATATTCGCCTTCGCGGCAAATAATGTCGCCTTTCTTGAAGCGGCGCTTCACGACGGCATTCTTGTTCAGGTCCAGGAACGTGCCGGAGACTTGCTCGAAATACGGCAAATTCAGCAGCGTTTCGACGTCCACTGGCTCGCCGTTAGGCAGCACTGTCTTCACCACGCTCTTGTTCGTCAAAGCACCGGTAGGACAACTGACCATGCACTCGCCGCAGGACACGCACGACGAATTGCCCATGCCATCGTTCAGGTCGAAGGCGATGCCCGTGGAAAACCCCTTGCCGCGCCGGCCCAGCACGTTGTTGTTCTTAATCTCGTCGCAGCCGCGAATGCACCGGTCGCACAGGATGCACGCCTCATGGTCTACCGCGATTACTAAAGAGGATTCGTCCTGGCCACGCGGGGAAAGCCGCTTCTGGAAACGCGGAGTTCCGATGCCTTCCTTCTTGGCCATCGTCTCCAGTTCGCAATCCCCGGATTGCTGCTGCCGCGCGCATGGCGAAGGATGATCCGCCATCAGCATCTCGACCAAGACTCGGCGAGCACCCACCACGCGCTCGGAATTTGTCGTCACCACCATGCCGTTTTCCGCGGGACGAACGCACGCGGCCGTCAACACGCGCCCACCCGCCTCTACCAGACATACCCGGCAAACGCCGACCGGAGTCTCATTCTGCTGATGGCATAACGTCGGAATGGGAATTCCATTCACGCGAGCCGCGTCGAACACGGTTGTGCCGGCGGGCACAGTCACTTCGCGGCTATCGATGGTCAGCTTGATGTCGCTCATGCCACCGTGGCCTCGAGCTTTCGCGAGCTGCGCATAGTGCACACGCCCGCGGCGCAAACATGCCGCAGGATATGGTCTTCCACCTCGCTGCGGAAATGCGTCAACACCGACGTAATCGGAGAATGCGCAAATTGTCCCAGCCCGCAAATCGACGCCAGCTTCATTGCCGTGGATAATTCATCCACCAGCACTAAGTCTCCCGGCGTCCCTTTACCCTGTGTCCATCCGGTGAGGATATCCACCAGCTTCTGCGTCCCCATGCGGCAGGGAACACATTTCCCGCAGGATTCATTGCGGAAGAATTCCACCGCGTTCAGCGCCATGTCCAGCATGCAGCGGTCTTCAGAACAAACCACGATGGCTCCCGACCCCAGCATGGAACCGATCGCCGCCATGGACTTGAAGTCCAGCCGCGTACTCGCCAGCGAAGCAGGCAAATAGCCCGACGAAGGACCAGAGGGAGCGAAGGCTTTGAACGCCTTGCCGCCTTTTATGCCCCCAGCCAACCCCAGAATCACATCCTCCGCCGGCGTTCCCATCGGGATGATGAAAATGCCGGGATTCACCACATCCCCGCTCACGCCCACGAATTTCAAACCTGCCGTGCCGCCCACGCCCTGGGCCTTGAACCACTCGATTCCATTCACCAGAATCTGCGGTACATTGGCGAACGTCTCCACGTTGTTCAGCGCCGTGGGCCTGTTCCACAAGCCTGAGTACACCGGGAACGGAGGCTTGTTGCGCGGCTCGGCGCGCTTGCCTTCGATGGCTTCGATCAGCGCCGTCTCTTCCCCGCAGATATATCCCCCGGGACTCACGAACACCTCCAGATGGAACGTCAGCCCCGAGCCCAGAATGTTGTCGCCCAGCAAGCCCTCTTTGTAGCAGTGCTGAATCTCTTCCTCAATGATGTGCTCCTGCGGCGCATACTCATGGCGAATATAAAACACGCCCTGCTGCGCGCCGGTGACAAGGCCGGCAAGAATCATGCCTTCCACCACCAGGTGCGGCAGGTGGTGCATGATGAACCGGTCTTTGATCGTGCCCGGCTCGCTTTCATCCGCGTTGCAGACTACGTATTTCGTATCCCCGGGAGCCTTGCGCACCGCCTCCCACTTCATACCAGTCGGGAATCCCGCGCCGCCCATACCCGGCAACCCGGCAGTCTTCAACTGCGCGATCACGCCCTCGAAATCGCGAGTCTCCAAAAGTCTTCGCAGCGCGCCATAGTGAGTTTTTGCGTCCGTATACGGATCCGGCGGCAGGCCGGTCCGCTGCGGTTCCTGCGGCATCTCCGGCAGAGGACGCCCACCCAACGCGGTCAGCACCAGAGCTTCGGTTTGAGGTTGCGTGACGTTCCGAAACGTCTGGCCGTTCACCGTGATCGCCGGAGCAGAGTCGCACTGGCCCAGGCACGACACCTTCTGGATAGCAATGTCGGAAGCAGCCATCCCTCGGAACCGATCCGTCATCCCCACCCGCAATTCGTCGGCGCCGTTGATATGGCATGCCATGTCACTGCAGACCTGCAGACAGACCTTGGGCGGCGGCTTCAGTTGAAAGTGGGGGTAGAAATCGGCCACGCCATGAATTCGAAACAACGGCGTGCCGCTGGCCTCGGAAAACGCGCGCAGCTGATCCGGAGGCAGATATCCATGCGTGTCCTGAATCTCGCGTAACTTCTCAAAGATTTCGCTGCGTGGACTCTTCACGGGATTTGAATGTCGTCGCCCAAGCTCAATTATGTCCGAGTTTGATTATAGAATAGGAGACTTGAGGCAAGTACTATATTTACTAGCCATAATGGCGGCCGTGGTGCCGGCGACAGCCGCGGACACTCCAAAATATACTGGGCCCGGATCCTGCAGTTCCCCTAGCTGCCACGGCGGCGTGCAAGCGCGGGCCACTACCTCCGTGCAGCAAAACGAATATAGTACCTGGGTCGTACAGGACAAACACGCCCAGGCGTTCACCGTTCTTTCGAACCCCACCTCTGTTCGGATCGCCAAAATCCTGGGGCTCCCCAGCGCCGCAACGGCTCCCCGCTGCCTGGCGTGCCATTCTTTAAATCCGGATACCGCGGACCGCGCGCGCATGTTCGATACCTCCGACGGCGTAAGCTGCGAAAGCTGTCATGGACCGGCATCCAACTGGCTGGGTCCACATACAACGCGCGACTGGAGCCATCAGCAATCCGTCGACGCGGGCATGAAGGACTTACGCGATCTGACGCGCCGCAGTGAGCAGTGCCTTTCGTGCCACCTTGGCACCGCCGAAAAGAAAGTGGATCACGAACTAATCGCCGCCGGGCATCCGGATCTGTATTTCGAATTGGCGTCCTTCTCGGCCGTGATGCCGCGCCACTGGAAAGCTAAGCCGGACGCGGATCCGTGGACCGAGGTTCGCGAACTGGCCGTGGGACAAGCCACGCAGTTGCGCGAGCATCTCTCCCGGGTCGAACGCAACGCCCGCACAGGTGTGTGGCCTGAGTATGCGGAGCTGGATTGCTTCGCCTGCCATCACAGCCTGACCGCCGCCAAAGATAGCTGGCAGCAGGAACGTGGCTATCAAAACCGTAAGCCCGGTAATCCCCCGTGGAACCTGTCGCGCTTTGCCGTACTGCGCCAAATCGCGAATGAGTTCGATCGTACCGCCGCGCAGCAGTTGCAGACCAGCGTGAACAATCTGTACGCCTTGGTCAGCACCATCGGGAATGACCGCAATCAAGTGGCGGCGGAAGCGGCCCGCGTCGGCGTTCTGGCTGCCCAATTGGAGCAGCGCGTCAAGGCCGGAACGTTCAATGCGGCATTAGTCCAGCGCCTGATGAAGAACATTTCAGGCGACGGAGACTACATCTCGGTACAAGGCGAGCGTGCGGCGGAACAAGCGGCCATGGCCATCGATTCGCTGTTCGTGACTTACTCCAAGAACGCCACCGTGCCGAATGCGATCCAGGTGCGCGCGGGCATCCAGGGATTGTTCCGCGAGGTCCAGAACCCTTCGGCCTATAACGCGTTCAACTTCGCTCAACAGATGAGGGCCGTCAATGGCTTGCTTCCGTAAACTCGCGCTGCTGGCGTTTTCCACGTCCGCTTGTTTCGCGCAACTAACTCAAGATGACGTTCGCAGGATTGTAGAGAACACCGCCAAAGCCGTCGATTCGAACGCCATGGTCATCGCGGTGACCGATCGTCAAGGCGACGTTCTCGCCGTCTTCCGCAAGCCCGGAGCGCCGGAAAAAGCCGTCGGCAACTTCAGCGCCCAGGTCGACACAAATGAACTGGCCGTTGCGCTGGCCCGGACCGCCGGATTCTTCAGCAACTCCCAGGCCCCCCTCTCCTCGCGGACCGTACGCTTCATCAGCGGCGTCCACTTCCCGCCCGGAATTTTGTACACCGGCAACGCCGCGCTCTACGGAATTGAAAACACCAACCGCGGTTGCTTCATCGACGGGGATAACGCCGAATTCACGGCCATTCCTCCCGCGCGGTCCATCGACGGATCCAGTCCCGGCCTCGGAATCCTGACCGGCAAGAAGGACCTTCTCGACAGCGACCCGGCTGCCGTAAATCCCGGCGGCGTTCCGATCTACAAGAACGGCGAAGTGGTGGGAGGCGTCGGCGTCGCGGGAGTTTCACCGGAAATCGCCGAATACGCGGCATTCATCGGCTCCGGCGTAAATCCAGCCGATGTGCCTGCTCCTGGTGTTGTGTTCATCGACGGCATCGCCCTCCCCTTTGTCGATCAATCCAGTCCTCCGAACGGTATCGGGCTGGGAACGTTTGAAAGCGGCACCTGGATCGTCGATCCCAAGGCCGCTCCCGGCCCGGCTCCCGAGGGAGACATCCTCCTACCGCGCAAAGGTCCCGTTGGGGGTCTCAGTGAGAGCGAGGTCCGTCAGATCGTGGACCGCGCTATCGCTGCCGCCAATGAAACCCGCGCCGTGATCCGTCTGCCTCTGGGCTCGAAAGCAAAAATGGTGATCGCCGTGGCCGACCTCGATGGCGCCATCATCGCTCTGCATCGCATGCAGGACGCAACGTTCTTCAGCGTGGACGTCGCACTGGCCAAATCCCGCAACGTGATTTACTTCAGCAGCAAGGATCGCGTCCCGGGCGATTTACCGGGAGTTCCGCAGGGGACCGCGGTGACCAATCGCACTCTAGGTTACGGGGCACAGCCGTTCTTTCCCGTCGGCCTGGATTTCACTGACCCCGGCCCGTTCTTCAATCTGTACAAGAAAGATGTCGAGAACCCCTGCACCCAAGGCTCGCAACCGCCTAACGGCCGCCAGAACGGCATCGTGTTTTTCCCCGGTGCGCTGCCCCTGTATCGCAACGGCGTCCTCATCGGTGGCTTGGGCGTGAGCGGCGACGGCGTGGAGCAGGATGACTTCGTCACCGCAGCCGGCGCCAAGGGTTTCGAGCCTCCCTCGAAGATCCGAGCCGACCGCGTCATCATAGATGGCGTCCGCCTGCCCTACCTGAAGTTCCCCCGCAACCCCACGCAGTAATTATTGGCAAAGCGGGCATCGGTGGCGTGCACCACTCCGTTAGCGAAAGTACTGACGGACCTACTTGAATGATGCGCGTTTCGATGCAATCTCCTCGATCAGGCACCCTACTCTTTAGGTCGATTTTGGAGCAGGTGTCTGAACGTGCGGAGTAGTTGCACGCTTGAGGATCGCCGCGAACCGTGTTCGCTTGTGGGGTTGCATTTGGGCTAACGTTTTCTGCGGCCCACGCCGTCGGCACGCGCCTTTTCCGTTCGCCTCTTCAAAACCTCAATAATGCCATTTGGAAAAGCCCGTCGGCAAAATAAGAAGTCCAGCGTTATTAACAACTTCCTGGCATTGGCAAGAACAAGGCAAAATAAAACTCATCCCCATGCCGGGATGTATCTTGCGAACTTCTTGGATGTACCAGCCCTTTCGTCAGGCTTGATAGCCCCCGCGTCCAAAGCGCTTGCGATGACCTGTGATACAAGATGGATCTTGCTCTCTGGGAGTTTAAACCTCTCCCGCAACGATTGATTCGTCATCCTTGCGCCAGTCTCCCATTTAAGCGCGCAATGCTGGAAACATGCGCGAACACGCTCCGACTTATCCATTTCATCAAAGCTTCTGGGACCATAGGCGACGCTCAATGTTCGCTGGTCAGTGGCGCGAAAGTAGGGCGCCGGTAAATGAAGTGATTCAGCGGCATCGACGACCCGGTCTATCCCGCTGCCGCGACGTTCACAAATACCCACACGTCTCATGAAATCTGCGAGACGCTCATTCCGTGATCGCATTCCATTAATGAGGCGATCCACCGGAACAATCGTCTCGCCAGGATTAGAGATTTCAATTCTGTCGTCAAATATCTCTGCCGAAATTGAGCTTCCTGACAGGGTGAAATCTTGATGGACCAGTGCATTCGCTACCAATTCACGCACAACAATCTCGGGCACAAGAGGAACGCTCTTTCTCAACCCTTCGGTGATGACCTCCCTGTGGGGCAGACGGGCCATTATGTGGCGAAGTACACGGGGGAAATTAACGAGATATCCCATGGTCCCGAAGGTATCACTGGTCGGATCTGTTAGCTTTGATGCTCCTCGATATACCGTCACGCGCGGAGCCTTAAACCGGAGATCGCCAAAACTACTTAGCTGCTTTGCCAATAACATCGCGCCAAAACGGGTAATAGTAAACGAACCGCCTCTTTCCTTAAGCAAGAACTGCTCTTCAACCAAGCGGTGGACGGCTTCCTCCGTTGAAGGGAACGGAGTTTTCGTCATCGAAAAAAGGAGGTCGACGTCAAGTAATTCTAGAATCTTGGCGGGCCCTAATCTTTCAGAAGCTGGCTCTAGCAGCCACTCGGACTCTCCTTCCATGACGATCGTGCGCAGTACATCAGGAGTCATTGACTCCAGAGATTCGCCACACCTCATCCAAAAAGCGCCGTCTAGATCATATGGGTGACCTTTCGGCCTGCCGGGTATTATGATGACTACGACCCTGCCCTGTGGATGGGCGACTTCTTCAATATTGACCCTGAATCCGAGAGTATCTAAACACTTCTTAGACATCTCCTGAATATTGTCGATGGCCTTGGTCCCGACGACCATTCTCGGGGGTGCGTTTCTGATCCCTAAGATTAGATGCCCCCCGCCCTCATTCGCGATAGCGACGCAATACTGAAAAAGCTTCTGATTGTCGTACTGGGATTTGGCTTCCTTAAACTCGATAACCTCGGTTTCGGATGGAAGCTGCCGCCAATAGTCGATCTGAGCCACTGAAATCGGCATTCTCGGAGTCTATCACCATCGACGTGTTAGACCGGCCATAACAACGACACTAAAACACACGCTCTAACTTTCCTGTTTTCTGCGCCTCGTGGTGAAGGGATAATTGCCCTAATTATTCTTCCCGCAGCACTACCGTACATTCCACCCGCGTAGCCCGGCGCACGGGAATCCAGATCGCCAACGGTGCGGCCAGCAAAATCGCGGTCGCAGCCAACCCCAACGTCAGCGGATCGTGCGGCTTCACTTGAAATAACATCGACTCAATCAATCGGCTCAAACCTAAACTGACGCCGAGCCCCACCAGCATTCCGATCACGATCGGCCGAAAGCTCTGCGCCGCCACCATCCGCCCGATCCCGGCGGGCGACGCCCCCAGAGCCATGCGTATACCAATCTCTCGAGTCCGTGAGGCAACCAGATTCGTCAGGACACTGTAGACGCCCACCATCGCCAGCACCAGCGCGACACCGGCAAATATACTCAATACGATCACGCCAAACAGCTTCAATTCCTGCGAACCCTTGACGTAGCCTGCCATGGTCTCAACCTTCGTCGTCATCAACCCCTCGTCGATGGACCCCAATACCTTGCGGACGTCGTCGGCCAAAGATTCGGGCGGCACAGAGGTACGCAACACCAGAGTCGACTCATTGGAATTGATCCCGGCGCGGAAGAACTGCGGGTGGATGTCTTCCTCGGCGCCCATCCACCGGAAATTCCCCACCACCCCGACGATCGCGAAGGCTCGCTTACCGTCCTCCAGCAACAGTCGCTGGCCCAGAGGATCCACGCCGGGGAAATATTTGTCGACGAAGGCCTGGTTGATCAGCACCACGCCGTCTCCCTTGCCAGCGTTCCGCGCAGCATCGGCGGCCGTAATCCCGCGTCCGCCCCGCAGAGGCAATCCCATCACGCTCAGATACTCGGGCGAGATGTTGGCGACGTCCGCCATGGTTAGATCCTTGCTCTCTGCCTTGGGCCTTCCGGCGATTTGAAAACCAGTCGCAGTGAACCGATGCAGAGGCAAGCTGTCCGCCAGCCCCGCGGCCTTCACTCCAGGAATGGCGCGCGCTTGCTGCACCAGATTCTCCAGCACCCTGGCGCGTTTCTGGGCATCTGGATACGTATTCTCCGGGAGTGCGATATCCGCCACCGCCAGGTTCTCCACCTCGAAACCTATGCTGGTCCGGACAATGTTTGAGAAGCTGCGCACCAGCAATCCGGCGCCGGTTAAGAGAACCAGCGCCATCGCGACCTCCGCGATTGTCAGCCATTGCCGGCTGTGCGCCCGCCTAGCCGACGCCGCGCGGTCACCGGATTTCAGAGCCACGTTCACACTCGCGCGGGACGCCACCATGGCGGGCATCAATCCAAACAGCAATGTGGTCAGGACACAGATCGCAGCGGCAAAAACAAATACCGGCAGATTCAGTTCGCCCATACCGGGCGGCACTTCACCCGATGGGGCCACGGCCAGCAGCCCCTGCGCGATCCATTGCGCCAGGATGAGCGCGGCCGCGGTGCCCGCCAGCGAAACCAAAAAGGATTCCGTCAGCAGATACCCAATAATTTGCCCTCGCGATGCGCCCAGAGCCCGGCGTACCGCAATTTCGCGCGCGCGCATCGTAGCACGCGCCAAGGTCAGATTCGCCAGATTCGCGCAGCCGATTAGCAGCACGAAACCTACGGCGCCCAGCAGAAGATAAAGGGCTCCATTCAGATCTTCCGACTGATTCTCCTGGGCGAACGTAAACACATGCGCCTTCTCCAACGGAAAAAGCTCCTTATCAGAATCGTGCAGGCGAGTCGTGATCGCTGACAATTCCGTGCCGGCCTGCTCGATGGTCACTCCGGGCTTCAACTTCGCCGCCACGTTCAAGACCGTGAATTTTTCCGTCCCTGGCACCGTCCAACCACGCGACAGCGGAACGAAAACGTCCGGGTAACTACGGCTCCCGCTCCAAACAGCCGGCATGCGGAACTGACTGGATAGCACTCCAATCACCGTGTAATCCGTGCCGCTGAGCGTCAGCGTCTTGCCGATGGCGTCCGGATCGTTGTGAAACCTCCGTTCGAAGTACCCGTCCGTCAAAACCGCAACCCGGTCAGCCCCGGGAGTCTCCTCGTCCGGCCGGAACAAACGCCCCCGCCGAGCCTGCGCCCCCAGCATCGACAGCAGGTTCACGGAAACATACTCAGTGGGGACAACCCGAGCCTTCTCCGTGCCGCCCTCGTAGAAGCGCGTTTCGTGGAACACCCCCACGTCACTGTAGGAGGTCGCCTGCTTCTTCCATTCCTCCATCGTCAGCCGGTTCGACGGCATGTGATCGGCCAGGAACATTGGCATGCCAGGAAACCCTTGCCACAACAGCACCAGCCGATCCACATCCGGATACGGTAAAGGCTTCAAGATGGCCGAGTACACCAAGCCGAAAATGGCCGTATTGGCTCCGATAGCCAGCGCCAGGACCGCAATACAGGCGGCCGTGTATCCCGGAGTCCGGCGGAGGGCTTTGTAAGCGTGGCGCAGCATGACACTACTCTAAGCAAATCCGATGCCCTTTGCTAGTCCTGCTGTTTCAGCGCCTTAGCGGCCCCAGGTGTCCGCTATTGGGACGACCCGCACACTAGAATTCGACGCGTACACTCATTTGGAATTGGCGCGCCGATTCCGCTAGTGGACTGACGGCCGGAAATCCGCTTGCCCTGCCTTGCCGGCCCGGCTGCGCGAGACCAAACGAAGAACTGGTCAAGTTCGAATCCGGGTTGCCAAGATTGGCATGATTCAGCAAGTTAAACGCGTCCGCGCGGAACCGCAGCCACGTGGCTTCTCCCAAACCAGGAATCCGGAATGACCGGCCCAGCGCCACATCGAAGTTATAGAATCCCGGCCCCTCAAACGCATTCCGCCCCAGATTTCCCAATTTGCTGGGCGCGGCTGGCGCAAATGCCCCGGACTGCAGCAGTTGGTTTCCGCGGCCGTGCAAAAACACCTCGTCGGGAAAAATCACGTCCGGACGATTGTTCAGGATGTACCCCTGCCCTGCCCCCGCGGAATCCGTCGGCCCCACAACATTAAACGGGAAACCCGAGCGGAAGGCCGTGAGTCCGGAAATGCTCCAGTCCCGCAACACGAAATGCGAGCCCGGAAGGTACCAGGAATACATCACCACCAGATTATGGCGTTGATCGAAATCCGCATTGCCGCGGTCCGCCTGAGGATCGAATTGCCTTGAGAAACTGGCCCGCCCCGTGGTGGAAGGCGTCGTCCCGATGCTGGTGAACGACAGATTGAAAAAATCGCCAGCCAACGGCTCGCTCTGGTTATCAATCGCATGGGACCACGTGTAAGCCACGTGCAGCATGCCCCGTCGTGCCTGATAGCGCAGCACCGCCGTCATCGCGTTGTAGTTGGAGAAGCCTTGTCCGGAGCGATACGAAATATCCGGCAGCGCGTTGTTATAGCGGCCCGTCAACGTACTGAAGTCCCGGTTCACAACGTCCGTGGTGATGAGGCGGCTCCCGTAGGAGCCCAGCGCGTTCACTTCCAACGTGAGTCGATCTGCCAGGCGCTGCTGGATCCCGGCGAAATAGCTCTGCACCCGTCCGTTGCGAAGGTTGGGATCGATCAAAGTGACCGTGGGAAAATTAGCGTTCAGCGTGCGGCCACCCAGCGTGTCCAGCATGCCCTGCACCGGACCCAGAAAGTTGGTCGTAGCGCCTACCAGCGTCACCTGCGGCACGATGAAATCGTTGTTGCGCAGGTTTTGCCACAGGTTGTCGAACGGCCGGTCGTAGAACGTGCCGTAAGACGCGCGCAGTAAAGTACGCCCCGTTCCGAACAGGTCGTAAGATAACCCCGCGCGGACCGCCCAGTCTTTCCCGTCGCGCCCGAACAACTGCTGATCCCCCGAAGAGGGCGCCGTCAATCGCGACGTGCTGAGCTGCTCCGCCAATGTGCCGCCAGCACCCAGCGTAACCAGCGCGTCTTTCACCGCACCCACATTGCGCGGAGCGCCGAAGGATTCGTAACGCAACCCGTAGTTCGCCGTGAGGCGCGATGTCACCCGCACGGTGTCTTGCACGAAGCCAAAATACTGCTGATAGCGGTATTCGCGGTCATATTGCGGCTGCCGCAGCGCAGGCAAGCTGGACCGCTGAATCGCCGCGCGGAAGAACGAGGGCTGATCCCGAATGAAATTGGTGATTCCATTGAAGCGATACTGTGCGTCGCGGCCCGCCGTCAGGTATCCATCCGACGACCGCAGCAGCGCCCCCGCGCCCGTCGTGATCCGATGCATGCCTCGCGAGATGGTGACGTTGTCCACGATCTCCAGGCTCTTGTTGACGTTCTTATACGCATAAAACGCGGGACTGCCCGGAAGCATCGTGCCATCCAGCGAAACCAACGTGGGTACCTCCGGATGCGGCCGATCCCAATGCAGATCGTCGTGACTGAAGCCAATCCGCGCTTCATTCAACAAATCCGGGGAGAACGTGTGTGTATGCGATCCCGCTAGGCGCCACGTATTCTGGGCCAGCGGAGAGATGAAATCCTTGTAGGGAGTCCAGATGAAATCGGGCCGTCCGAGCCGCGCCAAAAGCAGGCTGCCGTGGATACGGTCGCGCGAACCTGGATTGAAATCCAGCCGTTCGATGGCCAGGTGGCGATTTACGGAAACCGGCGGCGATAGATCCAGCGCGCCAACAATTCCACTGCCGCCCACCGCGGGAGGCGCGTAGGTTTCCAGCAGCTTGCGCGCCTGGCCGTTGGCCAGTGCAAACGCCGCCAGCACCGGAACGTTTGGAAAAACAAACTGTTGCGGGGGCTGCAACGCACGGCTTCGGAAGAACTCATAGGAGCTGGAAAAGAACAGGCGATCTTTCACGATCGGCCCACCCACCCAAAACCCCGGCTGGCCCTCCTTATACGGCGTCCTCTTTATGCCCTGCCGTTTATTTAGAAATCCGTTTGCATTCAGAACATCGTTCTTCAAGTAGAGGTATGCGGTTCCGTGAAACTGATTCGCGCCGCCACGGGTAATGGCGTTCGCCACGTAACCCGACGTGCGGCCGTACTCGGCGGAGTAATTATTCGTCGAAACCCGGTATTCCTGAATGGCCTGAGGAGCCACGGTAACCAGCGGCCCGGTGATCAAATAATTGTTGTTTTCCAGGCCATCCAGCAGGAAGTTGGAAGCCGACGGGCGTTGTCCGTTGGCCGCCAGTCCCAAACCCCGAGCCGTGGCTCCATCGGAGGAAACACCCGGCTGCGTTACCAGCATGGTGTAAACGTCACGGCCCGCGAGCGGAAGGTCCGCGATATCGGAGGAGCGGATCACGTCGGATACCGTTGTCTCCAGCGGAGCGCGCCGGCCGCGGTTGGCTTCGAAGGACCCGGTGCGCGTGGAATCGACGTCGGGACCGAAGAAGGTCACGATGGTGCGCGACCCCGGCAAAAATACGCTATTGGTCTGGCCGGACTCCCACACGTCGCTCAAGGGGCGCAGCCGGAAACTGAGATCCAGCCGCGAGGCCACAGCCAATTCCAGTTCCTGCACCTCTTGCGCCTGAAACCCCATGGCATTGGCGCGCAGGCGATACGTGCCGGGAGAGAGCAAGGGCAACGAATAGTAGCCCGACGGATTGCTTATGGCGCTGCCACCGGACGTGCTGGTGTCGCTGGCGTAGGTGACAATCGCCCCGCCAATCGGGCGCCCGGATGTACTATTGACCAGCCGTCCGGAAATCACACCCTGGGTGGTCTGGCCAAAAAGAGGAGTCCCCGCCAACCACAGCCCGGTCAACAAGGGAAGGATTGCAGCGAACCGCGTGGCTGGTTTCAATATCAACAAGACCATCTTAGACGAAACTATCGTCTCCAAACTGCCGATCAAATAGGGAAGCGCGCGCAGCGGCATCCGCACGCGCGGGGTATCATGCGGAATAGTATGAACAAGCGAATGCAGCGCGTGCTGGTCGCGGCTCTGATAGCCGCCGGAAGCGCCGGAGCTGCCTTGCTGCTAAGTAATGTCGCGTTCTTCAAGATTCTTAATCTTAAGATCTTCGATTCCCATTTCGTGGTTCGTGGCAAGCAGTCCACCGGTGATATCGTCCTGATCACCTCGGACCAAAAGGCTCTGGACACATTCACGGACTTGCAAACCTTCTGGCATCTTCACTATGCCGACGCGATTCGCGGCGCCGGATTGGGCGGCGCCAGGGTCATGGGGCTGGATCTCGCCTTCGGAGTTCCCGTCGCGCAATACGAACCGGATTACGACCAGAAACTGGCCGAAGCCGTTACCACCGCTCCCATGCCCGTCGTGGTTGCCTACGTACCCGCGTTCCAAACCAACCAGACCACCGCTCCGGTCCCTGTGAACATGATCGCGGCCGGGCTGGGGTTGTCCGGGTACCCTAACGTGACCGCGGACTCGGACGACGATTTCATTCGCCGCCAGGAATTGCTCGAAGCTCCCTCCAAAGACGAACCAGCAGCCAGTTCACTCGCATTCCGCATCGTCGAAAAGCTCCTCGGTGAAGATGCCAGGTTTGAGAACGGCGCGCTCACACTCGCCGGAAAGTCCATTCCCATCGACGCCGACCGGTCCATATACATTAACTACGCAGGTGGTCCCGGCACCTTTCCGCACCACTCGCTGGCCGACGTCGTGGATGCGGTCGAGCATGGACGCGTGGATCAGCTGCGCACGTGGTTCAACGGAAAAATCGTTCTGTTGGGCACCGATTTCCAGGGCGACAGCGATCGCCGCAGTACACCGTTCTATACGCTTCTGAGCGGCAAACAGTGGACCACCGCCGGCGTCGAAGTCCACGCCAATACCGTAAACACCCTGCTGCAACGTAATTTCCTGACCCCCGCGCCACAGTGGGCTCGCATCGGCGCAATTTTGGCGGCGACCGCTGCCACCGCCGCTATCGTCACCGGCGTCTCCGCCGTATCCGCGTTGCCGGGACTGCTGGCCATCGGCGTGATCGTCGCGATCGCTACGCACGTCCTGTTCCGCATGGGCGTCATTCTGTCGACCTCCGAGATCATGCTGGGCGCGACGATTTGCCTGATCGGAGCGATTGTCTACCGCTTCGCCTCTGCCGAACGCCGAGGCGATCTGTTCCGCCAAGCAATCACCTTATTCGTCGGCAAGAAGTTAGCCACGTCTCTCGAAGATACGCGCGCGATCGGATTAACAGGCAAGCGCGACAACGTCACGATCCTCTTCACCGATATCCGCGGCTTTACTGCTTACACCGAGCAAATGTGCGACGAGGAAGGTCCCGAGTTCATCGTGAAGAAGCTGAACACCTACATGGGTATGATGGCGGGAATCCTGGTCAGCTATGGCGCGCACGTCAACAAGTACATTGGCGATGGCATTCTGGCAGTCTTTTCGGATGAAGATGAAGGCTCCAAGCCCGGCGATCATCCCCTCCGCGCCGTGGAATGCGCCACGCGCATGGTTACCGCGCCCAGCGAGTTCAAGACCGGCGCGGGACTGCACACGGGGCTGGTCGTGGTGGGTAATATTGGGAGCTCCGATAAGATGGAATATACCGTCCTGGGCGACACAGTCAATCTCGCGTCCCGTCTCGAAAGCTTGAATAAGGAACACAAAACCAAGTTGCTGATGAGCGAAACCACGCGGGCAGCGCTGAACGGGTCCATTGAAACCACGCATTTGGGCTCGGTTCCGGTGCGAGGCAAGGCAGTGCCCATCAACCTGTACACGGTCACCGCACTTCTGGAAACGCCGAAAGAGGTAGTGCATGCGTAGGCTGATTCTATTCGTCCTGCCAGTGGCGCTGTTCGCCGCGGTGCCCGAGGAGCCGGTGGGATTGGTCCTGAATCCCGGCGGCGGCCAGTTGCTGCGCGCCGACGCCGAGACTCCGCTCAGCGCGCGCTCGGGAGACCTGTTGTTCGCGGGCGATGGCCTGCGCACGTCGACCGGCGCTGCATCGTTCTTGTTTTGCCCTGGGAAATCGCTCGAAACCCTGAGCGCATCCGGGGAAGTGCGGCTGGATACCAACAAACCCAAAGCGCGCAGCGGCAGCCTTTCCGAACAACCCGCTCGCGCGTGCACGCTGCCTAAGACGTTGCGTATCGCCGCAGCCAGCCAGCAGCATTACGGCGTCACCATGACGCGCGGTGTCGCGGGCGAGATTCGACCTGCGCCTCGCAACACGCTGACGCCCGCGGTGATCGCGGAGTTAGCTCCGTTCGATGCTGTACTGGCTGGGAATCCGAACGATCCAGGCGCGCTGGTGGGTGCGGCGAGCGTGTTCGAAGCTCGCAGCCTGCCCGCGAATGCGCTCGAAATGTACTATCGGCTGCGCACGCAATGGGCGGACGCGGCGTGGCTCAAGAGTAAGATTTTCGAGCTGGAACAGAGTGCCGCCGCGCAAGCATCCGCGGCAACGGCCGCCGGACTGGGGGGGCAAACCTTCGCACTTTTGATCGGCGTCTCGAAGTATCAGAAGCCGGAATTGTCGCTGCAGTACGCTCATTCGGACGCCACTACCTTCGCCCAACTTTTGGCCAGTCCTCGCGGCGGCGGTGTGCCTGCGGGCAACATCCTCACGCTGACGAATGAGCAGGCCACCACCGCGGCCGTGCGCAACGGCTTTCAGAACCTGCTGAAACGCCGCGCGACGAAAGCCGACACGATCATCATTATGGTGGCGGGCCACGGAACGGTGGAAACTCCCGGCAGCCGCAACGCGTTCATCCTCACTTACGACTCCGATCCCCAGGATCTTACCAGCACGGCGCTGCCCATGGCGGAGTTACAAGCTCTGTTTGAAGAGCAGCTGCAGAAGGTGGGCCGGGTGCTCTTGTTTATGGATGTATGCAAGGCCGGCGCGATCGGCTCCATCAAGAGCACAGGCGTGAATTCCAACGTGGAGCAGCTGGGCGATGCCGACGGCGAGATGTTCGGCTTACTGGCCAGCCGCACCAAAGAAGTCTCGTTCGAGGGTCCCGAATTTGGCGGTGGTCACGGAGCCTTCAGCTATTTCGTCATAAAGGGTTTGGGCGGGGCGGCGGACGCGGACGGCGACAAGCTGGTCACGGCCAACGAGTTATACAACTACGTCAGCAAGCAGATCCCGGGCGCCACGAATGACAAACAACATCCGCGCGAGATTGGCGCCTACGCTGCCGGTCTGCGGCTGGCGGAAGTGGACAAACCGGGCATCGATCTGGCCTACACGCCGCCGCTCATGGACGTCCGCACAGGGGAGCCTCTGCTGTTGGCGCAGAGTCCTCCGCAGGCACTGAGCAGCCAGGCCGCGCAGGATCTGGATCGCTTCAATCAGGCCCTGGCCGCGGGGCGCATTTTGCCGGAGCAACCGAACAACGCGTTCGACCTGTTGCGGCCGCTGGCGAATCAGTTCACGCCGCAGCGTTATCTGGAAACGCAGAACCAACTGCGAATCGCTCTCGAAAACGCGGCCCAGAAAGTGCTGCTGAAGTATTTGCAAGGCGATCAGACTCCGCCGGTGCGCGACGATTTCGTGGCGGCCGCGAATTACATGGAGGCCGCGCGTACGCTGACGCGCGAGTCGCTGTATCTGGAAGCTCGCGACAATTTTTTCCAGGGGCGTGCGTTGTTGTTCGACAAACGCTACGACGCGGCGGCTCCTTTGCTGGAGCAGGCCGTGCGCCTGGACCCGGGCGCGGCGTATTCCTATAACGCGCTGGGCATTGCTTATCTGGAACAGGCTCGCTTCACGGAAGCGATCCCCGCCTTCCGCGACGCCGCGCAGAGGGCTCAGCACTGGTCTTATCCTTTACACAATCTGGCATTGTCGTATGTGGAGACGGGGGATTATCAGAACGCGATTCGCGCCTACCAGAGGGCCATTGAGCTGACGCCTGAGTATAGCTACCTGCCGTACAATCTCGGCCTGGTCTATCAACGCCTGAATCGGCGGAAGGATGCAGAGAAGGCGTATCGCAAGGCGATCTCGATTTCGCCGGATGCAGCGGAGGCGTACAACGCGCTGGGGACTTTGAAAGCGTCGGAGAACAAGAGCAGCGATGCGGAGACCTACTATCGCAATGCGCTGCAACGCAATGCCGGACTGCTGCCGGCGCGGCATAACCTGGCGGTATTACTCGGGGCGCAGCCGGCACGCCGCATGGAAGCGGTCGGGCTATTCCGCGATAACCTGCAACGTTCACCGCTATTCGTGGCGTCGCGCTTGAGTTTGGCGGAGACTCTGGAAGCTTCGGGTGACGCGGCGGCAGCGATTCAGGAATACCGGCAGGTGGTGACGGTCACGCCGGGGTACACGGCAGCGCGACTTGCGCTGGCCCGCTTGCTGGCTACGTCGGGCGATCTTGCGGGGGCGGCGGATCAGGCGCAGCAGGCGCTGCAATCGAGCCCTGAGAACTTCGCCGCGTTTGAGCAATTGGGCGACGCGCGCGCGGCGCAGAAGTTGAATGCGGATGCTCGCACGGCTTATGAGGCGGCGTTGAAGCTGACGCCGGAGCGGACGGATCGCAAGCGAATCGAAGGCAAGCTTAAGGCTGCGCGGTAACTTCGCGCCGATCTACTCGGGGTCCGGCTCGGCGTTTTCGGCGCTACGTTTTTTGGCCAACTCCTCGAAGACTGCGCCGAAGGCGGGGACGCCGGACTTCAGCAGATGAAAGTCTCCACGCGGGATTAGCAACACGTCGGTAGCCTTGGAGGCGCGCACCGTGGCGCTGCGGCTGACGTTGCCCAGCACGGCCATTTCGCCGAAATAATCGCCCGGACCCAGGTCGGCCAGATGTTCTTCCGCGCCATCGGCTTCGCGCAGCACTTCGCACTGACCCTTCTCGATGATGTAGACGTTGTCGCCCAAGTCGCCTTGATGGAAGACGGCCTCGCCCGCATCGAAATGCTGCCGCACCATGCCAGCGTCGCGCGCCGCCTTGATTTGCACCAGGTCGGGCGGAAACAACAACGCCACCAGCCAATCCAGACCGATGCGGACTTTGCGATTGAGGCCGGGCATCTTCATCAGGTAAATGGTGCGCCACAGGAGCCACGCGAGAAAGCCCGAGACACGGATGCCGAAGATTTCGGCGATAGCAGAATAGTGGCCTAACGACGCCAGCTTGCCGAGGCCTTCGAATTCAAATCCGCGCGCTTCGCCGCCGCGAATGGCGGCCGCGATGTTGTCGGCCGTCAACTCCGCCGCGCGGGTGGCGTGCTGCGCTGTGGGGGGAACTGGATTGCCCGCCACCGTGCTGGCGGCGGCACAATCTCCGACGGTCCACACCTGTCCCTCGAAGCCCGCGAGTTCCAGCTTGTTGTTCGCCACCAGGCGGCCCTTGTCCTTGGTGCACTCGAGCTTTTGCAGGACAGCAGGCAGCGCGGAGGGAACGGTGGAAGCGAGTGTCTTACAGGGGATTTCTTTGCCGGACTTGAGGACAGCCTTCTCAGAGGTTGCCGCGGTGACGCGATCATTCGCCAGAATCTCCACGCCGCGCCGGGTCAGAATCTTCTCGGCAAACAGGGCGAGTTTCTGGTCCATCTCAGGCAGGATGTGTTCCTTGGGATGCACCAGCACGCAGCGGACGGACTCATTACGCAGGCGCGGATAGTTATACTTCACGCTGCGGACGAAGTCATTCAACTCGGCGATCAATTCCACGCCGGAGAATCCACCGCCGGCGACGACGAACGTCAAAAGTTTGCGGCGCAACTCCACATCCGTCTCGACGTCGGCCTCTTCCATCACCTGGATGAGATGATTCCGCAGAGCCAGCGCATCGGCGAGCGTGCGGAAGGGCTTGCCGTGCTCCAGCATGCCGGGCATGCCGTAGAAGTTGGTGACGCCACCCAGCGCGATGACCAGATAATCGTAGGGCAATTCCAACTGGCGGGGACGGAAGCCGGGGCTTACGGTCACCACTTTGCGCCGCAGGTCGATGCTTTCCACCTCGCGCATGATTAGCTGCGTGCGCGGACAGAGGTGCCGGATGGGGGAGACGATATCGGTGATGCCTATGGAACCGGAAATCACTTCGGGCAGCATGGGCTGATACACCAGATAGTTTTCCTGGTTCACCAGTTGGATGCTGGCTTCCTCGGGACGCAAGACGCGTTCCAAACGGCGCGCGGCGTAGACTCCCGCAAAGCCGCCGCCCAGGATCAAGATGCGTTTGGCGGCCATGGTTAGAGCTCGACTGCCCAGCCTTCGCGCGCCACGTAGCTCTGCGCGAATTCCTGACGGGCGTCGTGTTCGATTACGCGCAACATTTCGTCCGAATGCGAGGGGTCATGATGGAACAGTACCAGTTTCCCGACGCTGGCCGCCTTGGCCACTTTGACGGCTTCCACCCAGGTGCTGTGGCCCCAACCGCGATGGGCTTCGTATTCGGCGGGCGTGTATTGGGAATCCAAGACCAACGCGCTTGTGCCCTGGACTTCGCGCACAAATAATTCGTCGAGTCGCGCGTCACCATGTTCACGATCGGGCGAATAGACCATGCTTCCGTGAGCAGTGTCGACGCGATACGCGCAAGCTCCCTGAGGATGGTTCACCTCGATCGGACGGACCTGCATGAAATCGAGATCGGCAGGGGATGCCAGGTCGACCAGTTCCACTTGCGCGGGAAAGGATTCAAATGTGATGGGGAAGTAGGGGGCGGCCATCAATCCGGAAAGTGCCTGCTTCAAGGGCGCGCTGAAGCCGGAAGAGTAGATGGTTACCTTATTTGCCGGGCTGAACAGCGGTGGGAAAAACGGGAGGCCCTGGATATGATCCCAATGGAAATGAGTCAGGAAGAGATGCACGTGCAGGGGCTTACCTGCGGCTTGGGCCAACAATTCCACGCCCGCGTTGCGGATACCGGTACCGGCGTCGAACAGCACGGCATCCGCGTGCGGGATCTCCAACTGCACACAGGAAGTATTGCCACCGAATTCGACGGTGGTTGGGCCGGGTACGGCGGCCGAACCGCGTACACCCCAGAATCGTAGGCGCATGAACTGAGGCCGATTATCGCACGCGGCTTACTTCGCTTTGGCCTTAGCCGTACCGCCTTCGCTTTCCGGATAGTGCTGTAGATCTATGTTGCCCTCATGGCAGGCAAATTCCATCAGTTCGTAATTCGGGTCGTCGTGGCGGCCCAGGTTGCCGGCGATCTTCCACGGGCGGGTATAGATGGTGGGGTCCGTGATGATGGCTTCGTAGTTGATCTGGTTTTTATCCACCATGGTGAAGCGTTCCACAACGTGAATGGCGTTGGTGGTGAAATTGGCTTCCATATCCAGCCAGACTTTGCCGTTCTGATTGGTGGTCTCGACGACGAGAGTGTCGCCTTCCCAGTGGCCCACGGGATCTCCCATGAACAGTTTCACGTCGGCGGGGATGTGCTTGCGTCCGTCTGTGGGGACGACGCGATAGCTATGCGCGTACTCCGGCATCAGCACGACGAAGGAGGGGGTCTGTTGAATCTGGTAGCCGAATTGTTGATAGGCGGAATGCGGCACGCCGGACTGGAAGCAGTGCGCTTCTGTCTCGTCGAACATGTGGTTCTTCTTCAGGTCGTTCTTCTTCGCAAGTGCCGCGGGGGTGTAGGGCAACATGCCATCCGGCGGGTCGACGATGGCGCCTTGCTTGCCTTGGATTTCGAAGATGGCGCGGTTCATGCGCGGCGTCCAATAGCCGGTCATGTCGGGCTTGCCGTCGGGCGTGCGCGCCGGCGGACCGCCGATATTTTCCGGAGCCTGATAGTAGGGGCCGTCGGGGCCAAATGCTCCGCCCTTCACGGCGCCTTTGCCACCGCCCGCTTTGGCGCCACCGGGGGCTACGCCGCCCTTGCCACCCGGAGGGCCACCCTTCGCGGGGGCATCCTGGCCAGAGCCGGGCGTGGGAGCGAGGAACATAACCACGGCGGCGGTCAGCGCGACCACCAGACTCAACAGGGACTTTTGGGTAGTGGATTTCATGAGTTACTTCGCGCCTCCTTCATCTTCCATGTAAGCGTTGCAATCGTATTCAAGTAAGCGATAGTTGGGGTCCTGATGACGCATGAGAGTCAGGCGCATGGTCCAGGGACGGGTGTAGGTTTTCGGATCGTCGAAGGTGGCTTCAAATTGCAGGGTATCGGGACCGCTGCGGGTGAAGCGCTCGACGACATGCAGAGCCTCGCTGTGATGATTGCCGGAGGCGTCAAACCAGGTGTCGGGGTTGTTCTGGGTGACGTCCACGACTAATGTGTTGCCTTCCCAGCGGCCGCGCGAATCGCCCATCCACAGTTCCAAGCCGTCCAGGTGTTGGCCGGTCAAGAAGATGTTCTGGGTGGTGTGCGCGTACTCCGACAAGAGGACGACGGTCTTGGGCGTTTGCAGAATCTGGATGGGAAACGGCAGATACATCACGCGCGGCACGCCGGGCATGTAGCACTTGTTCAGCGGGTCGAGCTTGGCTCTGTTTTTGAAATTGTCCTGCTGTTTGGCGCGGGCTTCGGGACGGTAGGGAATCTTGCCGTCGGCGGGATCGGTGATGACGCCGAAGCCGGCCTGAATGCCGAGCGCGGGACTATGCGGTTCCACGCTGGAGGCAGTGGACGTGGCGAAGACCTGCCAAATGCCAGAGATGTCGGGGCCTTTGGGGGCGGGTGCTGCTTTGGTTGCTTTCGCGGCCTTGGCTTTGGCCTGGCCGGCGCTGGGCAGGGGAGCCAACAGGACCGCAGCGGCCACAAGCGCGGCGGGAAGCGTTGAGAATAAGATACGTTGTTTCATGATTAATTGGCCGAACCGGCTTTGCCCCACAGTCTGGCCGAGGCGATTCGAGCGCCTTCCGCCATTGTCTTTAGTTTCATCCAACCGACGGACGGATGTACAGGGCCGAAGCCGGCGAAGGTTCCGAAGCCGCAATCGCTGCCGGCGATGACCCGCTCCCGCCCGACGATGTCGGCGTAGCGTTGGATGCGTTGGGCGACCAGTTCCGGATGCTCGACGAAGTTGCAGGTGGTTTCGACTACGCCGGGGACCAGCACTTTGTTGTCCGGTAACTTGTGGCTCTTCCACACTTCCCATTCGTGGGCGTGGCGGGGATTGGCGCCTTCCAGCAGCAGAGCCATGGGCTTGGCTTTCAGTACGATCGGCAGGATCTTGGTGAGCGCGATGTCATGCGTGTGGGGTCCTTCATAGTTGCCCCAGCATACGTGCATGCGGACACGGTCGGCGGGGACATTGACCAGCGCGGCGTTGATGGCTTCCACTTGAATCTCGGCGTTGCGGAGGAACTGCTCTTCCGTGAGATCCTTGAACCGCGAGTGGCGGCCCATGGCGAGATCGGGACAGTCCAGTTGCAGCAACAAGCCGCCTTTGACGATTTCCTCGTATTCCGCGCGCATGCCGTTGGCGACGGCCTCCATGTACTTTTCGTGCGTCGGATAGTATTCGTTGGGTTGGAACACCGCGACGGTGCCGGGGGACACGGAGTTCATGAAGCCCTCGTCGACTCCGCCTTTGGCCATCGCCATCTGCATGCGCTTGACGTCGAGGCGGACAGGCTCCAGATCCTTTACTGTGATTTCGCCACGGCAGGCCGGGCGTTTGTAGGTAGCGGAGTGGCCTTCCTTCACAAGCTTGTCGCGATAGTCGGGGAAATCGTCCAGATCCTGCGGAGTGGGGCGCGCGGAATCGCCTTCGAAGCCGGTAAGGCGGTGGCGGATGTAGGTGGCGTAGCTGATCTTGCTCTGCTCACCGTCGCTGGGGATATCGACACCGCATTCTTTTTGCAGGCGGATCACGTCGTCGACGGAGCGCTGGACGACGGTCTCGAAATTGATGGGATCGACGGCTTCTTCGCGGTCCTGGGCAAAAATTAGATCGACCACATCCTGGGGACGCGGCAAGCTGCCGACGTGGGTGGTAAGAATGCGGTCCGTACTCAACTTCATGGTTGGAAAGATCTCCTGCGTATTATGAGGGCAATGTTGTGCTGCAACGATAGAGGATATCACGCGGCATGCGGGGGGTGTTTGGCGAGTGAGATACCCAAATGACGGGCAGGGTTATGGTTAGCGGCGTGAAGATTTTATTTCCTTGGGTTCGTTCCGTTAATTTCGATGTTTTTCGACGGCACCGCTGTCTGAAAGTGTCTGTTCCAGTCATCATTTTTAGGATAGTGGTAGGCGCGGATTGTGGCGACAGACGCGGGTGGGAAGGAATGGGAAAGGGGGGCGTTGCAGGCTTTACGATCAAGCAACTGCGGCAAGACCATTCTTCTCGACCAGCGACAGCAGCTTGAGGGAAGCCCCGGAAGGCTTCTTTTCGCCGCGTTCCCACTTGCTCACCAAACTGGTTGTCACGTTGAGGTAGTTGGCGAACACGGTTTGGCTGACATTTTCCTTTTCCCGGATCGCCTTGATCTCTTTCGGCTTCAAGGGCCGGATCGGCGTAAGGCAGGCATCGTCGAAACGACGCATTGTCTGTTTGTCGATAGCCCCAACAGCGTGCAAGGCTTCCATCGTTTCATGGATGGCCGACATCGCATCACTTCGATACTTCTTGCTCATTCGCTTTTGACCTCCGTAAAATCGCCTCTCTTGACCAACTCCGCGAGCTGCTTTTCCGTCAACGCCAGGACGTGCTTTGCGGCCTCCTTGAACTGTTGCTCCTCATGTTCTTCGATGTTCACCCGCTGGCTCTTGGAGAACCCGTAAACGAAGAACGCCTTCTCGCCGCGACGGAGCAGGATGGTGGTCCGGTAGCCTTTCGATCTTCCCTGCCCCTGCCTGGCGATCCGCTGCTTGATTACCTCGCCGCCAAGGTCGGCGTCGATCTGGCCCTTATCTGCCCGAGCAACCGCCTCGCGCAAAGGGGCATCCGCAATGCCTTCCTTCCTGGAAAAGCGTTGAAACCATCTGGATTGGAAGATTCGCACAGTACGCCTAAATCCATTCTATAGCACTAGGTGCCATAGCTCCAGCCTGTCAAATTAGGATTGCTTGCAGGCCGTTTGCATTCGTTCTTTCAGTTATCATCTGCCCGCTTTCCATCCGCATGCGCGGATTGTGGTGGGAAGAGTTGGAAGGTGGACATGTGCCCCACATGTTAGTATGCTGCAAGCATGTCCAAGATGATTCAAATCCGGGATGTTCCTGAGAAGGTACACAGCACGTTGAAGGCTCGTGCAGCTCGCGAGGGGATGAGTCTATCCGACATGCTGAAGAAAGAATTGGAGCGGCTGGCGGAGCGGCCCAGCATGGCTGAATGGCTGGAAAGCACGCGGGAGATTAGGCCAATCCCTTCCAAGCGAACCGCCGCGCAGATCGTACGGGAAATGCGAGACGCGCGTTGATTGTAGTGGACGCCTCGATCGTCGTGGAACTGCTGACAGGTGGCGGCATGGCGGAAACGCTGAGGCGAGAATTAGCGCTGCAGGATCAGGCTTTCCTGGCACCCCATCTGTTGGATATCGAGGTGATGAGTGCGATTCGCGGGCTGGCGGCCAGCCAAAGGATCGATTCGCATACCATCCAGCAAGTTTTGACCAAGCTCGGCGAACTTCCGGTGATGCGTTGTGATCACGCACCGTTGTTGGGACGGATTTGGGAGCTTCGGCACAACTTCACGACTTATGATGCGGCGTATATCGCTTTGGCGGAGGCGACTGACTCGGTGCTGTACACCTGCGATGTGAAGTTATCGAAGGGCCATCGGGCACGGGTGGCGTTGTTCTGATAAGTTGGGTACTAAAAGTTTGAGGTATCCTACGGGGTCGATTATACGCCTGTACAATTGAGACTCGCGTGGACACGCCACAAATACCTGAGAAGATCGGGCCGTACGAGATCATCGCGCCGCTGGGGGCGGGCGGGATGGGGCAGGTGTATCGGGCTCGCGATCCGCGCTTGAACCGGGACGTGGCGGTGAAAGTACTGCCTCCGGAATTCAGCGCGGACCCCGGCCGGCGGCAACGCTTTGAGCAAGAGGCCAAGGCGGTGGCGGCGCTGAATCATCCGGGCATTGTCAGCATCTACGATGTCGGCGACGGGTGGATGGTCACAGAGCTGGTGGAGGGCGAGAACCTGCGGCAGAGCGGGTTCACCACGCGTCAGGTGATGGATATCGGGGCGCAGATCGCGGAAGCACTGGCGGTGGCGCATGACATTGGGATCTCGCATCGCGACCTGAAGCCGGAGAACGTGATTCTGACGGCGGACGGGCGTACGAAGATTCTGGATTTCGGATTGGCCAAGGTGGTGGATCCGGCGGAGGCGGGGAAAAAACCTGAAGATGCCAGCACGTTGACCAATCCGGGGATTCCGATAGGCACGCCGGGGTACATGTCGCCGGAACAGGTACGCGGGCAGCACAGCGATTTCCATGCCGACATGTTCAGCCTGGGCGCGATGCTGTATGAGATGTTAGCGGGGCATGCGGCGTTTGAGGGTGCTTCCGCGATCGACGTGATGCATGCGATCGTGCATCAGGATCCGCCCGCGCTGCCGGATACGGTGCCGGCGGGGCTGCGCGCGATTGTCGAGCGTTGTCTGGAGAAGAAGCCGGCGCAGCGGTTCCATTCGGCTCGGGATCTGGCGTTTGCGCTGCGGTCACTCTCAGGGTCGAGCCAGTCGCTGCCAGCTTTAGCGCGGACCGCAAAGCAGTCCTGGTTGTGGCCGGCGGTGGGAGCGGCGGCGTTGGTGGTTGCGGTAGCAGGGGTAGTATTGCTGCGACCGGAAGAAGCCACGGATATCGAGGACTACAAGTTCCAGCCGTTCGCTTTTACGCGCGCGCAGGAACATTCCGGAGTGTGGTCGCCGGACGGGCAGAGCATCGCTTACCTGGAAGAAACCAACGAGGGCACGCACCTGATGGTGCAGTCGCTGGATGGTTCGTCGCCTACGCAACTAGTGGCGCAAGTGTCGAATCAAGCGGGGCAGTTAGCGTGGTCCTCCGATGGCAACCGGATCTATTATTCGCGCGGCGGGGGTGTGAACGCGGTGAGCCGGGCGGGTGGCGAACCCGAGCGAATTATGGACAACGCCGCGTCCTTTCACATTTCCCGCGACGGCAAGGTGATGGCACTGTGGCGAGCAAGTGGGGGCAATGGGGAGAATACACGCTCCGTGTGGATCTCTGAGCCTCCAGGAGCGAAGCCGGTTGCTTACGAGCCTGCGCCGTTTGCGGTGCGTACACCGTTTACGCCGGTGTTCCTGCGATTTTCACCGGACAACAAGCTGCTGTTTTTGTCGTTGTATACGGACGGGGGCGCGGAGACGTGGCTGTTGCCTTATCCGGCGGGCAGTGGGCAACCGCATCGCATTTTTCTGAAGGTCCCGTGGAACCGGCCGGTGGCGGGATCGTGGATGCCGGACAGCCGGCACATGGTGCTTTCCGGAAATCCAGCGCCAGCCGTGAACGAACAACTGTGGCTGGCGGACGTGCAAACGGAAACGATGACGCGCGTGATTGCGGCTCCGACGGGAGGGCAGTCCATGCCGTCGGTTTCGCCGGATGGAAAACGGATCTTGTTTGCGCAAGTGGATCGGGATCGAGACATTGTGGAATTGCCACTGGATGGGTCGGCGCCACGCACGCTGTTAGGGACCAGCTTGCCGGAATTCGGGCCATCCTGGTCTCCCAAGGGGGATCAGTTGGCATATGTTACGCAACGCAATGGCTCGGACGAGCTGTGGGTGAGCAGCCCGGAAGGCAAGTGGGATCGCGCGGTTGTCACGGCGAAGGACTTTCCGACGCTGCAGACGTTGATCAGTCCGGTGTTTTCTCCGGAGGGCGGGCGGCTGGTGTATACGGCTCTGCTGGCGGGAGGGGGACGGCGGCGCAGCCTGGCGATTTCACCGGCTGGAGGCGGGCAGCCGACGATTATCTCCGACGGGTATGCGGCGACGTGGTCGCCTAGCGGAGCGATGATCGCGTTTTTATGGCTGAAACCGGATGGGACGATTCCTGTGGCAACTCTGCGGGTTGGATCGGACGATGCACCGGAGCCGTTCGATGTGAGGGGGAATCTGGGTGCGCCGGAGTGGTCGCCATCGGGAGAATGGATCGCCATTCCCAGTGGACGAGGCGTGGAACTTGTTGCGCCCGACAGAGCGAAACCTGCGCGCACGCTGGAAGGGCTGAATTCGGCGGCTCTGGCGTGGTCGCGCGATTCGAAGACGATTTACGGGCTGACGTTCCAGGCGCCGCATCCGGCGCTGTCCTCAGTGGATGTGGCGACGGGGAAGATTACGAAGATTGCGGACTACAACCTCAGCTTCCAGCCACTGCTCGAAAACACCTACACCGGCAGCGTTCGGCTGACGTTGTCGCCGGACGGCAAGAGCCTGGTGACGGCGGCGGCGACGAGCGAGGCGGACTTGTGGATTCTCGACGGGTTTGGGAAGTAGGGAGCTAGTAACCGAGCAGGGGAGCGAGGCGAGGCATACGGACCGCCAGACGTGATGCCCATCGCGGCGCTGCTGCGATAATGCAGGAGCAATGGAGTCTGCCCCCACCTCGTCATCTACGTCTTCCTCTACCTCTACGGCCGAACTGCGGCGCGAGTTGGGATTTGCGGATCTCACGCTGTTTGCGATCGCCTGCATTGTGGGTCCGCGGTGGATTGCCGTGGCGGCTAGCGCGGGGCCGGGATCGGTTACGTTATGGCTGGCGGCGGCGCTGGCGTTTGCGGCTCCGTTGGGGGTTGCGGTGGCGGCATTGGTGGCGAAGTATCCGGCGGCGGGGGGGCTGTATGTTTGGGCTCGGGAGGATTTCGGGCCGTGGCACGGGTTCCTGTGTTTCTGGGTGTACTGGTTCTCGATTGCGCTGACACTACCGGGGTCGGCTATGTTCGCGATGAGCGTGAGCGCGTTTACGCTGGGGCCGGAGTATGCGTCGCTGGCGGACGATCGAGCTTACGTGGTGATTGCGTCGCTGATCTCGATCTGGATCGCACTGGGCACCAACCTGATCGGCATGAAGGTCGGGAAATGGACGGAGAATCTCGGCGGGATTACGGCTTGGGTGCTCGGGATTGTGCTGGTTTTTGCCGGAGTGATGGTATGGCGGAAACAGGGGAGCGCTACGGTTCTGAACTTTGCGGCGGATTGGAATTGGGACTCGCTGCGGTTCTTCGGCAACCTGGCGTTCGGATTGAGCGGGATGGAAGTGCTGGGCATGATGGGCGGGGAGATTCGGCGGCCGAAGCGTACGATTATTCCGGCGGCCTGGATCGGGACCGCGTTTACGACTGTGTTTTACGTGTCGTGCACGATCGCGCTGTTGGTTTTGATGCAGCCCTCGGCGATCAGTGAATTGCATGGGCTGGCGGATGGCGGCAACGTCGCGGCGCGATTGCTGGAGATGCCGTGGATCACACCGGTGATTACGGCGCTGGTGGTGATCAATTCCGTGGGCGGATGGGGTGGACTGGGCGCGGCGGTCTCGCGACTGCCGTACGCGGCGGGCGTGGATCACCTATTGCCGGCGGCGTTCGGGAAGTTGCATCCCCGCTGGGCGACTCCGTACGTCTCCATTCTGGTTTTCGGGGGCGTGGCCAGTTTTCTGTTGATCGTGATTCAGTTGGGAGATTCGTTGAATGCCGCCTATCAGACGCTGCTGTCGCTGATGGTGCTGGTGGGATTCTTGCCATACTTTTATTTATTCGCGAGTGCGTGGAAATGCGGACATCGCATCGCGGCGGCGCTGGGGTGGGCCATGACTTTGCTGACAGTCATTTCCAGCGCGGTGCCGTCGGCGGAGGTTACGAACGTGTGGTTGTTTGAAGCAAAACTGGTGGCCGGTGCGGCCTTGATGATTGGGTCGGCGCGACTGGTGTTTACACGGGCGTCGGCGAAGAATGCATTCTCCTCATGAACTATCCCGAATCCGTTGAATTTCTTTACAAGCTGGGCAATGAAGTCAAGACGATCAAGCTGGGCCTGGAGCGCATCACCGCCGTTCTGGACGCCTTTGGAAATCCGCAGAAGGCCTATCGCGTGGTGCATGTGGCCGGAACCAACGGCAAAGGCTCGGTGTGCGCGATGATCGACGCGGGGTTGCGGGCGGCGGGGGTGCGCAGCGGAATGTTCACGTCTCCGCATCTGATCGAGCCAACGGAGAGAATCCAGATCGACGGGCTGGCGGTGAGCCGTGTGGAATTCGAGCGCGCGTTCAACGTGGTGCATGAAGTGGCGGGCAAGTTGGATTTGGATGTGCATCCTACTTACTTCGAGACGGTGACGGCGATGGCGTTGTGGCTGTTTCGCGAGCGCGGAGTGGAGACCGCGGTGGTCGAGGTGGGGTTGGGGGGCAGGCTGGATGCGACGAATGTGGTGGCGCCGGCGCTGACGGTGATCACGCAGATTGACATGGATCACCAGGCGTATCTGGGAAATACGATCGAGGAGATCGCGGGAGAGAAAGCCGGGATCCTGAAGCGTGGCGTAGCTACGGTATTCTCGCGGCAGAGGCGGGATGCTTTGCGGGTGCTGGATGCGCGGGCGCTGGAACTGGGCGTCCCGGTTACCTACTTCGAAGAGTTTGCCATTCGCGATCTGCAGGTTCACGCGCGCGGGTCCAGCTTCTCGGGGATTCATTGTCCGTTGGCGGGGGAGCATCAAGTGGACAATGCGGTCACTGCGGCGCAGGCTTTGCAGGCGCTGGGGGTTGCAGCCGCGGGGATCGAGGAGACGCGGTGGCCGGGGCGGCTGGAACACGTTACGCCGAATCCGGATACGATTCTGGACGGGGCGCATAATCCGGCGGGGGCGGAGGCGTTGGCGAAATATTTGCGGCGGTTCTATGGGGATCGGCGCAAGTGGATGATTTTCGGAGCCATGCGGGATAAGGCGGTTGACGAGGTTGCGGGGATCTTGTTTCCGCTGGCGGATGAATTAATTTTTACGGCTCCGGCGGGTCCGGGGGATCGGGCTGTGCGGCCGGAAACGCTGCAGGGGATCGCTGGACGCGGGCATTGTGAGGCGGACGTGAAAGCGGCGTTGGATTATGCGCTGGGGCGGGTGGCGGCGGAGGATGTGATTGTTATTACGGGGTCGTTGTATTTGGTGGGGGAGGCTCGGGGGTTGTTTTTGGCGCCTACGGGCGGACGTTGGTAAGGCGTCACGACGTGAAGAAGATTTTCCAGGTGGTTACGGTTAGGGCGTGGGTGACCATGGAGGCTCGGATGCCTTTGCCTTGGCGGAAGGCGGAGCCGTAGAATACGCCGGCCAGGCTTGCGAGGGCGGCGAAGCGCCAATTGGGGAATGTTCCCCAGAAGACATGCAGGGCTCCGAATATCAAAGAGGCTGCCACTAATCCGCCCCAGTCGCTTTTCAGCCATGCAACCAGCCACTGCTGGAGCAGGCCGCGGAAGAAGAGTTCCTCGCCGAGAGCTAAGACCCACAGCACGCCGAAGAACGTAAGCGGCAGCAGGATTTCCCATCCGGCGGCGGGCCAACGGGGGCGCGTGAAATTGATCCACCAGCCTAGCGCCGCGGCCACGGGAAGGAATGCGACGAAGTGGAGGGCTCCGATTTTCCACTCGCGCAGGGTGGGCCAGAAGCCGAAGCCAACGCCTTTCACGCGGCGGACGCTGAGGATGGCGAAGAGTCCGGTGCGTATCCACATGGCTGTGCCTAACGCTTCCAGGGCTAAATGCTCATCGGGGCGGACGTAGATGTCGCGGAAGATTTTGGAGAGAACGACGGCCGCGGCAACGACCAGGAGTCCGATGTCGGTGAACGGATTGTGCGGCAGCAGGACGTACCAAAAGGCGAGTAACGCCGCGAGCCCGGCCAGGGTGCCGAAGTGGGTCCAGGAAAGGGTGCCGAAGGGCACGGAGGCGAGTACATACGGAGCCACCGCGGCAAGCGTAAGCAGGGCTGCGACGGCGGCGCGGGGCAACCGATCGAGGCGCGCGCGCCACTGCTCCATTCCAACGCTAAGAAAAAGAGTGGCTTCCAGCAGGAACGCCGGGGCGACGGCGAGGAATACGTCCCAAGGGACGCCGCGCGGTTGGGTGTACAGGTAACCCGCCACCGCGCAGGCGATCCAGAATATCGGCAGTAGCGCCCATTTCATGCTCGGAATTCATGGTATCAAGCCTGGGTCCGTAACCTTTTTCTGGGGCCGGAGTACAGTCATATGTAACTGTGACCACGACTGACAACACGTTAATGGGGCAGGTAAGCCTGGGCGAGGTCAGCCAGCTGGCGATCTTGTTCGAACGGCATCACCGGGCGTTGTTCCGGTATTTTGTTTCCATGAATCGGAACCGGACGCTGGCGGAAGATTTGGTCCAGGACGTCTTTTTCCGGATGCTGCGGTACCGCACGACGTATGACCCGGCGCAGTCCTTCACGGCGTGGATGTACCAGATTGCGCGCAACGCGGGCGTGGACCAGATTCGCAAGCGCACGGAAGTTGTGGACATCGACGAGTTCGCGGAGCGCCGCACGGAGTTGAGGTCCAGCCTGCCTGGTCCCGAGGAAGCGGCCGTGCGGCAGCAGGATTTGGGTTTGTTGCGCCGCGCGATGGATCTGCTTCCGGCGGACAAGCGGGAGCTGCTGGTGCTGAGCCGTTTGCAGGGCATGAAGTATGAAGACATCGCGGTGGTGCTGGGCTGCGAAGTGGGCACTGTGAAGGTGCGCGTATTTCGAGCGGTCCGGGCACTGGAGCAGATTTATTTTGGGCTGGAACGGGAGAAAGTTTCATGAAATGCGAAGAAGCTAAACCGCTGCTCGCCGATTACTGGAGCCAGACGTTGGGCGAGACAGAAGAGCTGTCACTGGAGGCGCATCTGGCTGGGTGTGAAGCGTGCCAGGCGGCAGTGACTGAATTAGGAACGCTGTGGAAGAGCCTGGCTCTGCTGCCCGCGGATGAACCCGGCTCAGGCCTGCGTATGCGGTTCTACGAAACGTTGGGCGCGTACCGGCAAGGCGTGGAATCCGTACCACGCGGGCAATGGAGGCAGAAATTGGCGGGGTGGTGGCCGCAGAAGCCGGCCTGGCAAGTGGCGATTGCGGCATCGCTAATGGTGGTTGGTGTGGGCGCGGGTTACGGTCTTAAGCCGGGTCAGCCCCGGCAGGAAATGGCCGAACTTCGGCAGGAGGTATCGGATATGCGGCAGATGGTGGCGTTGTCGTTAATGCAGCAGCAATCGGCGAGTGAGCGATTGCGCGGAGTGGGCTGGGCCTATCGTTCGGAACCTTCCGATACGGAAGTATTGTCGGCCCTGGTGGCCGCGGTGAACCACGATCCCAGTGTGAACGTGCGCCTGGCCGCCGTGGATGCGCTGCACGCGTTCGCGGCTAGTCCGGTGACTCGTAAGGCGGTGGTGGAGGCGCTTCCGGGGCAGAACACGCCCATGGTGCAGGTGGCGCTGATCGATCTTTTAGTGGATCTGAAGCAACGGGAGGCTAAGCCGGAACTGCGGACGCTGGCCGCCAGCATGGATGTAAATGACGGCGTGAAAGAACGTGCCCTGTGGGCACTGGAGAAATTGCAATGAAACGGACTTTTCTAATTGCCAACGCAATCGTGATGCTGCTGCTGGCCGCGCCGGTGCGCGCCCAGGAGAAGGTGACGGTGCCTTTCCGGAGCCCGGGAATGCCGCGCACGCTGGTGATCGACGGGATGCTAGGCAACGTCACAGTACGCGCCTATAGCGGGGCGGAGGCGTTGGTGGAAATGAGTGGGGCGGCGGCGAAGGCGGCCCGTACGCGCAGCGAAATTCCGGCTGGGATGCGGCGCATAGGTGGATCCGGCGCGGCCTTGGACATCGTTGAGATGAACAATGAAGTCCGGATCACGGGCGGCAATATGCTGGGCAAGTCGGACGTGGATATTCAGGTGCCGGCACAAACTTCTGTCCGCATCAAGTCCGTGTTCAGCGGCGAGATTCGGGTGGAGAACATGTCCGGAGAGATCGAAGTGGAAACCATGAACGGCCGCGTGGATATCGTGAACGCCAGCGGGTCGGTGGTGACGAATTCGATGAACGGCAAGGTAACGGTGTCGCTGGCGAGCGTTACGCCCGACAAGCCCATGAGTTTTTCCAGCATGAACGGCGAAATTGATGTGACGCTGCCGGCCACGACGAAGGCCAACCTGAAGATGAAAACGAATCGCGGGGAGATTTACAGCGACTTCGATGTTGTATTGACGCCCACCGCGCGTACTGCGGAGACGCAAACTACTACAACTACTAAAAATGGGCGGACCGTCCGGCTGCGGACGGATGGCTCCACTAATGGAACGATTAACGGGGGCGGACCGGACTACCAGTTCACTACCTTCAACGGAAACATCCTGCTGCACAAAAAGTAGGTAGAATGAGCCTGCATGGCTCGCTTCCCCGGTGTCGATTATCTGCGGATTGATTCGCAGTTCAGTGAACAGGAACTACTGGTAAGGCAAAGCGCCCGTCAATTCGTTGACGAGCGCGTTTTGCCGTTAATCCGCGATTGCTACCGCGAGGGGCGTTTTCCAAATGAGTTAATCCCGGAAATGGCGCAGCTGGGATTTCTGGGCGCGAATCTGGAAGGCTATGGCTGCGCGGGAATGTCCAGCGTAGAGTATGGACTGATCATGCAGGAGCTGGAGCGCGGGGATTCGGGGCTACGCAGTTTCGTCAGCGTGCAAGGGGCTCTGGTGATGTACCCGATCCTCACGTATGGCAGTGAGGAGCAGAAGCAACGCTGGCTACCCCGGCTGCAGTCGGGTCAGGCGATCGGATGTTTTGGGCTGACGGAGCCGGGGTTTGGATCGAACCCAGCGGGCATGCTGACGGAGGCGAAGCGCGAGGGCGATGCGTGGGTGATTCGCGGGGAGAAGACGTGGATCACTAATGGCTCGGCCGCGGATGTCGCGATCATTTGGGCGCGCGCAGAGGACGGCGTACGAGGGTTTCTCATCGAACGCGGTACGCCGGGGTTCACGACGTCCGACATTCACGGCAAGCTTTCGATGCGGGCATCGGTTACGTCGAGCCTGCTGTTTAGCGATTGCCGGGTGCCGGATAGCGCGATGCTGCCGGAAGCGAAGGGTTTGCGCGCTCCGCTGGGATGTTTGACGCAGGCGCGCTATGGGATCGGCTGGGGGGTGCTGGGGGCGGCCATGGATTGTTACGAGACGGCGCGGGCATACTCGGTCACGCGAAAGCAATTTGACGGGCGGCCTATCGCGAGCCACCAACTGGTGCAGGAAAAGCTGGCGGACATGATTACGGAGATCACCAAGGCCCAATTGCTGGCTTTGCAGGTGGGCAGGCTGAAGGACCGCGGCGAGGCTGATCCGGCGCACGTATCGATGCTGAAGCGGAACAATGTGGCGATCGCGCTGGATTGCGCCCGCAGGTCGCGGGATTTGCTGGGGGCGAACGGCATTGTGGACGAATATCCGCTGATGCGGCACCTGTGCAATCTGGAAACGGTGAAAACGTATGAGGGCACGGACCATATTCACGCGCTGGTGATCGGCGAGCGGGTTACGGGCGTGGCGGCGTACAAATAGGCATCGTCTGAATCCGGCGTGTTAACATAATTGAAGCCTCTGAGGTCCCTGTATGTTCATCCTTGTCACCATTATCCACGTCATAGTGTCTTTGTTCCTCGTGATTGTCGTGCTGCTGCAAAGCGGCAAGGCGGCCGATTTGGCGGGGGCTTTTGGCGGTCTCGGTTCCCAGACGGTCTTCGGGCCGCGGGGTTCGGCCACGGTGTTGACGCGGGCCACCACAATTTCGGCGGTGCTGTTCATGATCACGTCGATGACGCTTTCGATTCTTTCCACCAGCGCTCCGGCAACGGGCGGCAGCAACAGTTTGTTGGATAAGATTACGGCTCCGGCGAGCACTCCTGCGCCCGCTGCTCCTGGCGCTCCTGGCGCTCCTACGACGGCTCTTCCGAATCCGGCGAGTCCGGCAACGATTCCGCTGAACGTGGAAGTCGCGCCGCAAGGTAGCAAGGGCACGCCGACGACGGTGCAGGTGCCCGTAGTTCCGGCGCCCACGGATCAGAAGCAGGCTCCGAAACAGAAGTAGTTCCGATTTAGTAGCACAGGTGGCGGAATTGGCTAGCCTGAGGGGATGCTACACGTTCTTTGGCAATATGGGTTTGCGAGCTTCCTGAGTAGGGGAGTAAGCATGATGTGCGCGAGTGGCGGAATTGGCAGACGCACTGCCTTGAGGTGGCAGCGCTGGCAACGGCGTGAAGGTTCAAGTCCTTTCTCGCGCACCAACTTTTGGATGAAGCGACTGGCTTAGGCTGGTCGCTTTTTTTGTGTTTAGGGGGTGGGCACTTGTAAGCGCGCGGTTCGACGCAGGCCGGTGATTAAGAGGGATAGGCACGTGCCCATCTCTCCAATCAGGCTGGGGACACCGCTGACGATGCCTATGATGCGTCCGATCAGCGACGTGTCGTAGGCCGGGTCCATGACCCATCCGGCGAAAGACAACACGTAGGACACGCTGCCTACCATGGCGGCGATACCAACGAACCTTGGCAGAAATCCGCAGCGGTACACCAGCCATCCCAACGGGAACAGCCACAATCCAGAGAAGATAAAGCTGACGCGCCAAAGAGTGTTGAAACTCAGAACACTCAACGCAACCTGTCCGGCCAATTGTCCCGGATCTACCAGCATTGGGCCTCTGACCAGCGTAAGAGCATCCATCAGAGGGGCAATGCCCGCGAGTGAAATGGCAGCGTGGACGCTGACCAGCACCAGCAGCACGGTGGCCATGGCTTCGTTGACCGGGCGGAAAAGACGGTGCAGCCACAAGCCCAGGAACACGAAAGCGGTCAACCCAGCCGCAAAACTCAAGATCGCGAATTGGAACACCGGCAGGCTTTCCCGAAGTTGTGCGAGCACTACCTGGGGGTCACCCGTTATCAACGTCAGCGTATTGTAGTAGGCCGCGCCAGTGCCGGCGATCATCGCCAGATACAGCAGGCCCGCGGTCAGGGCCAACTTTCGAACCGGCGGTACGTCGTGTGTCTGCATGGTGTCCTTTTATTCGCAGCGGATGCGCACCTGGGCATCGCCATCCACGTCCACGGTGAGTTCGCCGATGTCCTTGATCATCGCCTCCAGATCGGTGTAGTGCAGCTTCGCCAAATCCAGCTCGGCGCCACCACCCAACTGGATTGTCTTTTTTCCCATCATGCCCGGGAACAGCGCGCTGAGCCTGAGTCCACCACGAACAACGCTAATCGGGACACGAATGTTCACATTTTCGGCCTTCTTCCCGTCGCGGGCAGGCTTGTTCACCAGAATCCGAAAGAAATGGGGTTGCGCTCCGTTGCGAGGAGCGGGCGTCTCCACCGCCAGCAAGAGTTGCTCGGCCTCCGGGACGGTGATTTTGCCGGCCGACAGCATTTCAAGGATCTGACGTTTTTCTTCGCTCATACTGCCTCATTTCTCTTTAGTAGCTCGACTGCTTGTTCGACCGACAGTTCCCCCCGAGACACGCGGTTCAAAATCTCGCCGGGAGTGACGGAAGCGGATTCGACTTCCGGCATCTGAGCAATCTCCACAAAGGAAAGTTGGGCTCCAATTTTATTGAGCCGGTTCTTGATGGTGGGGTAGCTGACGCCGAAGTACTTCTCCATCTGCTTTATGTTGCCGTGGCAACGGACAAACGCGGCCACGAAGACCTGATCCGCGGCCGCGAGGCGGGCGATGGGCGGCAGGCTGAAGGGGCCCTCAATAGCGACGCCGGAATCGAGACGGACTCTTTCGACTTCGAAAGGGGCGTCGCCGACCAGCTTGGTGAGTTCGCTCCAGTCACGCTTCATGGCAGATTATGATATATACTACTATTTCTAGTTAATAAAATCAATAGTTAGTTTCAGTTTATTAAGTTTATTGTGCGATCGGCGGCGACAAACGCAAAAAGGGCCGGATTGCTCCGGCCCTTTCTGTTTCTCGTCGATCTTAACGTGCAGGGATTACTTGGGTGTCACGTGGATCAAGGCACCGGGGTTGGAGTCTTCGATCATCCAGAGGGAGCCATCGGGGGCTTGGGCGACGTCTGGCGTAATCTAGCGGATCGGAATTCCAACCTCGCCAGCAAAGCGGCTGCGGAATTCTTTCCAGTCGTCGCCTTCGCGCGCAAGGACCTGTGCCACGTCAAACCATGAATTCGTTGTTGGCGATTCCTGTTTCAGCTTGGCCTTGTTCACGCCGACGATAGAAATGATCGTCCAAAAATCCCGAAAGCCCGCAGCTTTCGCTTTCTGGTGGGACTTCTCCGCTTCTCCGGCGCGATTGTGGGCGTTGCTGTTGTCTGTACCGCCTTTGATCTCGATGGCAACTTTGTTGCGGAGCTTGCCTTCAAATTCCTCCTGGATGCGGATGTCGGGGTCGGTCGAAAGTGCCAGAACGACTTTCCGCTTGGAGGCGTTCACGATTGTGATCTTCTTGCCGTCCTGCACGACGATGAACTTTTTGACGATCTCGGCGACGGAAACGAAAACGTCCAACGTGGCCTTTTTGCCGATGATGTTGTTGTTGCTTCCGTAGAGCTGCGCGCCAAGAGTGAGCAACGGCAATTCGGAAACGTCGCGGGCGGTGATCGCGGGTGAAATCTGGCCTATCAATTCAGCGAGACGATCCGACATCACCGTGCAAAACTGTTCAAGGTCCGGTCGGCGCTTTGGGTTCAGCAGGTCACGCGCCTCCATACTTTTGAACTGGCCCATGCCAGTGCCGGAGCGATAGAAACGCTTCTGCGAAATGCCGAGCAACAGACGGTAATAGCCGATCAACGATGGCTTCGTTTCGAGGACGAGCGGGATGGGGAAAACGTGTTCGTCTCGAATGCCGGAAGCAGCTAAAACCTTCTGAGCGGCGGCGGGCACGTATTTCAATATCTGCTTCTTTGCTATGGTGGGATCGATTTTGCCCAACGCTTCGCTCAACGCATCCATGAGAACGGTTTTACGGGCGGCAACCAACGCCTGATGGAAGATGACCTGGCGCGATGGGCTGAGAGCCTTCTCGCTCATTTAAACAGAGCCTCATTGAGGCGATCCTCGGCAATCTGCAAATAGTCCGGGTTGAGTTCGATACCGACGAAGCGCCGTTCCAGCTTCAGGGCGACGGTTCCAGTAGTGCCCGACCCTATAAAAGGATCGAGGATCATGTCCCGCGGGCTCGACCCGGCCTTGATACAGGGTTCCACTAGCGCGGGCGGAAACGTGGCGAAATGGGCTTCCGAATACGGCTTCGTGTGAATGTCCCAAACCGTTCGGACATTGCGGTCGTTGGGGCCACGGACGGCTTTGGGGTCGTACTTGTAATGTTCGCTCTTGCTGAAGAGAAAAACATATTCATGGGATCGGGTGGGCCGGTCCTTGACGCTTTCCGGTTGGCAATTGGGCTTGTTCCAGATGATGTCCGCTCGGAGGTACCAACCTTCCTTTTGAAGAGCGAAGGCCAGCAACCATGGAACCCCGATTAAATCTTTAGGCTTCAAACCTTCCGGTGTGGGCGGGCGTACGCTCATTGCGCGAACCGGGTTCTTCTTGTCGGTGGCGCGCCACGTTCTGCCGCCAGATGTGTAGGAATCTCCAATGTTTAACCAGAGCGTCCCATCATCTTTCATTACCCGTCTAACCTGAGCAAAAACTTTAGCCAAGTGTTCAATGTAGGCAAAAACAGAATCCTCGAGCCCGATCTGGCCGGGAATGCCATAGTCCCGCAACGACCAGTAAGGCGGCGAGGTAACGCAGGTTTGGAAGACTCCTCCCGGCATCTTCGAGAGGACCGACTCGGTATCGCCACAGATCAGCGCGGAGTTGTTTCCACCGTCCGCCATGAAGCGGAGTATGCGTTCATTGTCGCCGCCGTCAAAGCGGTGAACCTGCGGATCGTGGGGAGCGGCCGGCGGCATGAAGAGGAGTTGCTGGTCCTGCTTTAGCCGTGGAGTGCGCTTGATGACTGGTTGGGTTTGGGCCATCTTCACAACCCTTAAGGACCGGATGCTCCGGCCCTTTCTGTTTCTCGTCGATCTTAACGTGCAGGGATTACTTGGGCGTCACGTGGATCAGAGCCCCTGGGTTGGAGTCTTCGATCATCCATAGCGAGCCATCGGGGGCTTGTGCGACGTCGCGGATGCGTTTGCCGACATTCCAACGTTCGGCCGTTTTTGCGCCGCCCTTGCCGTCAAAGATAATGCGGGTGAGCGAGGTGGTCCCCATACCGCCGATAAAGCCGTTGCCATCCCATTGCGGGAAGGTTTGTTTGCCCTTGTAGAACATCAGGCTGCCCGGCGCGATGACCGGGACCCAGTAGATGGCCGGCTTGGCCAAGTCGGGTCGCGTGTCGGGATTGGCGATCGGGACACCGGAGTAATTCGGGGCATAGCCGACCAGGGGCCAGCCATAGTTCTTGCCCTTCTCGATCAGGTTCAGTTCGTCGCCGCCGCGCGGGCCATGCTCTAGCTCCCACAATTCGCCAGTCGGGGAGACGGCGAGACCATACGGCGTGCGGTGGCCCATGGTCCAGGTTTCCGCCGGGGTCAAGTTGGGGGTGGGGAAAGTGTAGGTGCTGACCACCTTGGCGGTCTTGGCAGCCTCGGTGTCAGAGGGCGGGTCGATCAGCGAAATGGTGGCGGCGCCGGTCTTACCGAAGTTAGGATTTCCTTCCGCAGGTTTGCCGTCCAAGGTCAGGCGCAGGATTTTGCCTACAGGCTGGTCCGGATCCTGGGCGGGCGTGAAGCGCTGGCGGTCGCCCACCGTGAGGAACAGAAACTTGCCGTCGGGCGAGAAGGCGACGGCGCCGCCAGGCTGGCCGCCCATGCCGCGGGGCATCTGGCGCCACAACACTTGCAGTGTCCGTCCCACGCTTGCGGAAGTGGCCGAGAGAGTTAGCCGCGCACGCGCCAGCGCAAGCCCCCCGCCGTAATCACCCGGCTCGACATAGGTGAGGTAGATATTCTGATCGGTGGCGAACGTGGGCGACAGGTAAACGCCCAGCATGCCGTTCTGGCCCTGCCAATAAACGGCTGGCGTATTGGCCACCGGTGCGATCTTCTCGCCTTTCGCGGACACCAGCCAAACAGGCCCGACCTTTTCCGAGATCAGCATACGGCCATCAGGCAGGAATGCGATCCGCCAGGGCAGCTCGAAGGTGGCCGGCGCCGGGGTCATGGTGAAGGGCTGGTTGGGGTCGGGCTTCTGTTCGCCCGCATTCACCTGGGCCCAGGCCGTCACCGATGCCAGTGTAAGTAATACTGCTTTCGCCAAATTCATCGTCATTTCTCCTAACCAATCAAGCGCTATTATCCATCCTATACCACGTGGAGGCGGTGGCAGACATGTGGACTAGGGGATAGGCGGGGCTTCCAACAGGATGGGCGGCTTGCGGCCGGACACGGGGTTGACGTAGTGATACGACGGCTCGGCTACTTGGGGGAATGCGTATTGTTCGGTGCGTTCCGGCAAGTCGGGCGGGAATTGCGCGGCTACGCTGGGCTGTTTGGCTTTGGTGTTGGGCGCCGGAGCGGGAGCTTTGGTGTTGGGAGCGGCTCGGGGAGCGGCCACTTTGGCCCAGCCATCTTTCTGGGTGGCGCTGAAGGCGTGCTGTAGGTCCTTTTCGTAGAACTTCCATTCGCCGTCTTCGAGGACGGCTCGATTTTCGTAGGTGCCTCCGATCCAGGAGCCTGAGGATCCGTTCGCGGAGCCTCCGCTCTGGACTAAACGCAGGCGGGAGCGGGCCACACGGCCATCTTCGGAGATGTGAGTGACCGGCTGCACCAGTTGATGGATTGTGAAGAAGGCCGGTCCGCGGCCGCTGTTGGGGTAGCGGAGGTGAAGGGCCTTGCGAGCGCGCTCGCGGCCGAGGTAGATGCCGACGCTGGAGAGGTCGAAGACGCCTTTGTTGGACATCATGTCGGCGACGGCATCCCAGGCGGATTCGTCCAGGTAGTAGCCGTAGGCGCTGTTGAGGTTTTCGGAGGCATCGACGCCGATCGCGCGGGCGAGGCTGTGCTCGGCTGCGGCTAATGCGGCAGTCACTGCGGCGTCGTTACTGGCGACCTGCGGTGGTTTGGCGGCAGCAGTCGGCACGGTGGGGACCTGGATGGCGCCCATGGGATAGCGAGGGGTCTTGCCGGTGACGGGGTTCGCGTAGTGGAAGGCCGGGAATGCGAACTCGCCGAGTCCTTCTTTGGCCCAGCCCTGGTCATAGTTGGTGACCAGGCGTTTGTAGTAATTCAGCGATTGCAGCTTCCACACGCCGTCTTCTTTGACGAAGCGGTTTTCGTAGATGCCGAGTTCCCAGCGGGCGAATTCGTTTTGCAGGCCGATTTGCGCGAGTTCGGTGCTGCGGGCCATGGCCGTTCTTCCGTCGGGTGCAACGGTGGCGACCGTGCCGAGCAGAAGGTGATCAAAGAGTTCGCCAAAGCGAATGGCGGGGGCTCCGTAGAGGGATTCGAGGGTGACGCGAACATTGGTCTTGCCGTTCCATGTTCCGCCCTTCGCGAAGAGGTCGGCGATGTCGTCGAAGTGTTTGCGGTCGAGGTAGTAGCCGTACATGTGTTGCAGGTTTTGGACGGCGGTCTCGTCTTCCATGCGATTCAGGCGGGCGGTGACTTGGGCGGTGCGGACGGTATCGCTCTGGTTCGCCGTTTTATTCGTGAGGTCCGTGGCTACGAGCGCGGAGGGAGGGATGGTAAGGCCGACATGGGCGGCTTCAAAGTGATAAGGGATGTCCCATGTGGGCGGAGCTTTTTGGCCGGGCTCGCTGTAATCTCCGCGATACTGTTCGTGGAAGCCGATGCTGGAGATTTTCCACGCGCCGTTTTCGAGGACGTAGGTGTTCTCATAGATGCCTCCGATCCAGGAGGCAGTGGCGCCGGAGCGGCCTGCGTTGCGTCCCAGCATGGCGAGCTCATGCCAAGTGCCTTTGGCGGTTTTGCCATCGGCGCCCAGGTTGATGATGGGCTGCATCAGGAGATGGGTGTTGAGTTGGCCGTTGGCGAGACCGGGCTGGGCGCGATCGGCTTGCTGCCGCAGGTGTGAAGCGATGGCAGCGCTGCTGGTCACTTTGGTTCCGGCGAAATCAGCGGCGGCGTTGCTGGAGAGCAGGCTTGCGATTTCGTTCCACAGGCCGTTATCCAGATAGCCATTGTAGGTGTGCTGGAGGCGCTTGATGGCTCGGATGGCCTCCTCGCGCTCGACACCGACTTCCAGGCGATCCATGCGCTCCATGCGAGATGGGGCGCGGGTTTGTGCAGAGACTGTGGACAGGGTTGAGGCTATGAGGATGAGAGAGAGCGTGGTCCAGAGGCGTCGCATTGTGGGGGGATCATATCACAGACGGGTGCCTCGGTTTGCTAATTTGTTAATATCTTTCACGGCAGGAATTGATGACACCACAATGGCAGTCCTATCGCGAGCCACTCCGTTCTACGATCTTGCGAACGGGCTTGATCGCGCTAGTCGTTGGCGGAGTGATTGCGGGCTTGCGGAGCGGATGGGCGCGCTGGCTGGTGGCCACCCTATTAGTCTTGTGGCCTTCGTTCGGGGGGCACTGGGTGGAGGTATGGTTCCTCAACTGGCTACGCCCTCGGATTGCGGTCGGGCGTAGCGTCCAAGTTGCCGCAAGACTTGTGGTCTGGTTCATTGGTGGCATCTGTTTGGCGATTGGCATGCGACTGACCGCGGGGGCGCTAGACGGGTTCGAGCGTGTACGTTGGCCCGCCTGGTGGATCGCAGGCCTCGGCTTCATTGGCATCGAACTGGTGGCGCACCTGTTCCTCGAATTGCGCGGGCGGCCCAGCGTCTACAACGGGCGCGGATAGCGGACGCAAAGCGGTCCAAGGCAATTAGACGTGAGCGCGCCGCTTGCTTTGATACGATGAAGGTAGCCGCATGCCGATGATCGACAAGAACAGCAAAGCAGGCTCATTTCTGAGCCATTTCGTACCGGTTTTGCGCCCCATGCGCGTGCTGTGGAACGAAGTCATCGGGTTTGTGTTCTGCGTTTTTGGCGTGATCCTGGCGGGGCAAGCGATCCGCGGATTCCGCATGCTGGAAGCTGGCGAAGCAAGCCCGGGCCGGCTGTTCCTACTGTTTGTTCTTCCGGTCATCATGCTGTACTTCGGCATCACCTCGTTCCTCCGCGCGCGGCGGATTCATCGTTCATGAGCGCTGAACTCCCGGGCGAGTTTCCCTATACCCGCGGCATTCACGCGCGCATGTATCAGGACCGCCTGTGGACCATGCGCCAGTACGCGGGCTTCGGTAGCGCGGAAGAGAGCAACCAACGTTACCGCTACTTGCTGAGCCAGGGGATCACCGGCCTTTCGGTGGCGTTCGACCTGCCGACGCAGATGGGCATGGATTCCGATCACGCGCTTGCCGCCGGTGAAGTGGGACGTGTCGGCGTCGCGATCTGCTCGCTGGACGACATGGAACGGCTGTTCGAGGGCATTGAGCTGGACAAGGTCACTACGTCGATGACCATCAACTCCACTGCCGCGATCCTGCTGGCGCTGTATGTGTTGGTGGCGAAACGCCAAGGCGCGGACCTGCGGAAGCTCTCCGGCACGGTTCAGAATGACATCCTCAAGGAATACATCGCGCGCGGCACGTATATTTATCCTCCGCGACCGGCGATGCGGATTATCACGGACATGTTCGCTTGGGCGGGGACGGAGCTGCCGGAGTGGAACACGATCTCCATCAGTGGTTATCACATTCGCGAAGCCGGCTCGACCGCTGTGCAGGAAGTGGCTTTCACGCTTGCCAACACCATTGCCTATGTGGAGACGGCCGTTGCCGCCGGTTTGCAGGTGGACGCGTTCGCTCCGCGGCTGAGTTTCTTTTTCAACGCGCACAATAATTTCCTGGAAGAAATCGCAAAGTATCGGGCCGCCCGCCGCCTTTACGCGAGTCTTATGCGCGACCGTTTCGGGGCCAAGAATCCGAAGTCGATGATGCTGCGTTTCCATACGCAGACGGCCGGCTCCACTTTGACGGCTCAGCAGCCGGACGTGAACGTGGTGCGCGTGGCGCTGCAGGCGATGGCCGCGGTTTTGGGCGGTACGCAGTCATTGCATACGAACAGCCGCGACGAAGCCTTGGGGTTGCCGACGGAAGAATCCGCTCGCCTCGCGCTGAGAACGCAGCAGATCATCGCTTACGAAACCGGGGTCGCGAACACGCCCGATCCATGGGGCGGCAGTTACTACATGGAGGAACTAACGGACCGCATCGAGCAGGGCGCGCGCGAGTATATTGCTCGCATTGATGGCATGGGGGGGACGCTGGCGGCAATTGAGCGAGGCTGGATTCAATCCGAGGTTCAGAACGCGGCGTACGAATACCAGAAGCAGGTGGAGCGCGGCGAACAAATCGTGGTGGGCGTCAACAAGTTCCGGCAGGAGACGGAGCGTCCGGCGATCACTTTTCGCGTGGACAATGAGATCGAGCGCCAACAGATCGCGCGTTTGAGGCGCCTGCGCGCCTCGCGCCCCAATGGAACGGCGCAATTGTGCCTGAATGAAGTGGAGGCAGCCGCGCGCCGGGGTGACAACCTGATGCCGCCCATTCTTACCGCGTGTGAAGCACTTTGCACGGTAGGCGAAATCTCAGATCGATTGCGCCGCGTCTTTGGGGAATATCACGATGCCGCCTGAAGCCGTCCATATTATCGGCGGCGGACTGGCCGGATGCGAGGCAGCCTGGCAAGTGGCGCGGGCGGGCGGACGAGCGGTCCTGTATGAGATGCGACCGCTGCAGTCCACGCAGGCTCACAAGACGGACGCGCTGGCTGAGTTGGTCTGCAGCAACTCACTCAAGAGTGAGCAAGAGAACTCCGCACCGTGGCTGCTGAAGGAAGAACTCCGGCGCGTGGGTTCGCTGCTGGTTGGGGATATTGCTCCACGAGTGCGCGTTCCGGCGGGCCACGCGCTGACGGTGGATCGCGAGTTGTTTGCCGCGGAAGTTACGCGAATGCTGGAGGCGGAGCCGAACATAGAGATTCGCCGCGAGGAAGTGACCTCGCTGGATACGGACAATATCTGGATCGTCGCCAGTGGACCGCTGACGTCGGAGGCGCTGGCCGCCGAGATCGCACGACTCACCGGCACGGAGCGCTTGTTTTTCTATGACAGCATCAGTCCCATCGTGGAAACAGAGAGCGTTGACCAAACGATCGCGTTCGCGGAATCGCGTTACGGAAAATCGTTGGATGGCACGGCCGATTATTTAAACTGCCCCTTCAACAAGCAGGAGTACGAGACGTTTCTGGATGCGTTGCTGGCAGCGGAGAGCGTGCCGGCGCACATCCCGGACGACCAGGTGCGCGACGGCGCCAAGGACAATGTCCGCTACTTCGAGGCGTGTCTACCGATTGAGGAAATCGCCCGGCGCGGCCGCGATACACTGCGCTTCGGTCCCATGAAACCAATGGGGCTGACGGACCCGCGTACCGGGCGCCGGCCCTACGCCGTGGTGCAACTGCGCGCAGAGGACGCGCGCGCGGGCAGCTACAATCTGGTAGGTTTCCAGAATCACATGCGCTTTGGCGAGCAGCAGCGTGTGTTGCGGCTGATTCCCGGTCTTGCCAACGCCGAGTTCCTGCGTTTCGGGCAGGTGCATCGCAATACTTATATAAATGGTCCGGCATTGCTTGGGCCCACCCTGCAGCTGCGATTCAATCCGAGGATCTTCTTCGCGGGACAGATTTCCGGCGTGGAAGGCTACGTCGAATCCATCGCTACCGGCTTGCTGGCGGGACGCGGAGCCGCGGCGCTGGCGCACGGACAACCTATCCCTGTCGCCCCGCGCGCAACGGCTCTGGGGTCGCTGACGACGTACGTGTCGGGTGCGGACCCCACTCGTTATCAACCCGCGAATATCACCTTCGATTTACTGCCGAAGCTGGAGAATCCGCCGCGCGATAAGAAGCAGCGTTACGCCGAAGTCTGCCGCCGGGCTCTTGCGGCGTTGGAAGAATTGAGTTGGAGGACGCCCCGTGTCTGAGCTGGCAGACGCCGCCGAACGTTACCTCACTGAGTTGCGTATACGCAACGCCTCGCCGCATACCCTGCGCAATTATGCGTCCGACCTGGCCCAGTTCGTGTACTATTTCTCGTTGAAAGATTCCTCGCCGCCCGCGCCCGTGGATTTCACGCCGTTGCACGTGCGCGAATGGATGAGCGGGCTTTACAGTCAGGGCTTGAGCACGATTTCCATTCGCCGGAAGCTAGCCGCGGTGCGTTCGCTTTTCGATTTCCTCGCTCGCGAAGGGGCGATCCCAACAAACATTGCACGCCTCGTGCGGACGCCGAAAGCGCCGCAGAAACTCCCCTCGGTGCCCACTGCTGAACAGACCAATACGCTGCTGGACGGGGTTGCCGAAGACCGCTTCGACCGTGCTTTCCCGCAGCGCGATCAACTGATCTTCGAATTACTTTACGGGTGCGGCCTCCGGGTCAGCGAGTTGGTTGGATTGGACCTGGAGGATTTCGATCGCTCTGAGCGCTGGATTCGTGTGCGGGGAAAGGGCCGCAAGGAACGCCAGGTACCGTTTGGAGGAAAAGCCGCCTCCGCGCTGGACGCTTATCTGGGCACACGAACGCCGCAACCCTTCGAGCATGGTCTGTTGCTAAACCGCTTCGGCAAGCGCCTTTCCGACCGCGGCGCGCGCGACATCGTGAAGCTCTACGCGCGTTTGATTTCGGGCGACGCTTCCCTGCATCCACACAGTTTGCGCCACGCGTTCGCGACGCACTTGCTTTCGGACGGCGCCGATCTGCGCGCCATTCAAGAACTGCTGGGCCACGCGCGTCTCGCCACGACCCAGAAATACACGCAGGTGTCGCTAACCGATCTGATGGCGGTGTATGACAAAGCTCACCCGAAGGCGCGGAAATAGCCAGCGGTTAATAGCCAGCGGTTAGATGTCGTAATACAGTGCAAATTCGTACGGATGCGGCCGTAGGCGCACAGCGTCGGCTTCGTTGCGCCGCTTGTAGTTGATGTAGTTCTCCAGCAATTCTTCGGTGAACACGTCGCCTTTCAATAGGAACGAGTGGTCATCTTCCAAATCGTTCAGCGCCTCTTCGAGCGACCCCGGCATGGAAGGAACAACCTTCATTTCCTCCGGAGACAGGTCGTAGATGTCCTTGTCCAATGGTTCCCCTGGATCGATCTTATTCACCACGCCGTCGAGGCCAGCCATCACCATCGCGGCGAAAGCCAAGTAAGGATTCGCGGACGGATCTGGCGGACGAAATTCGACGCGCTTCGATTTCGGAGAGGACGAATACATCGGAATGCGGACCGCCGCGGAACGATTGCGCCGGGAATAGGCCAGATTCACGGGAGCCTCGTAACCGGGTACCAACCGCTTGTAACTATTTGTGGTGGGAGCGATGATCGCCGAAAGGGCTCGGGCGTGGCGCAATAAACCTCCGATATACCACAAGGCCATCTGGCTCAAACCAGCGTACAGGTCGCCGGCGAAAAGCGGCTTGCCATCTTTCCACAGACTCTGGTGGGTGTGCATGCCACTGCCGTTGTCGCCGAAGATCGGCTTGGGCATGAACGTCACCGTCCGCCCGTATTGATGCGCCGTGTTCCGGATGATGTATTTGTAGATCATCATGTTGTCGGCGGACTTGGTCAAGGTATTGAATTTCTGGTCGATTTCGGCTTGTCCGCCTGTCGCCACCTCATGATGATGGCATTCGATCTCGAGGCCGCAGCGAATCATCGTCTCCACCATCTCAGCGCGTAGATCCTGATGATGGTCAGTGGGCGGGACCGGGAAGTAGCCTTCCTTGTAACGCGGCCGGTAGCCCTTGTTGTCTTCCTCGCGCGCCGAATTCCAGCGGCCCTCTTCGGCGTCGATGTAGTAGAAGCCGTGCTGCGCCGCCTGGTCGAAGCGGATGTTGTCGAAGATAAAGAATTCGGCTTCCGCGCCCAGATATACGGTGTCCGCCAGACCGGAATTTTGCACGTACATTTCCGCCTTGCGAGCAATCCAGCGCGGATCGCGGTCGTAGTTCTGGCGGGTGATGGGGTCCACGATGTTGCAGGTCATCACCAGCGTCTTCACTTCGTAAAAGGGATCCACGAAAGCCGTACCGGCGTCCGGCAGCAGCAGCATATCGCTTTCATTGATGGCGGCCCAGCCGCGAATGCTGGAACCGTCGAACCCGAAGCCTTCCTCGAAGGTACTCTCGTCCAGCTGGGTTGCCGGATAAGACACGTGCTGGTTCACGCCGGGCAGGTCAGTAAACCGCAGATCGATCTGCCGGACCTTGTTCTCGGCGATGAACTTAAGAACCTCTTGAGGAGTCATTCTCACATGATACTCCGCGGCACCCTAGTGAAACGCGCCACAAGGGATGCCACCGGCTGCTGTGATACTTTGCGCGTGCCGTAGACTGAATCAAGTGGAGCAAATCCTACTCAGTTGGGCCCCGCAGCGCCGCAATTTCACGGTCAGCGAACTAGCGGGCGAAATGCGGGTACTGCTGGCCAACGAGTTCACCGATATCTTTGTGTCGGGTGAAATTTCGGGAGTAAAGCTTGCCGCAAGCGGCCACTATTACTTCACTTTGAAGGACGAAACGGCGCAATTGCGCTGCGTCTGTTACAAAATGACAGCGCGCTACTTGCGCTTCAAACCGCAGGACGGGGCCGCGGTGCTGGCTCGGGGACGCGTCGATCTCTATGATGCTCGCGGAGAGTTGCAGTTGATCGTCGACTCTCTGGAACCACAAGGGTTGGGCGCCCTGCAGCATGCCTTCGAACAACTGAAGAAGAAGCTGGCTCTGGAAGGGCTTTTCGATGCGGCGCGTAAAAAGCCCCTGCCTGCATTGCCGGAGCGCATCGGAATCGTGACCTCCCCCACCGGCGCCGTGATTCGCGACATACTGCACGTTTTGGAACGGCGTTGTCCCGGGCGCCACATTCGTATTTATCCGACACCGGTGCAGGGCGAGGGCGCGGCGGAACAAATTGCCGAAGGTATCGGCTACTTCGCGACGTCCGGTTGGGCGGAAGTCATCATCGTGGCGCGCGGTGGCGGATCGCTGGAAGACCTGTGGGCCTTCAATGAGGAAGTGGTGGCGCGCGTGATTGCGGCGTCCGATGTGCCGGTGATCTCGGCCGTGGGCCACGAAACAGATTTCACCATAGCCGATTTCGTCGCCGATATGCGCGCACCCACCCCTTCGGCAGCGGCCGAGCTGGTGATCGCCACCAGGCAGAGTCTGACCGACAATCTGCACGCGTGCGAACACAAACTGAAGCAAAGCGTACGCTTGACACTGGCGGTAGCTGCCCGGCATTTCCATCGCGTGGAAGTGGAGCCGGCAAACTTGCGGCACCTGATCGGCCGGCGGACGCAGCGTGTTGACGAGCTGGACTATCGCATCCGCGACACAATGCGGGCCAGATTACAGCAAAGCAAGCGAGTGTTGGATGACAGCGCGATGAGACTCGCGCGCAAGGACGTTCGATTGCGGTTCGCTGAAGCTCGGCGCAAAGCGGACGCTCTGGGCGAGGCAATGCGGCAGAGGATGCGACTGCGACTGCGCGACGCGCGCGGGGAGCTTGGCCCGCTGAGCGCGCATCTGCAGCAGTTGAGTCCTCTGAAGATTCTGGACCGCGGCTACGCCATTGTCGAGCGCGACGGTACGGTGGTGAAATCTCCACAAGATGCGCCGGTGGATTCTACTGTACGGGTGCGAGTGGCGAAGGGCGAATTCAGAGCGCGCGTTGTGGAACCGTGACTTGCATGATGGAGTAGAAAGCGCGGATGGCGGGGAATGGCCTGTCTTCCTGCCAGTCCAAGTATCGTTTGGCGGCCTGGATGGAAGCCATGCCCAGGGTCTCCTGGTGTTCCAACCCCAATTGCTGCACATATGCCGCGTCGGCGTCACCGGGGATTCCGAAGATCCACGGCTCGCCCCAAGAGGTGATCTGGCGCAGGCGCGCCGCTCCGAGCTTCTCAGTATCCGTTAATAGTTCCGGCGCCTGACTGGCCCGATCAATGAAATCGATCAGGGAGCTATGCGCGAAGTCGAAGACCAAGCTGCTGCCCGGAGCTTGCCTCGCGATCCACTGCAGCGTTTCGCGGACGGCGGCCTCGGGCAAGTACATGGTGACGCCTTCCCAGATGAAGCACGTCTTTCGCGACGGATCGTAGCCGCCCGCGGCCAGGACATCCGCCAGGCTCTGATGACGGAAGTCGATGGGCAGATAGGTCAGGTTCGCGGGACCCGGGCCAAGGACTTCTTCGGCACGCCGGCGCTTCCAGTTTTGGGTGGCCGGGTGATCCACCTCAAAAACACGGGCGTTGCGAAGCAGGTCCGGGAAACGGCGTGCGCGAGTATCCCAGCCAGCTCCCAGGATAACGACCTGAGTGGCTCCGTTCGCGATGGCGCGCTGCAAACTCTCATCGATAAACTTGGTGCGGACGATCAGCGTCATGACGGCGCTCATCACTTCCGGGTTCCTGCGAAGTTCGAGGGTATCGTGTTCCATGGCGGCGGCCAGGGGATGTTCGCCGAGCAGTTCGCGCTCGGCGGGTCCAATGAGTTTATCCGCCAGTTTGTCGGGGTTATGCCATTGGGGAGGCTGGGTGCGTGAGCCAACGGCACGCGCCGCGGCGGCCCAGATGGAGGTCCGGGAAGGAGAATCGCCGTCCATGCTTATTCGACCCGGTAATTGGGCGCTTCCTTGGTGATGATCACGTCGTGCACGTGGCTTTCACGCAGACCGGCGGAGGTTACGCGAATGAAGCGGGCGCGCTCGCGCAGTTCCTGAATGGTGGCGCAGCCGCAGTAGCCCATACCGGCTCGCAGTCCGCCGACCAGTTGGTAGACGAGTTCCGCCAGCGAGCCTTTGTAGGGCACGCGGCCCTCAATCCCCTCGGGCACCAGCTTGCCACCCGCCGTGGCTTCCTGCGAGTAGCGATCCGATGAACCCTGGGCCATGGCTCCCAGCGATCCCATGCCGCGGTAGCTCTTGAAGGTGCGGCCCTGGTACAGGATAGTTTCGCCGGGACTCTCTTCCGTTCCCGCCAGCAGGCTGCCGATCATGACACAATCGGCTCCCGCGGCGATGGCTTTGGAGACATCTCCGGAGTACTTGATTCCACCGTCTCCGATGATGGGAACTCCGGTTCCCTGGGCCGCTCGCGAGCACTCGGAAATCGCAGTGATCTGCGGGACGCCGGCGCCACTGACGACGCGCGTAGTGCAGATGGAGCCGGGCCCGATGCCGACTTTGATGCCGTCCACGCCAAGCGCAATCAACTCGCGCGCGCCGTCGAAGGTGGCCACGTTGCCCGCCAGCAATTCGACGTTCGGCAGCGCATTCTTAATGGCGGCGATCGCGGCCATTACGCGGGAGCTGTGTCCATGCGCTGAATCGATGGCCAGAACATCCACCTTGCGGCGAGCCAATTCCTGCGCACGTTCCAGAAAATCGCCTGAAGATCCGATGGCGGCGCCAACGCGCAAGCGGCCCTGCGGGTCTTTCGCCGCGTTGGGATACTTCAACTTCTTCTGAATGTCCTTGACGGTGATGAGCCCCTTCAAGAAGTAATGCTCATCGACGACCAGCAGTTTTTCCACGCGATGCTGATGCAGTATGGCTTCCGCTTCTTCGAGCGTTGTTCCCACGCCCACGGTGATCAGGTTCTCCTTGGTCATCACGGAGGAGATGGGCTGATCAAAGCGCGTCTCGAAGCGCAGGTCGCGATTGGTGAGAATGCCGACTAATTTGCCGTTCTTGGTAACCGGCACGCCGGAAATCCGGTAGCTCTTCATTACTTCCAGGGCTGCCGCGATGGGCTGTTCGGGGTCGACGGTGACGGGGTCGACGATCATGCCGCTTTCCGAGCGCTTTACTTTGTCCACTTCCTCGGCCTGCTGCTCCACCGACATGTTGCGGTGGATAAGGCCGAGACCGCCTTGCTGGGCCAGGGCGATGGCGAGGCGCGATTCCGTGACCGTGTCCATGGCCGCGCTGACCACGGGGATGTTGAGACCAATTTTCCGCGTTACCCAAGTACGCGTATCGGTTTGTGACGGAACGATGTCGCTGTGCGCGGGCAGAAGCAACACATCGTCGAACGTTAAGCCTTCAGGGATCGATTCGAGGATCATGCAGGTGTGTCTTGATGATACCAACACGGCCCGCCGGACTGGATTGGGTTATGCCGCGGTCTTGTGTTCCACCCGGTCTTCGCCGCTGTGGAAGGTGCGCGCTAGACGGCGTTTGATGCGGTCAGCCCAACCTTTACGATCATTGTTGGCGGTGTGGCATGGCGGGTTTGAGCCAGGATTGGGTGGCGGCGCGCCACCTTCGCCTTCCCACGTCTCGAGGGCGAGGGTAAAGACTCCTTCGCCCTTATCGGCATTATTTTTATGGTCGGTCATAATTTCAACCTCCTGCTACAAAATCACTTCAGACTGGTTGTCACTACAGGCTGGAATTGTTCTAGTTTCGTCTTTTGCTCCAGCAGCTTGGCCCATTCGGCGATTTCTTTCTTGGAAGCGGACGCCGACACCACCGCTAGAGGCGCGCGCTGCTGGTAATAATCGAGCATGTTTGCGCGCAGCTCTTGCGAAACCCCTTCGAATTTGTGGCCCTCAAGTTTCCCCAGCAACTTATCGTAAGCGAGGTCCGCGCCCGGGTATTTGCCGGCAACGGTTGGCTCGCCCAAGTCGAAATTATCGTTCTGAAGCTTCAACCGTTTGGCATCCAGATCGGCGAGTAAACCTCGATAGCGGTCCACCGTGGTGTTAAAACTTGCCATGAACAGTTTTTCTACTTCGGGTGTGGGAGCGCGAAAGGCCAGGGATCGGAAGGGCCCCCATTTGGGAATGACTCGCAACACCCACGCCAGAGCGCGGGCGCGAAAGCCCGGCTTCTTGTAGTCACTGCCCCAATCCTTTTCATAACTGGACTTGGAGAGATTGAAGAGAAACTTCTGCTGGGTAATGCCGGGGCTCTCCTGTAACAGAGCGTCTTTCTTGAGCTGCCAAGCTACCTTGGTCATTCCGGGAATAATCGAACTGACGCTGTATCGGAACGTTCCCAACGCCAAGTCCAGGTTAGCGAAGATATCCTTCAGCTCCAGTCCATATGTATCCTGGAACGCGCGCTCCAGCACGGGTTTCGAAACCTGGAATCCGATAAACTTGCGGTACTGGTCGGCAGCGTAACGCCCTTGCGCAACCTGCAGAACGTCGAACCCGAATTCGGTGCGCAAGTGGGAAACCGGGTTATCCCAATACGTGACGGTTTTCCCGTACTTGGTTCTTAGTTTCGGGTACAGCATGGGCACGGCCAAGTTCGTAGCAATGGGATGGGCGCTATTGTCCGCCGCATAATGCGCCAACGCTCCCATCGCAAAGGCGTATTCATTCAAATCTTGGGATTCGCGCAGCAGCGCGGTTACGAAGTCCCCAGCTCGAACATAGTGCGTCAGGTCGCTGAAGAAGGGACTGCTGAAGGGATAATACCCCATGTCCTGGAGCAGGCAGCCGCCGTACACGTACGCGTGCGCCTGCTCCAACTGTTCCGGAGTGGAGCCGGGAAATCGCTTCACCAGCAGCTTCTGAATGGAAGCATCCCACAGGGAATCCACAATGGCCTCATGCGTAAGAACGGAATACCCATAGAACGCCGAGGTTGAAAGTAACAACAGCCCCGTCAGCCTCACAGCTCGCGAGACTACATTGTGCTTGGCGCGCAATTTAAAGGCTTGGCCGCCGTCCCTGGATCACTTGGATCAGAATTACGATGATCGCCAACACCAGCAATATGTGGATGAACCCGGAAATGGTGTAGGCCGACGCCAGTCCCAGAGCCCATAAAACCAACAGAATCACAGCAATTGTCCATAGCATAAGGTGAAACTCCTTCTGCTATACCTCCCTGCATTCCGATGGCCGTTGACCCCTGGACGTGATGCAACGATTGCATTCCTAATGTCTGTAATAAGTTGGGAAGGATGCCGACGAGCGGACCCGTGGCGAGAGTGGGTGAAAACCACATTCCCGGAAATACTGGGATGACCACCTAGCGTCCATTGACTGAATGGAAGGGAGGCCGATGACGCCACAAAATTTGGCATTGTACTTGCATTCAGGGCGGGCAGGTCTTGGTGGGGACGCTTCTGGCAAAATCCAGGAGGATGTATGTGGAGTCCGTCTCGGAACGAATGTTTAACGACGCTGTTTTTCTTGCTAGCCTGCAACGCCATGGGGCAACCGCAGGTTCAGCCGGCACCCATCCATTGGGGGGTGAATGGGGGAATGATCATCGCCGATGCAGAGCCAACTGTGCATCCAGGAGATCCAAGTCGGAATCCTACGACGGCGACACCCCTGGAACCTCGCGAGTCGGGTATCACTTCGGCAATCGAGCTGAGGCATCCCTTAAAAGGAAAAGCGTTGGACCTCATCAGGGCTGCGGAAAATCAACTGGGTGCAAAAAAGTTAACGCAAGCGATGAAAACGCTCACGATGGCTCTCGATTACGCGCAAGCACGGCCGTACGCGCTGGCGATCATGGGCGCGGAACACTTGAGAGTGACGCACGGGGATACCGCCCTGTTGGATCATGCGATCGCCGAATTGTCCGAAGGGTCTTCCCTGCTGCCAAGCGATGCGAGCGTCCATTCGAATCTCGGCATGGCGTTCATGCTGCGCGGCGATCAGGATCGCGCCATGCGCGAAGCACAGACCGCATTGCAATTGGATCCTGCGCGGGCCAAGACCCGTTACGTTCTAGGGGAGTTTCTTCGCAGACAAGGCCATATCCCGGAAGCATTGTTCCACTTGCGTATCGCTGCTACGGAAATGGAGAGCGCCCGAAAACTGATCCTTCTGCTGGAATATACTCAGCTGCACGCGGTTCCGGAGTAAAGCCGAACCGGTGGCCCTTGCTATTGCGCGGGCCGCAGCGGCGGTAACGGCTGATTACCATCCAGCACGAAGGTGAACATCCGGTTGTTGGGCTGGGCTCGCGCGAAAATGGAGACGTACTGTTTGCCGTCGAGCATATAAGTAATGGGCGTGACGTTATTCCCGCCCAGGTCCACGTCCCAGAGCTTTTCGCCGGTTTCTGCGTTCAACGCGATAGAGCCCTGGAAAACCAAGTTCCCGGCGGTGGCCAATGTACCGCCACCTCGCAAGAAGTTGTTCTCCGCAGAAACCCGCCAGCGGGCTTTCTGAACTTTCGGATCCCAGGCGACCAAAAACCTGCCGGTAATCTGCGGCTGATTCTCGGCGCCTTCCGGCTCCTTCATGGGACCGGCCGTTTGCGGCACCGGGGGAGCGGCAGGAGCGGGAGCCGCCGCATCGCCCGCGCGCGGACGCACGTTCGTCATCCCGGTGTTGCGGCCGCCGGTCTTGAACTGAAAAGTTGGATCGATCGCATAATTGCTGCTGGCTTCGTTCACCGGCAGGTAGACCAGGCCCGTGAGTGGGCTGAACGAAATCGGCTGCCAGTTGCGCGCCCCTGCCGCGCCGGGGAAAATGCGAGTTGTCTCAAACCCGTAACGCGCGCCCTTGGCTTCGATGGGACGGCCCTTGGCATCGAGGCCGGTTGCCCACGTCATGCGCTGCACGAACTTGTCGCCCGAAATAAATTCACCTGTGATCCGGTCCAGCACATAGAAGAAACCATTCTTCGGAGCGTGCATCAACACTTTCCGCTGCCGGCCGCCGATCGCGATGTCGGCCAGGATCATTGGCTGCACCGAGGTGAAATCCCAGTTTTCGCCGGGGGTCTCCTGGAAATACCAAACCATCTTTCCGGTATCCGGCCGGACCGCCAGAACAGACCCGAGAAACAGATTATCGCCACCCTGCGGACTCCGTAGATCGCGCGCCCACGGACCGCCATTGCCGGTGCCGATATACAGCAAATCCGCGTCGGGATCGTAAGACATTGCGTCCCACACGGTGCCGCCGCCGCCCATCTTCCACCATTCGCCCGTCCATGTTTTCGCCGCCATCGCGAGTTCCGAATGTTCGAAAGGCTTTCCCGGATCTCCGGGCACGGTATAGAATCGCCACGCGAGTTTACCAGTCTCCGCGTCGTAGGCCGCGAACTGGCCGCGTACCGCTTGCTCGGCTCCGCTGGAGCCAACGATTACCTTGCCCTTCACCACACGAACGGCGGATGTAAGCAAGGCGTCAGGATCGGTGAGTACTTGCGTCTGCCACAGCACTTTCCCGGTTTCCTGATCCAGGGACACCAAGCGGCCGTCGAGCAAGCCCGCGTAGACTTTCCCGTTGTAGATCGCCACCCCGCGATTGACCGGCCCACAGCAAAGCGTCGCGATGTGCTCGCGTTTGATCTCGGGGTCCCAGCGCCATTTGAAGGCGCCGGTGCGGGCGTCCAGGGCGAACATCACGTTCCAACCCAGGATTCCGTACATCACGCCGTTGCTGACCAGCGGAGTGGCTTCGATGTTCGCACCCGCGGGCGATTCGGTCTCCCACGACCAAGCCAGGCCGAGGCGCTTCACGTTGCTGGCATCGATCTGTTTCAGGGGGCTGAAGTGCGTCTCGGAGTAATCGCGACCATAGGTGAGCCACTCCTCTGCGTTCTTGGACGCATTCCGCAAGGCAGCATCGTCCACTTTCTTCTTCGCCTGTTTCGCCGGCGCGGAGCCCGGCTGCTGCGCGGAGACCAGGAAGGCTGTCACCGCGAACGCCGCGGCCACTAAAGTTAATTTCGCTGTCTGCCTCATGCTGCGCCTCCCGCAGCAAGCATCTTACACCTTTTTCAGCGGCGCCTGCGCCAAAACGATTACGGCACAAGCGTAAGGGTGGTCGTGTTGGCAACGGCATCCCCTTGGGTCACCACAACGTTTACGGGAACTCCTGTACGCGCCGTGGCGGGCACGGTGAAGTTGATTTGGAACAACCCGACGCCGAACGGCGTCATGCCCGCGAAGGCGATGTTCGCGGGCTTGCCATCCACCGTTAATACCGGTGGAACTACGGGCCGCGCGAACGGCTCGGCGCCAGGCGAGCGCGTCCCGGAAGGCACCGGCGGGTCAGTTGCTCCCATTCCCACCAGATACATTGTCAGGGGTTCGTTCAGCTTGGCGGGATGCTCCGCGTCCACCAACGTAAAGTTCGCGTGCTGGACAATGAGCCGCCCGTCCGCGAATGCCGCCACACCGGGCTTGGCGGGAACGATTTGCAATTGCTGCGGAACGGTGATTGCATTTCCCACCTGCACCACGACGTCAACGGGCAGGTTCGGAATCAGTTCGTTGGGCATTTGGACGACCAGCTGAGTGGGACTGACGAAGTAAAGCGGCGCATCGAACTCGCCGACCAACACGCGCGTGCCCTTGAAGGTGGTCGCGAGCGGCACGCTGGTTGTGGATTCACTTACCGTCGCGAGGTCCGTTCCGTAAATTTGGGCGACCACGCCGGGCGACAGGGCGCCCAATACCTCGGGATTCAGATTGTGCAGCGTCCCGTTGGGAGCCAACTTCGGAACCTTGTTGGATGTAACCTCACCGATCAGTAGGGGCTCGGCCGCCAGGAGTCCTGGCGCCGTCGCCCGAATCTTGATGTTCACATTGGTGAGCGCTGTTCCAGGTTCCCAGGTTGCGGAATAAACGCCGAACGTCCCGTCCGATAGCAGCGTCAACGGCGGATCGGTGTTGGAGAAGCTCGCCACAACGCTGGCGTTCGAGATGGCTCGCGCGCAATTATCGTGCACGTCGACGACTAGCGAAGCGGGCCAACCGGCGGGAACCTGATAATGATTCGGCATGCCAGTCGAAGTCAGAGCCAGCCGATCCGGCGTACAAGTTCCCGCAGCGCGCGCGCGGGAGCGCGAGTCTGGCAAAATATCGGACGCGGCACTGCCCGCGGAATCCGTCACGATGAAGGTGATGTTGATGGCGCGCACGGAATCGCCGCGCGCCAGCACCACTTCGCCGGAATAGATGCCTGCCGAGAGCCCTGCACTGCTGGCGGAGACCGTGACCTCGCCGTTTTGTCCAGCCGACACCGCTCCCGTTATCGGCGTGACCGAGAGCCAGTTGCCCCCGGAGTTCGTTGCCGCGGCTGCTTGGAATGAAAGGGGCACTACGTTGCTAACGCCGAACGAGAACTTCTGCGTTCGCGGAGTGGCCGCATCCGGCGGAGCGATGAATACTACACCCGCGGTGGGCAGATCCAAGAAAGTGGGCGCGGAGGAACCCACCACTTCCAACACCGCCAATAAGTATTGCGGGGAACCTACCGACAGCGGATCCGACACCTTGATCAACGCGTATTCCGAGCCCTGCGGTACGGCCGCGGCGCCCGCTGCCAGCCGCAGCGTTAATATTCCCGGATTGCCGGGCGAGGCTACGCCACTGGTGTTCTGCAGGGTCAGCCAGTCGCCGCCAATCACTTTCTGGGCGGTCCAGTGAATCGTAGTACCCGCGTCCCCGCGATTGATTACCTTCACCTGCCGGGCGGTATCCAATCCGGCGGCCACACGGGTGCGAAACTGGACTCCGCTCAAGCTGAGGTCCATGACGGCTCCCCCGTCCAGAACGAACAGGACAATCGGAACTTCGATGACACGGGTGGATGTCGTAATACGCAGGACGTCGCGATATTGGCCTGCCGCGAGTCCCGTGGAATCTACTTCCACCGTCATTTGGGCAAGACCTTCGTGCACCGTTTGTCCGGAGACCGGCGTAATCGCGGTGATCCAGCGGCTTTGTTGCGCCAGCGCCGCGCTGAAGGGAATGGCCCCGCCGCCACCGCTGTTGCGGATCGCCACTGTGCGGGTCTGTTTGCCGGGCAAATGCCGCAGCGCGCTAAACTGCAGACCGTCGGGAATCACTTCCATGTTGGGCGCTTGGGTTTTCACGGTCATCACCACATCAATCACGATCGGCGCCTGCGCCAAATCGTTCGGTTGTGAAATCGTGAGACGCGCCGTATAGTCACCCGCGGTCAGACCCGTTTGATCCGTGGTCACCGTCAAGCGCGCCGGAATCACGCCTTGATCCAGACTGACAATCAGCCAACTGGGCGCCGCGGTGCGGGATTGTCCAACCTCCAGATTCAGAGCGAACTGAACCGACAACTGGTTCGTGGCCACCAATGCCAGCGATTTCGAGGGAGGATTGTCGCCGCCGATAAATCCCGTGAACTCCATCTTGAGCAGCGTCGGTTTCACTACTTGCGGCGCAGCATCCACTTGTTGAACAAAGGCTCGCAGCGCGAATTGCCCGGATTGATCCGCTACGCGGACCGTAAATGTGTATCTGCCCTGCGCAGTGGGGGTTCCCGTGAGTGTACCCACGCTGGCGAACTCCATCCCGGGTATGCCGGCACTTTCCAGCGTGAACGTATAAGGTTGCGTGCCACCACTGGCGGGAAAGGGGATCTGGATCGGCGCGCCCGCAGGAATGGCAGGCAGTTCGGGGCCCGTTGAAAACTCCAGTGGAGCCACTACCTGCAGAGGGAATGAATCCGTATCCTGCAGGTTGGCGGAATCGCGGACCGTAATCGCGGGGTTGAAATTCCCGACCAATCCAGGGGTTCCTGTAATCACGCCATCCGCGCCGATTCCCAGACCGGGCGGCAGCCCGGTAGCTTTCCAACTCGTAAACGGCTGCACGCCGCCGGTCGCCGTCATCGTGAAATTGTAGGCTTGGTCGCGAATCCCAACGGGAAGAGCCGTGGTCACAATGACTGGTGGGCCGCCCGCCACGTTAAGCGTGAAGACCTTGTTGTCCGTAAGCATGTCCAAGTCCTGCACGGTAATGCTCAGCATGAAGATGCCGGGCGTGAGCGGAGTCCCGGTGATAGCACCTCCGGCCGAGATGCCCATGCCAGACGGAAATCCGCTGCCGCTCCACGTGTAGGGCGTAGTCCCGCTGGTTGCCGCCATGGTGAAGTTGTAAGCTACGCCGGCCGTGCCACCTGGAAGCGTTGAAGTCGTGATTGTGGGACCGGCCGGGGCCCCAATCGTCATTGCTGTCAAGTCCGTAAATGCCGGGATCGGCGAGGACGCAGCTTCCGATGCCACCGGAACCAGTCCCACCCGCACGGAGATCAGAGGCATCGGCGCCGCCATGACGTCATAGGAAAGCGTGACGGGAATCCGCACGGTCTCCATGCCTTCGACGTTGGAATCCAGCACTTCATAGGTCGCCTGAACGCTCCCACTTATGTTGACCAGCTCCGGCGTCTCCGCGTAGAAGAATGGGCCGGCCCCGTCCAGACCAATGTCCGTGAGCCGGCGCGCCACACCCACTACGTCAATTCCATCCATCAGGTCCACGGTCGCTGGAGCGAACACGTGCACCTCCGGAGGAATGTTCAACAACCGTACGGCGAATCGCGTGCCACTATCCGCCAAACCGGCCTGGGACACAGGGCTGCGCAGGAGATCCGGGAAATTGTCGTGATCGTGAAAACCGGACTCCGAGGCGTATTGGTCGATAACATTGTTTTGGTTCACCGGCGCCGGCGAGGAATTGGGGCCTTCAAAAGGGGCGTCGGTGCGTGTCCGCAGAGCCAGGTCCAAGTTTTCGCTGAGCACCACCTCGAAAGAATCAATGCCGTTGACCCCGGTAACAACATTGGCATTGCTAGTAAATATTCCTCGCTGCACCGATGCAAGATCGGTTGTCGGGTTGTTGACCGCCGGACTCAGGGCCCCGGTGATCGAAATCCCAGCCTTCACAAAGTCCCCGGGCGTCAGCCCCGTCGCATTCACCCGGATGTTTTTGAACCGGAACACACGAGTGTTGCCGACACCCGGCGGATCGACAGGAATGCCAAGCCAGTTCAAGGATGTGCTGGTCAACTGGCGCGCTTGAAAGACGTTGGGTCTGCCTGAGGTGCCATCGTAGGTTCCCAGACCAGTACCGGTGCCCGTCATCGAACACGCTCCGGCGATGTCCGCGCACATGGACTGAATACTGGAGTCTGGCTCGTCGACTACCAGCATGCCTTCGGACCAATCCGTGCCGCCTGAGCCGGGTAGAAGTTTGCTGGTGATCGCGATCCCCGGAACCGAGAGGTTGAAGTTCACCAAGGGCACTGGCTGCCCGGCGCCCGTGGGCGTGCCACCCGTGCAAGTCAGTTCAAAGTCTGCCACCAGCTCGCGGGTTCCCTCCACGCGAATGTCCCGAATGGATGCTCCGGAATTACAGGTCTGGGCTTGAGAAAGTTGTGAACCCGCCAAAAGGAATAGAGCAAAAAGGAGATACTTCCGGAATTGGGGCATAGTCAGCTATCGGATGTCTTTCAGGGGAGTATTAGCAGGCCAACTGCACTGCCGCACCGTCGCTGTTATGACAGGGCCCAGAATCCGCTGCTAGAATGTATCTCATGCTGCGGAAATTTCTCGTTGTATGTTTGGCCAGTGGTGTGTTGGCTGCGCTGGTGTTAGCCCAGGAAGGCCACCCTCTCACCGGTTCCTGGCACGGCGATTGGGGTAGCTCCGCCAAACAACGCACTCCTATTGTCATGTACCTAAAGTGGAACAATAAGGCTGTCGAAGGCACTCTGAATCCGGGCAAAAATGGCTCGCCGCTGAAGACTGTTACCCTGAATCCGGCGGATTGGACTGTACACATCGAAACCGACACCAAGGCGGGTGAGCATGTGGTTGCGGACGGAAAGCTGGGCGACATCGGGTCTTACAACCGCACTATTACAGGCTCTTGGACGCAGGGCAAAGCCAAGGGCGATTTCAAGCTCAAAAGAGATTAAGACGTGACAGCGCGGATCATGCTCAGCGGCCTTATCGCCCTGGCCGCTGGGGCTGCGGCGCAAACTTCCCAGGTTTCCAAAGATCCCGCGAAGGATCTGTTTGAGGGAGTCTGCTCGGGCTGTCATGCATTGGATCGCATCAGGACTCAACATCTCAATAAGCAGCAGTGGCGGGAGCGGACCAGCGCGATGATCGATCAGGGAGCCGTCTTGACGCCCGAAGAAACCAACCTGTTGCTGGATTACTTAGTAAAGAATTTTGGACCGGAGCCGGAACAATGAAAATCCGTTTGCTGATTCTGGGCGCCGGTTTTGCCGCCGCCACGGCCACTCTGTTGGCCCATCACTCTATGACCGCCGTCTACAACGACGCGACTCCGGTGACCATCGCGGGTACGATCACCAAGTTCGAATGGGTCAATCCGCACGTGTGGGTGTTCGTGGACTCCACCGGCGCCGGCGCCGTCACGAAATGGGAAGTGGAATTTGCCAGCCGCACCGAATTACGCCGCTCTGGGTGGACCGGGGAATCGCTGCATGTCGGCGACGTCGTAACCATCGCCGCGAGCCGTGCCCGTGACAACAGCCATAAAGCGCATGGAAAAACCATTACTCTCAGCGGCGGAGCGAAGCTGAGCGAGGCATCCCTTCCCGCCCCACGCGCCAAGCAAGCCTCCCGCCCCGCCCCGCGCTGGCCCAACGGTCACGTGCGCCTGGGGGCTGAGCCTGGCCAAGCCGGCTATTGGGCCAACCCCAGCCGCCCGGCCCTTTTCGAGAACACAGCGGGCAACCTAGCCATGAATTATGAAGGTATCCTGGCGAACATCGCCGATGCGGACAAAGTGGCGCCCTTCCAGCCATGGGCCAAGGCAATCTATACCTACCGCCAGCGCAACCTGCTGAAGGACGATCCCATGGCTGTCTGCCTTCCTCCTGGCGGCCCCCGCCAGTTTCAAGCGCCCTACGGCGTGCAGCTGCAGGAAGATCCCGATCGCTCCCGCGTCTTCGTGCTGTCGCGGGGAGGCAACCGCAATTGGCGTCTCATCGATCTCGACGGGCGCGCCCTGCCCAACGGGGAGGATGTCACGCCCACCTTTTTCGGCTACTCCGCCGGCAAATGGGAAGGCGATACTCTGGTAATCCAAACGGTCGGTCTGATCGAACGCTTCTGGTTCAGCAACGGCGGTCTGCCGCACACGGAGAGCGCCCGCCTGACAGAGCGCATTTCGCGCCCCGACTACGACACGTTAAGATATGAGGTAACGGTAGACGACCCAGGGGCTTACACCCGGCCGTGGACCAGCAGTTGGGACCTCCAATGGATTGCGGGAGATGACGTCGATGAGTATTTTTGCGACGACTATAACCGCGAGTTGGAGCACGTGAATTAGGAGCCATCTTATGAAACTGAGCCTGCTAAGTGTATTGGCCCTGGGAATCGGCGCTGCGTTGGTGGTGGTTCCCGCCTCTGCGCATCACTCCTTCTCCGCGGAGTATGACAGCAAGAAAGTTGTGAATCTCTCCGGTATAGTCAGCAACGTAGAGTGGATGAATCCCCACGTTTACTTCTATATCGATGTAATGGGCGAGGACGGCAAAGTAGCCAACTGGGCCTGTGAAATGGGACCTCCCAACGGCTTACAGCGCAGCGGCTGGACGCGCAACACGATGAAGATCGGCGATGAAATCACCGTCAACGGGACGCTCGCTAAAGACGGCAGCAAGCAACTGAACGCACGCACCGTGACCATGACGGCTACGGGCAAGCGGCTGGGCGCGGCTTCCAGCGAAGGCAAGGGCAACTAATGCGCGTTCAGCTCAAGATCGCGCTGTCGATCGCGGCTTCGGGCGTGTCATTGTTACTCGCGCTCACCGTCCCATCGACGGCGCAAGACGCACAGAAAGGCGATGGCCCCATTCCCGGCGTTAATCTCAACTCCGGCCGGATCAATGCCACCGGAGGTCCGCAAGGCAAGGGGAAAGGCAAGGGCAAAGATCGACCGCCTGCCGCTCCCACGCCGCACTGGCCCGATGGCCGCGTCAACCTTGGACCGCTGCCGGGCGAAAAGGGAATGTGGGAAGGCAACGCAGGCGCGACGCTCGCCACGAATCCGGCGGGTGGGCTCGACAACCCCACCATGTACCTGCCGACCAATATCAAGATTGAAGACGTGCCGTGGCAACCTTGGGCCAAGGCCGTTTACGATTACCGCCAGGCCGAAACCACGAAAGACGATCCGCACGTGCGCTGCAAACCCTCCGGCGGACCGCGCATGTTCCACACTCCGTACGGAATCGAATTCATCGACGCTGTCGCCGAGAAACGCATTTACGTTGTAGGCGTGGGCGGACCCCACACCTGGCGCATCATTTATATGGACGGCCGGGCGCATCCCAAGGATCTGGATCCGACATTCTCCGGGCACTCCACTGGCAAGTGGGATGGTGACACCCTGGTCATCGACACGGTCGGTTTCAACGAAAAGTTCTGGCTGACTCGCGAAGGCATCCCCAGCACGTCGGCTCTGCACCTGATCGAAAGGTTTACCCGAACCGACTACGAGACGCTGAAATATGAAGCGACCATCGACGATCCGGGAGCCTACACGCGCCCCTGGACCGGCGGCTGGTACCTCCGCTGGCAGGGCGGCGAAGAGATGTACGAATACGTCTGCCAGGAAAACAACCGCGACGTGGTCCACATGTTCGGCGGCGCGCGAAATTAGTCAATTTCGAGGGACCAGTCCGGTCGTGGATTTCCTAAATCGTCGAACGGCCACCATGCGCGATCAGCTCGATGTTGCTCCAGTCCTTTTTCCGTGACGTAGAAGTAGGTGTGGAAGTCTTCCTCCACCTCATCTATTTGCGGCATGCCGGAAAGGATTCCGGAAAACGGATCTCTACCGCCGAAAGAGGAAAGTTCGTAGGCTCTGGCGAGGCCAGCCTCAACCAGACACGTCAGCGCGATCACCACTTCTGGACGTTCGATCGTCAAGCCACTTTTGGCGCCATCCTCGGCGATGATTCTTAGGATCACTTGGTCGACGTTTTCGAAATCGTCGCAGATCGAGCCTAAAACCAACGATTGAACGAACTGACTGCGGTTCACAGCCTCGCCTAAGCCCAGCTGTATCCGAGCTTATTCAATTGCAGCGACCCTCATACAATCCAGCAGGAATCCGCCGCCCGCCACCGAAGTGACTTGCAAAAAGGACCGTCGATTCATCCAGACCTCCTAATTAGTTCACGGGCCGGAACCGTACCGCCGCCCCGCCGCCCGAGGCCAGCTTCAGTTTCATACTGGCGCTCGCGTTTACGCGCCGCTGCTCGATCACTGCGTGTTTCGGATTCGTACCCACGTCGTCCGAGTACACTTCCGCAATGTACTCACCCCGACCGAGGAACGCAAGCGGCACGTCCACTTCCCTGGCCGTCCAGTTCGTGATCGCGCCCAGGTACCATTCGACGCCTGCCTTGCGCGCGACAGCCACGTATTCGCCTACCTCGCCTGCCACTCCGCGAGAGTCATCCCAGGTCACCGGCACGGTCCGGATGAAGTCGAAATCCTTTTCGCCCTTGTAAGCCTCCGGAGCATCCGCCACACTCTGCAGCGAACTCTGGAACACCACAAACAACGCGAGTTGATGCGCCCGCGTCCCCAAGACCATAGGCTTCGCCTCGCGCGGTTGAAACTCCGTCCGCGTAGCATTGTTAAACCCGCCCGGAGCGTAATCCATCGACCCCGCCAGCAACCTGGTATACGCCAGCATCACATTATGCTGCGGCGTCACACGTGCGCCCCACTTGGAATATTCCGACCCCAGGACACCTTCCCGCGTCAGGACATTCGGAAACGTCCGCTCCATCCCATCCGGCTTAGACGTCTCGTGAAAATCCAAAAGCAAGTGATACTCCGCCGCCTTCGCCGCCGCCTGCCGGTAAAACGCGACCATGGTCTGATCGTCGCGATTCATTCCGTCGATCCGGACCCCGCGCACTCCCCATTTTTCGAACAGCGCGAAAGCCTCGTCCATTTGCGATTCCACCGCTCGCCACGGCGCCGATAACCACAAGCCAACGTTGCTCTGTTTCGCGGACGCCAAGACGGCCGGCATGTCGAATTCGGGGATAGGCTTGGTGAGGTCGTTATACCCATTCCCCATCCGCGCCGACCAACCTTCAATCCCGACATATTCAATCCCTGATGCGGCCGCGAAATCGAGATAACGCTTCGCCTCCGCGGTAGTGGCGGACCCGTTCCACACCACTTTCCCAGGCTTGATCCACGACGTGTCTGAAATTTTCGATGGCAAATTCAAGCTGGTGACGATGTTCGATTCCAGCAGCTTCTCCGGCCGGTCCGAAATCAGCAGCACCCGCCATGGCGTCACAACCGGGGTCTTCAATTGCACTGCCAGCCCGCCCCCATCCACCCGCGGAGCCAGCCGGGCTTTCATCATGCGGCCCTCTTTATGTTCCAGATACATTCCCGAATATTCGTCGAGATCCGCCTCTGTGACGGCCACCCACCCTACTCCGGGCTGCTCCACCAAAAAAGGTAAGCCCACCAGCGAATCCGAATGAATCCCGCTCAGCGTCAGTTTGCTGTACTGATCCTCATAGGCGGTCTGAAATCCGTCCAGCAGCAGAGGATACGCGTCCGCATCCTGCGAAAAAACGAACTCCGTCATTTCGTTTTCCACCAGGAAGTCCAGCAAAGACGAGGTCTTGGCGATCACGTACCGAAACGCCACGCCGTCATCGAACGCGCGGACCTCCATCGTCATGCGCCGCCCCAGCGACCCGTTCTGCATGTATTCCGCTACCACTTCGTTGTAATGATTCCGAACCACCTTCGCCTTGCCGGCGACCAGGGTATAGGTTTCATCCACCGTCTCGCGCGTAGTGTCCATCAGGCCGAGTTTGTGCCCCAAGGGCAATTGACTGGCGATTTCAAAACCTAAGTGGGAGGTGTCGATCAGGCGCTTGCCCTTAAAATCGACCTGGTAGGAAAGATGCGGAAGGGGAGAATCGTCCATCGCCGGTGGACCGTCCAGCAGGCGGAACTCAATGCGGCCGTCGGGCGACTTCACGGTGACTACGTCCTGCGCAGGCAGGCTGGCGGCCGCCACAAACAAAACGAGCGCGTTCCGGGAAAATGTGCTGATCCTCATGGGTTCCGCACACTATTCTACCGGCCCGCGCCCGTCTTGGTGAAAGTTCAGGAGCACACCGGGACCCGGGCGCACTCATTTAACCGAATGAGGCTGCTCGCGCTGGTCTCCGTTGTGCGCGATTAAAGTAACGTTCAGCAGCGCACAGGGACCGGCGCGCACTCATTTCTAAATGAGGCTGCTCGCGCCGGTCTCCGTTGTGCGCGATTAAAGTAACGTTACCTGTTCGGCTTGAAGACCCTTGGGGCCTTTCTTCACGACGAAGGACACTTTAGCGCCCTCTTCCAGGCTGCGGTATCCGCTCGCCTCGATCGCCGAGTAGTGCACGAACACATCTTCTCCGTTTTCGCGCGCCAGGAATCCAAATCCCTTCGCGGCATTGAACCACTTTACGGTCCCAGTTTCTTTCATTTGTGTGAATCTCTACTTTCTAGCTTTTGATAAGGTCCTGAACTTCGATTGATTGGCGGGTGTAAGCGGGTAGGCTCCGACTGCGGGGTTTCAAGCGATGTTACATGGATCTCGACTGCTTTGGGAATGGTACCACACATCCGAGCACGCCGGGGGGGGCACCCGCTACTCGTACCGCAATGCCTCAATCGGATTGATCCGCGACGCCTTCACTGCCGGATACACCCCGAACAAAACCCCCACCGCCACCGACACCCCAAACGCCACGCCCACCGACATCGGTGTCACGATCGTAGTCCACTGCGCGGTTTGCGCTATCACCCAGGCGATCAGAAATCCGAACCCCACACCCATCAGTCCACCACTGGAGGAAATCAATACCGATTCCGTCAGGAACTGCCTGACAATGTCGAAGCGGCGCGCGCCGACCGACCGCCGGATTCCGATCTCCCGCGTCCGCTCGAGCACCGTCGCCAACACGATGTTCATAATCCCAATCCCACCCACCAGCAGGGAAATCGCCGCAATCGCTACCATCACGTAGGTGAAAATAGTCTGCGTCCTCTGTTGTTGAGCCAGCAGAGCCGCCGGGATCGTCACCGTGAAATCAGCGATATTGTGGTGCGTCGAATCCAGCACCGCCGTCACTACCTTGGCCACCTCAATACTGTTGGCGCCTTCTTTCAGACGTAGCTCGATGCCCTCCAGTTCGTCCTTCATATAACCGCCCTGATCGTAATAGCGGTATTCAAAGGTGTTCACGGGAATGTAAACAATGTTGTCGATATCCGGAATCGACCCGCCCGAATTCTGTGAGCTGGTCATCAACTGGCCCTTCAGCACGCCGATCACTTCCAGCCAGGTGTCGTTCACTTTTACGAACTTGCCTAGCGCCGGCTCATACCCCATTAAGCTGACTTTGGCTGTCTCGCCTAACACCGCCACAGCGGAACTGCGCTTGTTGTCGTCGTCGGTAAAGAAGCCACCCTCGGCGAACTGCAAACTGTGGATCTGTTTGTATCCCGGGTCCACTCCAAGCAGATTTGGCATCTCGCGCGCGGGCTTGGGCAGCACCCGCAGAGGACGCAGCGTCCGCCGCGCCGATATGCTCTCAATCGCGTCGATGTTGGTTTCCAGAATGCGGTAGTCCCGCCGCGACAACCCTTGCGAGGATCTACGCCGCTCCGAATATTCCTGCTCATTGGTCGCTTGACGGGAATCGATCAACACGTTGCGAACCCCCAACTGCTCGATAAATTTCAGCGTTTCGGCCTTGGCTCCCGCACCGATCGCCATCATCCCGATGACGGACCCCACTCCGAACACGATGCCCAGCGCGGTCAGCAATGTGCGCGTCTTTTGCGCCCGCAGGTTGCCGAAAGCCTGCCCCAGATCCGAGATCAGAATCATTTCGTCAACGCCTTCATGACACTGTTACCTTTGGCGTCCCCGCCCTTGGATTGCTGGTCGGGTCGTGATAATGCAACGCGAGTGCCCTCGTCCAACCCTTTGATAACGGTCTGGCTCTCGCCGCGCCGCAGCAGCGTGACCTCTTTCTGCACAAACCCCACCTGTTTAGATCCCGGAGCTCCACTGACGTAAACATAGGCGCGGCCGTCGCTTTCAAACAACGCTTGCGAAGGCAGCCACAAGACATTCTCCAGCGTGTCCACGGTGATGGTCACGTACGTGGTCATACCCGGCCGCAGTGCCGGATCCGCCTTGTCCACGGCAATTCGGCACAGGAATCGCCGGCTGGAGGACGTGCCCGTCGTCCCACCCATCGCCGCCACATGGCCCTTGAGCGTGCTGCCCGCCAGCACCGACGGCCGGATCTCCGCCTTTTGCCCCACGGCCAAGTAGCCGCGGTCCACTTCCGGAATGCTGGCGCTGACTTCCCACGTGCTCATGTCCGGAATCTGTGCGATGGTTTGCCCCGCCCTGGCCATATCGCCGACTTGAAAATCCGGAACCGTCGCGCCGGAATACAGCAGTTGACCGCTGGAGTTCCCCAGCACGTGTACGTATCCACCCGTCTTGGACTTCAACACCAGGCTATCAATGATGCGCTTGGCATTGTCCGCCAACAACTTGGACTTGTTGGCATTGGCCCGCTGGATATTGATCGTCGCATCGGAACTGCTTTGGCGATTCTTGAAATCCCGATCCGACTGTTCCTTGCGGTTGCGCGCCGCGGCGAGCGCGATATCATTCTGCCGGGCTACGTTGACCGCCAGTATCGGATTTTTTCGCGCCTCCAATCCAGCGAACTCCACTTCGGCTGCCGTCGAAATTGTAGTCCAGCGGCTCTCCTCCAGCGCCGCCGCCGCATCCGCTTCCGCCTGTAATACCTTCGCCTGCGCCTCCGCCAAGTCCGCTTCAGCCTCGCGCAGGTTGTACTCCTGCTGCGTGGTATCGAACTCGATAATCACGTCGCCGGAATTCACTACATCTCCCGTCGGACGCAGAAACGTAATCGGCGCATCGCCGGAGCCCGTCGGCGGCACGATCATCATCTCGGAATTGCCGCCCTGTAGCTCACCGCGCGCGGTCACGGTGATTGTGACGCGACCTTTGCGGACTGTGGTCGTAGGAATCTGCGTGCCCTTGTCCACTTCCACCGCGGTCATAAGTTGCCGCACACCCCAGTTGACGCCGGCAGCCGCGCCGCCTAACAGCAATAACGCAATAAGCGCGATCCAAACTTTTTTCATTTAGGCGCGCCCCCGCTGTTGCCCTTAGCGTTATCTTTGGAGCCGCCCTTGCCGTCGCCGCCCTGGCTGGGATCGACCAGCGCCACCATAGCATCCTTCGCAATTCCGGAAACCGCGATTTCATCCGGATTGCGCGCCAGCAACTGGACCTCCACCGGACGCAGTTGGCCCCCCTCCGACACATATACGATTGGTTTTCCCGCCTTCGTGAACACCGCTTTGGCCGGAACGCTTACCGCATTCGCAATCCGTTGAATGATGATGTCCATGCCTCCGTTCATGCCCGGCCGCAAGCGTGGATCGGGATTGGGCAGCGCCGCGTAGCCTCGAAAACTCCGTGAAATGGCGCCTTCCAGGCTCAATTCCGCCAGGGGTGAAATCTGTGTCAGCTTCGCCGGCAACACCAACTCCGGCACCGCGTCCACACGGATGTTTACATCCGCGCCCGCCTTGATGCGCCCGCGGTCGATCTCTTCCACCTTCACGTCCAGCATCAATGAGGACATGTCGGGAATCACAGCCAGGTTCAGCCCCGCCGACACCGGGTCGCCCACCTTGAACGGCTGAGAGGTAGTGCCTTGGTAATTCGAATTCACGATCCAATAGCCCGTGACCGGAGCCAGCATTTCCAGCCGGCTCATGCGATTCTTCACAAGGTCGACCTCGGCCGTAGCCTGCTCCATCTGGCGTTGCAAATTGGACAGCTTGGCCTGGTCCGAAATCTTGTGCTGCGCCACCGACGCTTCCAGCTGCCGCCGCTTTTGTTCCGCGGTTTCCAGATCAATCGAGTTCCGCTCCGCATCAATGCGCGGTAGAAACTCATTGGCGGAGGTCTTGATCTTCGCCAACTCCACCTGATAACCGCCATCGACAATATCCGCCTGATCGTGCTCCGCGGTGATCGTGATCTGCGCTTTGGCTTGATCCAGCGACGCCTGAACCTGCCGCAACGCCGCTTCTTTCTGGATCACGTCCTGTTGCCCCGACGTCGTGTCGTAGCGGATCACCGGATCGCCTTCTTTGACCAACTCCCCCGCCGCCGCAATCCATGCAATGCGCAGATTGGGGACAAAGGGCACGTAAATCTGAACCGACCGGTCCGCCTTTAGTTCCCCGCGGCAGCGCACGATCGCCAGGAACTCGCCGTAGCGCGCCTGCGCCAGAGCGGCTTGGGCTGCCTCAACGGTCTGGTAGCGGTGATAGCCTGTCCAGCCGGCCCACCCCAGGCCTCCCAGCACCAGGCAAAAGGCCAGAAACTTGAGCACACCCTTCACTTCCGAATCTCCAGGACCACTGCCGCTGAAAGATCCGGCATCAGCCGGGCATCCGTCTTTTCCAACTTGAATAATGCGGTGAACGTCTTGATCGGAGTCCCCAAGGCTGACGTCGCAATCGGACTGGCCGCTTCAAAATGTGCGGGTAGAGCCAGGTCAGGGTACGCGTCCAGATACACAGTCGCGCGTGCGCCGGCTTTCAATTCCACCCGGTCGGGCTCTCCCACGGCACACCGCACCAGCATCTCTGATGGATCGAAAATGCTAACCAACCCGGTCCCGCGTGTCAGTTGATCGCCGACTTGCACGTGTGTCACCGCCCCCTGGCGGAATTGCACCGAATGCGCGACCATCCCCGCGATGGGAGCCTTCAGCAGCAGGTTCTGGATATTTGCTTGCGCCCGTTCCAGAGCCACTTTCTGCCGGTCCCTCTGGAGTTCCAGTATCCGCAAGGCCGCTTCCTCGGAACGGTCATGGTGCGCCTGCGAAATCTTCAAGCTCTCCACGTGCTGCTGGGCTTGGCGAGCCCGAATATCGTTCTGCTGCTTATTGATATCCGGCAGAATCTCGGCCTTGGAGACTTCCAGTTGAGCTTTGCGCAGATCCGCTTGCGCAGCCTGCAAATCGGAATGCCGCTTTTCCTGATCCGCCCGGTTCTGCGCCGCTTTCTGTTGGACCTGCTGTTCCAGGTCTTCCTGCTTGCCGCGCGCCGTCCGAGCGGCATCCATCTGTTCCAGTGGATCGAATTCGGCAATCGTGTCGCCCATTTCGACGCGCGAGCCATTGCCGATTAAGCGGGTGAGCGTAACGCGGTTGTTTTGCCCAGTCAACGGGGGCACTACTACTCGCACCGAATGGACCGCCTCGACGATGCCACTAAGCCGGGCTTCGCGCGGCACCGTCGCCTCTGTAGGCACTCGCGCCGGAGTGGTAGGGGGAGTTGCCGCCGCCTCCGCCCCCGATCGCTCGCAAGAGGCCAGCATCGCCACGCCCAAAACCACCAGCCCAGTCAACTTCAGGCGCATCCGCTTCCTCCCACTTGCCCTGATTTCTCAAGAGTAGACGCGCGAGCGCGTCAATTGGTTGAGAGAAATCGAATACCACCCCCAGTACGTAGGTACGTCAGGCGTTACGCAGGCCTAAATAAGAGTTTTGCCAATTGGGAACCCTATGCCATCCGGCCTATGATTGGCTCCAGGACCCATGCAGCTTACCAGAAATCTCAAGTCGCAGTACACCGAAGCCGAAGTCGCCGAAGAACTGGGAATTAGCGTCGCCCAACTGCGCACCATGATCCGCAGCCACGTAGTGGACCGCGATGAGGACCTCAGCAACGTCCCTGCCACCACGTTTCAGGCTTCCGATCTGGTGATCCTGCGCCTGCTCACCGGCATGCGCTCCACCGCCGACGCCTCTTAAGTTCGCTTACCCTCTGTGGGGACCGAAGAACTCCCGCCTGCTAGAATCATAACTTCGCTAACTCTCAGGAGGTGTTTTTCGTGGCACAAATAGGATTTCTCGGGCTCGGCATTATGGGTTATCGCATGGCCGGCCATTTACTGCGCGCGGGACATGACGTCGCCCTGTGGTCCCACACCGGCGGTAAGGCGGAAAAGCTCGCCAAAGAAGGCAGCGGTACGGTATGCGCCAACCCTAGCGACGTCGCGCAGCGCTCCGACTTCATTTTCATTTGTGTTGGAAATACGGCGATGGTCAAACAGGTGTGCCTGGGCGATAACGGCTTGATCGCAGGCGCCCGCAAGGGCGCTGTCATCTGCGACTGCAGTTCCATCGCCCCCGACGCCAGCATCGAAATCGGCAAAGCCCTGGCGGCCAAAGGCGTCGACTTCCTGGACTCCCCCGTCACCGGCTCCACCGGCGGCGCCGACAAAGCCGCGCTCACTTTCATGATTGGAGGCGACAAATCCGCCTACGAACGCGCCAAGCCGTACATGGAAATCATGGGCAAACTCTTCTTCTACTGCGGAGGACCCGGCCAGGGCCTGCGAGCCAAGGTTGTCCAGAACATGGTGGGAGCCGGCATCTTTCAGGCCTTTTCCGAAGGCCTCGTGCTCGCCAACAAGGCCGGCATCCCGCCGGAGCTGATGATCGACATTCTCGAAAACAGCGCCGCCAAGAGCGGTTTGGCCAGCTTTAAGGCCCCCTTTATCCTCAATCGCGACTTCACCACGCATTTCTCGGCCAAATGGATGCATAAGGATGTCGGCTTTGCTCTCCAAATGGCCAGGGACCTGAACATTCCCGTACCGGCCAGTTCAGTGACGGAACAAATGTTACGAGCCACGGTCGCCAAGGGTTGGGGCGACGATGACTTCTGCTCGGCAATCCGTGTTTTGGAAGATTGGACCGGGACGGTTATCAAAAAAGCATAGTACTACCCTTAGGACAATCGATTCAAAGCAGTTTTCCACACCATAAAAACTATCTATACTGGACGTATCCCCTGTATTAACAATTCTTTACATTGAAAAGAAAGCTGTATGCAAAAAAACTATTGCATTCCAGAGAACTATATACTATTATTGGAATCAAGCCGGGGAGGCAACTCCCACCAAAGCGAGACTAACCTCAGAAAAGACCCCTGAAGCAAAACCTCCCCGGCGCCCCTACCCTCCTAGAAATACCCTCCACCAGAAAGAAAAGCTGATGCTCAATATGAGCCGCTGAGTGTTATTCTGAATGCGGGTGACTCTCCTTACCGTTCTCGGTTCCACTGGTTCTATCGGTGTCAACACTTTAGACGTGGTGCGGCGCTGGCCTGATCGCTTTGGTATCTACGCTTTAGTAGCTGGCCGCAACGTGGAACGCCTAGCCCAGCAGATCGAAGAATTCAAGCCTCAGGTGGCAGTGGTAGCCGACGAACCCACCGCCTTGGCGCTGCGCAAGATTAACCCGCGCCCGCAAACCGAAATTGCCTTTGGAGCGCAAGCTCGCATCGATGCCGCCATCGCCCCGGAAGCCGGCTTCGTCATGTCGGCCATCGTGGGAGTGGAAGGCCTGGAAGCGACGTTTGAAGCCGTCCGCCGTAAAAAGCGAGTCGGCTTGGCAAATAAGGAAGTGTTGGTCTCCGCCGGCAAGCTGGTGATGGAGGCCCGCGCCGCCGCGGGAACCGAAATGATTCCCGTCGATAGCGAGCATAACGGCGCGCATCAATGCCTGCGCGGCGGCCTGCGCGGGGAGGTCACGAAACTGATCCTCACTGCCTCCGGTGGCCCCTTCCGCGAGACTCCTCGCGAGAACTTGGCGGCCGTCACACCGGCGCAAGCGCTGAATCATCCCACCTGGAAAATGGGCCAGAGAATTACCATCGATTCGGCCACCCTAATGAATAAGGGATTTGAAGTGATCGAAGCCTGCTGGCTGTTCGACTTCCTGCCGAAAGATGTGGAAGTGGTAGTGCATCCGGAATCAAAAGTCCACGCCATGGTGGAGTATGTGGATGGCAGCGTCATTACGCAAGTCTGCGCCACCGACATGCGCATGCCGATCCAATACGCGCTGACCTACCCGGAACGCGCCGACGCCCCCGTGCCGCGGCTGGACTGGCGCGAAGCCACCCGTTGGAACTTCTATCCACCTGATTTTCAAAAGTTTCCGCTGCTGAGTCTGGCCTATCAAGCTCAGGAAACCGGCGGCGCTGCCACCGCCATTCTGAACGCCGCCGATGAGATCGCCGTGGCCGAATTTCTGGCTGGCCATATCCCCTTCCCCGGCATCTGGGAAACTGTTGCCGAAACATTGGACCGCATGCCGGTCCGCGAACCGAAGTCGATCGCCGAAGTGTTGGAAGTAGATCGGGAAGCGCGCCGCGTCGCCGCCGAGATCATTGCTACCCGTCCGGCATCCAGATTGCTAACCGAAACGGTAGGCCGCGCGTAAACTATAGTATGAAGGTAACGGGTAAAGGGACATGCTAGATTTCCTGCAAAGCTTCTGGTGGTTCCTGGTTCTAATCGGAGTAATGATCCTGCTGCACGAGATGGGTCACTACTTGGTCGCGCGCTTGTTCGACGTCCACATTGAAGCGTTCAGCTTTGGCTTCGGTCCCCGCCTGTTCGGCTTCAAACGCGGTGAAACGGACTTCAAGTTCTGCGCCTTCCTGCTGGGCGGCTACGTCAAAATGGCCGGCGAACAACCTGGGGAAATCGCGGGACCTGACGTGCAAACCATGGATCCTCGGGCATTCCCCGCCAAACCCCGCTGGCAGCGCCTCTGTATCATCTTCGCCGGACCCGCTGTAAACATGGTCCTGGCGGTGGCCATCCTAACCGGGTTGTTTATGTTCGAGTACCAGCGCGTCCCCAATCCGCCCAACCCAGTGGTGGGATACGTCGCCCCCGATGGCTCGGCTGCCAAAGTGGGCATTCAAGAAGGCGACAAGATTATCGAATTCGACGGCAAGGTGGCACCTACCTGGGAAGACATCCAAGTGAAGGAGCTGGTCGGTGTCAGCCGCGACATTCCGGTCATCGTCGAGCGCGAAGGGCAGCGTCTCAATTTCACCGTCACGCCGGCCGCGGGCTCCGAACAACGCCCGGGCGGAAGTTCCGGATGGTCCCCGCAAATGGACGTGCAAGTGGCCGGATCGTGCTGTGGCGTGGATATCGAAAAAGCCGGTCTGAAGAGTGGCGACACTTTCGTCAGCCTCAACGGCCAACCCGTGCGTAGCGCGGGCAGACTGATCGACATTGTTGGAAAGTCCGGCGGCTCCCCGATCCAAATTGTTTTCCGGCGCGCCGGCCAACTGCATGAAACCACCATCACTCCGTCCTGGAGCAAGGATGACGGTACCGGCCGCTGGCGCTTAGGCGCGGCCCTGCAATCCCCCGTCGAGATAACCCAGCTGTCGTTCCGGGATGCCTTCAACGAGTCCATGCGGCAGAACAAGCAGAATGCCCTGCTGCTGTACAAATTCCTGCAAAGCGTCGTCGAACAGCGCATGTCGCCGAAATCCATCGATGGCCCCATCGGAATCGCCGTGCTCTCCGGCCGCGCCGCGAAGGAAGGCGTAGTTTCCTTCCTCGGCCTGATGGCCATGGTCAGCCTGAACCTGGCTGTCGTGAACCTGCTGCCCATCCCTTTGCTGGACGGCGGCGGGATCCTGATGCTGCTGATCGAAATGCTGATGCAGCGCGACCTCAGTATGCGCGTCAAAGAGGGCATCGTGAAAGTCGGCTTCGCCTTCCTCATGGTCGTGATCGTCTTCGTGATCTTCAACGACATTTCGAAAATCCTCCCCGGCGGTTGATCCAGCGTGTTCCCGCCTCAGGCTCTGACATTCCTGCGCGGCCTGGCCCGCAACAACGATCGCGATTGGTTCAACGCGCGCAAGGAAATCTTCGAAACGAAACTGAAAGCGCCCATGCTCGCGCTCATTGAATCCATCAATGCGGAACTGATGGACTTCGCGCCTCTGCACGTAACCGACCCCAAGAAAGCCCTCTACCGCATCTACCGCGACACCCGCTTTAGCGCCGATAAAACTCCCTACAAAACGCATCTCGCCGCGATCTTTCCACGCAAAGGACTGGACAAACATTCCTCCGCCGGCTTCTACTTCCACCTCACCGCCAAGAACATAGGCGTCGCGGCGGGATCTTATATGCCCGGACCTGTCGAGCTCCTTGCCGTGCGAACTTACCTGGCACAGCACCATGAAAAATTCCGCGCTGCTGCTAAGATTCCAGAGAAGCTCATGGGCAAGCTGGAAGGCTCCACCACCGCCCGCATGCCCAAGGGCTTCGACGCCGCGTCCCCCGCTGCCGACCTCATCCGCATGAAGCAATGGCTCTATTGGACCGAACTGGACGTCAAACTGGCCACCAGCCCCAAACTTTGCAAGGAATTGGTGAAGCGTTTCCGCATCGCTGCACCGGTGCTTGAGATGCTAAACGCCGGCTTGCTCAAGCCGCATTAAACATCGCGCAAGTAGTTGGACATGAGAATTTAGGAGCTGTAACTGAGTGGCCTAAAGCGTCGGTTTGCTTAGCGCCTAAGTCCTTGCGCTAAAATTTTATTACGAACGCCCTACGACGCATTCAAAGGTCCAACAACGCACCGAAAGCAATTAAGTGTCAGTGAGAGATGTCGGCGAACTTTTCGTTCAGGACAACCCAGTTTTCAACGCGCTGAACGCAACCTTGTAGGTCGTCGCGAACCTGATAGACCCAAAAGCGCATCACATCCCAACCCAGTTCCATCAATCGTTGATTTCTTATTTGGTCTCTTCTGCACAGCTCACCATCCCAGTTCCGGTGATACTGTTCCCCATCAACTTCGACGTTGAGTCGGCGGTTTCCAACAACAAAAGCAAAGTCCAGCAAATACTGCTCAACGCTATATTGAGGGATAGGCCGAAGATTCGCTTTGTAGAGCGCCTTGTACAACACATGCTCCCATGAAGAAACCAATTCAGGGCGAGCCACGACGGGATAGCTTGACCTGACATGCCTCGCTTTTATCAACCATTCATAACTGAGGATTCCAGCACCGC